>NZ_DATHWZ010000032.1:0-66239 GCF_035460085.1 Methylophilus sp.
TCGTTGCGTGGGGTCGCTTGTGGCGGAAAGTATTCTGCAAGATGCTCGCCAATCGCGGTAATGCCGTGTGTAACACCCTGTTCAAACTGCCCACTTCTAAACATTCCTTCCATCTGCTGGCAGATATGCTGCCAGCCCTGCGGTTGCACATGCTTGTGTATGCCCCGGTCAGCGATAATCTCTACATCTTTGTCCGCCAGCATCAGGTAAATCAGTACGCCGTTGTTCTGTTCAGTATCCCAGATATTCAGTTGCCCGAACAGTTGTATCGCCCGTTGCCGCGGCGACACGCCCTGCATAATGGAAGAAAGCGGCAGACCGGATTCAATAACGACACGGATTTCACCGGCATGCTGATGCTCATTCGCTGCGATTGCGTGTTCGATATGTTGCAAAGCAGCCTCAGAGAAATGGCGCTTGACCTGCCATGGGTGGCTGGTGAGATGCCGAAAAAAACGCCTGAAAGGGTGTACCGGTTTCATTACCAATCTCCTGACGCGCCACCGCCACCAAAACCGCCACCGCCGCCGCTGAATATATCGCGGCCAACACCTCCGCCGCCAAAGCCGCCGGGAAATCCACCTATCGGCAAACCACCCTGACCGCCACCCATGGCCAGGGTGAAGATAAATGCGGCAAGGCCGACCAGCCCCATGACCAAAAGCGTTGCGCCGAGGAAACCAGCAAGTACTGCAAGGGCGCCGCCAGTCAGGGCACTACCAAAAAACGAGCCAAGCATACCGCGCAAAATAGCGCCGAGGAAGATGGCAGCAAACATCAGGATAGGCAGCCAGTGCATCAAGCCCTGTTGACCTGACGCCGTTTGACCTTTGGCAGGTGCCGGTAATTGTTCGCCCTGGATCAGTTTAATCAAGCTATCAGTCGCCACATGCAGGCCCTGATAAAATTGGCCTTGCTTGAATGCGGGGCTGAGCTGTTCAGAAACAATACGCTTGGCGACCGCATCAGGGATAGCGCCTTCAAGACCATAACCGACTTCAATCCGCATTTTACGGTCTTGTTTGGCCACGATCACGATGACACCATCATCCTGCTTTTCGCGGCCAATTTTCCACGTATCAGCCAAACGGATGCCGAACTGGGCAATATCTTCAGGTTGCGTAGTAGGCAATATCAGGACGGCGATTTGTGAACCGGTCTGCTGCGAAAACTGTGACAGTTTTTCGTTGAGGGCCGTCTGCTCTTCCGCCGACAGCGTCCGTGTCAAATCAGTGACGGCATTGCTTAACGGCGGAATATCGACCAGACCATTGGCGGCGAGTGCGCTCGTACCAGTCATCAACAGGCTGCAAACCAGCAGCGCACGCAACCACACCGACAACATCAACTTCAAAGCCATCAACAATTATTTATCGCCAAAATCTACTTTTGGTGCAGATGAAATCGCTTTTTCATTCTCTACAGTGAACGATGGTTTTGGCTGGTAGCCGAACATCATGGCAGTCAGGTTATTGGGGAAACTACGCACCGTCACATTGTATTGCTTCACCGCCTCAATATAACGGTTACGCGCCACAGTCACACGATTTTCGGTGCCTTCCAGTTGTGCCTGCAAATCACGGAAGCTGGCATCGGCTTTCAGGTCAGGGTAGTTTTCAGACACCACCATCAGGCGCGACAAGGCACTGGTTAACTGACCTTGTGCAGCCTGGAATTTAGCAAACGCTTCCGGGTCATTCAGCAATTCCGGCGTCACCTGCATGCTGCCTACTTTAGCGCGCGCTTCGGTCACTTCAGTCAATACTTTTTCTTCATGATTGGCGTAGCCCTTCACAGTGGAAACCAGGTTAGGCACCAGGTCAGCCCGGCGCTGGTATTGGTTTAAGACTTCAGACCAGCTTGCCTTCGTTTCTTCATCCAGTGATTGAAACTGGTTATAGCCACAACCAGACAGCATTAACACACTGGCTAACAACACAATCTTGAACATTTGACGCATCATGATTTTCCTCACTAATAGTTTTGATTATATGGGGGCCAGGTCGCCAGCTACAACTAGCCCGGTTTTATTTTTTTGCGAGATGATTGTCCTGACTTCTCAGCCAGCATTACTTTTCGGCCAATAGCAGACACAAATCATGCCAGACTTCTTTTTTCAACAAAGGATGAGCTAGCATGGCATCCGGATGATGTGTAATGACGTAGTGCATCTCGGCGTGCGTGAATAACTGGCCACGTATAGAAGCCAGATCACCGTGATTGGTTCCCAAAAATGTATTGGCGGCTTCCAGGCCAAACAAAATAGCAAACCGGCTTTGTACTTGCGCGAGTTTTACAGGCTGGTGAGAAACGTGTGACTCCTCAGGCGCCAGTTTCAAGGCACGCACAATATTTTCCAGTAGCGCTTGCGCAGCAGGGTCATCCAATCGCGGGCACATTAAAACCCAGGGTGATTGAATCAGTGGCGCTGGCGTTGCCTCCAGTTGCGTGTTTTCAGATATCTCCACTACCGGAGCAGGCTCGCGCTCAGCCCTGAGTTCGGTTACCGGCTCCACATCTGCGGGATCAGACAATGCCAGAACGTTTTTTTCAATGGGCGTCTCTGTCGATCTTTCAGGTGCAGTCGTCAGGGCCATGGCTGGCAATGCGTTTTCCGCCGCTGGTGCGCGCAACCGCCAGACAGGCAACAACTCCAATTCCCGCAATATATCCTCACGCCCCAGACTCACAGCATGCTCCTGTTTTCAATATCTCTCGTCATACTAAGCCCTACAAGGCGACTCCCATCAGCACGGCATCTTCACGTCCTGATTTGGTCGGGTAATAATGACGACGAATGCCCATTTCACAAAAACCCATCGTTTCGTATAAAGCAATCGCTTTGGTATTGCTTTCACGTACTTCAAGAAACATATTTGCCGCAAGCCGATGCCTGGAAATTTCTATCATATGCCCAAGCAACGCTCTTCCCAGCCCTTGGCCCTGATGCGCCTGTGCCACACTGATATTCAACAGATGCGCCTCATCCAGCACCATCATGACGAGCGCATAGCCTATGATTTCACCGGACATTTCCATCACCCATGCACAATAGCCTGAATCCAGTGAATCCTTGAAATTACCGTAGGTCCACGGGTGGCTGTAAATAGTCGGTTCTATGCGGCAAACTGCGATCAGGTCTTCATAAGACATGACCCGGAACTGTGGCTGGTATTTAGGTAATGCGCTCATCCATCAACCCTACAATGTTTGCCCTTGCGCGCGCTCGGCAGCGGTTAATGCCACGCGGTTACGTATATAAAGTGGTGCCGCCTGTTGTGCTGACTGCGTGTCACCGACAATAAATCTGGGGGTTGCAATGATTAGCATGGCATTGGCAGTAGGCATGATTTCCGCGTGAACATGGCTGATCTGTTGAGTATATTGCGCTGAGAGTACTTCACCAAATACAGCCCAGCCTGAACCTGCCGCCAACCAGCCATCACCCGCAATCGCTGGCACCTCATGTGGCTTGCACACCACTGGCGGCGAAACTTCTAACCAGTCGTGCTGTTGTTTGATTAACGCGGCATGGTATACCTCACCCATCCGGGCATCCAGACACACCAGCACTTTTTCAGCCCCGGTTTCCAGCCAGGCTGCCTGTGCCACCGCCTGCACAGAGCTTACCCCAACCACAGGCAGGTTGGCACCAAACGCCAAGCCCTGGGTGACGCCTACAGCCACCCGCACGCCGGTAAATGCCCCAGGGCCGGTGCCATACACAATACCATCCAGTTCGGCCAGTTTTACCCTGGCCTCAGCCAGCAAGCGCTGGATTTCCGGCAGGATACGCTGTGAAGCAGCAGGCCCGGTTGCTTCATGGAATGCATGAATACCTTCCTCTGTTTGCACAGATAATGAAAGAAATTCGGTAGAGGATTCGATTGCAAGTAATCTCATGGTAGTCATTGTTGATCAAACACCATCAGCCATCATGGGTGGAATAAATCAATCTTTTTTAATAACTATGTTGCGCGGCCGGAAACTGACCGCATTTTACAGCTTGAACGTAGTTTATTATCGCTTTCTCGATGTCACCAGACTGACCCAGGAAATTTTGTGCAAACCTCGGGGCTTTGTAATCTTGAGCAAGCTTTTCTGCTGGTCCTGTATAAATCCCTAATAAATCCTGCAATACCAGCACCTGACCACTACAGCCAGGACCGGCGCCGATGCCTATGGTCGGCACAGGAATACTTTTAGTCACGCGGGTTGCGAGCGCGGCAGGGACCATTTCAAACAACACCATGCTAACGCCAGCATTGGTCATGGCTAAAGCATCATTTAATATTACCTGGCCAGCCTCTTCAGTTTTACCCTGGATTTTATAACCGCCGAGTTTTTCTACCGATTGCGGTGTGAACCCAAGGTGCGCACACACAGACACACCGTTTTCAACCAGGTAGCGGGCGGTTTCCACCATGTGACCACCACCTTCAATCTTGACGATATGCGCACCAGCCTCAATCAAGGCACGTGCATTTTGCAAGGCAACTGTGAGGTCGTGCTCGTAACTATCCACTGGCATATCACTCATGATCACGGCATTGGGCGCGCCCTTAGCCACAATACTGGTGTGATACAGCATGTCCTGCATGGTGACGCCCAGGGTGCTGTCACCACCTTGTATGACCATGCCTAATGAATCACCGACCAGCAGCATGTCCACGCCGGCCAAATGCATCAGCTTGGCAAAAGTGGCGTCATAGCAAGTGAGCATGGCAATTTTTTCGCCGGCGTTTGCACGTGATAATAAAGCGTTTAGCATAGTCGGCTGGTACTTTTAAGATACATATAGGGTTAAACTCAAGAAGCAAAGCTTGCAAGACCAACTAAGTGTGACGGCGCAGGCTAGCTCACGAGAGATATCAAACGTTGTGGCCGGAATCCATGTTGATGTAATGCATGATGATTCTCTGCACTTATTTCGATAGACCATGCAACGCGGGAGTTTGCCCGCAAATACATTTAATTAAAAATTAGGATTAAAGTATTCGCGGCTGCTCTTGATCTGATTAATGCGCTCGATCAGCAGATCAAATGCTTCCGGGTCTTTAATAATATTGAGCTTTTCGTTGTTTACAATCAGCAATGGTGAGGCGTCATATGTGTGGAAAAACTCGCTGTAGGCTTCGGCCAGGCGCGCAATATACTCACGCGGCATATCCTGCTCATAACTGATATTGCGCTCTTCGATCCGGTCCACCAGCGCATCTATCGGCGTTTGCAAATATACCACCAGATCAGGCTTTGGGGCTTTAAGCTGCAGGTGATGGTAAATCTGGTGATACAAAGAATATTCTTCATCATCCAGGTTCAGGCGCGCAAACAGCGGGTCTTTTTCCAGGAAAAAATCTGACACCGTGGGCTGGCCAAACATATCCCGTTGCGCCATGTCTTCAATCTGGCGTGAACGCTGGAACAGGAAAAACAGCTGTGTCGGCAAGGCATAACGCTGGGCATCCTGATAGAAACGGGTCAGGAAAGGGTTAGATTCAGCTTTTTCTGATAGCAACTCTACCGAAAACTTATCTGCCAACATGCGTGCCAGCGTGGTTTTGCCACTGCCGATCGGGCCTTCGATTACAACATAAGGAAAACGGGTAAACATTGTTATTGCTCGTTCAGTCACAGGTCCAGTTTTCGCACATCATCATGCGGGAATTCTGTTGCCCATTCTACAACAGTCTGCCCTTGTGGCAGTACAAAGTCAGGCACAATTTCAGCCAGCGGCAAAATGACGAAGCCGCGTTCATGCATGCGCGGATGTGGCAATGTGAGATGTGAGGTGTGCATGCGCATACTGGCATAATCAAGCAGATCGAGGTCCAGAATCCGCGGCGCATTGGGAAAAGGCCGCTCGCGCCCGAATGCTTGTTCAATCTTCAGCAATAATTCCATCAATTCTGGCGCAGGGATGTCGGTAGCCACCTGAACAACTGCATTGATAAAGTCAGGCTGGTTGTCGTAGCCTATTGGCGCAGTAGCATACAGGCTGGAAGCTTTCACTAAGCTCAAACCTGGCGTTTGTGATAACACCTGAATGGCGTTGGCTACCTGCACCTGTGGCTGCTGCAAATTACTGCCGAGCGCAATCAAGGCCAGGGCCATTACGCCGACTCACCATTCGTAGCTGCCGGTTTTTTCTTGCGTGGACGGCGACGGCGTTTTTGCAAACCGCTTTCAGGTAACAGCATATTGGTACGTTCTTCGGTGCCGGCGTCGGCAAATCTTGTCCACCATTCACCAAGCTCTTCAGGCAACTCGCCAGACGCGCAGCGCAATAACAAGAAGTCATAGCCTGCCCGATATTTCGGGTTGGTCAGCAAGGCATATGGTCGTTTGCCGGAGCGCTGTTCAAAGCGTGGCTGCATGGCCCAGATTTCTTTCATGGTGGCTGTGTAGCGATTATGGATCGCCATTTTCTCGCCCTGTTTATCAATGATTTCGTTCATTGCCAGGTGCAACGCCGGAATCAAAGGCTCGCCACGCTTCTGGTTTTCCAGCCAGGCTTGCAACACTTCATGCCAAAGCAAGGTCGCAAACAAGAAACTCGGATTTGAAGACTTGCCTGCCAGAATGCGATCATCGGTATTTTTCAGGGCCAGCATGACGAATTTTTCGCCTAGCGGCTGTTCCAGCACCACATCCAGCAAAGGCAACAATCCATGATGTAAATGCTGCGCGCGTAAGGCACTGATACTTTCGATCGCATGCCCTGATAAAAACAATTTAAGCATTTCATCAAACAGGCGGCTGGGTGGCACATCTTCCAGCAAGTCTGCCAGTTTACGAATCGGAGCTTCGGTAGTCTGCTCGAGTGTTAAACCAAGTTTGGCCGAGAGACGCACGGCGCGCAGCATACGCACCGGATCTTCCTGGTATCGCTTGACCGGGTCACCGATAATGCGCAAGGTTTTGGCACGGATATCCGCCACGCCATTGTGGAAGTCCAGCACTTCCTGGCGTTTGGGATCGTAATAAAGCGCATTGGCGGTGAAGTCACGCCTGACTGAGTCTTCTTCAATCGAGCCAAAAATATTGTCCCGGATAATACGGCCACTGTCGTTGGTCTCGCCATCACCTTCGCTTTGGTGGTGACCACGGAAAGTAGATACTTCTATCGTTTCCTGCCCCCACAACACATGCACCAGGCGGAAACGACGGCCAATAATACGCGAACGCCGGAATGCTTTGTTTACCTGTTCCGGCGTCGCATTGGTAGCGATATCAAAGTCCTTGGGCGGATGGTTCAATAATAAGTCGCGCACAGCGCCACCAACGATATAGGCCTCAAACCCGGCTTTTTGCAGGCCGTCGCAGGTCTTCAGGGCAGCCTGGCTAATCAGCTTGGGATTGATCTTGTGTTTGCTAGCCGAAATCACCTGCACCGTAGATGATTTACCTTTTTTTGAAGTTTGGCCAGGCTCGGAGGTTTGACCTGGTTGCTGACCGCGTTTGCCAAATACTTTTTGCAGAAATTGTTTAATCATTACTCAGTGAACATCAGCGCATCATGCGCATTAAAGTTTATGTTGGTTATTCCAAAGCACATCCGGAACACCGGCATGCCGATTCAAGGTACGACATAATACAAATAACAGGTCTGACAAGCGATTCAGGTATTGCAGATTGACGGCAGTAACCGGAGATTGCGCATGCAAGGCATGCAACACGCGCTCGGCACGGCGGCACACAGTACGCGCCAGATGACACACCGCCGAAGCCCGGCTGCCGCCGGGTAATATAAATTCTTTCAACGGACTCAGCTCGGCATTCCAACCATCCAGGACTTGCTCAAGGATAGCAACGCGCCCCGCCTGCATAAAGGTATGCCCAGGCATGCTGAGCTCGCCACCCATATCAAACAAATCATGCTGGATAGCTTCCAGCTGCTCGCGCACATCGGCGTGCAACTCTTCGATCAGCAACATTCCCAGTACAGCATTCAGCTCATCGACTTCGCCCATCGCCTGCACGCGCAAGTCGAACTTGGTAACCCGCGAACCATCGCCAAGGCCAGTGGTGCCACTGTCCCCGGTACGTGTGTAAATCTTGCTCAGCCGATTTGCCATTCCTGAAACCTGACTAAAATCCTATATAATCCGCTCATTATAAATCAACCCGTGCCATTTCGATGTGCCCAGCGATTGCAGGCAGTGCCCCGGTTGGCGTGATGGATTCAGGTGTGGGCGGACTCACCGTCCTCAAGCACCTTACGCGCCAGCTTCCACACGAGCATTTCATCTATTTTGCCGATAGTGCCTATGCACCATATGGCAATCAATCTGCGGTAAAAATCCAGCAACGGTGTTTTACCCTTGCGGACATCTTGGTTGCCCAAGGTGCCAAAGCGCTGGTAGTCGCCTGTAATACCGCCACCGCAGCGGCCATCAGCCCGCTGCGTGAGCATTTTCCTTTACCGATTATCGGCATGGAACCTGCAGTTAAACCCGCGGCAGCCGCCAGCAAAAACAATGTCATCGGCGTACTCGCCACTACCGGCACTTTGCAAAGCGCCCAATTTGCGGCGTTGCTGGAGCATTATGGGAACGGTGTGCAAGTCGTGACGCAAGCGTGCGTAGGCCTGGTGGAACGCATAGAACAAGGCTTACTGGACCATCCGGAAACCATTGGCCTGCTGCAAACTTATTGCCAGCCCTTGATAGCTGCCGGGGCCGACACCATCGTACTGGGCTGCACGCACTACCCATTTGTGCGTCACCATATTCAACAGATCGTAGGGCCGGGTGTGACATTGATTGATACCGGGTCTGCGGTTGCCAAGCGTTTACAGCAGGTGTTGGCAGAAAAAGGCTTGCTGAACAATGCCAATGATCAAAACCAACTGCAATTTTTAACCAGTGGTGCAGAAGAGACACAAGGCATCATGCGGCAACTTTGGAAAACACTTTAATCTATATAACAAAACCCACGCAATGCGTGGGTTTTGCTTTAAATAATGGTTTAATGATGGTGCACTTGGGTGCCAGGCTTGAGCTTGAATCTGGTGCCGCAATAAGGGCAGGCAACTTCCCCGGTTTTAGCCACATCCAGAAATACGCGTGGATGTGAGGCCCACAAAGCGACTTCCTTGGTCGGGCAATGCAGTGGCAAGTCGTTACCATCTACTTCAAACTCTTTTACATCAGACATTCAGCTTCTCCCGCACACAGCCATTAGTGACTTGAAACCTTTATTAACTTAAACCAAAGTCAGCCAATGTTCATATTTGGCATTTTTACCTTTAACCACATCGAAATACAGGCTTTGCAGTTTTTCAGTGATCGGGCCACGCGTGCCTTCACCAATCGCGCGGTTATCAAGTTCGCGGATAGGCGTCACTTCAGCGGCCGTACCGGTAAAGAAGGCTTCATCAGCACTGTAAACCTCATCGCGGGTAATACGCTTTTCAATTACTTCCAGGCCAAGCTCCTCTTTGGCCAACGTGACAATCGTGTCGCGGGTGATGCCTTCCAGCGCTGAAGTTAAATCCGGTGTATACAGCTTGCCGTTACGGATAATGAAAATATTCTCGCCGGAACCTTCAGCCACGAAACCATCCACGTCCAGCAACAACGCTTCCTGGTAACCATCTTGTGCAGCTTCCTGATGTGCCAGGATGCTGTTCATGTAGTTGCCGTTCGCTTTAGCCTTACACATGGTGATATTCACGTGGTGACGTGCAAAAGAAGAAGTCTTCACGCGGATACCTTTGGTAATCGCTTCTTCCCCCATATACGCGCCCCAGCTCCAGGCACCAACAATGACGTGTGTCGATAACGTTTTGGCTGAGATACCCATCGCTTCTGCACCGTAAAACGCCATCGGGCGCATGTAGGCAGATTCGAGGTTGTTTTCACGCACAGCAGCTCTTTGTGCCTCGATCATGGTCGCTTTATCAAACGGCATTTTCATACCCAGGATATGCGCACTGCGGAACAAACGGTCAGTGTGTTCTTTCAAACGGAAAATAGCGGTGCCTTTATCAGTTTTGTACGCACGCACACCTTCAAATACGCCCATGCCGTAATGCAAGGTGTGGGTTAATACATGGGTAGTGGCATCACGCCAGTTGACCATTTTGCCGTCATACCAGATAACGCCGTCACGGTCTGCCATCGAACTTGGTATTGCCATTTAAACTCGCCTTTAATCCGTCAATCGTCAAAAACTAGTATTGTAAACCAATCTGCACGCTTTTCGCCTATGCTAGAATCCATTTCAATGATGATTTACAAGGATTTTTGCATGCGCACTCGTTTCACGTGGCTTTGGTTAATCGCAGCATTAGTGACCAGTCTGCTGTCAGGTTGCCAACCTGACAAAACCTCCAGCTTTATCGGCACTGACCTCACCGGTACGCAGTTTGGTAAACCGTTGAGCCTGACTGACCACACTGGCAAGCTACGTAGTATCGATGACTTCAAAGGCAAGGTAGTCGTGCTGTTTTTTGGCTATACCCACTGTCCCGATGTCTGCCCGACCACCATGAGCGACCTCAAGCAAACCATGAAACTACTGGGTGACAAGGCGAATGATGTACAGGTGTTATTTGTTACTGTAGACCCCGAGCGCGATACGCAGGAAGTACTTGCGCAATTTGTACCAGGGTTTGATGCACGCTTTATTGGCCTGCGCGGCACACCTGCTGAAGTCGCTGCTAACCTGGCAGAATATAAAGTCTATGCCGCTAAAGTGAGTGAGGCAGGCGAGGACGGCTACACCGTGGACCATAGTGCCGGGTTATATGTATTTGATAAAACAGGCGCACCGCGCATTTACCTGGGCTATGGTGAAAAACCGGCCAATATCGCGCATGACTTGCAGCTGCTAATCTAGTTTTTAGCAGCCTTTAATTCTGCCTGAGAAATACTGGATCAAGAACGATTTTCATTTATATTAGTGTTTAAAAACTCATTTTAAATCAATAAGTTACATTGTATTTTTTATTGCATACTTTCCATTTTCCTGTATCATGCACTTCATTGAAAATGCATACAGGAGCCGATGATGAAAGGCGATAAAAAAATTGTAGATATTCTGAATGATTTGCTGGCTGGCGAATTAACCGCTACCGACCAGTATCTGATTCACGGTGAAATGTATGCCGACATGGGCCTGGGAGTAATTTCCCAACGCATCCTCCACGAGTCCCTGCATGAACGTGAACATGCCCGCGCATTAATTCAACGCATCCTGTTCCTTGAAGGTACTCCCAATCTTACCAAGCGCGATCCTATCCATATTGGCAAAGATGTGAAGTCCATGCTCGAATCTGACCTTGACCTGGAATATGCCGTAGTCAAGCACCTGAAAAAAGCCATGGATGCTTGTGAGCAAGCGCAAGACTTTGTCACTAAAGAAATGTTGCTGGTGCAACTGGAAGACACAGAGATGGACCACGCCTATTGGCTTGAAAAACAATTAAGCCTGATCAAACTGATCGGTATTGAAAACTACTGCCAAAGCCAGATGGGCGACGGCCCTGCTGTTGCAGTTTAAGGAGCCGGTATGAAAGGCGAAAAACAGATTATCAGCACTTTGAACAAAGTGCTTAAAAACCAGCTGACCTCTATCAACCAGTATTTTCTGCATGCGCGTATGTTCAGGAAATGGGGCCTGGAAAGATTAAACGACTACCAGTACAAACAATCCATCCGCGTCATGAAAGAAGCGGATGAAGTGATTGAACGCATCCTGTTTCTGGATGGCCTGCCCAACCTGCAAAATCTCGGTAAACTGCTGATTGGTGAAGAGGTTGTGGAATGCCTGCAAGGCGACCTGAGTTTTGAAAAAGATGTACAGCGCCCGCAGTTGATTGAAGCGATCGCTGAAGCTGAAAAATTACAGGATTACGTTACACGTGATTTGCTGACTGAGTTGCTGGAAGCCTGTGAAGAAGCCATTGACTGGCTGGAAACTCAGCAGCGACTGATTACAGACGTCACATTGCCGAACTACCTGCAAACACAGATAGAAACTGACTAGCCATACGTTGTTTTTACAATCTTTGAATTAAGCCGCTTTTGCGGCTTTTTTCACGCCTTGCCGGAACCAAACTGGGCTTGACAGAATCTCAATAAATGATAATAATTATCATTAGTAACCTAATTTGAGACCATATGTACGTTTGCGTTTGTAATGCAGTGACCGAGCGCCAGGTTCATCAGGCAGTCAGGGACGGCGCCAAAACCGTTAAGCATTTGAAAGAGCAGCTAGGCGTAGGCGCCGACTGTGGAAAATGTGTCAGCTGTGCTAAAGCATGCCTGAAAGAAGCGCATGCGGAGCAGCATCCTGGCCTGGTCAAAAAATTGATTCAGTTAACGCCTGTACAACTGGGCGCAGCCTGACCACATCGGCACATCGTTTTTAACAAGGGGCTAAAAGCCCCTTTTTGCATTTACAGGCCTGATGCTTTGCAGCTTGCGGATTGCCACTTACAATCCTCGCTTATCTGTTTTCACTTTCACTATGTCAGACTCCCCTCCAGCCACCTTAGACTGGCGTATCTTACTGTTACTCTTATTGCCGCCTTTGCTGTGGGCAGGTAACTTTATTGCCGGACGCGCCATCAACGCGGAAGTGCCACCGGTCACTTTGTCGTTCATTCGCTGGAGCATCGCTTTAGTGTGCCTGCTCCCTTTTGCCCTGCGGCCATTTCTGCGAGACCGTGTCCATTACCAGGCCTATCGCTGGCATATTTTCGGCACGGCCTTTACCGGCGTCGCGGCCTTTAATTTACTGGTGTATTGGGGCTTGCATACCACCAGCGCCACCAATGGCATCATCCTCAACTCGTTCATTCCATTCCTGGTTGCGATCTTCGGTTTTCTGTTTTACCGGAAAACATTGCCAGCCAGCCAATTCATCGGCTTACTGGTTTCGCTGACAGGCGTATTGATTGTCGTCTCACATGGTGACTTGCAAATACTGCTAACGCTAGCCTTTGCAGAAGGCGATGTGATTATCTTCCTGGCGATGATGTTCTGGGCCTTGTATACACTTTGGCTGAAAGACATTCCGGCATCCATCAACCGCACCGGGTTGATGTTATGCCAGGTGATGATTGCCTTAACTCTCCTGTTACCGCTTTGCCTGTGGGAACTGCAGACCACATCCATACACCTGCAAAATCCGCAAACGTTGTGGATACTGGTCTATATCGGCATTTTCCCGTCTGTGATAGCCCTGCTGGCATATTCAAAAGCGGTGACGCTGGTTGGATCGGTACGTGCCAGTGTATTTATCCATGCCATGCCAATTTTTGGTTCGGTGCTTTCCACGCTGCTGTTGCAAGAAGCTTTCCATCTGTATCAATTCCTGGGTATGCTCACCATTTTCACAGGTATCTGGCTTGCGAATAGAATAAACTAATCTAATCCGTCGTCAGGGACTTCTAAGTTATAACCGTTATGCCCAATTCCCAGACTAAAAGGAGAGTGTATATGGCAATAGAAATCAACCCGGAACTGGATTTAGTACTGGAAAAAGAAGTCGATGTATTACCGGAAGAAATTTGGCAGGCGTGGACGACACCGGAACATCTCAAACAATGGTTCTGTCCGCTGCCATGGAAAACGGTAGATTGTGAAATTGACCTCAAGCCCGGCGGCCTTTTCCGCACGGTCATGCAATCGCCAGAAGGCCAGCAGTTTCCCAACAGTGGCTGTTACCTTGAAGTCATCCCCGGCAAGAAACTGACCTGGACCAATGCGCTGGAACCCGGATTCAGGCCAGCCAAAACGCCTGAACAGTCTCCCGGCCATGAATGCGCAGAATTCATGATGACGGCCAGTATCGTCCTGGAAGCGACCCCGAACGGCACGCGTTACACGGCTTACGCCTTGCATGCCGACGCAGCCTCTAAACAGCGGCATGAGGCGATGGGCTTTCAGGAAGGCTGGAGCGCGGTACTGGACCAGTTGGTGGCAGTCATCAAACAGTCGCGCTAGCGGTTTTAGTGCTCACCAAGTTTGATCAGGCCATGCGATGCAAAATGGCTGATAGTGCTTTCAGTTCTTTTTCCGCTTGCACATGATTGGGAAAAAGACTTGCCTGCACCGCATAAAATCTGGCTGAATGGTTCATCTCTTTCAGATGCGCCATCTCGTGGCAAATCACATATTGGATAATATGCGGCGGCGCTTGTATCAACCGCCAGTTCAAGCGGATTTGTTTACGGCTGTTACAGCTGCCCCAGCGTGAACGCGCATTCGAGAGCGCCACACCGCTCACTTTTTCACCCATTTGCGCAGCAATCAACTCTACCCGCCGTTTAAAATCGGGCAGCGCCTGCTGGGCAAACCACTGCAATACTTTACGGGCAACAAACGCTTGCTGATCTATCTGCGGCGACCGGACTAACAACTGGTTGCCCTGCAACGTGACGGCTTTATTGGTGGCATGATGTTGCAGGGACAAAACAATATCCTGTCCCATAAACATCAGCGGCTCGCCATCCAGCCACTGCATGGGGCTTACCTGATTATTTTCACGCAATGCGAGTTTCTGCTGGATCCAGCTCGCTTTTTGCAACAGTACTTGCTGTAACTGGCTGGCATTAATGCGTTTGGGCGCGTGCACTACCAGGCCTTGAGCAGTGATTTTAAGGCCTATGGTTCTGCGCACCCGCAGATCAAGCTGGTAAGCAATGGTTTGCCCGTCGGGCAGTTGCAGCACTTGTTCTATCATACTGCCGTGATCACAGGGATTGCATCTCGGTTTCTATCCAGTCTTCCACCAGTTTATTCACCGCATCCGGCTTCAGTCCAGTGGTATCAATCGGCTGGCCAATCACAACCTGGATGACGCCAGGATATTTAAGGATAGAACTCTTGCGCCAGAACCGGCCGGCATTATGCGCTACCGGAACGACAGTGCTGTTGCTATGCGAAGCCAGCCAGGCACCGCCGATATGGTATTTGCCGCGTGCGCCCGGTGCAGTGCGTGTGCCTTCAGGAAAGATGACTACCCACAAACCGCGTTTGAGACGGTTTTTGCCGTGATTGACCAGCTTTTTCAACGCTTCGCGGCCTGAACTGCGGTCAATCGGAATGGAACCAACCGCCCACAATGCCCAGCCCAGAAAGGGCAGCATCAGTAACTCTCTTTTAAGCACCCATACTTGCGGAGGGAAAATAGCTTGGAGAGCGATGGTTTCCCATGCCGATTGATGCTTGCAAAGAATGATAGAGGCTGTGTTGGGTATATGTTCACGGCCTTTGACTTCATAGCTTAAGTTACAAGTGATTTTCAACCACCATAACACGCAGTAGGCCCATCGACTCACCCAGCGTGAACGCGTGACCGCTGAGGGCATGGGGATCAATATAAGTGCAAGTATTGAAAAAGGAATGGTGAATGCAAACAGTCCGACATAAAACAACAGCGCCCGCACATACAACACGGCATTACCCATTATCTATCCCCTGCAATAATGTCTTGCACGGCAGCAGCCAAGTCAGCAACAACGATGGTATTTGCAGGCACCTCGGCCAGATTGTAGGTTTCTTCGCCTTTGCCTGTTCTCACCAGGTAGGGCTGGCAACCGGCATCGGCAAAGGCCTGCAAGTCACGCAGGGCATCACCTACGCCAGGCACTTTGCTAAGCTCAAGATTAAAGCGCAAGCCGATTTCTTCTATCATGCCAGTTTTTGGTTTACGGCAAGCGCAATTGTCGCCGGCAGCATGCGGACAGTAAAACACCGCATCTATCCTGCCACCTACTTGCGCGACGGCTTTATGCATTTTTTCGTGGATGGCATTCAGCGTGGCCATATCGAAATAGCCGCGTGCGATACCTGACTGATTGGTGGCGATAGCGACGCGATAGCCGCGCTGATTTAATAAGGCGATCGCTTCCAGACTACCGGGGATCGGAATCCACTCGTTGGGGTTTTTGATAAAGGTCGCACTGTCCTGGTTAATCACACCATCGCGATCAAGGATAACGAGTTTCATCTAGGCTCTCCGGCACTCCCGCATCCACGGGAATGTCTTACATTAACTGGCTAATTTCGATAAATCTGCCACGCGATTCATGGCCTGGTGCAACGTTGCCAGCAGGCCTAAACGATTGGCCTTCAGTGCAGGATCTTCAGCATTGACCATCACATCCTCAAAGAAAATATCTACGGGTACTTTGAGTGCAGCCAATGCTTGTAATGAAGCGGCATAATCACCGGTTTCAAACAATTGGTCGGCCTTTGGCTTGGTATCTGCCAGTGCCTGGTGCAAAGCTTTCTCAGCGGGCTCTTGTAACAGACTGGTATTAACTTCTGCCTTCACTTCACCTTCGGCTTTTTTCAGGATATTGCTGACGCGTTTGTTGGCGGCTGCCAAGGCTGGCGCTTCCGGCAAGTTAGCGAAGGCCTGCACAGCAGCTAAACGACGCGGCACTTCTGCCAGTTGATTGGGTGACAATGACAACACCGCATCCACTTCCAGTGCGCTGGCGCCCTGATCGCGCAGGTTTACGGCCAAACGGTCGAAGCAGAATGCCTGTATGGCGTCCGCGACATCAGCATTGCCATTAAACACATTCAATGTTTGCGCAATCAACTTGTCGAATGCCAGTGGCAAATCAGTTTCCATCAGCATGCGCAGAATACCCAGCGCCTGACGACGCAAGGCAAATGGATCTTTGTCACCGGTCGGTTTTTCGCCGATACTGAATAAGCCGACCAGTGTTTCCAGTTTGTCCGCCAAGGCCACAATCACGCCAACCTGGCTACGTGGCAATTCATCCCCGGCAAAGCGAGGGCGGTAATGATCTTCAATCGCATAGGCGACATCATCTGCCAGCCCTTCATGCTGCGCATAATAGCGGCCCATGATCCCTTGCAGCTCAGGGAATTCACCAACCATATCAGTCAGCAAATCCACTTTGGATAAACGTGCGGCTTGCGCCACTTTGGCGACGAAACCATCGCCACCCATATGCTGCGCAATCGCAGAGGCAATCGCCACCACGCGCTCGTTACGCTCGCCTTGTGAGCCGAGTTTGTTGTGGTAAACCACTTTTGCCAGGCCAGGCAACCGGCTGTCCAATGTCTTTTTACGGTCCTGGTCGAAGAAGAATTTGGCATCGGCCAAACGGGGACGTACTACGCGCTCATTACCGCCAATTACTTTACTCGCATCGGCCGGATTGATATTGGAAACAATCAGAAACTTGTTGGTCAGTTTGCCTTGCGCATCCAGCAATGGAAAATACTTCTGGTTCGCCTTCATTGTCAGGATCAGGCATTCTTGCGGCACAGCCAAAAATTCTTCTTCAAATTGGCCAAGCAGCACATTAGGACGTTCTACCAGCGCAGTCACTTCATCCAGCAATGCATCATCTTCAATCGGCTTGAGATTTTCTTTGGCGGCAGCGGCTTGCAGTTGCTTTTCAATTTCAGCACGACGGTCTGCAAAACTGGCAATCACAGCACCTTCGTCGGCTAATTGTTGCGCATAAGTGTCAGCAGAGCTGAGTGTCACGACTGGGTTCTTCGCTTCAAAACGGTGACCTTGCGTGGTATTGCTTGCAGTCAAACCCAAAGTTGAAACAGGGATGATTTCATCGCCATGCAATGCAACCAGGCCATGCGCCGGACGCACGAAGTTGACACTCTGCCAGCCATCGTTGATCTGGTAAGTCATCACTTTAGGGATAGGCAACTTAGCCAATGTTTCATCGAGGGCTTTTTGCAGGCCTACCTGCAAATTAGCACCTGATTGCCTCGCATCCAGGAACAGGATATCCGCTTTACCATCATTTTCTTTGCGTAATTTGGCAACTGCGGATTCGTTTTCACCCAGCGCCTGCAGTTTCTTGAGCAACGCAGGTGTTGCATTGCCATTGGCATCCAGACCCACAGTCGCTGGCATCAGTTTTTGCGCTACTTGTTTGTCCGCAGCCTTGGCAGCCACATTAGTAATATGCGCAGCCAAACGACGAGGGGAAGCAAACGTGGTCACCACACTGCCATCAGCCAGCAAACCCGAAGCTTTCAGGCTTTCGGCCAATACGCCACTGAATGCTTCACCTAATTTATTTAGCGCTTTAGGCGGCAGTTCTTCTACAAACAATTCAACTAACAGATTGCGGGTACTCATGCGGCGGCTTTCTTATTTTGTTCTGCTTTATCGCTTTCCAGTTTGGCGATGACTTCGTCGGCCCATTCTTTAGGTGCCATCGGGAAACCCATACGCGCGCGGCTTTCGAGGTAGCTGGCAGCGACTGCACGGGCCAGGTTGCGGATGCGGCCAATATAGGCGGCACGCTCGGTGACTGAAATGGCGCCACGTGCATCCAGCAGGTTAAAGGTATGTCCTGCTTTCAATACCTGCTCGTAAGCGGGTAATGCCAGCTGTACTTCCATCAAATGCTTGGCCTGTTTTTCGTGCGCGTTGAAGGCAGTGAACAGGAAATCGACATCGGAATGCTCAAAGTTGTAGGTGGATTGTTCCACCTCATTCTGGTGAAACACGTCGCCATATTTCACGCCGGGGGAATATTCAAGATCGTAGACGTTTTCCACGCCTTGCAGATACATGGCCAGGCGTTCCAGGCCATAGGTAATTTCACCGGTGATCGGCTTGCAGTTGATACCGCCGACCTGCTGGAAGTAAGTGAACTGCGTCACTTCCATACCATTGAGCCAGACTTCCCAACCGAGGCCCCAGGCACCTAATGTTGGATTTTCCCAGTCATCTTCCACAAAGCGGATATCGTTTTCTTTCAGGTTAAAACCCAGGGCTTCAAGTGAACCCAGATACAGTTCGAGAATATTAGCCGGTGCCGGTTTTAGCACTACCTGGTACTGGTAGTAATGTTGCAAACGATTGGGGTTTTCGCCATAACGGCCATCTTTAGGGCGACGGCTAGGTTGCACATAGGCGGCTTTCCACGGTTCAGGGCCGAGTGCGCGCAGGAATGTAGCAGTGTGGCTGGTGCCTGCGCCGACTTCCATATCATAGGGCTGCAGCAAGGTACAGCCTTGTTTATCCCAGTATTCTTGTAGTTTTAAAATGATTTGTTGAAAGGTCAGCACCATTTTGCCTGATCCGATGAATGCAAAAGGCAGATTTTACCTGAATTACAGGTGGCGACGAAATGATTCGCCTACTGGAAAGACTTGCAGAGTGCTACGGAATGACTCTCTACAGGAAAGATCAGTCAGGTATTCACAGTGACAGGCTGAACATGATGCTGGTAATCCATATACGCAGGGAGCGCAATTGCAGCCACAATGCCTAATCCGGCAATACCGACAACAAGCACCACACCCCAGAATGACCACTTTTTCTGCACTTCATTAAAGTGAGCAACACTCTTCCAGCGTTTATTCCGCCAGGCCCATTCGCGGCCTTTTGCCCCGAGAAAGAAAGACATGACAAATCCCACATAGGGAATCAAGCATAACAAGCCTATCCAGGTTCTATTGCTGATGGCCCAGATCCAGTTCAGGAAAAATGCGCCCCAGCTCCAGCCTTTCACGCCATCAGGGATGACTGCATCTTTACCCATGCCGGAAGTATTAACGAATGATGCATCGTTATTTTCAACATCGGCTTTAGTAAAGTCTTGCATGTTTTTATCCCTCAATCACTAGGCGTTGATTCATTCAGTTCGTCATTGCTCAAGCTGAACGTCGAGTGTAAAAATAGCTGACCAGCAAACCCAGTGCGCTCAACATAATAAACAGGTAATTTCCCCACCAGACATATGGGGTGCTACCTTGATAACTCTGCGCCTTGCCTACCAGAATCAGGCCCTCGTCATGCGGTGCATGCTGCCTGATCTGCCCGTCGTGACCAATAATGGCAGTGGCGCCGGTATTGGTGCTGCGTAACACCATACGCCCGGTTTCAATCGCCCTCACCTGACTGAATTGCATATGCTGCTCTGCCGCAAATGACCGGCCATACCAGGCGTCATTACTGATATTCACCAGCAATCCCGCTTCCGGCAGCTGTTGTGCGATCTCTTCACCAAATACATCTTCATAGCAAATATTCACGCCTACTTTTTGCCCGGCAATGTGCAGCGGTTTCCTGGAAGTACCGCGTGACAAATCACTGAGCGGCATATGCAACAAGTCTTCGTATATCCAGCCGAATACGCCTTTTAATGGAATGTATTCGCCGAATGGCACCAAGTGACTTTTAGCGTACGATTGTGCAGGCGACGTGCCGACACTGATGGCACTGTTGTAGTAATTGTTATTTTTGGCTTCTACTACACCAAGCAAAATATCGCCTTGCTGGCTGACGGCATGCTGTTTCAGTGCTGCCAGATAAGAGGGATCAATCTGATCGGCCAATATCGGCAATGCGGTTTCAGGCAACACAATCAATTTGGCTTCCGCCATGCGCACCATATCCAGATATTGCCGCAAGGTGCGCTGTGCCTGCTCGGGCGACCATTTAATGGCCTGGCTGATATTGCCCTGCAAAAGGGCAACTGTGACAGGTTGCCCAACCGGATGGCTCCATGGAATAACAGCCAAAACACTGCCAACTGCCAAAAGTGCAACCGTTAGTATGCATGCACGTAAACGATTTGCGCTATTCAGCCATGTATAGGTCAGACTGGCAGCGATGCCTGCCGTCAATGCCGAGACCCCATATACACCGATAACCGGCAAATAACCCACTAATGGACTGGAGGGTGCTTGTGAATACCCCAATGTGAGCCAGGGGAAACCGGTAAAAATCCAGCTGCGCACCCAGTCTGATAGCGCCCATAAGAGTGGCGCAACCCACAACAGGTTGCCGGATCGTTTGGCAAGATAACCAGCCAGCGCCGGGAACAATGCCATAAATGCACACAGGCAAAACGTACTGAATCCGGCGAACCACCAGGGCATACCACCAAAGTCATGCAGGCTGATGTAAATCCAGTAAATGCCGATGCAATATAAACCGATGCCGAATGCCAGCCCCAGTTTAAATACCTGGCCTGCGGTACTGGCTTGTTGCCAGAGAAATAACAAAATAGCTAAAGACAACCAAGGCAACCAGAACAGATAATAAGGCGCAAAACCTAATACGGTAACCGCGCCCGAAGCTACTGCCAATAATCCACGTTGCCACAGTGGCGCTTGCTGCGCCCATTGCATAAACCTACTCAATGCGACCCTTTCACAGGTTGAATATCGGCTTTAGAAAGCCAGGTAGAAAAATCTGGGGACTGCATGACTTGCCATTCAATAATACGTGCCAGCGCAATCGGGTCACTTTCGTCAGCTTTATCGAATGGCTTGGCCGGATGACACATTAATACCGGCGGCAGACTATGGGCGGTTGGCGTTGGGCATTGCTTGAGTTGCCTGGCCCAGGTTAACCAATGCGCCTGATAATCTGCTGCATCACCCTCAAAATCATATACCCCGAGCAAGCAGGGCGACACTCTAAAACCAGCTTGCATCGCAGCAGTTTGCAACGCTTTTGCACCCAGCCAATGAATCATCCGCGCCTTGAAACCACTCTCTACAGGCGGGCTGGATATCCGTAACCATGGCCGTTGAGGAGCTGGTAGTTTTCCGTAGCGCTGTTGCATTTCCGCTAACAATGCATCACGGATAATGGGCAACTGATGCACATGCAAATGGCCATCTACATAATCTGGCGCGGTACCGATTGCCTGTTCAAAGGCATTTAACTGCTGCTGGATGTTGGCACGGACCGCATGTTGATCGAGCAAACCAAGCAGGCTGCGTAACACTAGAACAGGATGCGATAACCGCAACGTTCGCGAAAACTGGGTAAAATCCAGATGCAGGCCAATATCGGCTTTGGCGCGAATTTCCGGGCTTAACTTGGCCGTGCTTTTCGCCCAGGCGGGGCTGAGCGTCATACAAGAAGTGGCTGTGAGTACGCCACGTTGAATCAAGTCCACAATGGCGTCATCAATGGCTGCAGATTGTGCGAAATCATCAGCACATATAATTACCCTAGTCATATAAATACTTTAGCCATGCTTAAAAGCCCAGAAGCGGCTAAGCAGCCAGGTGCTCACTGCAACAATCACCATCACCACACCCAACACAAACCAGAACGGCAACGGCGTGTAAGTAAGTGCCAACCAAACTAATGCCTGATTACCTAAAAATCCTGTTAACGCGACTGTTAAAAACTTGGGGAATGCTTGTTGGTGGCTGGCTTGAGTACCGCGAAAAGACCACCAGCGGTGGCCGATGTAACTGACTGGAAATGCGGCAAGAAAACCCAGCCAGTTCGCATTAGATGGCAACCAGCCTAGCGCATGTGCCAGGAGGGCGACTACATAATGCACCGCTGCAGCAACTGCACCGACACTCACAAAGCCTGATACTGAAGCGCGCATGAGTAACTAAGCGTCAACTTTGGGTTTACGACGACGGGGAGGTTTTACCGCTGCTTCGGGTTTAAACGTCAGCGGCTCCACCACTTCAGCAACAATATAGGGCGGACGGCCTTTGACTTCGTCATACACCCGCGCCAGGTATTCACCGAGCACGCCAATAAACAGCAATTGCACCCCGGCAAAAAACATCATGCTGGCAACCATGGTTGGCCACCCTGGAATGGATTCATGAAAGAATAACGCATCAATCACGACTACGGCGCCATAGGCAAACGCAATCAGCGCCAGGACCACACCGGTCAAACTTGCCAGCCGTAAAGGCAATACCGAGAAGCTGGTAATTCCGGTCCACGCCAGCGCAATCAATTTGAGTTTTGAATAAGCACTTTCGCCGTGCAATCTGGGTAAGGGCGTATAGGGAATGCCTATCGATTTATAGCCAACCCAGGCATAAATGCCTTTCATAAAACGGTTACGCTCTGGCAGTGCACACAAGGCATCCACCACTTTTCTATCCATCAGGCGGAAATCACCTGCATCCCGCGGGATATCGATATGACTGCTGGCACTCATCATGCGGTAGAACAGACGTGATCCCCATAGTTTAAATGAGGACTCCTGCTCGCGGTCCTGGCGGACGGCATAGACCATGTCATAGCCTTCGCGCCATTTTTCCAGCATGGTGAACATCAGCTCTGATGCGTGCTGGCCGTCAGCGTCCATACAAATCACCAACTCGCCTTTGGCAAATCCTAAACCGGCGCTGATGGCGTTTTCCTTACCAAAATTACGCGAGAATCTGACCAGGGTGACATGGTGGATATCTATCAAGGTTTGCACGACCTGCGCCGTTTGGTCGCGACTGCCGTCATCGACCACGACGATATCCCAATACGGCGACATTTGCTGCAACACACTGCCGATCTTTTGCAGGGTGCTGGCAATATTTTTTTCTTCGTTGTAAGCCGGCACCATGACCGTGATATGCGGCTGGGCAGTCGGGCGAGCAGAGTCTGTGATAGTCATGGCATTACATTCTGGTAATGAACTGATTGGGATTGTAGCGGATTCAGTCTAGTTTTTGGCAGGTGTTGCTGAACGATCATTCGCCTGTAAATTACGCCTGTCTTTCACTACCGCTAGTGACATGCCCTGGCGCTCAATATCAACGATGACCTTGCCCTTCATCACTTCATGGCAATGCATATTGGTGGTGGAAATATAGAAGTCAGCTTCTTCCCATCTGCGCGTCACTTTAAATCGGCGATCAAGGTAGGGTTCAATTTGCGGCGTATCTACACAAGCACCGATCCAATATGGTTGTGAACGCGCAGGCAGTTTCATGGCCTGTAACTGATCCGTGGCCTCTCGCAAAGCACTGGACCAGTAATCACCTTCCCAATTGAATTGCGCCTGCTTTTGATCACCAACCAGCCGGTTGAGTCGTACGTATTCAAAAGGATGTAACTGCACAATATCGACAAATGTGACCAGCATTAATCCAGCCACCACCCCTGCCCACAGTGATTGATAAACGATGCGGCCAAACCAGCGGCTGTTTGCCAAGGCGTCATACACGGTCAATACCGCCCATGCAGCCAGAATCGCCAGCAATGGCAGCAAAAACGTGAAGTGGCGGACGCCGTTGTAGAGGGCTGGCTTGTCATTTAGCACAAACATTAGAGGTAATAAAATGCCTGCCAGCAGCGTATGCATGGTGATACGCGTTTTAATATCGGCAGCTTGTACAGCGCTCCTGCATATCAGCCATAACAGCGGAACTGTGGCTAGCCCAAGCAAGGCAGCTTCCGGCAGTTTCACGGCCAGATACTGGAACAGGTAACTGCGCGGCACATCACTGATGTTGTACATGACACCGTTAGCCATGGTCTGCATATTAAAATCAAAATGCGAAAACGATTCAGCGGCTTCGAGAATGTTATCGACATCAATCACACTCCATGGCCAGCAGATGGCCATGAATACAAACGCCAATACAGCGGCAGGCAACAACACCAGCACCATGCGTAACAAGCGTGAAAGTACGGGTGAGCCATTCGCTTTATGATCCAGCCATGCACGCCAAGTCACCAGCAAGATGAGGTAGATCACAGCGAACGCACCGCCGACGCGCAAGCCTAGCGCACCGCCGACGGCAAAGCCTAACAACACAATAGCTTTGCCACTGACATTTTCCATATCACGCACGACCAGTGCCGTGGCGTATAGCGCCCACAACATACAAGCAGCGAATGGAACGTCTTTGGTATGGGTAAACATGGCGCCTGACCACGATACGGTCAACAGCAGCATCAGCATGGATACTATGGCCAAACGCTGGCCACCTAATAAATTGGCAAAACGCGAAACACCGTAGAAACCGAGCAGGCCGAACAAAGCTGAGAGTAAATGGCGGATGTCCCAAATCATGATGGGAATATAGATATCCAGGGCGGCGGCGATTATGTCAAACAGACCGCCATACAGGTAAAGATTACGGTAATGAAAAGCATCCTGGTCGGTAAATCCAGAGCTATACCAATCCAGCAACATCTGGCCATAAGTATGCTGCACATACTCGTCATTACTGATGCCATGCTGCCTGAAAGTCAATGCGACCCAGGCAATCAACCCCAGCCAGAATAGACGTGTTAACCAGGTCAGCGTTGAGGCAGAAGACAAGTGGGCAGGTGCAGGTTTCATAGGCAAGATGAACATGAAAAACGAACTCGCAAGCGTATCACGCCGCAAACGCTTATGATAGTGCGCGCCCCGCTCTGGGCACAAAAAAGCCTGCAGGCTTGCAGGCTTTAGGCAAAATGATTATTGGCCGGGATCAGTATGTACCGAGAAACGGTAACCGGAACCACGTACGGTCTGGATCATGTCCTGGTGGTTAGACGCGACCAAGGCATTGCGCAAGCGGCGGATATGCACATCTACGGTTCTATCTTCAACAAATACACGGTCACCCCAGACTTTATCCAGCAACTGTGTGCGGCTGTGCACACGCTCAGGATTAGTCATGAAAAAGTGTAGCAACTTGAATTCGGTGGGTCCTAGTGGAATATGCACATTATGCCCGGTGACCCGGTGGGTAGTAGGGTCCAGATGCAGGCCAGCGATCTCAATCGGGTCATCTGTCATTTGCGGTGCACGGCGACGCAGAACCGCTTTGATACGCGCATTCAATTCGCGAGGGCTGAATGGTTTGGTCACATAGTCATCGGCACCGACCTCCAGTCCACGCACCTTATCAAACTCATCGCCACGGGCGGTCAGCATGATAATCGGTACTTCTTTGGTCAAACCATCCGACTTCAGGCGGCGGGCAAACTCGATACCACTCATGCCAGGCAACATCCAGTCCAGCAGAATCAGGTCGGGCATGGTTTCGCGCAATAACATTTGCGCATGCTCTACACTGGTGGCGCGAATCGCATGATGTCCTGCTTGTTTGATATTCAATGCAAGCAATTCCTGGATTGCCGGCTCATCTTCTACGACCAAAATATTAGCTGCTGCCATGACACTCCCTTTAAGCATTTCCAACAAAATGTACTTCTTTAATTGCTCGCCAGTTTATGAATGTATTGTGACACTTTAATGACAAACTCACATAAATTTAAATTTGCCCGGATTGCCTTTTATTTCAAATTGTAACAAGATGTTGCAGCGCGAAATTTAAGGGGTGTTTCCATGTTGTTCAATCTGTCAAAAGAACATATCACGGCAGGTAAAGGTTTTAACCGATGGCTGGTGCCGCCAGCTGCATTGGCCGTGCATTTATCCATAGGCATGGCTTATGGATTCAGTGTGTTCTGGAAACCACTAGGCACAGCCCTGAATGGGCCAGATGGCGCACCACTCGCTACCTGTGCTGCGGGCGCCGCGACTTTTTCAGACAAGCTGGCAGGTACTGCCGAGGCATTATTTGCCACAGATTGTAACTGGACCCAATTTGATCTCGGCTGGATGTATACGCTGTTTTTTGTCCTGCTCGGTTGCTCGGCTGCGTTATGGGGTGGCTGGCTGGAACGCGCAGGCCCCCGCAAGGCCGGACTGGTTGCGACATTGTGCTGGTGCGGTGGCTTACTGATTTCAGCGGTTGGCGTTTACCACCACCAGCTATGGATGATGTGGCTGGGCAGTGGCGTCATTGGCGGCATCGGCCTTGGCCTTGGCTATATCTCGCCAGTGTCCACCCTGATCAAATGGTTCCCTGACCGCCGTGGTATGGCTACCGGCATGGCGATCATGGGTTTTGGCGGTGGCGCCATGATAGGCTCTCCACTAGCGACTAAGCTGATGAGCCTGTTTGCCACGCCCACTGACCCTGGCGTCTGGCAAACCTTTGTTGTCCTCGCCATTGTGTATACCGTCTTCATGACCTGCGGCTCTCTGGGCTACCGCATTCCTGCAGGAAACTGGAAACCTGAAGGCTGGACACCTCCGGACCAGCAACATAAACGGATGGTAGTAAACAAGCACGTACACTTGAAAAATGCGCATAAAACACCGCAGTTCTGGCTACTCTGGCTCATCTTGTGCATGAATGTCTCGGCAGCCATTGGCATTATTGGCGCAGCTGCACCCATGCTGCAGGAAACGTTTGGCGGCAAACTGATCGCTCAGCCATCGTTGAGTTTTGCCGATATCAAAGCAGATGAATCCCTGACGGTTGCCGCAGCAGCGGTAGGTGCAGGATTTGTAGGCCTGATTTCCGTCTTTAATATCTTTGGCCGTATTGGCTGGGCCACATCTTCGGACAAACTGGGCCGACGCAATACCTACTTCATCTTTTTTGTGCTGGGTGCCTTGATGTATATCACAGCAACCTACGCCGCCAATCACCATCAGCTTGCGCTATTCCTCGTGGCGTTCTGCGTGATTGCATCCATGTATGGCGGTGGTTTTGCCACCATCCCTGCCTATCTGGCCGACTTGTTCGGCACCCAGTTTGTCGGTGCTATTCATGGGCGATTGCTCACTGCCTGGTCAACGGCAGGCATCGTCGGGCCGGTCATCGTCAACTACATGCA
The DNA here is from genome assembly GCF_035460085.1 of Methylophilus sp. Lineage (GTDB taxonomy): Bacteria > Pseudomonadota > Gammaproteobacteria > Burkholderiales > Methylophilaceae > Methylophilus. Next base: position 27,385 of record NZ_DATHWZ010000032.1, read on the forward strand.
CGATGTACGCCTGGAAGCGAAAATACCATTTGCAGATATCTACGCGCCTATATTCCTGACGCTTGCCGCGCTATTAGGCGTTGGATTTATCGCCAACCTGCTGGTCAGGCCGGTTGCCAGCAAATACTTCATGACCGATGCCGAACTTGCCGCTGAGCAATCCCTGGGTAAATCCAAAGATACAGGTGCAAAAATCATCAAGCCTGCCAATGATGGCCAGCGAAGCTCACCATGGCTGGTCAGATTTGCCTGGCTTGCAGTATTGATTCCCATCACCTACGGCATTTCCATGACAGTACAAAAGGCCTGGGCGCTGTTTGCATAAGACAAATCAATGAAGCAAGTGGATGACAATTCGCCAGTTAAATAAGGGTTACGCGCACACTTTTTAGCCGGGCTTACATTCAATCAAACGCGAGGTGGGCCGTTTGGGTTAAAATACACGTTTTAAGTTTTAGCTTACGGATTCCCAAGTGAATAAAATCTCCCCAAATCTGGACGGTACCGGCAAGAAAATCGGCATCGTTCTTTCGCGTTTTAATGAGAATATCGGTGCCGGCCTGTTGCAAGCTTGCGAACAGGAACTGCTAAAACTGGGCGTCAAAGCCGAAGATATCACACTGGCCACCGTGCCAGGTGCGCTGGAAACACCCCTGGTTTTACAACATATGGCGCTCACTGAAGATTACGACGCATTGATTGCAGTTGGCGCTATCATTCGCGGCGAAACCTATCACTTTGAAGTCGTTTCCAATGAATCCGCACGCGGCATTTCTGAAGTGCAACGTGATACCGGCGTGCCGGTGGCCAACGCCATTCTTACTACTGAGAACGATGAACAGGCTGAAGTCCGTGTCGCAATTAAAGGCGCTGAGGCAGCGCAGGTAGCCATTGAAATGGCCAACCTGGTAAGCGCACTATGAGTCAGGACCAAACCTCAGGTATCGCGCCTGACAAGCCGCAGGGTGCATCAGCAAAAGGCAGAGGCAGCAAAAACCGCCGTAAATCACGCGAGCTGGCATTAAAAGCCCTGTATCGTAACCGCATGAATGCCGGCGACGTAAAAGAGTTACGGCTTGATAGCCTGGATGACCCGGATTACACCAAGGCAGACGAAGGCTATTTCAAACAACTACTGTCAGGCGTACTTGAACATACGGCTGATATTGATGCCATGATCAGCCAATTTATTGACCGTCAGCTGGAAGAACTCAGCCCGATTGAACATTCCGTATTGCGCATTTCCGGCTATGAATTGATGTTTGATGTCAGCATTCCTTACCGCGTGGCGATCAATGAAGGCGTGGAACTTGCCAAATCATACGGTGGCATCGATGGTCACAAATATATCAATGGCGTGCTGGATAAAATTGCGGCACAGGTCAGGCCACAAGAGTTCGGGAATCAACCCAGAAAGTAATATCTAATACCTTAGACAGGAATGCTCAAGAAGCACATCCGAAAAAACAGCGCCCATGATGAATGGGCGCTGTTTTTTTATCTCTCATTCAGGATTACTCCTCTAACTGCAAGGTGACTAGCTGTATCGCATCGTCATCCAGGCGACAAACCACAGCGGTGTCGTGCCAATCCCCCAGCACCCAGCGTTGGCATCTATGGTTGTCAATTTCAAGCGCATGCACGTCTGGCCTGTGTGTATGCCCGTGCAACAACATCTCGGGATATTCATATTCAATCACAAGCTGTTCCACCGCGGATTGATTAACGTCCATAATATCTATGGGCTGCACCGCTTTGTTTTGTGCACTTTGATTACGCGCCTGCTCGGCAAAGGCAATGCGTGCCGCTAGTGATTGCGCCAGGAAGGCGCGTTGCCATTGCAGGTTACGTACCTGGCTACGGAATTGCTGGTACGCCGTATCATCCGTGCAAAGCGCATCGCCATGTGATAAAAGAATGCGTTTGTTGCCTGCCTGGATCAACGTTGGATCCGTGAGCAATTGTAACCCTGATGCCTTGGCAAAATCTTCGCCGATCAAAAAATCACGGTTACCATGCATGAAATAGAGTTTCACGCCGCTATCAGATAATTTGCGTAACGCTTGTACCACTGGCAAAAATTCGGCGCCATGCTGCATATCATTTAAGACATCATCACCCACCCACACTTCAAAAAAATCACCGAGTATATAAAGTGACTCCGCATGAGCGACTTCCACTTCCAGCCAATGCAAAAAAGCCTGCGTTACCGCAGGCCTTTGCGCACTCAAGTGCAGATCAGAAATGATCCAGGAGGTCATACCTTAAGCAACAACAACTGCTTTTTCGATAATCACTGGCTCTACCGGCACATCTTGATGACCACCACGATTGGTCGTAGGCACAGCTTTGATTTTATCTACGACTTCAGTGCCTTCAACTACCTTACCAAATACACAGTAACCCCAGCCCTGGGTTGTGGCTGACGTGAAGTTCAAAAAGTCATTGTCTTTCACATTAATAAAAAATTGTGCAGAGGCAGAATCCGGCACCATTGTACGTGCCATGGCAAGAGTATATTTCTCATTAGACAAGCCATTGTCAGCTTCATTCTTGATGGTGGCGTCGGTCGCTTTTTGCTTCATGTTGACATCAAAGCCACCACCTTGAACCATAAAATCATTAATCACACGGTGAAAAATCACACCATCGTAAAAACCTTTTTCAACATAGCTGATAAAGTTAGCGACTGTAATAGGTGCTTTTTCAGCATAAAGTTCGATAGTGATATCGCCAAAGTTGGTAGTGAGTTTTACCAAAACATTCTCCGTTAATTGATTGAGAGACTACAAAAGTTATTTGGTGCTGACAATCGTCGCACGCTTGATCATCACCGTACGAATCGGCACATCAGAAAACCCCCGCTGATTACCTGTAGGCAAATTACTGATTTTGAATACTACATCCATTCCGGAAACCACTTTACCAAACACGCAATAGCCGATCATGCTCGCTTCAGGGCTGGTGTAATTCAAGAACTGGTTATCAGCCACGTTCACAAAAAACTGCGCTGTGGCAGAATTAGGGTCTTGCGTACGTGCCATGGCGATGGTGCCGGTCTGGTTAAGCAGACCATTATTAGATTCATTAATAATGGGTGCGCGGGTTGGCTTTTCGGTCAATTCACGATCAAAACCGCCACCCTGTACCATAAAGCGGCTAATCACGCGATGAAACACGGTATTCGTGTAGAAACCATCTTTCACATATTGCAGGAAATTTTCCACCGTTTTTGGTGCTTTATCTGCATAAACTTCAACTGTAAAATTACCTTGATTGGTTTCAAACAACACTTGCACTGCCGCATTGGCAGACGATATAGAAACCATCATGCATAACAAAAACACGCCAACCAATTTACGCATCAAGCTGATCCTTCATATAAAATTTTCCATTGCCCATTTTCTTGCACCCAGTATTGGCGCTTTTTCATCACTTCACGCAATGCAGGGCTGATATATTCCTGCTCAAAATCAACCACCACCATATTCTTGGTTGAGTTCGGGTAGGTAAACATACTCACTTCAGACAGATTAATACTCACTTTAGGTTTGGCAGCCTGAATCTGCCTCTTGTAGCCAGACCACTTGGACAAGCCGCCCTCAGCATAGAAAAAGTCACCGGCATAGTGCGATAAATAGGCGTCTGTATTTTGCGATACCCAGTCTCTACGCCAATCTTCCAGTGCAGCCTTTAATGCAGATTTTGCCTTTTCTTGCTGCTTGAGCGACTCCGGGCTGATCCACTCAAAATTAACCCCGATCACTACCGGCGTACTGCCTATTTGCAGAATCTCCTGCAACGCTTTCACATCAGGGTTAGAGAGTACAACGCAACCATCACTCGCACGCGGCGGACGGCTGTAAGTATCGCGCGGCGTACCATGGATCCAGATGCCTGAACCGGTTTTACGCTCATAGCTATCCATTTCGTTAGGGTAATTGAGCGGATAAGCAGCATCACCATATAGATCAGGCAATGGACGATTTAGTTTCTTAGAGGCAAAGTAAACACCAATTGGCGTGCGCTTATCACCCTGGTCTTTTTTACCGGTGCCGTTTTTACCGATAGTCACATAGTAGTCTGCGACATACCTTAACGTGTCATTCTGGCTTTTCTCATACACGTAAAGTCTTGAGCGCGCCGTATCCACAAACAGCACATGACTTTGTTTTTCTGAGAGCTCCACCAGCAGATTGGGTAGCGTCAAACCACGGTTACGGTCAAAGTAATTACGGATACGGATTTCCGCTTCGTCTTTGAGGTCTTGAATACGGTTTAAATTGGCGGCATTGACATCGCCAAACCCGTTGAGAATCCGCGCTTTGGCAGATAGCAGATCACCATGAATCAGGTGAGCAAGTGCAAAATTGGGTGAGATTGCGAGCAGCTGATCTACATAGTCCAGCGCCTGTTGCAAGCGCCCTTCTTTGATGGACTGCAATGTCTGCACTAACATGCGTTCGACAGTGCCGGTGTTTTTATTTTGTATGAACAGGCGCGCGGTCAGTGCTTCGTGATTCACCGCTGTTGCATTCCATGGCAATAGCGCAGCGCTCACAAATGCGATACAGCAATATCTTCTCAAACTTCTCATGCCAATATTATACATTCGTTAATTCAAAACTGCGCGCTAACTTGCTGAATTCGCTGGTTATTCACACGTTTACTATCGAATCCAGCAGTATACATCCGTTAAAACTTGCCAACACGCTCCTGCTTGATCAGCCAGCGTGAACCTTCCTTAACCAAATTCAAGGTTTTGTTGGAGTTGGCATCCAGGCCTGTTGCCTTGTAAATCTGTCTGAATGTCACTTTCGCAGATGACTGGCTTTCCATTTTCACAACGACATTTTGCAAGCTAACAGAAATTTTTGCCGGACGGCTAACGCGGTCCCGACGCGTGGTTTCCCATTGTTTGCGCGTCTCACCACCCGGCGTTTTGAAATCTTTAGCGTAACTGTCCAGGTAACGGTCCACATTTTGTGCTGCCCAAGCATCTGCCCATGCATTGACCGCATCAATCACCGCTTGTTCCTGGTTATCCATCGCTGGTTTGGATTCAGGTTGCTTGGTTTCTACTGGCCTGGTTTCAACCACGGCCGGTTTTTTTGGCTCTGTGACTGGCGGAGTGCTCGCGGTTGGTGCCGGTATCGCTGGCGGCGTCACCGTTGGCGCATTGCTGTTGGGAGGCATTATTGTCGTCGCTGATGCAGGCGGAGGCACAGGCGTCGCAGGGCGTGCAACTGTACGTTTTCCACCAAACAAATCCGTAATCATCGCCAGCTTGTTTTGCGCACGACTATTCGAAGTATCCAGTTTCAGCGCCTTGTCATAAGCCTCAGAAGCCATACGTGCATAGATATCGCCCAGGTTTTCATGAGCAGTAGCGTAACTAGGGTGGGTTTTGATTGCGGATTCCAGCGCCTTTCGGGCTTTATCGTACTGACCTTGATCGGCATACAAAACGGCAAGGTTATTGTAGGGCTCCGGCAGGTTTGGATATTTCTCTGACAGGTCAGTAAATGCCTTTATGGCCTCATCACGCTTGCCCAGCTCTACCAGGATCACGCCGCGCATAAACATGGCTTCGGCATTTTTTGGATTGGAGGCGAGGTAACTATTTACTTTTTCCAGCGCTGCTGCCTGGTTACCCTGTTCCGAAAGCTGATTGATTTCACGAAGTTCGACGTTTGTTTGCCCTGCTATCGCAGTATTGATTAACGCGGCCTGACTGAAAATGATCCCAACTACCAGCAAATATTTTTTTAATGTTGCATTCATGAGTTAATTACCTGAGCAATCGTTGATTTTTAGCAGTATGTTATACTTCAATTGTACAAGAGACAGTGCAAACTTAGGTGAATATTACGCAATGATTTCCGCATCAATTCGCGTTTTTCATGTCATTTGCCTGACAACAAATAATCCGGATGCCATCAGTGTTAAGTCAAGCATAAAACGCCTTCTCCTTAACACTCGTCAAACATTCCATTACTTCTGCTAATTTTATCACGCATTAATCTACATTACATTTGTTAGCATGTTAAAACTACACGACACCCTTACCCGCGCCAAACAAGATTTCAAGCCAATTCAACCCAACAAAGTGCGTATGTATGTCTGTGGAATGACAGTTTATGACTTTTGTCATCTTGGTCATGCGCGTGTCATGGTAGTGTTTGACATGGTCGCCCGCTGGTTCCGCGCCAGTGGTTACGAGGTTACTTATGTACGCAATATCACCGATATTGATGACAAAATCATCAAACGTGCCCATGAAAACAATGAATCCATACAAAGCCTGACGCAGCGCTTCATTACTGCGATGGATGAAGATTCCGCTAAACTCGGCATCATTCGCCCTGATATAGAGCCACGCGCCACAGAACACGTGCAGGGCATGCTGGACATGATTTCGAAACTGGTGGAAAAAGGCTTTGCCTACCAGGCCGACAATGGTGATGTCTTTTATAAAGTCCGCAGCTTTAATGACTACGGCAAGTTATCCGGCAAAACCCTGGATGACTTACGCGCAGGGGAACGTGTGGATGTCGATGGTCACAAACAGGACCCACTGGATTTCGTTTTGTGGAAATCAGCCAAACCAGGCGAGCCATATTGGGAATCCGCTTGGGGCAATGGCCGCCCTGGCTGGCATATCGAATGCTCTGTGATGAGTGCTGAACACGTCGGCGAACACTTTGATATTCACGGAGGTGGTCAGGACTTGCAGTTCCCCCACCATGAAAACGAGATTGCACAATCCGAAGCCACTCATGGCTGCAAGATGGCTAATTACTGGATGCACAATGGTTTCGTCCGTGTTGACGACGAAAAAATGTCTAAATCATTAGGCAATTTTTTCACTATCCGCGAAGTGCTTGAGAAATACGATGCTGAAGTCGTGCGTTTTTTTATCCTGCGCGCGCATTACCGTAGCCCACTCAACTATTCAGACAAACATCTTGATGATGCCAAAGCATCCTTAACCAGGCTCTACACCGCATTACGCGGTTTCGAGATGGAAGATTCTGATATAGAAACCAGTGCGATTGATTGGCAGCAATCACCGGCAGCTAAATTCAAAGCGGCCATGGATGATGATTTCAATACACCAGAAGCCGTAGCCGTTCTGTTTGAACTGGCAAACGACTTGAACAAAGACAAATCACAAGCCACTGCCGTACTGTTGAAACAATTGGCAGGTATCATTGGCTTGCTAGAACGCGATCCTGAGCGATTCATGCATGGCGATAATGGTGCTTCCAATGACCTGGATATAGAAGGCCTGATAGCTGCACGTATCGCTGCAAAAAAGGCTAAAGACTTTGCCGCGGCAGACCTTATCCGTAAAGAACTGGCAGACGCTGGCATCGTACTGGAAGATACGCCGCAGGGAACCACGTGGCGCCGCGCTTAGCCAACTATAAATTACACTTATTTAAAACACGCTTTTTGAGATAACCAAAGGAAAACGGATGCCTGTCAAACTCTCCGCACCGACTGCTGACTCTTTATTGCCTATTAAAGGCGTACAGCTCGGTTACACACAAGCACATATCCGTAAACCCAACCGTAAGGATGTACTGGTGATCACCTTGCCCGAAGGAAGCAGCGTATCCGGCGTATTCACCTTGAATCGTTTTTGCGCAGCGCCGGTGACGGTGTGCAAAGAGCACTTACAGAAGAACATAGGTATCCGCGCCCTGTTAGTCAATACCGGCTGTGCCAATGCGGGTACCGGCCAGCAAGGGTTGGATGATGCACATGCCAGTTGCATTGCTGTTGCGCAGGCATTGAATATCAGCCCGGAGCAAGTATTACCATTCTCCACCGGCGTCATTCTGGAAACATTGCCTATGGAAAGGTTGCTGGATGGCATCCCTGATGCAGTGACGAATTTGCAAACGGATAACTGGTTAAATGCCGCCGAAGCCATTATGACGACAGATATCGTCGCCAAAGGCACTTCCCGCACACTGATAATCGATGGCAAAACCGTGACTATCACCGGGATAAGTAAAGGGTCCGGCATGATCCATCCTAACATGGCCACCATGCTGGGATATATTGCAACGGATGCAGCAATTAGTCAGGCCACGCTGGACAAAATCATTCAGCATGCAGTGAACAAATCATTCAACTGCATCACGGTGGATGGTGATACCAGCACCAATGACAGCCTGATCCTGATGGCTACCGGGCAAGCAGGCAATACTGAAATCACCGAAAGCAATAGCGATTTTATTGCATTGCGTGACGCACTTACCGATGTAGCCACAGAATTGGCGCAAGCGATTGTGCGCGACGGTGAAGGCGCGACCAAGTTTATGACCATTCAGGTGGAAGCGGGTAAAGATGAAGAAGAATGCCGCAAAGTTGCCTACGCGATTGCCCATTCACCATTGATTAAAACTGCTTTTTTTGCTTCTGACCCTAATCTGGGGCGCATTCTGGCAGCGATTGGTTATGCCGGGGTTGATGACCTGGATGTCAACACGTTACAGCTTTACCTTGGTGATGTACTGGTGGCTGAAAAAGGGGGGCGTGCAGCTGCTTATGTTGAAGAGCAAGGTGCAGCGGTGATGAAGGAAAGTGATATTTTGGTACGTGTGGTGCTTAATCGTGGGGATGCAAATGCTACGGTTTGGACGTGCGATTTTTCTTATGATTATGTGAAGATTAATGCGGATTATAGATCGTAGTTTTTTATTCTCTATCTTGATCTAGCATTAAGAGACATTCCTTTTCGCCGCTAGGCGAGTTCCTTTTCTTTGCTTGCCCATAGAATAAGTAACCAAAAGAAAGGGCACCTTAGCTTCCGCTTATTTCCTGCGTTGCTCGTCAAAATAAGCGGTCGCGAAACTCATCCTAGCGGCCTGCACGCTACGCAGGCCTCCGCGGGATTCAGACAGCCTCTCCCTTCCTCCTTATTTTGACTCCGCTACTCGGCGCGTCAGATAGGGGCCCGGTAAACCCACCACGATGAAACGATAGTGGGCCCAATGGACAGAGGGCGCTAAGTAACATCTTTGAGATTCTCAAAACTAAATCAAACAAACCAATTCGTTTGTTTTGGTTTTTTGCTTTGTTTTATTTAAATGGTAAAGCGGGAATGAATGAGGCGGGGCTCACGTAACTAAAGCGTGTGGTTTCCCCGGGCCCCTATCTGACGCGCCGAGTAGCGCAGTCAGCGTGGGAGCTTTCGGCCAGCGTCTGTTCGAGTTCCGCGGCGGCTTGCGCTTTTTGCAAGCCGCTAGGGCGAGTTTCGTTGGACGCCCACGTTGATGAGCAACGCAGGAATCAAGCGGAAGCTAGGGGGCCCTTTCTTTTGGTTACTTGTTCTTTGGGCAAGCAAAGAAAAGTAACTCGCCTAGCGGCGAAAAGGAACGTTCAAATCTTCCAAAGAAATACCGATTACAACTTCCAGAAATTTCAATATTTGTTCCATATTTTAAAGAAAGCTAAGCATCAACCTTGCCTAGATTCTGGCCTACGCCAGAATGACGGTTAAAAAACTATTTTCCTAATTAACGCATCAGTCTTCTAAAACATAACGTGCGGGCTATGCAACCCACTCAAAGCCCAACGCTGAATAATTAGCGCCTCATTCCTAATGATCCTCAACCACCCTCCCCCGCCCCTGCTTAATCACTCCCCGCTGCATCTTCCCCGCCACCCTGCGCTTCTGCGAAGCTCTTGTCGGCCTTGTCGCATACCGCGTCGCATGCACATGACACGCTGCTTCCACAATCGCCTGCAACCTGGCAATCGCATCCTTTTTATTCGCCTCCTGGGTACGATATTGCTGTGCCTTGATAATCAGTACACCTTCAGCAGTGATACGCTGGTCTTTAGTATTTAACAATCTCAATTTCACAGCCTCCTTCAGGCTTGAAGAATGAATGTCGAACCGCAGATGAATCGCAGAAGACACTTTATTGACGTTCTGGCCACCAGCGCCTTGTGCGCGAATCGCAGTCAATGTGTATTCATTGGCGGGAACGGTCACCATGTCGATTAGCTACCTTGGATAGGCTCAAGCTTTTCATCCAAACGCTCGAAAAATGCCTGCACTTCATCCAGTTTCCTTGTCCGCTTAAACGGTGGCAAACTCTGCCAGATGCGCCGCCCATAAGGCTTATCTACCAATCTGGGATCACAGATCACCAGCACACCAGAATCACTCTCATCGCGAATCAGGCGGCCCGCGCCCTGTTTGAGGGTGATGACTGCGTAAGGTAACTGATATTCCATGAACGCATTTTTGCCTTCGGTGTTCATTTTATCAATACGTGCTGCCAGCACAGGGTCATCCGGTGGCGCAAACGGCAGTTTATCGATGATCACGCAGGAAAGCGCTTCGCCACGGACATCTACGCCTTCCCAAAAACTTTGCGAGCCAACTAGCACCGCGTTGCCATGTGCGCGGAATCTATCCAGCAACTCGGTGCGGTTGCTTTCTCCCTGCATCAGCAATGGATAATCCATGCCCTGCTCTTCAAATGCCTGCTTGAGTAGCGCATGCACTTCGCGCATGGCTTTCAAAGATGTGCATAAAACAAAGGCCCTTCCGCGACTGGCCTGCAACACGGGTAACGCGATGGCTGCCACAGCAGCGGGATAAGCGATACTATTGGGTTCAGGCATGCCTTCTGGCACATACAAAAGTGCCTGTTGATCATAATCAAACGGGCTCTGCCAATGCCGGGTTTGTGCTGCCAGCAGCCCCATCTGGCCCTGGTAATGATTAAAATCACTTTTAACCGCCAAGGTCGCTGAAGTAAAGATCCAGGCACGTGGCTGGGCATTCAGCTGTTTACCAAAGCCATCCGCCACGCTGAGCGGCGTCGCATGCAACTGGACACTTTGGCTGAACACTTCAACCCATCGCACCAGGTTGGCATGATTTCCTTTGTGCCATGCTTCCAGCAAAGCCAACAAAGTTTCACCTCGCTGCCAGCACTTCTCCAGTAAAGGGTCGCGTGCTGCCTGGGTTTCCAGTACTCTGATCAGTGTCGCCAGCGTTTCCAGCATACGTTGATAGGCATCAGCAAAATTCTTTAATGACTGCGCCTTTTGCACCGGCATACGCGCACCATCAAACTGGAAAACCAGGCGGAAATCCCGGCAGGCTTTTTCCAGTGGCGTCACCGCTTCGGCCAGCGCGACACAATCCTTGACCAATGTCAGGTAGGCCATCTGGCTATCACGTGCCAGATCCATCAATTGAGAGGTTGAGATATCCTCACCAAAGAATAATCCGGCGACTTCAGGCAACTGGTGCGCTTCATCAAACACCACCGTATTGGCGCTAGGCAGCAGTTCAGCGACACCCTCGTCCCTTAACATCACATCGGCAAAAAACAGGTGATGGTTGACCACTACCACATCTGCGGCCAATGCCTGTTTACGGGCTTCCATCACAAAACATTGTTTGTAATACTGGCAATCCTGGCCAACACAATTATCGCGGGTAGAGGTGACCTGCTGCCAGACCGTGGCTTGTTCCGGCACTTCAATTAACTCGGCTTTGTCACCCGTCTGGCTGTTTTCGGCAAAACTTTGCAGGATGGGAATATATTGCGCGTCTTCACGCGACTGGAAACGCCCTTCCTGGCTGGCACGCTGCAGATGGTAATGGCAGATATAATTGGCACGACCCTTGAGCATGGCGACTGAGACCGGCACTTTAAGCGCTTCACGTACGGCAGGTAAATCGCGCTGGTAAAGTTGGTCTTGTAACGTTTTAGTGCCAGTGGAAATAATCACTTTGCCACCGGATAACAGCGCCGGCACCAGGTAGGCATAAGTTTTACCAGTACCAGTGCCCGCTTCGGCCACTAATTGTTGCTGATTATCGATAGCATCCGCGATTGCTTGTGCCATTTCCTGCTGTTGCGGACGGCTCCTGAAACCCGGCATGGTTTGCACCAGACAACCGCTTTCTGAAAATGCTGACGTGACTTGTTGCATCAAGGACATCCGCCAATTATCCCACGGAGCATCCTAAATGACGCAGCTTTTTCATGTCTCGCGCATTACTTACATGCTTAAAATTGCGTGAAAACTTGCATCTGCGATTGAAGTATGGCAAGGTTTAGGCCGTTATACTTATTTCTGACACAACAATACCTTTGTCCACCTTGATTGTCATGAATAAATCAATCCTTCGACTTGCTGCATTGTTAATCATCAGCACCTCCTCTATTTCGAATAGCGTTGCCGCGCCAGGTGAGGATAAGCGCTGGCAAAATGCCTACAGCTACTCTCAAGAGGAAGTATTGGACAGCCAAGCTGGACTTTCCGGCTCCTGGTCAGAAAAAGTAGAAGAAATCATGATCCGGGCGCTCAGCCTGACTGGTGTGGGTTACAAATACGGTGGACGCAGCCCTGAAACCGGTTTTGATTGCAGCGGGTTTGTGCAATATGTGTTCAAGCATGCCGCGCAGATTTCACTGCCTCCATCCGCCCGCACCATTAGCGAATTGGGTGATACCGTCAAGCGTGACGATCTGCAGCCAGGCGATCTGGTATTTTTCAACACCCTTAAGTCAGCTTTCTCCCATGTAGGCATCTATGTAGGTAACAATCAGTTTATTCATGCACCGCGGGCGGGAGCAAAAGTGCGTGTTGAAAACATGGATGAACGCTACTGGCGTACCCGTTACAACGGCGCCAAGCGCATGGAAGTGGAAACCGGCAATTAAGGCATTTCAAGAAGTTAAGCTCCTTATTTATTCGCCAGCCCTTTTTACCGGACTATCGCTGTGTCCAAGTGACCGCTCCGGATCAATCAAATCTCTAATCAGTTGCTTAAGCTCTTTCGCTTCAGGAAAGCGACCTGCTTCCTTGCGTGAAAAAATCAATTTTCCATCACAGCGGATATCCAGAATACCTCCGGTGCCAGGCACCAGATTTACCGACCCCAGGTCAGTATCAAATGTGGTGAGCAGCTCTTGTGCTAACCAGGCCGCGCGCAATAGCCAACGACACTGTGTACAAAACTCGATTTCTACGATAGGCTTTTGCATCTATGCACTCTCAAACTATTTGCGTGAAGAGTATAGTCAATTTTATTGAAATAGCGGAAAATGAACTTAACATGATTGTTTCCACTCTCTCAAAACAGGCTGACATCAACTGATGCCACTCGACTCTATTTATTACAGTAATATTCATACGTTAGTATTCTTCGCTTAATTGATCACACAAGGCTGGTATGCGTTCCAAATTTGAAAAATTTAGCTTGCTTGGTGCAGGCGTTTTTGTAGGTATTCTGGTAAGTATCAATATTTCTGCCTGGGCGGATAGAACCTCCGTTTCCCAACTGCCGATCGACGAGCTGCGCGTATTCGCCGAAGTGTTCGCTAAAGTCAAATCTGATTATGTCGAACCGGTTGAAGATAAAAAATTGATTAACGAAGCACTTGCCGGCATGTTGCAAGGCCTCGACCCTCATTCAACCTTTATGGATGCAGATGCCTACAAGGAATTGCAGGCTGGCACCCAAGGTGAGTTTGGCGGGCTTGGCATTGAAGTCGCGATGGAAGACGGCCTGGTGAAAGTAGTGACCCCGATTGAAGACAGCCCGGCTTATAAAGCTGGCTTGAAATCCGGTGACCTGATCATGAAACTCGATGATACGCAGGTGCGTGGCCTGACATTGAACGATGCGGTAAAACGCATGCGCGGTGTGCCGGATACTAAAATCACCCTGACCGTCGTTCGTAAAGGTGAAGATAAACCGCTGACGTTTACCCTGACCCGCGCCGTCATCAAGGCACAAAGTGTCAAGAGCAAACTGATTGAGCAGGATTATGCTTATGTCCGCATCACCCAGTTTCAGGAACGCACTGGCGAAGACCTGGCCAAGGCCCTGAAAAATCTGCGCGCCGAAAATAAAGGTCCTTTTAAAGGGTTGGTGCTAGACCTGCGTAACAACCCTGGTGGTTTACTGGATGCTGCGGTGGGTGTTTCTGCCGCCTTCCTGCCAAAAGATGACCTGGTGGTGTACACGGAAGGTCGCGTGGCTGACTCTAAAATGCGCCTGAATGCAACGCCTATGGATTATGCCCGCCGCGGGAAGTCTGACTACCTGAAGGACCTGCCGGAAGAGTACAAGTCAGTACCGATCGTGGTGCTGATCAATGCCGGCTCTGCGTCTGCTTCAGAAATTGTTGCCGGTGCCTTGCAAGACCATAAACGCGCAACCATCATGGGTATCCAGAGCTTTGGTAAGGGCTCGGTGCAAACCATCCTGCCTATGAATAACGGCAGCGCCATCAAATTGACTACAGCACGTTACTTCACGCCTAACGGCCGTTCGATCCAGGCGAAAGGGATTGTGCCGGATACCATTGTGGATGATGGTTCAGACCCAAGCCTGAGCTTGCATGAAGCAGATCTCAAGCGCCATTTATCTAACCCTAGCGATATCGCCAAAGCCAACGCTGAAAAAGCTGAAGAAATAAAAGCCCGCGTCGGTGGTGATAAGCCCAAGGATGAAAAATTTGCAGAGACCCGTGGCCCGATCGAACCGGCCAGCAAAGATGATTTCCAGTTTGTACAGGCTGTGAATCAATTGAAAGGGTTGCCAGTGCAAAAAGCACCTGAAGCGGTGAAAGCTGCAACAGACAAGCCAGCCAGCACTGAAAAGCCAGCTGGTGCTGAGAAACCAGCTGGTGCTGAGAAACCAGCCAAAAAATAATGATGATGTTTCCATTGCCTGCAAGCATTCATAGCCAAGCAGGCAATGGAAATTGACAGGGAGCAATCCATGATCCGGCCGCCACTCACACTAGACAAAGCTATCGCCGTCATCGACATGGGGTTACGTACGGTGTTCAGTCAGCCGACGCCAAGCCGCCCTTATCCCCAAGCAGAATCATCTGACGAAACTTCTTTATCAGATAAAGAGCGCAAGCATGCCGCAGCGTTGATGCGCGTGAATCATGTTGGTGAAGTCTGTGCACAGGCTTTATACAGCGGTCAGGCGTTAGTTTCACGTAATCCGGCCAATGTAGAAGCACTCAAAGAAGCCTCCCGCGAAGAAGTCGATCACCTGGCATGGTGTGAGCGACGCATAGAAGAACTGGGTGGCAGAAAGAGCCTGCTTAACCCGTTATGGTTTGGTGCCAGTTTTGGCTTGGGAGTAACCGCAGGTTTACTTGGTGAGAAGTGGAACCTTGGATTCCTGGCAGAAACCGAACATCAGGTGTCATCGCACTTAGGCAGTCACTTGCAGCAATTACCCGCGCAAGACCACGCCTCGCGCGCCATTGTCATGCAAATGAAACAGGATGAAGAGCAGCATGCGCAGACTGCTGAACATCTGGGTGGTGCTGTGCTGCCAGCCCCGGTCAAGCTAGCCATGCGCCTGGCTTCCAGAATGATGACGCGAACCGCGTATCATTTATAGTATTTGTAGTAACCTAGAGTCAACCATGCAAAAATTTAGTGATAACTTACTGACCCTCGACAACGCAGATCATGTGAAACGCATTGAACTGTTTGATGAGAAAAGCCAACCAGCGGGCCAGATTGAAAATAAACCCGGCACCCAAGGCTCCATCAAGGTCTACCATCATTTGTTCAAGATTTATGGTGAGATCAACAGCGATGCCGCCGTGGAGGGACTGGCACTCTATGCAGAACATACAGAAGACGCCGAAAATCATCCAGGCAAACACCCCAACATTGACCGCTTATTGACTGTGCTGGATAAAGAGCAAACCTTGTCGATCAAGGTCGTTAGCGAATAAATACCTGTCAATCTTTCATAAAGCATAAAGCCTCCTTCACGGAGGCTTTATGCTTTAGAAAAAACCAGCATTAAAAACTAGTTAACCGCCACGCCTTTTACATGACGACTGATCGGCGGGTGATAAATAAACTCCAGCAAATGTCCTACACTATCCAGGCAATAAAAGCCACGTGAACCATCACGATGCGTTTTAGGGGCTTCGGTGATACGCACGCCTTGCGCCACCATATGGTTATACCAGCCATCCACCGCCGCCTCGTCAGTCAAAGCAAAGCCGATATGATCAAGGCGCTGTAATGGGTCTGCCTTGTAGTCAACGCGATGCAAGGCAAATACATCGCCATGATTAGTCAGATAAACATTATCAGGATCTGGCTGCCATTCGACATGCATGCCGACGATGCGCGTGTAAAAATCGATCGCTGACTCCAGGTCTTTGATAAACAACGCCACGTGGCGAATCCCTAACATGCCGGCAGGAATGGTCATGGCTTACTCAATACTTGGCGCTTTGATTTCGAAATCATGTGTGATCTCACATGCCTTTTGCAACATGATACTGGCTGAACAATATTTTTCTGCAGATAAGCTTACCGCCCGCGCGACTTGTTGCTCATTAAGATTTTCGCCAGTCACCACAAAGTGCACATGAATCTTGGTGAATACTTTGGGGATAGTCTCAGCGCGTTCGGCAGCGATTTCTGCTACACAATCCACAATCGGCTGGCGTGCTTTTTTCAAAATCGTCACCACATCAAATGCAGTGCAGGAACCCATGCCGATCAACAACATTTCCATCGGGCGCATGCCAATGTTACGGCCGCCATTTTCAGGCGCGCCATCCAGCACTACTGCGTGACCGGTTTCAGACTCGCCGACAAAGCTGACGCCGTCTATCCACTTCACTTTGACTTGCATTGTGATTTTCCAATCGTTTTTTGTTTAAATCGCCAACGTCCCTAACACGCGAATAGCGAGCTCAAAAAAATCTCAAAGGGCATAGGTCACCATACCCCCAGAGAGTGATTTTTTATTTGACGCCGAGCAATTCGACGTCAAATACCAGCGTCGCATCTGGCGGAATGACACCACCGGCACCACGTGCACCATAGCCTAATTCGGAAGGGATAATCAGTGTACGCTTACCACCAATCTTCATGCCTTGCACACCTTCATCCCATCCCTGGATGACCTGGCCACCACCAAGGAAGAAATTGAATGGCGCATTACGATCCAGGCTGCTATCGAATTTTTTGCCCTTAAAGTCTTTGGCATTTGCGTCATACAACCACCCGGTGTAGTGCACGGTCACGTTGAAACCAATTTCGGCTTCGCGGCCGTTGCCAACCACGGTATCAATTTTTTGCAGTTCAGTAACATTGCTGGACACTTGAGTATTCTCCTTTGAATCGGGTGAGTTGGATTGCGCCTGGCAACCCGCGATGGCTAATAGCAACATCATGCCCAAACTTAGTTTTTTTATTCCTGATTTCACATTCGCTCCTAGAAAACGACCATTATCATACGCGGTTTCAGTTAAAAACTCTTGCTTAAAAATGCGCCATTGCTGGCTAGTGGCCTTCAATCACTGCTTTAATCAAACCATCTTGAATACTGCGCGCCGCCGATGCGTTAGCGTGATTGACCAGCATCACCAGCACATAGCGCTTACCCTGGGTATCCTGGACATAGCCAGCAATACTGCTGACGCCTTCAATGGAACCTGTTTTCAGGTACGCCATGCCCTGGCTGGGAGACTCCGGCAGGCGTTTTTTAAGCGTGCCATCTAATCCAAGTATAGGCAATGAAGCCATCAGTACCGGCATCGCCGGACGCTGATAGGCTGTGACGAGTAATTGTGCCAAATGTTCCGCACTGATGCGCTCATTGCGTGACAGCCCGGAGCCGTTCTCCAGTAGCAGTTCAGGGAACGACAAGCCACACTTGCGCAACACTTCCTTGAGTGCAACAGCGCTACTGTTTTCATTGACCGGCGCCGAGCCTGATTCCATGCCTATGGTCAACATCAACTGCCGCGCCATGACATTATTGCTCCATTTATTAATGTCCCGAATCACAATATCCAGCGGGGCAGACCACCAGGTGGTGACCAATGTTGCGGAGGCTGGCAACGCGGCAGCGACGGCCTGGCCATCTAGTCGCCCGCCTAATTGCGCCCATAATTTTTTGAAGGTGTTAACCACATATTGATGCTGGCTTAACACGTTTAATTCAAGATAACGCTCATCACATTGTTCCGGCAAAGTGCCGCTGAACGTCACCGTTGCGCCTTCTGATGTCGTGGACACTCCATAACGCAGACGACTACGCCAGTCGCCGCAAGTGCCCTTGCTAACCTGCATGGCATTCACTACTTTAATCTGCGCTAACTCAAATTCTTGCGTGATATTCACGACAGACTTGCTGCCTTCTTTTGCTACGACAAACCTGAAACTGGTGTGACCGCCATTCACCAATAATGCATACGGATTGACGTTATAAGCGCGCCAGGGCTCGTCATCCAGTATCGGACGTTGACTGACTTCCGGCGTATAAAGGGAAGCATCCAGCACCAGGTTACCTTTGATGTGCCGTATCCCTTGTTGCTGCACTTGCTGTAACAAACGCCAGAGTTCGGCATTGTTCAGGGCCGGGTCGCCGTAGCCTTTGATGATCAGATCACCATCAAGCACACCCTGATTGACTGGCCCGTTTCTATACACTTCCGTTTTCCAGCGATAAGCGGGCGTCAATGCTTCGAGTGCGGCATACGTAGTGACTACTTTCATTACACTGGCCGGGTTCATCGCCTTGGCCTGGTTATGGCTGATGAGCGGCGGCTCACCATTCAGGGGTTGCACCACAATGGCGACACTATCCAGCGGTAATTGCGCTTTGGTCAATGCTTCCTGCAGTGACACCGGCAAAGCCGCCTGCGCAATACTCGCCCATAGGTAACAGGCGAACAGGCACCAGCACCTATTTAGCTGCATGCCATACTTTCCAGAATCGTGGTTTGTGTCATTTGTACCAGATGATCAATTTCTGCCGCATTCAAGCAATATGGCGGCATCCAGTACACGGTGTTATCTATCGGGCGCAGCAACAAGCCATGCCGCAATGCGGCCGCATAACAATCTTGGGCAAATTGCGGATTGTTGGTCCCTACCTCAAAGGCAGTGATCATGCCCCGCTGACGAAGATTTTTTAGCGGTAGATCATACGCCTCCACCGCCGCCCATAGCTGCTGCGCAGTTTTCTGGTTATTGCCCAAGACATCAGACGTCTCGAACAATTTCAGTGTCGCCAATGCGGCACTGCACGCCAATGGATTGCCCGTGTAACTATGGCTATGCAAAAAACCCTTGGCAGTTTGGTCATGGTAAAACGCCTGGTAGACATTATCGGTAGTGAGCACCACAGATAACGGCAAATAACCGCCGGTAATGCCTTTGGATAGACACACAAAATCGGCAATATCACTGACTTTGCCACCCGCTTGCTCACAGGCAAACAGGGTGCCGGTACGACCAAAGCCAACCGCAATTTCATCTGCAATCAAGTGGATAGCATAAAGACTGCAAATCTCGTGTGCGCGGCGCAGATATGCAGGATGGTACATCGCCATGCCAGCCGCACCTTGCACCAATGGCTCAATAATTAAGGCCGCCAATTCAGAATGGTGCTCGGCTACATAAGCTTCCAGCGCCTCGGCACAGCGCAAAGCAAAAGCTTCTTCGGACTCACCCGCTTCAGCCAAACGGCTATCCGGACTGGGCATTTGTGCCGACTGTAAAATCAGTGGCGCATAAGTGTCTTTAAAAATGGCAACATCCGTCACGCTCAGCGCACCCAAAGTTTCGCCGTGGTAACTGTTTTGCAGGCTGATAAATTTCGTTTTCTTTGGCTGGCCCACATTGCGCCAGTAATGAAAACTCATCTTAAGTGCGATCTCGGTGGCACTGGCGCCATCCGAGCCATAAAAAGCATGGCCTAAGCCAGTCTGCGCAGAGAGTTTTTCTGATAACTCGACGACTGGCGTATGGGTAAATCCGGCCAGCATCACATGCTCGAGTTGGTCGAGCTGCGCTTTGATTGCGTCTTTAATGGCAGGCTGGTTATGCCCAAACAAATTGACCCACCAGCTGCTGACGGCATCCAGATAACCTTTGCCATCGGTATCAAATAGCCAGGCTCCGTCACCACGCGTGATAGGCACTAAAGGATAACGTTCATGATGTTTCATTTGCGTGCACGGGTGCCACACGCTATGCAGGCTACGCTGTAATAAATCCTGATTTCCGCTCATGGCGCTATTTTAAACCAAGCGTAAACAGCATGCTTGGTTTAAAATAGCGCCTTAAATCAAGTTGTTACACTGTACATATATTCTGTCATGCAAAAAACCCGCAAACACCTGGAACTGCTCTCTCCTGCCAAAAATGCTGATTTTGGCATCGAGGCGATTAATCACGGGGCTGATGCCGTGTATATCGGTGGTCCGGCGTTTGGTGCGCGCGCCAAAGCGCCGAATACCGTGCAGGATATTGCCAGGCTGGTGCAGCATGCGCATAAATTCCATGCCGAGGTATTTGTCGCCCTGAATACGATTTTTCATGACAACGAGCTGGAAGGTGTACGCCAGCTGGTGCATCAACTGTATGACTCGGGTGTGGACGCGCTCATTGTGCAGGACATGGGCTTGCTGGAACTGGATTTACCGCCAATTCAATTGCATGCCAGCACGCAAACAGATATCCGCACCGTAGAAAAAGCCCAGTTTCTGGATCAGGTAGGTTTTAGCCAGATAGTGCTGGCGCGCGAACTGGATATTGCGACGGTGAAGAGGATTGCTGATGCGACCACCGCCAATCTGGAATATTTTATCCACGGTGCCTTGTGTGTCGCGTTTAGCGGACAATGTTTTATCAGCCATGCCCACACGGGCCGTAGTGCCAACCGCGGCGAGTGCTCGCAAGAATGCCGTTTGCCTTATACGCTGGAAGACCAGAAGGGCCGCATCCTTGGCAAGGACAAGCATTATCTATCCATGAAAGATAATGACCAGAGTGCCAATTTGCGTGCACTGATTGCCGCCGGGGTCAGCAGCTTTAAAATCGAAGGCCGTTATAAAGACCTGCCTTATGTAAAAAATGCCACTGCGCATTACCGCCTGTTGCTGGATGAGATTCTGGAAGAGATGCCGGAATATGCTAAATCCTCAGCCGGGCATGCCAGTTATACGTTTACGCCCCAGCCGGAAAAAACTTTCAATCGCAGCGCCACCGATTATTTTGCCAATGGACGTCAGGCGGATATTGGCGCGTTTGACACGCCAAAATTTTCAGGTGAAGAACTCGGAAAAGTGCGCAAAGTTGGCAAAGATTTTATCGATGTGGTGACTGAGATCACATTACACAATGGCGATGGCGTGTGCTTTTTTGACGTGCACAAAGAATTAGTTGGCCTGCGCGTGAATACTGTGCAGGCATTAGATCATTATACCCAACGCCTGTTTCCCAATGAGATGCCAGCGGATATCCGCAACAACACCCAACTCTACCGTAACCGCGACCACGCTTTTATGCGCTTGCTGGAAAAGGATTCGTCGACACGAAAAATAGCGCTCGATGTGGTGCTTTACGAAACGCCAGGCGGCTTTGCGCTGACACTGACAGATGAACAAGGCTTTAGCGCTACCGCCCAATGCACTGCCGACAAGCAACCTGCGAACGATACAGAAAAGGCTGAAGCATCGTTGAGGGAAAATCTGGCAAAACTGGGGAATACCGATTTTGTGGCCAGAGATATCGGTCTGGAATTAACCCAGTCCTGGTTCTTACCCGCCTCTGTTGTGAATCAACTACGCCGTGATGCGGTGGAAGAACTCATTGCGATCAGAACATTAGGCTATGACCGCCCGCCATTGCGTGCGGCTACCGAGCCACCCGCTATTTATCCAGAAGATACCTTGAGTTACCTGGCAAATGTCTACAACCAGAAAGCTCGTGATTTTTACCACAAGCATGGCGTAAAACTGATCGCCAGTGCTTATGAATCGAACGAGACGTTGGACGAAGTACCGGTCATGATCACCAAGCATTGCCTGCGCTTTAGCCATGGCCTGTGCCCGAAAGAAGCTAAAGGGGTGATAGGCGTGCAAGGCACAGTCACTGCTGAACCTATGACTTTGATCAGCGGCAATGACAGGTACACACTTAAATTCGACTGCAAGCCTTGCGAAATGCACGTGATGGGTAAAGTGCGAAAAAATATCCTGCAGATGGCGCCACCGCAGCCGATTGCATTTTTTGACAAGCGTCCGGCATAAATGAAGATGGCCCGGGCAAATTGCCAAGGCATTCTTTTCAGGTAAGCCGGGTAACAAAAACTGATGCTAACAAGTGACCGCCATGAACGAATACACCTACCTGCTTAAAGTCGCGATCGCCTTGCTGGCGATTGTGAACCCGATAGGCAGCCTGCCGATTTTCATCAGCGCCACCAGCGGCTGGAGCAAAGTCGAACGTGCCCGGACCGCACGCACGGTCGGCATGACCGTGATGATTGTGTTGTGCGTTTCCGCTTTTATCGGCGACAAAGTACTAGACTTTTTTGGTATAGACATCCCTTCATTCCAGGTGGGTGGGGGTATTTTGCTGCTGCTGATTTCAATCTCCATGATGCACGGAAAGCAAAGTGGCACGCGCCAGACAGCCGAAGAAGCGCAAGACCTGGCTGAGCGTGAAGTGATTGCGATTGTGCCATTGAGTATCCCGCTACTGGCCGGACCAGGCGCGATTTCCAGCATGATCATCACTGCGCAACAACATCCCGGCTTTTGGGGGCATGTGAGCCTGATCATTCCAGTAGCTTTGATTTCATTGTTTATCTGGGGTTTGTTATTACTTTCTGATGCCATCACCGATTACCTGGGGCCCATCGGGATCAATATTGTCACGCGTTTGATGGGTTTGATTCTAGCGGCGATGTCCGTGGAATTTATCGCGCACGGATTGACTGGGCTGTTTCCGCAGTTGGCTGGTGGATGACGATTTCTTAGCACTCATGCCGTTAGCTAACCATCTCAAGTTAATTACCGCAATCAATCACTTAGCGTTAAAATAACGCTTTTAACGAAACCTCCGCATTTTGAATTCACCTGCCTCTTCCAAGTCCTCCCAGCAGTGGAAACCCAATGTCACCGTGGCAGCCATTATTGAACAAGATGGCAAATTTTTGCTGGTAGAAGAAACCACAGACCGTGGTAATCGCTTTAACCAGCCTGCCGGTCATCTCGAAGAAAACGAGACAATTGTTGAGGCAGCCATCCGGGAAACACTGGAAGAAACTGCTTATGATTTTATGCCGGAAGCCTTGGTAGGCATTTACCACTGGCAACACCCGGGAAATGGCATCACCTATCTACGTTTCGCCTTCACCGGCAAATTGGGCACGCATTATCCTGAACGTGCCTTGGACGATGGCATACTCCGCACCGTGTGGAAAACTGAACCCGAGATAGCACAGGGCGGGGAGCTGATGCGAAGCCCACAAGTATTATTGTGCGTGCAGGATTACATGGCAGGCAAACGTTATCCTTTAGACATTTTGAAGCATTTGGGCCAAGCATTATGAGTAAGCCACATGTGATCGTCGGTTTGTCCGGCGGTGTTGATTCCTCCGTCACAGCGTTGTTGTTGAAGCAGCAAGGCTATCAGGTGACCGGTTTGTTCATGAAAAACTGGGAAGACGACGACACCGATGAATACTGTTCATCGAAGCAGGATTTAATCGATGCAGTCTCAGCAGCGGATAAGATCGGCATCGACATTGAAGCGGTGAATTTCAGCGAAGAATACAAAGAGCGAGTATTCACTAACTTTTTGCAGGAATACCAGGCTGGCCGTACGCCTAACCCGGATATTTTGTGTAATGCAGAGATTAAATTCAAGGCGTTTTTAGATCACGCCATGACCATGGGTGCGGATATGATTGCCACCGGCCATTATGCACAAGTGCGTGAAAACCCGATTCAGCCGGGCAACTTTCAACTACTTAAAGCAGAAGATGGCACCAAGGATCAAAGCTACTTTTTGTCACGCCTGAACCAGGCACAGCTATCCAAAACATTATTCCCGCTGGGCACTTACCTTAAACGTGAAGTACGTGAAATCGCGCGGGAACATGGCCTGGCGAATGCCGAGAAAAAAGACTCGACAGGGATCTGTTTTATCGGTGAACGCCCTTTCCAGGAATTTTTACAACGCTATTTGCCCAGGCAGCCCGGTATCATGCGTACGCCTGAAGGTAAAGTGGTAGGTGAACATGAAGGCCTTATGTATTACACATTGGGCCAACGCCAGGGCCTGAAAATCGGTGGCAGTCGCGAAAGTAACGGCGAACCCTGGTTTGTTGCCGGCAAAGACATGATCAATAATGAATTGATTGTGGTACAAGGCCATGAGCACCCACTACTGAAAAGTGATGGCCTGGTGGCCGGGCAGTTGCACTGGATCAGCGGCGAACAACCACGTACCAATTGGGTATATGCCGCCAAAACGCGCTACCGCCAGCCAGATGCCCCTTGTGAAGTAGATGCTGTGGATGACGAGGAAGCAACTATCCGCTTTGGCCAGCATCAATGGGCCATTACACCTGGCCAAAGTGTTGTAGTCTACGAAAGCAATGTCTGCCTGGGTGGTGGCATTATTAACGGCGCGATTTAAATGACCAAAGGCATAGTTATTGCTTATGCTTTCCTGATAAACAATAACGCATTGCCAAAGTGACAAGGAATGACACCTGATGGCTTACATACTAAAAAATAAAGAAGGCGCAATCATTGCCGCAAGCCCGGATACGCAAGTTTCCGCAGAGTGGATTCAGGTAGAAAATTCAGATACCGATTATTTGAATTTTCTGGATGAAGAACTTAAGAAACATCACACATTCCGCGAAAGTGATATCCAACTGGCCCGGGTGCTGGAAGACCTGATCGGCATCCTGATCGAGCGTAGCCTGATCAGTTATACCGACTTCCCAAGCGCCGCGCAAAAACGCCTGAATGAACGCCAGACATTACGTCACAAAAACAATCTGCATACACTGATTAGTGACGATGACGTCGCCCCGCTTTAACACTGCCTTCCATTAAATTTATTGGCGCCGGAATTTTATTACCGCGCCGAGAAACGCAAGTGAATCTAAACTTCGGCCGAGCCAATATAATTAAGAGTATAAATATTTTATTAGCAATCCATTAACTCTAGGTATGTGATTCCTTCATACACTAAGAAGTACCATTAAAAAATCTAAAGTCCCTGGATTTTTACACTCAAGAATCTTCGTTTAATACATTAACTCAACAAAAAACTTAACATTCCTTCCAGGCCCGTAAATCCCCAAGCCGCCCATCGAGCCATCGATACGGTATAGTTCATTTTTTAAATTCTCGCCTATCAATCTGAATGTGACTTGCTCGTTTGCTTTCCAGCGGATTCCAGCATTCCACATCTCGTAACCATCTTGTGTCCCGGTAACATAAGGACTTAGTCTAGTCCCATCTCCACTCACCAGAATATCTCGATCAGATACTTTTCTATAAGTTAAATTGACATCCAGATCTTTTGTTAACTCTGTCCCAATGTTTATATTGAGTGCATTACCTGGCGCAGTAAACAACGGGACATAAGTTGCTCCATTATAAATTTCACCGCTGATCCTTGAATATCCTGCGCGCATATACGCTCCGTGGTACTGCATGAAACTTTCAACCTCTACGCCATTCCTGTGTTCCCAGCCATTTTGGGTGATACGACCATCATCTTCCTCACGCAGTGATAATAATAAGTGCGAAGTATAAATATGATAGAAATTCAACTTGCCGGAAAAGAAAATGTCCGTACCCATGAAACGGGGATTTTGGTAACTGATCCCGGCTTCTGTAGACTCAGCTAACTGGGGTTGATATAACCCACCGCAAATAAGCGATGCCGGCCCATTTATTGGCATTAAGCCAGCACGACAACGGCTGAAAGGGCCTTGCGTAAAATACTCATCAATTAATGGCGGTCTGAACCCCTGTCCATAATTGGTGTAGAAAGTTAATTTCTCTGGGCTCTTTTTAGAGAATACATCGTACGCCAATCCCAAGCTTAGCGTTTCCTCTCTGAATCTGATTTTGCTGGCTTGTTCAAAAGGTGCTAATAATGCAAGCGTTCCGCCATCAGCCTCAACCTTGTAGCGATCCCGACGATATCCAGGAGTAATTGTAAATTGGCCAATTTCGAATTTGGGCTGTACATAAATGGCATTGAAAGATTTTTTACCCGGAGGCGCAGAAGCATTAAATCCATTTGGATATAATATATCCTGCAAAAAATAATTGCGATTCTCATAGAACCGCTCAATCTCGCGCTCACTGGAATTAAATTGGTAACCAGCAAGCAGCGAAGCAGAAAAGAAGTCGCTTTCGTAAATAATCGCCTTGTTACTTACATCGAGAGTTTTCGTCCTATATTCGTAGAAGTCCAATAAGTTGCCACGGCATGTCGTTGTATCAGCGGGATTGGTTATATTGACTAGGCCATTACATTGGGGTTGTTTCGGGTTAAATACTGAATTGAAAGGATCACCTTGTCCAATCAAATCATTTAATTTGGTATGCCCCTCTCCAACAGATGCCTTTAAGCTTACCCATTTGGTTTCTGGGTCATAATTTAATGCTTCTGACCAGGTCAAATCATCTATAGCTCGCACAACATTCCCAAACCCGCCTGGCTGACCTCCTGTAGCATCGTAAGGTTGCAAACCGGTGTCATCAAACTTAACTATAGAAGTAACCAGCTGTATATCCTCGTTAGGAATCAGACTTACTTTCAACAAATGTGAGATTGATTCAATTGCGGAACTTTGCAGCTCAGTGTCATTGCCAAGAATAATATTATTGGACTGTCGATTGGAATAATTATAGAGAATATCTAGCCGCTCATCTGGACGTCCATAAATCAAATAGGATCTAGAGTATTCATCATTATTATTACCATAGCCAAACTTAGCCTTTCCACCATACTTCTGGCCAGGTTTTAGAAAATCTTCAGCATTTTTGGTTGATGCAATCACCGTCCCGCCCAGCGAACCTGATCCGCTAGTAATTTGCGGGCCACGCTGCACCTCAATACTTTTCAGCAACTCAGGCTCGATAAAGGTGCCACCCATCCGGTATTTCTCAAAACCTTTAGGCACTCCATCCACTTTTACCATGACATCTTCATTATCCCCATAGCCACGAATGTTGAAAGTCATCCCACTTGGGCGAGGCCCTCCATTAATGGATACACCAGGCACAGATCTTACAGCATCAAAAATATTGCTGAATTGCCCACGTTGAAGTTGCTCTGTGGTGATTGTAGTAATTGGTAACGTGCGATCAATTCCAGACTCTTCTTTAACTTTCGTGTCTTTCACGGACACCTCGGGCAGTGTATCAACCGGCGTTCCTGCATTTTCTTTCTTTACAGGTTTGCTGATATTGCCTTTTACATCAATAGAATGTTCACTCATGTCATCAACCGCATAAGCAACGTTATTGAATAAAGCAAACAGTGAAATAAAAAATAGTGGCACTGCGCCAGAAGCCTTTGATCTGTAGCACCTCTTTGTTATTTTTTTTCGCAGACTATCAAGACATTCCATTTTGAGTTTTTTATTAGAAGGCATAGAGAAACAAAGGGGCTAAATAAGCCCCTTTGTGATAACTTACAAACCTGCGAGATTAGGCTTTTTTGGAAGAACGGCGTGCGGCAAATGCCATCAGACCTAAACCCAAAGCCATCATGCTGTATGTCTCTGGTTCTGGAACTGGTGTTACCGTCGGCACTGCAACAGTAGCTAATGCCACCTGATCCAGGCTCATGCTAGAGCCAGAAGAAGCGAACTTGAAGGTATACAATGAGGAACCTGTGACGCCGGTCCACTTCCAGTATGCTTCTTGCTCATATGATGTACCAAACCCACCAAAGTCGCCTTGAGATTCATATAATTGGCTAACTAAAGTTGCATTAACTCCATTCAAAGTTGCAGTGGGTTTTGCAAGTGTGCCAACAGTAGAGATACGCAGATATACATCAAAAAGATCTCCTGTCGTACCACTTAAAGTTGCTGTAAAAGCAGTGGCAGCAGCAAAGCTATAAATATTGCCACCACTAGTTACAAATGAAGCTCCTGTGGTTTCTTTTACTGAAGCAGTAGTTCCTGCCGACAAAGCGACTTCTGGAGTTGTATCGTTAGTGCTATTGAATAGATTCCACTCTGCGTATTGTGAAGTGGTTGCGGATCCCCAAGGGGCTGTTGTGTCCCACACAGCCTGAGTTGCGAATGCAGAACCACTAAAAGTAACGCCTAAAGCTAAAGCTAAAGCTGATAATTTCATTTTTATAAATCTCCTCTTAAAGCGTACAAGCCCCTTCCTCTTGAAGGTGATACGCCATATACCTCAAAATAAGCCTCACGGACTCACACCGTTGAGTATTCACTTTCCATGCAAAACATGGACAAACACCTTTAACACTTATGTGAGCGCCCTGCGGGTTTCCGAGGTTGCCTGGAGCGACAAAAGACCTGCAAGTATTGACAGGGCCTTTATCACTACGCATAGGCTTAAGTGTTTAAACTTGACGGCGGCGGCGAGCTACCAAAGCAACCATGCCCAATCCGGCAAGGATCATGGCATATGACTCTGGTTCAGGCACTGGCACCGCGACTACTTGATTGAAAGTGTCGCTCTGCGTGAGGCGGGCTGCGTAAGTTTGGCTGTGTGCAACGACATCGTAAGTCACATTGAATGATGAAATATTGCTGTAACCGCTCAGATCCCACTGGAATGCATACAGATTGATGTAGATCGGCTCTTCTGTACCGCTAGCACTGGTAGTACCATTCTCGCCTTTGAAGCTCAGTTCTGCCCAATTGGCAGTTAACTGGGTGGTTGTGTTGTCGCCAAAGATCAGATTGAGCGTAGGGAAGTAGTTAGTTACGGTTAAAGCGCCTACTGAAAGGGCTGAAGCGCCACCAGGAGTGGTCGTGGTGCCCACAGAAGGCTGGTAAAAATCATAACCATTGGCGCCGCCAAGTTCTACCTGGAACACCACATTCGCCAGATTCTCAACCGGCGCACTCTCAAACACACCTAGCTTGCCGCCGTTAAAGTTATAAGCACCGCTTAAAGAGCCGGCATATAGACTTTCACTTGATGGGAAAGCGCCACCTGCAGCACCATTGCTCACTTTTCTGAAGGTCGCAGAATTATCATTATCAGAACTGACTTGCGAGATCACATTTGGCAGTGGAGCCATGCCTGGAAAGCCTCCACCAGGGATACCAGCGATCGTAACCGGTGACCCATCCACCGTTTTGGTTTTGGAAGCAGCGCTCAGGTTATACCAGCCGTCATCCTTTTTTGTACCATTCAGCGATTTGGCTACAGGGATAGCATCCTGGATACCGGTAGGGATTGCAGCGAAAGCAGGAGCGATATTCAGGCTAAATGCAGTCAATGCAACGATTGAGAGGGGTTTGAAACTTAGTTGATTCATCATTTTTTCTTCTCCATATTAATACGGGCACAAGCCCATTAAACCGGCTACCCCTCTTCTCCTAGTTAGAGGTAGCTGGCATGCTCGTTTGCAGCAGATACTGCGCTGCAGGACAATGCGTCCTGCAGATAACGAATCTTTTAATTTTTGTTGAGTATGTAATCAGAGGCGAGATGATGCTTATGAACATAAGCATGCAATACCACGTAGAAACCTAGGTAGAAACCCAAGTAGAAACAAGGTGCCATGGATAATGCCGTTGACCCTTCCTCATGAAGGCGCTTAAAGGCGTACTACTCAACTCAACATTTCCACGGCCCCATGCCGTCGGAACTTTTGGGGAGATATCCCCGATTTCATTCAAATCACTAGCAAACCATGCCTTACTTGCTGTTAGCTAATTCTGAGGCAGGCTGGAAGTCCACCACAAATCGATATTGCTTTCCGCAATCGATGATGACTTCTTTCTGACCGCGCTTTAGCAAGCGGATATCCACCCTGATACTGCCAAAACCATCATGCGCAATGAGTTCATCGACTAACTCAAGCAATCTTTTTTTCAAGGGCAGGCTGGTATCCGACATGAGGGTTTAATCACTAATAATTACTTTATTCTCAAATGATAACAATTATCATTTGTATTATCAATAATAAATTAAAGACTTATTGTGATCAATGGAAGCTTTTACAACATTTAACGCAGATGGAATGCAAACAGGATGAAGGGTTGATTAACGCCTTCAGCAAAGGGTATCTCAGCCTGAGATTAGCGTTGTATCAAAGAGGTTAAGGCTTTCGCCAGCCATGGGCGAAGACGCAACTGCACCAGGCGGGCTATATCTTATGGTTGCGGCATGGTCTGTTTAAAGCTTGGGCGCTTGACCAAAACACCATAATGTTTGGCCAGGTTAGGAAATTTCTCCTGCCAGTATTTACCTTCCCATTGGGTACTCTTGAAACGCAAGTCTATGTAACCGAGCGTCGCACCTAATGCGATATCGGCGAGACTGAAGGTTTCGTTGACACACCATTTTTTCTTGAGCAGATCATTATCCAAGGTCGCCAGCCCGGCTATCACTTTGGTCATCTGTTTTTCGATCCATGCACTAGCTTGCTGTGCTTCTGGTTTACGCTGCTCTTGCATCACAGCGACAGCGGCATCACAGACACCGTCAGCCAGAGCCTCCCAACGACGCACTTTGATTTTAGCCAGATGATCCTGCGGAATCAGATGTGCCACTGGCGTACGGTGATCCAGGTATTCCGCAATCACGCGTGAGTCATATAAAGTCTCACCATCATCCAGCACCAGCACAGGTACTTTGCCTAACGGGTTATATTGGCTGACGGGACAGTCTGGCGCTGACAGCACTACACTGGTTAAAGTGAGATCTATATGTTTTTCAAGGGCGACGATGCGCACCTTGCGTGCATAAGGACTGTTAACCGTATATAAAAGCTGCATAGTGAGTTTGCCAGAATGAATGGAGATTACTTCAGAAAAAGCCCGTAACGAAAAACTGATGCCCCGGGTCGCTATTTATTATAATAGCTTTTGGCATGGGCTTAGAATGCTCATATGCAGAATTTTTCAATCTTGTAGATATCCTCATGGCACAATCATCGCTCTATCAAACTTTGCCAACCTATTTAAATGCCGTTTTGATTGCAGAGCAGGTCAAAGCGACATTGCATGAAGACATGGGCAAAGGTGATCTTACCGCGGCCCTGATTCCAGCAGGCACGCGTGCTTCAGCCACTATCATCAGCCGTCAACAGGCGATCATTTGTGGATGCGCCTGGGTACAGCAATGCTTTGCGCAACTTGATCAAACCGTCACTATCAATTGGCAGGTGAAAGACGGCGATCTTGTAGAACCCAACCAGACCCTGGTAGTGATTGAAGGCGATGCGCGCGCCATGCTCAGTGCCGAGCGCCCGGCGCTGAATTTCCTGCAAACCCTCTCAGCTGTTGCCACGCATACCCGGCTATATGTGGATGCGATTGCCGGATTACCCACACAGATACTGGATACGCGCAAAACGTTGCCTGGCCTGAGGCTAGCCCAGAAATATGCAGTACTTACCGGTGGCGGTGCCAATCAGCGACTAGCGCTCTACGATGGCATTCTCATCAAAGAAAACCATATTGCCGCCGCTGGCTCCATCGCGTCTGTGCTGAAAGCCGCATTTGAACTGCGCCAAACTGAGAATATCCAGATTGAAGTCGAGTCACTGGCTGAATTGCAGCAAGCGCTGGATGCAGGAGCGAAAAGTATCCTTCTGGATAATTTTACGCTGCAAGATTTGCGTCAGGCAGTGACAGTCAACCAGAAACGTGCTTTGCTTGAAGCTTCCGGAAATGTGGATTTAACAACCGTTAGGTCGATTGCTGAAACCGGTGTTGACCGCATTTCGATTGGTGCCTTGACTAAGCATATTCAGGCGATTGATTTGAGTATGCGTATTCAGATGCAGCTTTGAGTCAGGCAAGAAAAGTGACCATTCTTGCCATATTTCAGTGGCATGCTTTTTGCACAATAGGCTAATACTTAAGCCTAGATGTGTCATGAATACTCCAGCCCCATTTTCACTCCCTAAATCCCTAGAAAGTCTGCGTCTGGGTGATTTGCTGCGCATGCTGGTCTCAGATGGACGCATCGAGAAGGTGATGGCAGAAAAACTGCATCAAGACCGCAAGCGCGATAGCTCCAAGACTCACCCGATTGTTGTCGTTGCAGAGCAAAAGTGGCAAGACCAGCGTGAGCCCGCACAAATACTCACTGTGGATAACCTCAGCCGCTATGTCGCTTACAAGGCTAAAGTACCTTTCTATCAGATAGATCCCCTGAAACTCGACTTTAGTTCAGCCACCCAAATCGTGTCTCAGGCTTACGCCGAGCGTTTGCGCATCATGCCGATTTCAGTCAAGGACGGAGTCGCTAAAATTGCGACTGCCGATCCTTTTAATCAGAATTGGGTGTTTGATCTGGAGCGCATACACAATTTGCGGATTGAAGTGGTCATGGTCAACCCACTGGATTTGCAAAGATACTTGCCCGAATTATACAAGCTGTCTTCCGCCATCCAGTCGGCCAACATTGCCAAAGCCGGGCAGATTGTCGGCGTACAGAATTTTGAGCAACTGATTGAGCTAGGCAAAGACCGCCAGCTGGATGCCAATGAACAGCATGTAGTGAATATCGTTGACTGGTTATTTAAATACGCGTTTGAACAGCGCGCCAGTGACATCCACCTTGAGCCGCGCCGAAATCTAGGCTTGATGCGTTTACGTATCGACGGCGTATTGCACCAGGTTTACCAGTTGCCCAGCAATATCATGAACGCGATTACCAGCCGCATTAAACTGCTGGGCCGTATGGACATGGTAGAAAAACGCCGCCCCCAGGATGGCCGCGTTAAAACCGTGGACACCGACGGCAAGGAAATCGAATTACGTTTATCGACGATGCCTACCGCTTTTGGCGAAAAAATGGTCATGCGGATTTTCAAACCGGATGTGCTGGTACAGGATTTCCAGATGCTGGGATTCTCCAAACGTCAGGGCGAACAATGGGCGCAATGGACGAGTCATCCAAATGGGATTATCTTGGTCACGGGTCCGACCGGCTCGGGCAAAACAACCACGCTGTACACCACACTCAAGCAACTGGCCACCGATGAAGTGAATGTGTGCACGGTGGAGGACCCGATCGAGATGATAGAACCCGCATTCAACCAGATGCAGGTGACTCAGAATATTGGACTGGGTTTTGCCGAAGGCATACGCACGCTGATGCGCCAGGACCCGGACATTATCATGGTCGGCGAAATCCGCGACCAGCAAACTGCAGATATGGCGATTCAGGCGGCACTGACCGGGCACCTGGTACTTTCAACCTTACACACTAATGACGCGCCGTCCGCCATCACACGCTTGCTGGACCTGGGTGTGCCTGCCTACCTGATACACTCCAGCGTGCTCGGCATTATGGCGCAACGCCTGGTACGTACATTGTGCCCGCATTGCAAAACCGAAGGCGAGATTTCTAGTGCCGAATGGGCCAGCATCACGCGCCCGTTTAAAGCAGCCAAGCCAAATAAGGTAATGAAAGCGGTCGGCTGCCAGGAATGTCGCAACACTGGCTATCGCGGGCGCACCGGCATTTATGAAATGCTCACGCTCACACCGGCCATCCGCAAACTGATTACGCCAGAGACTGATTTATTACAACTGCGTCAAGCGGCGACACAGGCCGGGTTGCAGCCATTAATGTTGAACGGCGCTGAAAAGGTTGCCGCTGGCATGACCACAGTTGCGGAGGTTTTAAAAGTCGCGCCACCGATTGAAATGGATTAATTTCCCAGCCCCGACTTGTGTAAGGCCGGAAGTATTTACTGATAGCGCAATGCTTCTATCGGGTTCAATTTAGCGGCCTTTCGTGCCGGGTAAAAGCCGAAGAAAATACCAATAGTGGCGGCAACGCTGAACGCTATCAACACTGAATCACTGGAAACAATCACTTCTGACTGGGTTAGCACGCTGACTAATACCGCACCACCGACGCCAATCAAAATGCCGATCAGGCAGCCGACGATAGAAATCATCACCGCTTCCAGCAGGAACTGAAGCAGGATATCGCGCTCACGCGCACCGATTGCCATGCGTATGCCGATTTCACGCGTACGTTCGGTCACCGACACCAGCATGATATTCATAATGCCGATGCCGCCCACCAGCAATGATACAGAGGCAATGGCGCCCAAAAGCAGCGACATCGTGCGCGCGGTTTCAGCTGCAGAATTGGCGATGGCAGTCAGGTTGCGCACCGAGAAATCGCTATCCGCCCCTTCACGGATATTGTGGCGCTGGTTGAGCAAACTGTTCATTGACTCCTCGACCATGCCCATGACTTTGTCTGAATTGGCTTGCACAATGATCTGGCGCACACTCCCCGGTAACTGATTACCAAACAACTTACGTTGTGCGGTGGTCAGCGGCACGATGATGGTGTCATCCTGGTCCCGGCCATCCAGGGTCTGCCCTTTGCTTGCCAGCACGCCTAATACTACAAACGGACGCTGGTTGATACGGATGGTCTGGCCAACAGGGTCGATATCGTCACCAAAAATATTCTGCACCACTGTTTGGCCAATCAAAGCCACCCGTGTGGCAGAACGCACATCCGAATCAGAAAACGCATAGCCAGCAGCCATATTCCAGGATCGCACATCAAAATAGCTAGGCGTGGTGCCGATAATATCGGTATTCCAGTTATTGCTGGCATGGACAATCTGCGCTTTACCCATAGTCACCGGAGCCACTCCCGCGACATCACTTAATTCGGCAAGCGCATTGGCATCTTTCACATTCAGCGAAGGCGCATTGCCGGTTGCAGAGCGGACACCGCCCATCCGTGGCGGGCCTGACAATACGACAAACAGGTTACTACCCATCGCGTTGATTGAGCGTTTGACCGAGGCTTCCGCCCCTTGCCCGATCGCCATCATCAACACCACAGCGCCTACGCCGATCACCATACCCAGCATGGTTAGAAAAGTGCGCAAACGGTTGGCACCCATGGCATGCCATGCCTCACCCAGCATAGCGCTAAACATGGCAACTCCCTGGCACAACGCAAACGTAATCGTTGGAATAAATATTAAGCTTTATTTTTTTCATTTCAAAGTTCATGGCTGCCTGGCTGGGCTGTGGCGCTGAGTTTATTCAGCCTGTTCACTATCATCGCCTCTTGTTTGCTGTGATGCGGTCAAGGTATCCTGCACGATCTCCCCATCAAGAAAACGCACCTGCCGTTTGGCATGTTCGGCGATATCAGTCTCATGCGTGACCAGCACGATGGTTATTCCCTCTTTGTTGAGTTGCCCGAACAACGCCATGATTTCCTCACTGGTCACACTATCCAGATTACCGGTCGGCTCATCGGCCAAAATCAGGCTAGGGGTATTCACCAATGCACGTGCGATCGCCACCCGCTGTTGCTGGCCACCCGATATCTGGTTAGGGCGAGAATGAATATGTTTGCTTAATCCCACTTTCTCCAGCAGCACTTTGGCACGCGCATGCCGCTCAGCCTTTTCAACGCCAGAATATACCAACGGCAGGCCGACATTATCCAGCAAGCTGGAACGTGCCAATAAGTTAAACCCCTGGAACACAAAGCCTATGGTTTGATTGCGCACACTGGCAACTGCATTGGCTTCCATGGTCGCCACCGCATGGCCGTCCAGCACATAGTGGCCAGAAGTCGGTTTATCCAGGCAGCCAAGTATATTCATAAAGGTGGATTTACCGGAGCCGGATGGTCCCATGATGGCGACATAATCACCTTGTGTGATGCGTAAATTGACATCTTTAAGCACCGGGAAAGGCCCTGCAGCCGTCTGGTATTCTTTATACAGGTGGCTGACCTCAATCACATTTTTCTGATGCACAGAATCACTCACTAGAACATTCTCGGTGCGCGGGCATTATTGTTATTTCCACCCGGCTTTGGCGAGTTATCCGGCTGCAACTCACTCACAATGATCTTGTCACCCTCAGCCAGGTCGCGACTATGAATCTCTGTTGAACGACCGTCGGTAATGCCAATCCGCACGCTAACCATGGTGGGTTTGCCTTCCCTCAGCACATAGACTTTGCCGATGTTGCCACCCGCCTGGCGTTTACCACGGCGTTCGCCGCGACCGTAACCACCTTGTCCTTCGGCACCTTGTCCCGGGCCACCACGATGTAGGCCTTCACCACCATTCTCACCAGGTCGCGCGCCACCCCATTCCCCACGCTTTTCACCAACTGG
The DNA here is from genome assembly GCF_035460085.1 of Methylophilus sp. Lineage (GTDB taxonomy): Bacteria > Pseudomonadota > Gammaproteobacteria > Burkholderiales > Methylophilaceae > Methylophilus. The sequence goes on from NZ_DATHWZ010000032.1 coordinate 63,570, forward strand.
GCTAGCTTTCCTCTCGCCAGCAGCAGAATCTTTTTTGTCGTTACCATGTTCTTTTTGCTTATCGTCTTTTGCCGCATCAGCATCTTGTTTTGGCTTATATCGTAATGCTGCATTTGGGACCAATAGTGTTTGTTTCGCATGCTCGACGGCAATGTTCACGTAAGCAGTCATGCCCGGCAACAGTGTTAAATCCTGATTATCAACGGAGACGACAACGTTATAAGTCACCACATTAGAGGTGTTGGTTGAGTTAAGGCGGACTTGCTTCACTACCCCTTCAAAATTGCGGTTAGGGAAAGCATCCACATTGAAACTCACCTTTTGTCCCACCTTGATTTTACCGATATCCGCCTCGGCAAAGCTGGTATCGATCTGCATTTTGGCCAGGTCTTGCGCAATCTGGATCAAGGTAGGCGTCTGGAAGCTGGCTGCCACGGTTTGGCCAACATCCACAACGCGATTGATGACCACCCCTGACACCGGCGAGCGGATGATCGTGAAATTCAAATTTGTCTGGTCACGCGCCAATAAACCGCGTGCGGTTTCCAACTGCGCTTTTGCGGATTTCATCACCTGCACGGCAGTGTCCAGTTCCTGTTTGGAAACATACTCCTGTGCGTACAATTCACGCATGCGCTTTTCATTGGCGATGGCCAATTCAACCGCTGCCTGGTTATTTCTGACAGTGCCTTTCGATTGGGCGATCTGGGCATTAAACAATGCACTATCCAGCTCCAGCAATACCTGGTCTTTTTTCACCGGGTCATTAAAATCCACATACAACTTGCGCACAATGCCGGAAACCTGGGTACCGACGCTGATCAGGCTGACAGGATTCAATGTGCCATTGGCGGATACCGACTGCTCTATATTGCCGCGGGTGACCTCATCGAGGCGGTACAGGTCTTCCGGTTTGGGTTGATGCGTTTTCTGGTAATAGTAATAAGCGCCTGCGGCCGCGGCTGCCAATACGATAAAAACAACAATTTTTTTGAGTAATTTCATAATGTTGAATAAGTGAAGTTCTGCCTAATTGTTGGATGGGATACTGGCATTAGGCAACGACTGAATCATCGCGCTATCCAGCGCCCCCATGGCCTGTGCCAGCGTTGCACGAGCGATATTCGAATTGAGCCTGGCTTGTATGCTCTGCTGGCGCGCGGAGGCCAGCGCACTTTGAGCGTTCAACGTATCTATGATATTGCCCACCCCCGCTTTGTAACGCCCCAAAGCCACCCGGTAGGATTGCTCGGCACTCTCAAGCAACACCTTGGTCGCATTGATAGATTGTAAAGCGGTACGCAGATTCTGGTAGGCATTCCACACATCCAGTGAAATCTGCAGGCGCAATCGATCACGCTGCGCGGCGCGCAAGTCGGCAGTGGCTTCAGCAACCCGGATCCGGTAGGTTGGTGCATACCCGGCGAAAATGGGAATAGATAGGGTCAGTCCTAATGTCGAGTTGTTATTCGAACTCAGTTGAGAACCATCCTGCACACTATTAGATGCCGTCACAAATATAGTAGGTTTGGTGGCCGCCTTACTGGCGTCAATCCCCGCTTGGGCGGCTTTCACCTGTGCTTCACTGGCAACAAGATCCGGCCTACGTAAACCGGCTTGCTCAATCAAGCTGCTGACATCTTCCAGGATAGTTGCAGGGGCATCGTTCGCGGTACTGATCAATTCGACTTTTTGCTGGGCAGGCAACCCCATGACGTTCACCAGATTGCCATAAGCGATCTGCAGGTTCCCCTCGCTGGTGATTCTGGCCAGCGTGAATTGCGCAAACGCAGTCTGTGCCTGCAGCATATCAGCCGGGGTCGCCACCCCGGCTCGATACCGCGCATTCGCAGCCTTGAAACTTTCTTCTCCTGCGCGCTCCGCCTCTCGCGCCGCATTTAAAGCAGCAATGTTTGCCTGCACCTGGTAATACGCCACGGTCGCCACCAGCAACAAATTTTGCACCACGCTACTTTGACTCGCGCTGGCAGATAACAATAATTGGCGCGCATTTTCCAGGTTGGCATTTCGATTGCCAAAGTCATATAAAAGATAACTTGCAACCAGGCTATTACTTAAATTCACTGAGGGGTTACGACGCGTCCCAGATTCTGGAATCAGCACATTCGAATTGGTGGACACGTTATCCGTAATCGTCGGCAGATAGGCTGATTTTGCAACGCCGAGTAGCGCGGCCTGCACCCGCACGCTGGCCCAGATTTCACTGGTTTGCGGGTTGTTACATAAACTGGCATCCGCAACTTCAGCCAGCGTCAGGGGTTTACCCAAGTCCAGCTGTGCGCAAGGAGAGCCCGATCCCCTGTAGCCTTCAGGAATCCTGGGCAATGTCTCTATCCGGGTATTCAGCGGATCACCCTCTTTATACCAAATGGATTCCTCTGCATGCACAAGCATGCTAAACCCCGCTACAGCAATCAAAAGCAAATGCTTGATCATTCCCTGTTAAACCATTCAATCCATTAATCAACCAAACAGCCAGCAAACACGCTGGCTATACTCACTTGATGCCTATATAAGCATTGCAATAATAAATGAGAAACGTTATCATTATCTCTTTGATACATATTTATACACTTTGATATATTTGAATAGCCAGGCTTGATCCTAGATTGATCATAGTCAGTGGGAGCCAATCAATATCAGGTGAAA
>NZ_DATHWZ010000033.1:0-27949 GCF_035460085.1 Methylophilus sp.
GGCTGGGTCAAGTAGTCGCCCCTGCTGAAGAGCTGTTTGTGATTGCTGACCTGTCGCATGTCTGGGCAGTGGCAGAAATCCCTGAGCAGCAGATTGCCCATATCAGGGAAGGCCAGTCGCTGAATATAGAAGTGCCTGCACTGGATGATGTTGAACTGACCGGCACACTGGCTTTTGTCGGTGATATTGTCAACCCTGCCACGCGTACGGTGATGGCACGTGCCAATATCAGCAATAGCAAGATGCTGCTCAAACCTGACATGCTGATCACGATACTGCTGGAAGCAAAACCGGAAAAAGTCATTGCGATCCCTTCTACTGCCATCGTGCGTGAAAATAATGCTGACCATGTGTTTGCACAAACACTGAAATCCAAACAATACAAATTGCTACCTGTCACCCTGGGTCGTACTTATGATGACAAAAGAGAAGTCTTACAAGGACTGCAACCTGGTGATCAAATCGTGCTGGATGGCGCTTTTCACGTGAACAACGAGCGTAAGCGCAAGGAAATGGAGTAAAGCATGATTGAATCGATGATTAGGGGCGCTCTCAAACAGCGCCTGATTGTGCTGGTGATCGCCATTGCACTGATTGGGGCCGGTCTGTTTGCGGTCCAGAAATTGTCTGTGGACGCGTTTCCTGATGTCACCAATGTGCAGGTGATGATTGCTACGCAGGCAACCGGCAAGTCACCTGAAGAAGTAGAAAGATTTATTACCGTCCCGCTGGAAATTGCCATGACAGGCCTGCCTGGCCTGGTGGAAATGCGCTCGGTGAATAAAAATGCTTTGTCGCTGATTACATTGGTATTTACCGACAGCACTGATGTGTATTTTGCACGGCAGTTGGTCATGGAACGGCTGATGGAAGTGATGGAACGCATGCCTGTCGGGGTCACGCCTATCCTTGGGCCGGTTTCCACCGGCCTGGGTGAAGTTTACCAATTCACACTGGACAAACCGAGTGATGGTAAAAAAGAGCTGACGCGGGAAGACCTGACTGAGAGACGCGCTATCCAGGACTGGGTTGTGCGTCCATTGTTGCGCGGTATACCGGGCATTGCCGAGATCAACTCACAAGGCGGTTACGTCAAGCAGTACCAGGTGCTGGTCAACCCTGACCGCATGACCCACTTTTCCATTAAGCTCAAAGATGTCTATGAAGCATTGGCACGCAACAATGCCAATAGTGGTGGTGGTATTCTTCCTCGCTATGCAGAGCAATACCTGATTCGTGGCGTTGGCCTGGTGCAAAACCTGGATGACATCCGCAATATGGTGCTCAAGGAAGAGAACGGAACGCCGGTATATATCCGCGATGTGGCAGAAGTGACCATAGGCCATGAAGTACGTGTCGGCGTGGTCCTTAAAAACGGGGATACCGAATCGGTGGGCGGCATTGCGATCATGATGCGCGGCGGTAACGCCAAAGAAGTGGTGAGCCGTATTAAAGCTCGTGTAGAGGAAATTAACAGCAAAGGCATGTTGCCGCATGGCCTGCAAATTGTACCTTATTACGACCGTAGCGAACTGGTTGATGCGGCGCTACACACCGTCACCAAAGTGTTGATTGAAGGCATTATCCTGGTAGTAGTGATCCTGTTCCTGTTCCTGGGCGACGTACGTTCCAGCCTGATTGTGGTCGGTACATTAATCCTCACTCCGCTGATCACTTTTATGGTGATGAATCATTACGGTATTTCTGCCAACCTGATGTCACTGGGTGGCCTGGCGATTGCGGTTGGTTTGATGGTCGATGGCTCAGTGGTGGTGGTTGAGAATGCCTTTCACCATCTTGGTCATCGCAAGGACGAGAGCAAAATCCGTGTCGTTCTGGAAGCTGCCAGTGAAGTGGCCACACCGGTATTATTTGGTGTAGGCATCATCATCCTGGTGTTCTTGCCGCTGATGACCCTGGAAGGCATGGAGGGTAAAATGTTTGCGCCACTGGCGTATACCATTGCTATCGCCCTGTTTGTCTCGCTGGTGTTATCACTGACCATGACGCCTGCGCTCTGCTCCTATTTTCTAAAAGGAGGTAGCGGTGAAGATACCAGGCTGATACAGACGATCAAGAAACCTTACTTGTCCGCCTTGACCTGGGTACTCAATAACGAGAAGAAAACCATTCTCTTCTCAGCCCTGCTGTTTGTCGGCACGATTGCACTGTTTCCGTTTCTGGGCACATCTTTCATCCCGGAAATGAAAGAAGGTTCTATCGTTCCGGGGATTAACCGGGTGCCCAATATTTCGCTGGAAGAATCCATGAAAATGGAAAACAAAGCGATGAAGCTGATCATGGAGCAAGTGCCAGGCGTGAAGTCTGCCATCTCCGGGTTGGGACGTGGTGAAAGTCCGGCGGATGCACAGGCGCAGAACGAATCTACTCCGATTATCAGTCTGAAACCGCGTGAAGAATGGCCAGCAGGCTGGAACCAGGATGACATTGCCGAAAAAATGCGTGCTGTGCTCGAGAAAAATATTCCTGGCGTGCAAATCATCATGGCGCAACCGATTTCTGATCGTGTCGATGAATTGCTGACCGGCGTTCGTGCTGATGTGGCAGTCAAGATATTCGGTGAGGACCTGGATACTTTGAAACAGAAAGCGGACGAAATTGCCAAGATTGCCGGCACTGTCACTGGCGCAACCGAAATCAAGGTGGAAAAAGTATCAGGCCAGCAATACCTTAATATCACGATTGACCGCCAGGCGATTGCCCGTCATGGGATTAATACGGCGGATGTGCATGATATCGTTGAAACAGCGATTGGCGGCAAGATCGCGACCGAAATCTTTGAAGGTCAACGCCGGTTCTCAGCGGCGGTGCGTTATCCGGAGTCTTTCCGTAATAACGAAGAAGCCATCCGCAATATTATGCTGACCTCGCCTAACGGTTCACGTGTGGCACTGGATGATGTGGCGGACATTGAGATCAAAGACGGCCCGGCACAGATCAGCCGCGAACTGGCCAAGCGCCGCATTGTGATTGGTGTCAACGTGAAAGACCGGGACTTGGGTGGCTTTGTGGCAGAACTGCAGCAGGTTCTGGGGCAAAAACTGCAGTTGCCGGATGGCTATTATCTGGAGTATGGTGGCCAGTTCCAGAACATGGAACGCGCCATGGGTCACCTGATGATCATCATTCCGGTCACCATTGCGGCGATTTTCTTCCTGCTATTCCTGCTGTTCCAGTCGATACGCTTTGCCACCATGATCATCCTGGTATTGCCGTTTGCCTCGATTGGCGGCGTGATCGCTTTATTCATCACGGGTGAATATTTGTCCGTACCAGCATCGGTCGGCTTTATTGCCTTGTGGGGGATTGCCGTGCTGAATGCGGTCGTACTGGTATCGTATATCCGCACATTGCGTGATGAAGGCAAGAGCCAGATGGATGCGATTCTGCAAGGTTGTGCCCAGCGCTTCAGGCCAGTGATGATGACTGCCACCGTTGCCATGCTAGGCCTGGTACCTTTCCTGTTTGCGAACGGGCCGGGGTCTGAGGTACAACGTCCGCTTGCGATTGTGGTGATCGGAGGCCTGATTACATCGACCCTGCTTACTCTTATTGTGGTACCTACGCTGTATCGTAAGTTTGAAGAAAGCAAGATCGAGGCATAATGCCGACCAGTGAGTCAGCGCTCAAAAGGATATTTTTATGAAAGAAATTAAAGCAGTTATACAGCCGGCCAGATTAGCAAAAATCCGCTCGGCACTGCGTAACATCAAAGGTTTCCCCGGCATGTCGGTCAACAAAGTCGAAGGTTGCGGGCACCATTTGCAAAAACCCAGTGCCGGTGTAAGGGAGGAACTGACCGATTACAGCCCGAAAATGTATCTGTATATGGTGGTTCCTGATGATCTGGTTGAAGGCGTGTTGCAAATTATTGTAGAGGTTGGACACACCGGTAATATCGGCGACGGGATCGTATGGGTGACGCCGGTAGAGCGCATGATAAGGTTATCTGAACAGATTCATGTGCTAGATTAACTCTCGATTTTCTAAAGCATTACAGATACAACTTTGTTACAGAGCTCGCCAGTCCAACCCATCTTGTTGGCTGGCGATTTGTATCCAGTCAGGCGCACACTGCAACACATCACTTAATGCCTTGCTAGCTAATGCAGGCGTATTATTTTTTTCACTTAAATGCGCTGCCACTATATGTTTCAGCTTGCTGTTATCCAACTGCGCTAACAACTGGGCGCTGGTTTGATTATCCAGATGGCCTAGCCAGCCACCGACACGCTTCTTAAGGGAATAGGCATATGGCCCGGTGCGCAACATATCCAGGTCGTGGTTACATTCCAATAATAACCCATCACATCCCTGAAGCATGGCGACAATGTGCGGAGTCACACTGCCGACATCCGTCAACACGCCAAACTTGCGTGCCCCATCACCAAACACAAACTGGGCTGGCTCACGTGCGTCGTGTGGCACAGGGTAGGGGCTCACCTCGATCCCCTGCAGGGCGAACGTCGTGTGGGCGTCAATGATATGCACAATGACACTTTGCGAAGGAAGATAGCGCTGGCACATCATATAAGTGCCATGTGTCAACCAGACCGGTACTTGATAGCGCGCTGCCAGCTTGAAGGCACCGCGCGCATGGTCATCATGCTCATGCGTAATCAGGATAGCCGATAACTGTTCTGGCTGTAGTCCCAGGCGACCCAAACGTTGCACTGTTTCTTTGACACTAAATCCGCAGTCAAGCAAAAGCCGGGTTTCCCCGGCTTCTACCACAGTCGCATTCCCTGCGCTGCCACTACCTAACGAAGCAAACCGCACACCGGCCTTAATTACTTGAGTTGTTCATACAGCAAAGAGACAATACGGTTTGCCGTAGTAGACGTATTACGCTTGTTGTCAGCGGTCAAGACATAAACATCAGTTGTGTCATCGGCATTTTCCAGAACCTGGATATGGTATTGCTTGCTAGACTTATCGCCTTCTGCTGTCCCTTTCCAGAATTTGGCTTTGTCACCTTGCTTCACTTCAGAAGGGGTCGCAGATTTTTCGTCCTCATCACTGCCCCAGAACTTCAGGCGTTCCAGCAAGCCTTTCTTTTGCTTGATCGGGTCTTCAGCATCGGTATCGGCATAACGAACGTAATAGATACCTTCGTTGCGGTTTTTATCTTCGGTCACAAACCCGATACGGTCTAACGAGAGACCTACACGACGCCATGCGCGATCAAATGGTTCATTCAACTTCAGCGTCACACTCTGGTCAGCCTCTTTAACCACATCAGCGCGTTTGTCTGAAGCTGCCTGAGTCATGACCTGGTCTGCTTTTTCCTCATCCAGACCCAGTTTGACCATCATGCGACGCAGCAATTCTGCATCTAGATCCGCATCAAATTCCTGACCAGCCGTATTCTTGTTTTCTGCAGCATTGATACGATAGCCAGTATCAATCTTACCCAGCTGTGTATTCACATAATTTTTACCATCATCCGGGGCACCCGCTACTGTGCGATGGGTCATGTAAATCTCGGTGGTGCCTTCTTTTTCACCACGCTCCAAACGGGTGCGGAATTTTCTTCTATCAGCAAAGCCAGAGAGTTTATCCAGCCAGGCATCAAACTTATCGCCATAACCACGATTATCCTCTTTAGGCTTAATGGCATCCGGCTGTAACCATTCAGTTTCAATCACGCCAATTTCAGGATTTTCCACACGTACGGCAAAGCCCTGGTCCAGCCAGAAATCACGCACAATCGGCCAGACTTTTTCCGGAGGTGCGTTGACTACCAGCCAGCGCTGGGTTCCGGCTTTAACCATACGCACATTCTTCATGTCAGTCAGTACCGGCGTCGGACCATTCTGTTCCTGGGCTTCCTGATTCTGGCTGTAGGTAGAGTAATTGGTTGCGCCCGGCACATTATAGGTACTGCTGGTTCGCACAGAGGCCAGGTCCGGCGGCACCTCCAGAGATTTGGAGCGGCCAGCACCTTTGTAATCAGAACTGTTATTCAAGAATGGTATCGAATCGCAGCCTGCCAACACGATGATTAAACACATCAGCAGCGTACGCTGTACAAACACATTACTCATGTAATTCATTTCCCTCATTTAAGATGCGATTTCCGCCTGGTTCATGGCGTGACGCAGCACTTCATGATATTGGGTTGAAAGATTCACCAGTGGCAAACGAATGCCGGTAGCAATCAGCCCCATTTGTTGTAATACCCATTTCACAGGAATCGGGTTAGCTTCTACAAATAACTTCTGATGCAAGCCAAACAACTTGGCATTCGCAGCACGTGCACTAGCGAGATTGCCTTTTAAAGCAGAGTCACACATTTCATGCATCAGGCTTGGCGCCACATTGGCTGTGACAGAAATAACACCTTTACCACCCAGCAACATTAACGCCAATGCACTTGCATCATCGCCGCTGTAAACAGCAAACTCTGGCGGCACGCGCAGTAATAAATCCGTACCGCGTTCTATGCCGCCTGTTGCATCTTTGATGCCTACAATATTAGGCACGGCGGCCAGGCGCAATACTGTCTCATTGCTTAGGTCACATCCTGTGCGTCCAGGCACATTATAAAGAATTTGCGGAATATCAACGGCTTCTGCAACGGCTTTAAAATGTTGGTATAACCCTTCCTGTGATGGCTTGTTGTAATAAGGCGCCACCAGCAGGCAAGCATCTGCGCCAAGTGCCTTGGCTTTTGCAGTCAACGCAATGGCTTCTGAAGTAGAGTTCGCGCCGGTGCCGGCAATTACCGGGATACGTTTAGCTACATATTCCACTGTGGTCTTGATCAACGCACAATGCTCCTCGATATCGACTGTTGGCGATTCACCCGTGGTGCCGACAATCACAATGCCGTCTGTGCCAGCATCAATATGAAAATCGATCAGCTTTTTGAGGGCGTCCAGATCCAAACGACCATCTTCAAACATTGGGGTGACGATTGCCACCAAACTGCCCGTTAACATACTTCTGCCATTCAACAATAAAGCCATTATTTTAACTGATTATGCCGTTGAAAGCCAAGGAAGCACATGGGAATACCATCTTCCTTTAATACCACCTGCATAACTGCAAGCAATAAGATTATCAACCCACCTCTTAAATAAAAAAACGGCAACCACGATGCTGGCAAGGCGCCCTTCTAACGCCTTGAATATAATGGTTCAACTTAGATTCAGCTATAATGTGCTGATTGATTATTGACAGCGAAAAAACGCTGACTGCGTTACCTCATGCAACCATTTAGCCAGCACAGCGATTTAAATGACGCTCTGATTGAGCGTATTGACGAGGTACTACCGCAAACACAGTGCCAACAGTGCGGTTATGCTGGATGCAAGCCTTATGCAATGGCCATCTCCCAGGGTTCCGCCGACATTAATCAGTGCCCTCCGGGAGGCGAAGAGGGTATACGGGCGTTAGCAACACTTTTGAAGCGGCCATACTTGCCGCTCAATGTTGCGCATGGCATCACCAAGCCCAAAGCGATTGCTATCATTGATGAGCAACGTTGTATAGGCTGCACATTGTGCATCAAAGCCTGCCCTGTCGATGCCATTCTGGGTGCATCCAAGCACATGCATACGGTGATCAGCCAGGAGTGTACCGGTTGTGAACTATGCCTAGCTCCCTGCCCGGTCGATTGCATTGTCATGGAACCCTTGAAAATTGATTATCTACATGCAGATAGTGAGAAGGCTGCAGCCTCCCTTGCGCGCATACGCTATCAAAACAGACAGGCCCGATTGGACCGCGAAATACAGACGCGTGCGCAGGCATTTACTAAACATAATCAACCACTGGCTTTAGCTATTGATCATGCAGCGAGTGAATCAACGCCCGCTCACGTTCAAAGCGATGCCATCAAGAAAGCTGCCATTGCTGCGGCGATGGCACGCGTTAAAGCGCTCAAAGCAGCCGCTGCGTCACCTGCTCAAGACTCTTGATTTCATCCCCTTGTTACCGAGCACTCCACCCCGTTATTAATGACACAACTTTTATGAATGCTGCAAAAAGACTGGCCATTTTCCAGAGATTGGCGCAAGCCATTCCTGATCCTGCTACCGAACTTGAATACACCACTACGTTTGAATTATTGATAGCGGTGATACTGTCTGCCCAGGCGACGGATAAAGGGGTTAATATCGCAACGCGCAAGCTGTTTAAAGTCGCGAATACACCACAAGCCATTGTTGACTTGGGTATAGAAGGTTTGGAAAGCTACATTAAAACCATAGGCCTTTATCACGCCAAAGCACAAAATGTATTGAAATGCTGCCTGCAACTAATCACGTTGCATGGGGGTCAAGTACCGGACAAGCGTGAAGCACTGGAAGGGTTGGCAGGTGTGGGGCGAAAAACTGCCAATGTCATTTTGAACACAGCATTCGGCCAGCCCACCATTGCGGTGGATACGCATCTATTCCGTGTTGGCAACCGTACCAAACTGGCGACCGGCAAAACAGTACTTGAGGTGGAACAACGGTTCTTAAGCACCACTCCGAAACAATTTTTACAGGATGCGCACCACTTGTTAATTTTGCATGGGCGTTATACTTGCGTAGCGCGCACTCCCAAATGTGGCATGTGTTGCATTGTTGATTTATGCGAATATCGTGATAAGCAGTTAGACCCGGTGTTGCCCCCAACAGGAAATTAATATGGCTTTATTTAACCCCAGCCGCGACGAAGTCAGGCAATTTTTCTTTGATGCATGGGCCAAATTCCAGCAACAAAAGGTGTTGACCGAGCTTGAGAAAATGGCAGTCGGCATTATGCACCTGCACCCTGAATACCAAGCGATTCTGGACGCGCCTGAGCAACACCTGCAACAAGCTTACTATCCGGAAATGGGCGAGACCAACCCGTTTTTGCACATGAGCCTGCATCTGTCCATACAGGAACAGATCAGTATCAATCAGCCGACCGGTATCACACAGGCCTATGGCAAGTTATGTACACGCTATCAGGAAGAACATGAGGCACAACATGCTTTGCTCGAGTGCCTGGCAGAAACCATCTGGCTGGCACAACGCAACCAGACTGGACTCGATGTTGCACATTACCTGCAATTGATTGAACAACGTGCCGGTATTGCCTCATCACCTTAACTCTTTAGCTCAGTAATCGATAATCTGTATACCAACACAGGCTAAAGATTTGTGTATTATTGCAAATCGACGCTCCATTGACATCATGTAAACATGCCATATGACTCTCATGGTATTCATCATGTTTTAATTCCGGCTGGAGTTTCACTAAATACAATTTCTTATCTTTGAAAACAAGCAATACGCCCCTTGTCTCTTTTTTACAACATGCCGCCCTTAGCAACAGTTAGCATCAATTAGCACATGTATGCGGCAGGCCGCGAACTCAGGCAGAGATTGAAATCCTTAGGAATTTTTCTGATTCTTTTTTGTCTTATTTAAAACACATTAATTACCACAATAATAATTACCAGACAATTTTTTTGCATTGCCAAACCCTTCCGAACGAACTCTATCTTGCAGAAAATGTTAGAATGTCAACAAAGATTTGAACAATATATCGATTATGCAGAATTCACTAGCCAAAGAAGCACTTAAGCAGTTCCGTATTATTTTTGGAGCTGTAAGACAACATTTTAGAGAAATTGAATCGACTTGCGGTATTTCAGGATCACAGCTATGGCTGTTACATGAAATTTCTACGCATCCAGAATTAGGGGTTTCAAGACTCGCCGAAAATCTCTCTATCCATCAATCCACTTGTAGCCTGCTAGTTGAAAAATTGGTCAAAAAGCAACTGGTAAAAAAACAGCGCTTGACTGAAGACCAACGTAAGGTGGGCTTATTGGTGACTGCTGCGGGGCATGCCGTACTGGCAAAGGCACCTCAACCAGTAGATGGGATTCTGCCGCAAGTGCTGGCATCGATGGAACTGGATGCGCTGAAAAACCTGAAAACTTCATTGGAACTGGTAGTTTCCAAACTGGATACTAAAGGCACCATGGGTAATCAGCCTCTCGCAGACCTGTAATCTGCTGGAGTGAGTCATAAAAAAGCCGACATTGTCGGCTTTTTTATGTGAATAGGCTGCAAACAACCCGTACTTCAGGCAAATTAATCGCCAAATACAGCAGCTTCGCGTGCAGAGGCTTGCTTGATCACCTCAGACTTTGTGTTGTTATCCATATCCCACCATTGCTGGATTTCCTCCAGCGTGCGATAACATCCTTCACAAAAACCGCTACTATTATCAATACTACAAACGCCTATACATGGCGATGGTATGACACTCTGATCAGACATTTTGACCCTTTCCCATCATTAGCTTAATGCTCCATGGCAATTTTTGAAACGTTTGCCTGAGCCGCACGGGCACGGATCGTTACGGCCAACGCGTACACCTTCAGGCAAGTTTAGAGGCTGTTTTACGGCAGTATCATTACCACTATTGCTAAGAGCATTGTCGTAATCAGTATGCTGATATTGAATATTGCCGACATCGGTAGCACGTAATGCTTCTTCAGCGCGACGTTCTTCTGCTTCAAGCTCTTCGCGTGAGCGCACTTGCACCTGCATGGTAATTCTGGTGACTTCAGTTTTAACAGTATTCAGCAAAGACTCAAACAATTCGAATGCTTCGCGCTTGTATTCCTGTTTTGGATTTTTTTGTGCATAAGAACGCAAGTGTATGCCTTGACGCAAATGATCGAGCGCAGCCAAATGCTCACGCCAGTGATTGTCCAGGCTTTGCAACATGACCGCTCGCTCAAAATTGCGCATGTTATCGTTACCGGCCAAAACTTCTTTGGAGGCATAGCTTTCATTTGCAGCTTCGACAATGCGTTCACGCAAACTTTCTGCATGTAAATCAGGATTGCCTTCCAGCCAGTCACCAACGGGTAACGGCAAGCTGGCATCTTGACGCAAAGCGACTTCGAGTGCCGGTATATCCCACTGTTCTTCTACACTGCCAGGAGGAATATGCGTATTGAACAGGCTATTGACGACATCTTCACGCATCGCACGGATTGTTTGACCCACATCGACCGACTCCAGCAATTCATTACGTTGTTCGTAAATGACTTTGCGTTGGTCATTAGACACGTCATCGTATTCCAGCAATTGCTTCCGGATATCGAAGTTGCGACCTTCCACTTTACGCTGCGCATTTTCAATCGCGCGCGTGACCATGGCATGCTCGATGGCCTCGCCTTCAGGCATATTCAGGCGCGTCATAATCGCCGCGACACGCTCGCCAGAAAAGATACGCAGCAACTGATCTTCAAGAGACAGGTAGAAGCGACTGGAGCCAGGATCGCCCTGGCGGCCTGAACGGCCACGCAATTGATTATCAACGCGACGTGATTCATGACGCTCGGTGCCAATAATATGCAAGCCACCTGCGGCAAGCACCGCATCGTGGCGTTGCTGCCACTCAGCCTTTAGCTGCGCAATCTTGGTCTCTTTATCCGCATCACTTAAATTGGCATCGCTGTGGATTGCGTGAATTTCACCTTCAGAATTACCACCCAAAACAATATCGGTACCGCGACCCGCCATGTTGGTTGCAATGGTAATCATGCCGGGACGACCTGCTTCGGCGACAATGGTGGCTTCGCGCTCATGCTGCTTGGCATTAAGTACTTGATGTTCGAGTTTAGCCTGCGTGAGCAATTGCGAAATCAGTTCGGAGTTTTCAATCGAGGTAGTACCGACCAGGACTGGCTGGCCTTTTGCCTGACACTGCTTGATATCCTCAATCACAGCCTTGTACTTCTCCATCCCTGTCCGATACACCTTGTCCATCGCATCCGAACGTTGCACCGGCCTGTGGGTTGGAATCACGACGGTTTCCAACGCATAAATCTGGTTAAACTCGTAAGCTTCTGTATCCGCGGTACCGGTCATACCACTCAGCTTCTGGTACATGCGGAAGTAATTCTGGAAGGTAATAGACGCCAGCGTCTGGTTCTCTTTCTGAATCGCCACGCCTTCTTTTGCTTCCACTGCCTGATGCAAGCCATCCGACCAGCGACGGCCAGGCATCATACGGCCGGAGAACTCATCGACAATCACGATTTCATCATTGCGTACCACATAATGCTGGTCACGATGGTAAAGGTTCTGCGCGCGCAATGAAGCATACAAATGATGCACCAGGGTAATGTTGGCTGGCTCATACAGACTCGATCCCGCTGGCAACATCCCGGCTTGCTCGAGCAATTGCTCTGCATGTTCATGCCCGGCTTCGCTCATAGTGACGCTTTGGGCTTTTTCATCTACCCAGAAATCACCTTCACCCTCTTCTTCTTTTTGACGCGCCAGTTGCTTGGCAACTTCATTGATCGCACCGTATAAGTCAACGCTGTGTTCAGCCTGACCAGAAATAATCAATGGCGTACGTGCTTCATCGATCAAAATGGAATCTACTTCATCCACCAGCGCATAATGCAACGGGCGCTGCACGCGTTCTTCCTTGCTGAAGACCATGTTGTCGCGCAAATAGTCAAAACCGAACTCGTTATTGGTACCGTAAGTGATATCCGATGCATAAGCCTGTTGTTTGGCATCATGCGGCATCTGCGAAAGATTAATACCGACAGTTAACCCCAGGAAGTTATACAGCTTACCCATCCACTCGGCATCGCGCTTGGCCAGGTAATCATTGACGGTAACAACATGCACGCCTTTACCAGTTAAAGCATTCAGGTAAGTTGGCAAGGTCGCGACCAAAGTTTTACCTTCGCCGGTACGCATTTCGGCAATTTTGCCAGCGTGTAACACCATGCCGCCAATGAGTTGCACATCGAAATGACGCATACCCAACGCGCGTTTGCTGCCTTCACGGACAACGGCAAAAGCTTCTGGCAACAGCTTATCCAATGTTTCACCTTGCGTATAACGCTGCTTAAACTCCTCAGTTTTTGCCCGCAACTGCTCATCGCTTAATGCCTGGATTTCAGGTTCCAAAGCATTGACTAGTTTGACGGTTTGCTGATATTGCTTGACCAGGCGGTCGTTACGGCTACCAAAGAATTTTTTAAACAACGAGGCTAACATGAGTCACACCGATATCCGCCTGAGCGGGGTTAAAAGAATAAACTAGGATTGTATAAGATATAGAGGCGAATTGTCTTGATTATTGCACGCCAGCAACTGAATTCAGTCAGGAATGGTTCCTGAGATATTCGCGGGGGTCGAGCGGGTTGCCATTCAGGCGAATTTCATAATGCAGGTGCGGCCCTGTCGAACGGCCAGTACTTCCGATCAATGCCACTTTTTGCCCTTTGATCACACGCTCACCGGCTTTTACCAGCAATCTGGAATTGTGCGCATAGCGCGTCTCCAGGCCAGAGCCATGATCAATTTTCAAAAGATTCCCATAATCAGAGGTTTGTACCGCAGTGCTGACAATACCGTCAGCTGCCGCATAAACCGGGGTACCAGAAGCCGCCGGAAAATCCAATCCTTCATGAAAAGCACGATGTCCACTCATGGGATCAATGCGCCAGCCATAACTTGATGAACTGAATGCGACATCAACCGGGCTGCTATTGGGCAACATTTCGCTGAGCACACTTTTCAGTAGCAATTTAGCTTCAATTTTGCCTTGATATTCATCACGGAAATCAAGATCCGCCGACATTTGTTCTATGGTGGCTTTCAGATCATCTTCCGTTAATGGCGCATCTTTAATCAATGGGCCACCCTGGCCGAGCGTTTCATTGACTGAGGTACGTTCATTGATAGGTTCGGCGCTGGACTTGATACCTGCCAGTTTGGACAGGCGCTGGTTTTGCGCATCAAGGCGCAAGATGCGCGCCTGTAATTCGCCGATTTGCTTGGCGTAGGCATCCAGATGACTTTGAGTGGAAAGCATGGCCCCTCGTAAATGCGGGGGCAGAATGGCCTTCACGCCTTGGCTTTTAATGACCTGTTGAGGGGTAATGAAAAACAAGGTCAGCACCACCGGCACCAGTATCAGCGCCAGGATAAGGCCTACGCTTTCAAAGATGCCCAGCGTTTTAGGCTTGGCCATCTTTTCTGAAACAATAATGATATTAATCATGCCAGGAACTCTCGCTTTTAGCCGACCGTTCAAGGGAATAGCCCGTGAAAATAATCGGTGTAGTACAATATTCAAGCATTCAGCGGACAACCACGCATTTAAATCCAAACGCATGTTAAAAATCAATCGGATTTTCAATAACCATCACGAATTAAAGCCTCTTTTAGAGGAGGCTAATGATCGTCAACGATTACAGCTGTTATGGTCTACGGTTGCCCCGGAATTATCTAAACTTTCTCAGGTGCTGGCGTTAGAAGATGGCACACTCACGATTGGCGCTTACTCGGGTGCCGTTGCCAGCAAAATCCGGTTATTGGAAACCGGATTACTACGAAAAATTTGGGATTTTTGTCAAAATTCCCAGAAAAACAAAGGGTTAAACCTTAGCGCAATTAAAGTTAAAGTGCAAGTAAAATCTCGGATAAAGCCTAAGCAAAAACGTATTCAATCCCCTTCGAATCAGGCTTTGAACACGTTGGAAGCATGTGCAGACAAGATTGAGAATCCGGCACTTCAAGCGGCTTTACGTCACTTTATTGATCGCCAGCGCGACTCTTAACATTCTTAGTTCTTAATACATCAACAGCCAGTTTCAACTGAGCCTGCAGGTGCTTCTTAATGTAAAAGCGCCCTACTTTGCACCTTACTTGTGCGCATTCTTCAAATAGTGCCATAATGCACCACCCTGTTACACTTCATTTACAACTAAAGATACCAAAGGAAAACGATCCACACTTGCAACTTTAAGTAACAGGTTTAAGTAGTCATTACGTTCAACGCAGTTTCATCAGGAACAGGAGAACACATGTCAGTCGCATTAATGTTGGCCATAGGCGCAGCAGTTTTGGCGGTACTTTATGGCGTAGTAATGAGTAAGTGGATTTCGGGGTTACCAGCAGGCAACGCCCGCATGCAAGAAATTGCAGGGGCGATTCAACAAGGCGCGGCCGCCTATCTGGCCAGACAATACAAAACCATTGCCTTAGTCGGTGTCATCCTCGCTATTCTTATCGGGCTTTTTCTTGGCTTATACACCGCGATAGGCTTCGTGGTAGGCGCAGTGCTCTCCGGCGCCTGCGGGTTCATTGGCATGAATGTTTCGGTGAAGGCGAACGTTCGTACAGCGCAAGCGGCCACCAACGGCATCGGGCCTGCCCTGGATGTTGCTTTTAAAGGTGGTGCGATCACCGGCATGCTGGTGGTAGGGCTTGGGTTGTTAGGGGTCGCTGGGTTTTATATTTTTCTTGGGGCTGAACAGGCAACCGATTTAAATCCTTTGATCGGGCTGGCATTTGGCTCTTCACTGATCTCGATTTTCGCACGCCTGGGCGGCGGCATTTTTACCAAAGGGGCTGACGTTGGTGCTGACTTGGTGGGCAAGGTAGAGGCAGGTATTCCGGAAGATGACCCGCGCAACCCGGCGGTGATTGCAGACAATGTAGGCGATAACGTCGGCGACTGTGCAGGTATGGCCGCCGATTTGTTCGAGACCTATGCTGTTACCTTGATCGCCACTATGGTATTAGGTAGCCTGATGGCAGCTGAAGCAGGTACCAATGGCGTGATATACCCACTTCTGCTGGGCGCGGTGTCTATCGTTGCCTCGATCATTGGCTGTTTCTTCGTAAAAGCATCGCCAGGCATGAAAAACGTAATGCCTGCGCTTTACAAAGGCTTGGCTGTAGCCGGGGTGCTGTCGCTGATTGCTTTTTACTTCGTCACGCAATATGCGTTTCCGCAAGGCTATACCCATGGAGAAGTGACCGTATCTAGCCATGCGTTGTTTGGTGCCTGTGCTGTCGGATTAGTGCTCACCGCCGCATTGGTGTGGATCACAGAATACTATACCGGCACTGACTATGCGCCGGTCAAGCATGTGGCTCAAGCGTCTACCACTGGCCATGCAACTAATATCATTGCGGGCATCGGCGTCTCCATGAAATCCACCGCCTTACCGGTACTTTCGGTCTGCGCAGCGATTTATGTCTCATTCCACCTGGCAGGCCTTTATGGGATTGCCATTGCGGCAATGGCTATGCTGAGCATGGCCGGCATTGTGGTCGCGCTGGATGCCTACGGACCGATTACGGATAACGCAGGTGGTATCGCCGAAATGGCAGAATTACCGAGTAGCGTGCGCGATGTGACTGACCCATTGGATGCTGTGGGCAACACCACAAAAGCGGTCACTAAAGGTTATGCGATTGGCTCTGCGGGACTGGCTTCCTTGGTACTGTTTGCTGATTACACACATAAACTTGAAGCCGCAGGGATTACAGCCAGTTTTGATTTAAGTGACCCTAAAGTCATCATCGGCTTGTTTCTTGGTGGTCTTATCCCCTTCCTGTTTGCGGCGATGGCGATGGAAGCCGTAGGTCGCGCTGCTGGCAGCGTGGTGGAGGAAGTGCGCCGTCAGTTCCGCGAAATCAAAGGCCTGATGGAAGGCACCGCCAAACCTGAATACGGTAAGGCGGTCGACCTGCTGACCACCGCGGCAATCAAGGAAATGATGATTCCTTCGCTATTACCTGTTGCCGCGCCAATCTTGGTCGGCTTATTGCTGGGTCCGGTGGCTTTAGGTGGCTTGCTGATGGGAACGATAGTCACCGGGTTGTTTGTAGCGATTTCAATGTGTACCGGTGGTGGTGCCTGGGATAATGCGAAGAAATACATTGAAGATGGCCATCATGGCGGTAAAGGCTCAGATGCGCATAAAGCAGCAGTGACAGGGGACACGGTAGGCGATCCTTACAAAGATACTGCCGGGCCCGCCGTCAACCCGCTGATTAAGATCATTAACATCGTGGCATTACTGATTGTGCCGCTTCTTCACTAAAGTTTTCATCACAAATAAAAAAGTCGGCAAAAGCCGACTTTTTTTACTGCTACGCTTACATTTAAATCAAAATGCGGGTTTCACTTCCAATGCATTGTAGCGCTCTACACCGCCAATAATCTCTGCATGCGCCTCATCAATACCAGCCCAGCCTTCAATTTTCACCCATTTGCCTTTATCAAGATCTTTGTAATGCTCAAAGAAATGCGCAATCATGTCGAGGCGCCAAGGCGAAACATCACTTAATGTTCTCTGGTAAGCATACAAGCCACATACTTTTTCAATAGGCACTGCCAGCACTTTGGCATCACCACCTGCTTCATCAGTCATTTTCAGCATGCCCAAAGGACGGCAACGTACCACCACACCTGGCAGCAATGGAACCGGGGTGATCACCAATACATCAACCGGATCTCCGTCATCACCCAGAGTGTGGGGAATGTAACCATAGTTACATGGATATTGCATGGAGGTACCCATGAAGCGGTCAACGAACAGCGCGCCGCTCTCTTTATCTACCTCGTATTTAACCGGGTCGCCATTGGCTGGAATTTCAATAATGACGTTAAAATCGTTCGGCAAGTCTTTGCCGCTTGCTACCAAATTCAAAGACATCTTTTCAAACCTATTTCACGAAAAGCCGCCATTATAGGCGATTAACATAAACCTTTGTTTGCAAACCGCATTATTTTTGATTTTCAGCGATGCTCACCTGATCTCGGCAAAACTGTCGCACATCAACCGGCGTTAATTTCAATGCAAAGTAAAGCAGCGTCGGGATGATCACCAGCTCATCCAGCTGTCCGATAATCGGAATAAAATCCGGAATCAGGTCAAACGGCAAAACAAGATAGCCCATAGCCAGCCATAACAAGGCTTTTGCCAATCTGGGGGTTTGTGAATGTGCATGTAGCGCGCGGTAGAACGCTAATTCCTGTTTG
This sequence comes from Methylophilus sp., assembly GCF_035460085.1. Lineage (GTDB taxonomy): Bacteria > Pseudomonadota > Gammaproteobacteria > Burkholderiales > Methylophilaceae > Methylophilus. Next base: position 17,836 of record NZ_DATHWZ010000033.1, read on the forward strand.
AACCTGCCGGCCAAAGTGGCCAGCTGTGCGCGAAAACCCATACGTTGAATACCCTAACCAACCTGCAAACTACGGCCGGTCAATTTGGCAAACGCTTCCATATATTTATCAGATGTCCGTGCTGCCACCTCGGCCGGCAATTCCGGGCCAGGGGCCGTTTTGTTCCAGTCGCACGTTTCCAGCCAGTCACGCACATATTGCTTGTCATAACTTGGTGGGTTTGCACCTATCTGATATTGATCGGCTGGCCAAAAGCGCGAAGAGTCAGGCGTCAGCACTTCATCCATCACATGCAAGACACCATTGGCATCCACGCCAAATTCAAACTTGGTATCGGCAATAATAATACCTTTGGTAAGCGCATATTCAGCAGCTTGGGTATAAAGCGCAATCGCCGCTTTTTCGACCTGGGCCGTCATGTCCTTGCCAATCAAGGCTTCAACTTGCGCAATACTGATATTTTCATCATGCTCGCCAACTGCAGCTTTGCTGGAAGGTGTAAATAAAGGGGCAGGTAATTGTTGTGCCAGTTGCAGCCCGCTAGGTAATGGAATATCGCAAACAGTACCTTTGGCCTGATATTCTTTCCAGCCACTGCCGACCAGATAACCACGCACAATCGCTTCCAGTGGCAATGCTTTCAGCTTCTTGACAACGACTGCGCGGCCTTTGACTTGCTCAACTTCATCAGCAGCAACGACTGATTCCGGTGCAATTCCGGTCAGGTGGTTAGGTACGACATTTGCCAGCTGCTCGAACCAGAAATTAGCCATTTGCGTCAGCATGGCACCTTTGTGCGGAATGCCGGTTGGCAGAATCACATCAAACGCACTTAATCGATCAGTACTGACCAGCAACATGGTTTCAGCATCTATATCATAAATATCGCGCACCTTGCCTTGATGCAATTTCTTCAGGCTTTTAATCGAGGTTTCCAGCAAAGGCGCACGCATCATAATATATCGCAAAAGTAAAACCGGTATTATAAATGCACAGTCCTGTGACTGGCGAACAATTTACCCGCGAATGATGGCTGAAGTAATCTGGTCAAGGCCTTTAAGCGGCTTCAGCCTCTACGGTTTGTTCTGAAGATTCAGTCATGGATAATCTGGCTTGGGCCACATAACTCGCTAAACGTAACAGGTTGCAAGTGTAGCCATATTCATTGTCGTACCAGCCGATCACTTTCACAAAGGTGGAATCCAGCATGATGCCAGCGCTGGCATCAAACACACTGGCTGCCGGATCACCACGGAAATCACTCGAAACCACTTGTTCTTCGGTATAACCAAGCACCCCTTTTAAGTCACGCTCTGAGGCAAATTTCATCGCCGCACATATGTCTGCATATGAAGTTTCCTGTTGCAATTCTACCGTCAGGTCTACCACCGACACATCTGCCGAAGGGATACGCATGGCCATACCGGTTAGTTTCTTATTCAACTCAGGAATCACTTTACCGACTGCTTTCGCTGCACCGGTGCTTGAAGGAATAATGTTTTCAAAAACGCCGCGCCCGCCGCGCCAGTCTTTCTTAGAAGTACCATCCACCGTTTTCTGCGTAGCCGTAGCCGCATGAATCGTCGTCATCAGACCACGCTTAACTCCAAACTGGTCTTGTAACACTTTAACGATAGGTGCCAGGCCATTAGTCGTACAAGAAGCAGCAGATACAATCTGCTGGCCTTGGTAATCGTGGTGATTCACGCCGTAAACAAACATCGGCGTATCATCTTTGCCCGGTGCCGACTGCACGACAAGGCGAGCGCCAGCCACAAGGTGTGCTGCACATGATTCCTGCGTCAGAAAGACACCAGTGCACTCGATAACCACCTCAACTTCGGCAGCTGCCCAGTCGATATGAGCGGGTTCCTGATGGGCAGTCAAACGTATCTTCTTGCCATCCACCACCAGAAAATCGCCCTCTAAGTGTGCATCATATGCCAGTCTGCCATGCACAGAGTCGTATTTAAGCATGTACAGCATATGTTCAGGCTCTTCGATGCCATTGATGGCAACGATTTCCAGTTCATTGAACTCTGCCTGATTTAATGCGGCTCGCAGCACCATGCGCCCTATCCTGCCAAATCCATTAATACCTACCCGTGTAGTCATTATTGATTTCTTTCACTGTTGGTTAGTTATCATACAAGCAATTTTAATGCTAATTTACATCACGAAAGTTAGACAGGCGGTTCCCGCTTGAATAGAATAAGACTGACACGCTATTCCCGTTGTAAGTTTCAGCAACCTTGTTGGATATTTTGTGGATATTGCAGAACAATTACTGAATGGTATTTTGGACACATTACCGCTGCAAGTCGCAGTGATTGATGAGGCTAGCAGCATTATTTACGTCAATCAGGCCTGGCGTTCATTTGGTTTGTTTTATGGTGTGGAGATGGATACCGACTGGTTTGGTATTGCCTACCTGGATATCTGCCGCGCGAATGAAGATAGCAATCTACCCCCATTAATTTCCGGCATTGAAAAAGTATTAAGTGGCAAAGTAGGTCACTTCAGTATGGACTATCTGTGTCATACCCCGACCAAGCAACCTACCTGGCTCACCATGAGCTTGCAACCGATGCAAACATCGCTGCCTGATAACAAACTGTTTTTGCTATCACTAACCAACATCACGCACCACAAACAGGTTGAAGACCGCATTTCTGCCCTCACCCACACTGATCCGCTGACAGGCCTGGCCAATCGCCGCAGATTAGAGCAATTTATGCGGGACGAGTGGTCACGCGCCATCCGTCATCAATCGAGTTTAAGTGTGATGATGATAGATGCGGACCATTTTAAACAGTTGAACGACAGCATGGGCCATGCCGCCGGGGATGAATGTTTGCGTAAGCTGGCAGTGATACTAAAACGCTACAGCAATCGCCCCGGTGATATGGCGGCGCGCTATGGTGGTGAGGAGTTCGTGCTGATTCTAGGCCAGACCACCCAACAGGAAGCGATTAAAATTGCTGAACGCATCCGCCAGAAAGTGATGGAACTGGATATCCGCTTTGCCGGGCATCGCCTGATGACGATCAGCATCGGTATCGCTTCATTGGGGGTGCATCAATCCACCACTCACAAAGAGCAGCATGCGCGTAATCAAGCACTTAACTTCAGTGAGGATGGCGATTTATTGCTAGAACAAGCTGATAAAGCGTTGTATGTGGCAAAAAAACAAGGCAGGAACCGCGTTGAGGTTTACGACAAACATCATCGATTGACTGTCCCGCTCACGTTTTAACAACGTTGCGGGATAATTAATGAATCTGGATTAACTGGCGCGCGCTTCCAGAATAGCCACTGCCGGTAAGGTTTTACCTTCGAGGAACTCGAGGAAAGCGCCGCCTGCAGTAGAAATATACGAAACCTTGTCGTAGATATCATATTTCTGAATAGCGGCAATGGTGTCACCACCACCCGCCAGCGTGAATGCCTTGGTTTCTGCAATGGCTTTGGCTATGGTTTTGGTGCCATCGCCAAACTGGTCAAATTCAAATACGCCGACCGGGCCATTCCACACCACAGTACCCGCATTCATGATGATATCGACCAGCTCAGCCGCCGATTTCGCGCCAATATCAAAAATCATGTCGTCGGCTTCCACTGCATCTGCAGATTTTTTGACTGCCGGCTCGTTGGCATCAAACTGCTTGCCGACCACCACATCCTTTGCAATCGGCACACAGGCACCTCGATCAGCCATTTTTTTCATCAAACCTTTGGCAGTATCGACCAAGTCATCTTCGCACAAAGACTTGCCCACTTCATGACCATCTGCCTTAAGGAAAGTATTGGCAATGCCACCGCCTACCACTAATTGATCCACTTTATCAGACAGGCTTTCCAGCACGGTCAGCTTGGTAGATACTTTAGAGCCGCCGACAATAGCCACGAATGGCCTAGCTGGCGCCAGTAATGCTTTACCTAATGCATCTAGCTCTTCCGTCAGCAGAATACCGGCACAGGCCACAGGCGCAAATTTGGCAATGCCGTGGGTAGAGGCTTCAGCGCGGTGCGCGGTGCCAAAGGCATCCATCACAAATATGTCGCACAAAGCAGCATACTTTTTGGCAAGTGCATCATCATTTTTCTTTTCGCCGACATTAAAACGGCAGTTTTCCAGCAGGATAAGCTGGCCATCTTCTGTGCCCAAGCTATCAGCCGGTGCATTGGAAGCCAACCAGTTTTTTACCAGGCGCACGGGTTGCCCAAGCAGTTTGCTCATGACATCAGCCACTGGCTTGAGGGAATTCTCTTCTGAATAAACACCCTCTTCAGGACGACCCAAATGCGAAGTCACCATTACTTTGGCGCCCGCTTTTAAGGCAAACTCAATGGTCGGCATGCTGGCCACAATACGCGCATCGCTGGTGACCACGCCATCTTTTACCGGCACATTTAAGTCAGCACGGATAAACACACGCTTGCCGCGCAAATCAAGGTCGGTCATTTTGATGAATTTCATACATGCGCTCCGTAGCGATCAATATCAATTAATAATTAAATAGGCAAATGGATTATGACAGATATGCAAACGGGGCAATAAGCCCCGTATTCATTTAAGCAATATGTTGAACCAGGCGCAACAGGTTGCAGGTATAACCGTATTCATTATCGTACCAGCCGATCACTTTTACAAAAGTAGGATCCAGCATCAAACCCGCATCCGCATCAAACACACTGGCGGCCGGGCTACTGCGGAAGTCTGTAGAGACTACTTTATCACTAGTGTAATCCAGCACACCTTTTAATGCACCTTGGGAAGCTTGCTGCATGGCTTCACAGATAGCTTCATAAGTGGTTTCTTTGCTCAGCTCTACAGTCAGGTCAACGACAGACACATCGGCAGACGGCACGCGCATGGACATACCAGTCAGCTTCTTATTTAGCGCAGGAATCACTTTACCCACTGCCTTGGCCGCACCGGTACTGGAAGGAATAATGTTTTCAAAAACACTACGGCCGCCGCGCCAGTCTTTCTTGGAAGTGCCATCAACAGTCAGTTGTGAGGCAGTTGCTGCATGAATGGTGGTCATCAGGCCGCGTTTTACACCAAAATTGTCATGCAGCACTTTGGCTAAAGGCGCCAGGCCATTGGTGGTACACGAAGCAGCAGAAATAATGGCTTCGCCCGCATACTCCTGGTGATTCACGCCATAGACAAACATCGGCGTGTTATCTTTACCCGGCGCAGATTGCACCACTTTTTTCGCACCACGATTAAGGTGAGGCTGACACGTGCCCTGCGTTAAAAACGCGCCGGTAGATTCTACGATCACTTCCGCGCCGCCTTTGGTCCAGTCAATATTATTAGGGTCACGTTCTGCAGTCAGCTGAATGCGCTTGCCATTCACTATCAAATTACCATTGTCAGCCTCTACGGTGCCTTGAAAACGGCCATGCACGGAATCATATTTCAGCATATACATCATGTATTCGATGTCATACGAGCTATTGATGGCAACCACCTCAATATCATTAAACTCGGATTCTTGAACAGCAGCACGCAAAACCATGCGCCCAATCCGTCCAAAGCCATTAATCCCCAACTTGACAGCCATATTTTTCCCCAAAACATGCAATAGAACTAAAACTCAGCATTTTAACCTAAACCTCCTATACTGGACAGATTGTAAGTGGTTGATTCCATACGCGAGACCATAACAAAGAGGTTGCGAAATATTTTTAGTTTCTCGTTAGCCCTTTTTTAATTTTTTCTTGTCTTAAATTTTGTTTTTTCACGCCTTGGAAAGTGAGTGTTTTTAATATGCCAGACAAAATAATCCTTGCCGGTGGTTGTTTCTGGGGAATGCAGGATTTATTCCGCCAGCTACCTGGCATTGTCAGCACGCGCGTCGGCTATAGCGGCGGAGATGTGCCAAATGCGACCTATCGTCATCATGGTGATCATGCTGAAGCGATGGAAATTCTATACGATGCAGAGCGCATCAGTTTGCGACAGCTATTAGTGTTCTTTTTCAAGATCCATGACCCGACTACATTCAACCGCCAGGGTAATGACATGGGGCCGTCATATCGCTCAGCGATTTTTTACCTGACCGAGCAACAAAGACAAACCGCTGAAGAATTAATTGATGAGATGAATCACTCAGGCATCTGGCCAGGAAAAGTGGTCACTGAAGTGACGCCAGCCAGTGATTTCTGGGTAGCCGAGCCAGAGCATCAGGATTATCTGGTCCGCTATCCGCAAGGCTACACCTGCCACCGGATCCGCCCAGAATGGATATTGCCGCGTGATTTAACTGAAGCAGTTTGAAATATTAAACAGCACTATTCATCACCCATTGTAGGTAAGGCATCGTTGGCCGGCTTGCGCGCCTTGCCGCCATATCGCTTGGCAGGGTTGCGCAAAAAAGCAGCTAACTCGTTCAGCGCCAATTGGTAAACATCGCGCTTGAACTCGATCACATCGGCCAGCGGCACCCAATACTCACTCCAGCGCCACGCATCAAATTCCGGATGTTCAGTGGCACGTAGCGACACATCGGAATCCCGGCCTATCAATCGCAATAAAAACCAGATTTGCTTCTGACCCTTGTAACTACCGCGCCATTCGCGCTTGATCCAACTAGTCGGCACTTCATAGCGTAGCCAATCCCGGGTACGTCCCAGGATTTTGACATGGTCGGGCCTGAGGCCAACTTCTTCCATCAATTCGCGGTACATGGCCTGCTCAGGGGTTTCACCATACTTGATGCCTCCCTGAGGAAATTGCCATGCATGCTCTTTGATACGTTTGCCCCAAAACACCTGATTGTGGGAATTACATAGAATAATCCCCACATTAGGACGGTATCCATCACGATCTAACATAAAAACTGCCTTCAATATTTACTGCAATTTTTTCACACTTTACAGTTTAATGAAAGGATATCCATGGTGCCTTGGATGAAATGGCTGGCAGGTAATGAAAAAGCCCACCAAAGGTGAGCTTTTTCATGCTTAGACTGCTAATCAGAATCTACGGCGTAATGACAAAGCACACATCAAAAGCAATCCTGTAAATAGCATGGCTGAAGTCTGCGCTTCAGGCACCGGGATGACGGTCGCACTTACAAAAGTGAAGTCTGACTGGTTGGTACAGTTATGGCAAGAATGTTTGGCCACACCAGGTGATGCACTAAATACGATGCTATCGACTGAGCGGAAGCCAAAAGGATTGTTCAACAGCCATGCGCCGGTGCCACCATCCACAGCGCCACTACCGAGGGATAATGGAGAACCCTCACCTGTCCAGCTCGCAGTATGTTTGCCAGTTGCCGTTAAATAAAAAGTATCACTGCCTCCGTCGGCAAAATTCACCAGGAATTTTGCGACCTCTTTCACATCACTGTATTCAGGGCCGTCAAACAGCAAACCGATTGTCAATGTTGAAAAGATGACTTCTTTAGAAAAAGTGCCGGTCAGTGTTTCATCAATATCAATCTCGCCGACAGTTCTGCCACCAGAAATACCTACACCGGTCATTCCATCCTGCGTCTTTTTCTGGAAAGATCTGCTACCAACAAAAGTGGCAGAAGTCCCGTCTGAGAAAGACGTGCTGTAACTCGATTGCCCATTTACAAAATCAGCACCTAACACTGTACCTGTAGTTAACGCATTAGCAGAATGCGCTGCAACCAGGAAAGATATTGCCAATATCAACCTGCTACCAAAAGAAAATGTGTTTTTCATTTCAAAACTCCTCTATATCATTGTTAAATAATCCCCATACTTATTGTAGGGTAATTAATGCATCAGGAGTTTTTCCTGCCCTGCAAAAAGGGATTAAAAACCCTTAATTTTCATACATTTACAAAATCCAATCTTAATTTGTTGCTTATAAATACAATTTTCTGCAATCTCTGCTGTCAACCCGATATAAGTCAAAGCGTTTTCCAGCCATGAACCTTATTTCGAACTCATTACGTATCCAAACCAATGCATAGACGCAAACCGAATTTCCGGCATATCAGCCTGGGCATATTGCTAACATTGCTGTGGAGTTTGAATACGGCTGCAGGCAATCTTGCTTACATCACCAATCAAGGCAGTGATTCCGTGTCTGTCCTCGATATTGAGAACAAAAAAGTCACACACACCATAGAAGTCGGCAAGGCGCCTGTTGGCGTGGCAATTGCCAGCAAACAACAGCGTGTGTATATCAGCAACGCCAATAGCCAAACGGTTTCTATTATCAATAGCCGTACACAGAAAAAGATCCAGGAAGTACCGGTGAATATCCAGGCAGTGGGTATTACCCTAAGCCGGGATGAGAAAACACTTTATGTGGCCGACTGGGGTGGTGCGCAGGTAATTGCCATCGATACTGCGCATTTAGAGAAACAAAAAACGTTTAAAGCAGGCAAGACACCTTCTGGCATGGTAGTTAGCGCTGACAATAAAAAACTGTTTATTGCCAATCGCGACAGTGATGATGTGACCGTGGTTAATACACGAACGCTGCAAACCATTGCGCAAGTCAAAGTAGGCATTCATCCGTTTGCGCTCACCTTAAGCCCTGATGGCAAGACAATATTTGTCGTCAATGTAGTCAGCAACACGCTGACGTTGATGAATGTAGATTCCTTTCAGACCAGTACCATCAAAACCGGGCAGCACCCTTATGATGTCGCCATCAGTCCCGATGGGCGTCTGGCGTATGTCAGCAACAATCATGCAGAAAGCGTGTCTGTCATTGATATTGCCACTGCAAAAACGGTCAAGACGATTGAGGTCGGCGAGTTTCCTGAAGGCATTGAATATGACAAAGCGACACAGCAAGTTATCGTCGCCAACTGGGGGTCAGATACAGTGTCGATTATCGATGCAAAGACCAACACGGTGACGAACACCGTTGCTAGCCCAAAACTTTGCCGCTCGTTCGGGCAATTTATTCTGGAAGCAAAGTAATGAGTCATGCTTCACCATTTCCCTTTTTCAGTTTTTTCACAGGATTGCCCATGAACTAGTCGCAAAGAGTCGTTTTTTTAGGTAAAGTCACGGGTTATTTTAAAACTCAAAAGACTGATTACTTTTTAGCTTTAAAACATCTGTAAATATCAGGAGATTGAAATGAAAAAAATATTTGGCATCATTGCCGTTTCTTTATTGCCATTGATTCCATTGACGGCAGCTGCGCACGGTGCCGCGGCATTACGTTTTGAAAAAACTGTCACCATCAAGGCGCCACCGGCAAAAGTGTGGGCCTTGCTGAAAGACTTCGGCAACGTACAAGCCTGGCACTCCGGCGTTGAGTCTACAAAAGTAGAACAGAAGAAAGACGAAAACGGTGATGACACCACTTACCGTACCGTCAAACTGAAAAATGGCGGCACCATGTATGAAAAACTGCGTTCAATTGACGACGCAGGCATGCGCCTGAAATACGAGTACATCCTGGACAAAAGCACATTACAACTTTCAAACTTTTATCCAACCGTTTCTGTGACAGCCAAAGGCAGCGAAACAGTGGTGACGGTAAAAGGCAGCTACACTCGTGCTGACTCTTCCAACATCCCAAAACCGGAACAAAACGATGATGCAGCCACTAAAGCCATCAACGAGTATTTTGATCCAGGTCTGGAAAGCCTGAAAAAGGTAGCCGAATCGGGAAAGTAATCAGCCAGGGTTCTGGAAAAAGTTCGCAAGGCAACAGTAAACCCTGGTGGAAATTCTGGTAAGTCTTACGCTGTAACTGTTTAAGTTTTTGCAAATGCAGAATCAGGCCAAAAGTCTGACACTGTTAAAAATAAAGGGATTGTGTACCACACAATCCCTTTATTGCATTCTGACCACCTTGATAGAACTGACAAAAAACATCACCCCTGATGCCAAATATGGACTCACCCTGTCACTTTTCGTCATTACACCTGTAGTGAATCTACTCCTTAGAAATGCATTTCAATTCAGTGGAATAAAGCATAAAAGTCATTTAATTCTTTTTTTTCAATCACTTATTGCATCAAATACAGACTGGCACAGCTGTTGCTTATAGATACCCGAACACTGTTGGAAAAGCAGTGGCTGAACTAGAAGATGTTCACTTTAAAACTTGACTTGAAGGAAATATGATGAAAAAACACGTACAACAAGGTTT
>NZ_DATHWZ010000034.1:0-18322 GCF_035460085.1 Methylophilus sp.
GAACCACCCCTTCCCATCTCGAACAGGGCCGTGAAACGAACTTGCGCCAATGATAGTGTACTCTTCGTATGCGAAAGTAGGTCATCCCCAAGCTCCTTATAAGAAAACCCCGCTAGCAATAGCGGGGTTTTTGCTTTAACGGTGTTAGCGTGTTGTGAATGGTGTTGAGTGTCGAAGCGGGTGGCTGAACTAGCATTCACAATATGGGCTAGCTAAGCAATCCATAAACCACACATAAAAAAACCCGGTGCACGCACCGGGTTATCAAAGTCTATTAGGATAATGCTTCAAATAGACTGCCATGAAATCTGTACTGCTTAAATGCTTACTTACCAATGATTAACGCCGCTGATACAGTATTACCCTGCGTTGTTCGGCTGTTATGTGAGTCTTCTCCCTCGTTTGCAAACATCATATGAAAACATGGCACCCATGTCATTGGCCCGTTAGGGCTAATCCGGGAACAAGTGGCTAAGCGTGGCATGTTAAAATGGATAGATGGCTAAATATCATGTCTTAATTCCCAGTGCAGGGCACGGCGCTCGCATGCAATCAGTAACTCCCAAGCAGTATTTAATGCTGAATGGCAAACCGTTACTGCGGCACGCAATTGATGTTTTTGAGGCTATGCCTGAAATCACTGGTATTACCATTGTGATTGCGGATAAAGATCCATATTGGAAACCAGCTCTGCTGAACCAGTGTCATAAAACACGTGTAGTGTCAGTAGGTGGTGAGACGCGTGCTACCAGTGTATTAAATGGGTTAAATGCGATAGCGACGTCGGTTAATGCTGACGATTGGATACTGGTGCATGATGCGGCAAGGCCAGGTATTGATCAGGCAATGATCGATCGCTTGATCAATGCAATATCAGATAAGGATGTTGGTGCAATTCTCGCGTTACCATTAGCTGATACTCTGAAGCGTGCTGATGCAAATGCCTTGATCAATGAAACTATTCCCCGCGAAAAACTATGGCAGGCACAAACCCCACAAATATTCCGTCATAGTGAGTTACAACAGGCATTAACCACTCATTTACAGCGTCATCCGACAGATGAGGCACAGGCTATGGAGTGGATGGGGCATCAACCTAAACTGGTTCTGGGTGATTTAAAAAATATGAAAATAACCTACCCACAGGATTTAACGGTCGTTGCTGCATTAATCCAGGCTTCACTTATCAATACAAAAACTTTAAGTTTGAGCGATACAGGAAATTTATGACGCCTTTTAGAATTGGCCACGGCTTTGATGTGCATGCGCTAGTAAGCGGTCGCGATTGCATTATCGGTGGCGTACATATTCCTCATCCACTGGGTCTGGACGGACATTCGGACGCCGATGTACTCCTGCATGCTATTTGTGATGCTTTATTGGGGGCAGCGGCGCTGGGTGATATAGGTAAGCATTTTCCGCCTTCGGACATGCGTTATAAAGGGATAGATTCACGCGAGTTATTAAAGCACGTAGTTGCACTGCTGAGTGACAAAGGCTTTCATATCGGCAACGTAGACGCTACAGTCATCTGCGAAGCGCCGAGACTCGGACCTTATATCAATAGTATTCGAGAGCATATTGCCAGCGACTGTCAGGTCGGCCTTGATTTTATTAACGTTAAAGCGACTACCACTGAAAAGTTAGGCTTTACCGGTCGTGGTGAAGGCATTGCTGCCGAAGCCGTTGTTCTGATTTATACACAAGTTTAACCATGCGATTGTTTTCCAGATTTGAGGGATTGGTATCGCCATTTCCTCCCGAAATTATTAAAACCCTGCCTACACGCTTTTGGCCATTTATGTGGGCATGCTCATATGGCATGCGTAAATACATATTACTCATGACCATGCTGACCGCTTGTATCGGTGCATTTGAAGCATTGCTGTTTGCTTTGATGGGCAAGGTGGTCGATAAACTGACGGCGATTGCGCCACAACAATTGTGGGATACACATCAACAAACATTGACCTGGGTAATCGCTATCCTCATTGGTAGCACGGTGATTATCTTGCTGCAAACTTTGATTAAACATCAAACCTTGGCAGGCAACTTCCCCATGCGCATGCGCTGGCAATTTCATCAGCATATGTTGAATCAAAGTATGTCCTTTTATCAGGACGAGTTTGCCGGAAGAGTTTCCGCTAAGGTGATGCAAACCGCACTGGCAGTCAGAGATGTATGGTTTATCCTGGCTGACATCATGGTGTATGTATTGATCTATTTCACTACAATCGTGACGGTTGTCGGTAATTTCCATCCATGGATGGTGCTGCCATTTCTCGGTTGGCTGCTCTTGTATGGCTGCGCGCTTTTTTACTTTATTCCACGCTTGGCCAAGGTTTCACAACAACAGGCAGATGCACGCGCATTGATGGCTGGGCGGATTACCGATGCTTATACCAATATCCCCACAGTTAAATTGTTTTCGCATGCGGGGCGTGAAGCAGGTTATGCCCAATCAGCCATGCAGGAGTTTTTAGATACCGTGCATGGTCAAATGCGCATGGTCAGTTTTGTAGAGAGCATCAATCACTTTCTCAATATGTGCCTGATCATTGCTAGTGGTGGCATGGTTTTGTGGCTGTGGTCGCAGAGCTTGGTGGCGGCCGGTGCTGTGGCTGCTGTGATGGCGATGAGCCTGAGACTCAATGGGATTTCTCACTGGGTGATGTGGGAGCTTACGTCACTGTATGAGCAAATTGGTACGGTGCAGGATGGCGTAAATACTTTATCCGTTATCAATGACGTTGTAGATCAGCCGGATGCTCCTGCGCTTTCAGTGCCTAAAGGAGAAGTGAGGTTTGACCAGGTTGATTTTGCCTATGCCCAACAGATGCCTTTGCTGCAAAGTTTTGATTTGAATATCCGGCCTGGCGAACGTGTAGGTTTAGTAGGGCGGTCTGGCGCCGGTAAATCAACCATCGTTAATCTGTTAATGCGCTTTTATGATATTCAGTCTGGACAAATACTTATTGATGGGCAATCGATAGCTAGCGTTAAACAGAATTCCTTACGGCAACAGATAGGCATGGTGACGCAGGATACTTCATTGTTGCATCGCTCTGTACGCGAAAATATTCTCTATGGACGTCCAGATGCGACTGAAGAAGATATGGTGGCCGCTGCCAAACGTGCTGAAGCACATGACTTTATCCAGACACTGCGCGATGCCAAAGGACGCATGGGCTATGACGCCCATGTGGGCGAGCGCGGGGTGAAACTTTCTGGTGGTCAGCGCCAGCGTATTGCTATTGCGCGCGTCATGCTTAAAAATGCACCTATCCTGGTCTTGGATGAAGCCACCAGTGCATTGGATTCGGAAGTTGAACAGGCCATTCAACATCATCTTTCGCAATTGATGGAAGGCAAAACCGTGATTGCCATTGCGCATCGGCTTTCTACCATTGCGGCCATGGATAAATTGGTGGTTTTAGATAAAGGAAAAATTGTAGAAACCGGTACCCATCACGAATTACTCAAGCTGAATGGTATTTACGCCAAGCTTTGGGCACACCAGAGTGGTGGTTTTCTTGGTGATTAACGGCTTCATACATCCTCCCGAGTAAGTTCCACCGATTATCTTTTCTAGTCATTTACGCAAACTTCCTCCTGATCGTCAAAATTGTTAATAAATATTTACAATTTTGACGATTTGTCACATTGCTGCCACTTTTCTGCAATCTGAACTGCTTAGTATTGTCATCAAATTTTCATGGAGAAATATTGGATGACGCATCGTTCGGTCAGAGGCAGTGCCGGGTTTACCTTACTCGAATTACTGGTGGTAATGGTCATTATCGGCTTACTGGCGGGCTACGTTGGTCCCAAGTATTTTCAGCAGATTGGCAAGTCTGAAGTGAAGACGGCAAAGGCACAAATCGCTGCGCTTGAGCAATCCCTCGACCAGCTCCGCCTCGATGTCGGCCACTACCCTTCTACCGAGCAGGGCCTGAATGCGCTGATGGCCAACACCGATAATGACACCCGATGGAGCGGACCTTACCTGAAGAAGGGGGTGCCGAATGATCCGTGGGGTAAGCCTTACCAGTATCGTTTCCCGGGCCAGCATGGCGAGTATGATTTATTCAGCTATGGCAAAGATGGCCAGGTGGGCGGCACTGATGAGTCGCAGGACATTACCAGCTGGTAATTGACATGCGCTACCAGGCCAAAGTGTTAAACGGCTCCTTATTGTCCATGGTCGAATTACAGGCCGACGATGAGCAGGATGCCTATGCGCAGTTAAAGTCTAAGGGCTTGCTGCCGGTCTCCCTGCAATTGGATAAATCCGGCAAAAAACACTTGAAGAAAGAGGCCTTCCCGTTAGCCTTGTTCAGCCAGGAGTTATTGGCTTTATTGCAGTCAGGACTGAATCTGGTGGAAGCGATTGAAGCACTTTCATTACGCCAGGACCATACCCGCACCGTATTGCAAGGCATCTTGCAATCGTTACAGCAAGGTAAGTCATTCTCAGCCGCGCTTGAGCGCCAGCCGGAAGTATTTCCTCCGCTTTATTTCGCCACTGTTAAAGCGGCTGAACGTACTGGTGATTTAGGTAATGCCTTATCTCGCTACATCGCTTACGACAACCAGGTATCACTATTAAAAAAGAAAATCATCAGCGCTTCGATTTACCCCATGCTGCTGATTATCGTCGGTGGCCTGGTGATCGCATTTCTGATGGGCTTTGTGGTACCCAAGTTCAGCAGCGTGTATGAAGGCACCGGCGCAGATTTACCGTGGATGTCGCAAATGATGTTGCAGTGGGGCACCCTGATTTCACAACACGGTGAAACCATGCTCGCCATATTGGTCGGCAGCTTCATCGGGCTGATCCTGGTATTTAAAACACCTAGCATGCGGCAAGCCATGGTGAGGGCAATCTGGCGTATCCCGGCTGTAGGGGCCAAGTTGCAACTCTATCAGCTGGCACGCTTTTACCGCACTTTGGGTATGTTACTGGCGGGCGGTACGCCTATCATGACGGCGATTGATTCGCTGGGCGGTTTGCTGGATCGCAGCATGTCACTCAGCCTGCAACAGGCACAAACCATGATCAGCCAGGGTCAGCCGCTATCGCATGCGTTTAAAACTGCAGGCATGACAACACCGATTGGCGAACGCATGCTGCTGGTCGGTGAACGTGGCGGCAACGTGGCACAGATGATGGACAGTATCGCCGGTTTTTATGACGAAGAGCTGGCGCGCTGGATAGACTGGTTCACCAAATTGTTTGAGCCCTTGCTGATGCTGTTTATTGGCCTGGTGATTGGTGTTGTGGTGTTGCTGCTGTATATGCCGATATTTGAACTGGCGGGGCAAATCCAATGAACCAGCCTTTACCCACAACACTGCAAGCGGATGTGTTCGCGCAGGCACAAATGCTGGCGCAACAGCAGCAACGCCGTGTCATTGAAGTGCTGGAAGAATTACTGTCATTAGACAGCGAGGCGCTGGTCAATCAGTTGGGGCATTTATTGCATTACCCGGTCGCTACCATGCGCGAAATGCGTGAATGGCAGGTCGCATTTGATGTCATCAGCTACAACACTGCACAGCAAAAAGAGTGCCTGGCGTTTCATGATGAAAACCATGCATTGATCCTGATATTCGCTGATCCGTTCGACAAACAATTACCCTTATGGGCACAGCATGCGGTGCAGCAGACCTTTACATGGCGATTAGCACACCGGCTGGATATCAGCGCCTACCTGGCCGGTGAAGAAGAAACCATGCGCGCCATGGATGGCATGGGGCTCCATGAAGACCAGGCACAGGAGGGGGAAGAGGAGGTTGTGATGCAACTTTCGCTTAAATCCATCCATGAAGATGCCAACCCCATTATCAAACTGATCAACTCCACTTTATATGATGCGCTGAAAACCGGCGCCAGCGATATTCACCTGGAGTCGCACCCTGGCGGACTGGCAGTGAAATACCGCATTGATGGCGTGATGGCCAGCATTGCCAATAGCCCGGGGCTGGATAGCGCAGAACAAGCGATTTCAAGGATCAAAGTGATGGCGCAACTGGATATTGCCGAGCGGCGTATTCCGCAGGATGGCCGTTTCAAAGTGCATGCCATGAACCGGTTAATCGACTTCCGCGTCTCTATCATGCCGAGTGCCTTTGGTGAAGATGCAGTATTAAGGGTATTGGACCGTAAAGCCCTGACCGAGCAGGCGCAAGGCTTAAGCCTGAAAGCGCTGGGCTTTGACGACGACGTGATTGCCAGGTTCAGGAAGCTGGCGAGTGAGCCTTACGGCATGGTGCTTGTCACCGGCCCCACAGGTAGTGGTAAAACCACTTCTTTGTATGCAGCAATTTCTGAAGTGAATACCGGCTTTGACAAAATTGTCACCATTGAAGACCCGGTGGAATATCAACTGCCAGGCGTATTGCAAATTCCCGTCAACGAGAAAAAAGGGCTGACTTTTGCGCGCGGATTACGGTCTATTTTGCGTCACGACCCCGACAAAATCATGGTCGGCGAAATCCGGGATGCGGAAACCGCACAGATTGCGGTGCAGGCAGCATTGACCGGTCACTTGGTGTTCTCAACCGTGCATGCCAACAGTGTGTTGGATGTGATAGGCCGCTTTATGCATATGGGTGTAGACCCGTATCACTTTGTGTCGGCCGTCAACGGTATTATTGCACAGCGGTTGGTACGCAGCTTGTGCCAGCAATGCGCTGAACCATTTGTGCCCGATGCAGCGTTACTGGAAGCCTCAGGCCTGACCCTGGAACAGACAGTAGGGATGGCCTTTAAACATGCCAAAGGCTGCGGGCATTGCCGCGGCACCGGTTATAAAGGCCGCAAGGCGGTCGCTGAAGTATTGGTGCTGAATGACGAGTTGCGGGAAATGATCATTGCGCGAGAACCTATCCGCCAGTTGAAAGAAGCCGCTGCAAAAAATGGAATGCGTAGCATACGCGAAGCGGCAGTCAGTGCTGCAGGCGCGGGCCTGACCAGTTTGCAGGAGATTAACCGTGTCACGTTTATTGCCTGATATGGTGAGTCAAATAAGGTGGTGCGGCCTGACGCGGGTACTGGTGACGGCTGACAGCGTGCTGGCCGAGCACTGGTCGGCAGGTATTCAATCACGCAGGGTGGTTGCACAAGATACCCTGGAAAGCATGGAACCTCTAGCCCTACAGGCAGCGATGACTGCTGTCATCTCGCAATTGCCATCCACCGACTGGCAGCGTATCGAAATTTACCTGGCAGACCAGCATGTGCATTTGATGTTATTACCGGCGATTCAACAGTCCGGCCAGGCTAACGCTTTATCCGGTGCAGAGCTGCAAGCGTATGCGCGCGCCATCCTGCTCAAAACGTATGGTGAGGCGGCGGTGCAATGGCCGTTGCGTATGCAGGATGTACTGCAAAGCCATGCTTCATTACTCGCTACTACACCGGTCTTGCAAAATATCGCTGCAAAAACGCTGGTTGCGCCACGTAAATACCTGCAATTGTCAGTGCAACCTTACGCCTGTGCACTGTGGGCGCATACCCGTCTGCCGGCGGATGGCACGATAGTGAGCGCCGAGCCGCATATGTTGCGATTATTACAGTTGCAGCAAGGCGAGATTACCCATGTTGCCAGCCTGGTCAGTGATCTGGCTGAGGTAGATAGCATGGCGGCATGGTTGCTGCGTGAGCGGACTTTGCTCGGCGTGCAGGCCTCTGCCTGCTACTGGTTGAGTGAACCCGCGTGCGAGCCTGTGGCTGCTGTTGGGCGTAGGTTGTCGCAGCACCTGGCAGGCCGGTTGACCTGGAAAAACTTGTATTCCGCTAATGCGATTACCTCGCTGTGGCAAGAGGTCGCATATGTGGCCTAACCCGAACTACCATTTTGAATTTTCCCAGCCAGCGTTTGCCTGGCAAAAGGTGCGCTGGCCGGGTGTATTACTGTTAGTCGTGTGTGCCTTGCTGGTAGTGACTGCCTGGCATGCAGATGACGATGTCAGTGCGCAATTGCTAGCAATGGAGCAACGCAAAACGGAGTTGTCCCAAGCATTGGCGCAAGCGAATGACGCCGCCAGTCAGTTACAAAAAACAATCGTGGCTCAAGCGCTGCCTGCAAGAACACCGGAAGAGGCAAAGCAGAATGCCCGTGCAGCTGCGCAAAAGAAGGCGGCCATCGCACTCACCCAGGCGCAGGAAAAAGAAGCGGTAACGATTACGCAGCAATTGAATATCCGCTGGTTCGATTTGTTGCAGGCGCTGGAATCCAGGCAGATCAAGGACATTGCCTTGTTGCAATTGTTACCCGATGCTGCGCGTGGGCAATTCACCTTGTCCGGTGAAGCCAAGGATTACAACACCCTGTTGAAATATGTGGGTCATTTGCAGGAAGAAGCAGTACTTACGCAAGTGCACCTGCAAAAACACCAGGTGATTGAAACGCATCCACAACGCCCGGTGAGTTTTGAGATTCAGGGCGGATGGCAGCCATGAACCGTTTGCGCTTGCCTAACATGACGGGGCTGATCTGGTTAGCCAGGCGTAGCGCCTGGTACCTGGGCTTGTTGCCTATGTTAGCCAGCAGCGTGCTCATCATCGTCTGGCTATATCTGGTACAGCAACAACCTGAAAAAACGGCACAGCTTGCTTCGCTGGAACAGGAAATCGCCCAGCTGAAATTGCAGCCGGCCACGCCTGTTGAAACCAGGCCGCTCGCTGCAAAAAAGGTCAAGACTGCCACAACGCCTGAAGAGGCAAGTGAGCCCGTCACCCTGTCGGAATTGTGGCAGCAGCTGCCTGCCAGCAGCGAGTTATCACCGCGTATGTTGCAGGTCGCCGCGCTGGCGCAAAAGCATAATATCCTATTGAATGTGGGCGATTATCAGTGGCAGGCACATCAGGCGGCTGTAGGCTCGCAGCCGATACAGCAGTTTGATATGCGTTTCACGATCCAGTCGGACTATGTCACTTGCCGCCGTTTTATCAGTGAAGTGCTGCGTCGTTACCCGACCATGGCGTTAACCGGGCTGGAGCTGCGCAAGAACGAAACCCTGCAGCCGGTGATTGAGACGACGCTGACATTCTCCATGTTTATCCGAGGAGGGCGAGAGCATGCGACTTGAGGCAGCTAACGCACAAACATCCCGCCGGCCGCTGTTGTGGATCAGTTTGCTGCTGACATTTGCCTTGGTTTACTGGCAATGGTCGGCCGAGCAGGATGCGACTGAGGAGGTCGTCGTTGCAGACAGCACATTGACCACTCCTGCACCTGTAAAAAACAGTGCACCGATAGCAGCTACTTCAGCAGCAGTGACAGTCTCTGAACCGCAAGTGGACAGCGGTCATGATCATGCTGCGCAGCCCGTAGTAGCCGAGACAGTCACTCCTGTCGTACTGCCGCGAAAGTTACCCGCAAAAGTCAGTCATGCCCTGTTTACCGCACACGAGTGGTTGCCACCGCCAGTCAAACCACAACCGCTACCGCCACCGCAAGCACCGCCAGTACCTTACACCTACGTAGGCAGCATGCAGGATGTTCCCGAAGGCAGCACAGTGATTCTGATGCAGCAGAAAAAAGTACTGATGCCTAAGCTGAAAAGCCAGGTGACTGCGCAATGGCGGCTGGATAATGAAGATGCGCAATCCGTGTATTTTACTTATTTGCCGCTTAATCAGGCAGTGGTATTGAGTAAGGCTAAAACCGCAGCAGCAGGGCAACGCCAGTCTGTGGCGGATACTGAAGAAAACATTCCGTTAGAACAATAATTCATGAGTCATCCTTATATTAAATCTCATCGCTCAACTGCGCTGCCAACCCGTTTACGGACCACGCTACTCCTGCTGTGTATAGCCTGTGGTCTGGCTGCCTGCAGTCTGTTCCCGCCTAAACTCACGGCCACCACACCTGAGGGCAAAGTACACGAATTAGCTAAACTGGTGGCTGAAAAACCAGGTGATGTGGAATTACGCAATCGCTGGTACCGCGAACGCGAACAGGCGATCAATGCCCTCTCTTTCGAAGCCGAAGCGGCCAATGCCAAAGGCAATGTTGCTGAAGCAAAACAGATCTACGCGCGGATACTGACGCTGGATGCAAATCATCCCAAAGCACTGGATTATGAGAGAGCGGGCGAGCGCGAGATTATATTGCGCAAGCAACTGGAAGCGGCCAAACAAAAGATGGATCAGCCTAAAGAAGCCCTCAAACTGGTACGCGATATCCTGCTGGAGCAGCCGACCAACGAGCAGGCATTAGCGCTGGAAAGACAGCTGATTGCACTGGAAACCCATGCACGTGCGGCGTTACCCCAACTGCAAACCGGCTTAAGCAAACCGGTGACACTGGAACTACGTGAGGCCAATATCAAAGTCGTGTTTGAGGCGTTGTCACGTGCCACTGGCGTCAACTTTATCCTGGATAAAGATATCAAGCCGGAAATGAAAGCCTCGGTATTCCTTAAGAAAATGCCGATTGAAGATGCGATCGACATGGTGCTGACCAGCAACGGCTTGCAGAAAAAAGTACTTTCGCCCAACAGCCTGCTGGTGTATCCCGCTACCCAGCAAAAGAACAAGGATTACCAGGACCTGCTGATCCGCAACTTCTACTTTGCCAATACCAGTGCCAAACAGTGCGCGGACATGCTGCGTACCATCCTTAAAATCCGCGATGTCTATGTTGATGAGCGCCTGAACATGCTGGTATTGCGGGACAGGCCGGAAGTACTGGCCCTGGCAGAGAAAATGATCAAGGCGCAGGACATTGCCGACCCGGAAGTGATGCTGGAAATTGAAGTGATGGAAATCACACGCGGCAAGCTGCAAGACCTGGGGATTATCTACCCTAGCTCACTGACAGTATTGAATAGCCCTTTAACGCTGGAAGCCTTGAAGAACCTGAAGTCTTCCAATATCGGCGTCAGCCCTAACCCCAGCATACAGTTCAAGACCACCGATACGGATTTGAACTTGCTGTCCAATCCGCGTATCCGTGTCAAGAATAATGAAAAAGCCAAAGTGCTGGTCGGTAACAAAGTGCCTGTGATTACCACTAATACCACCGCCAACGTCGGTACCTCCGAAAGTGTGTCTTATGTAGATGTCGGGCTGAAGCTGGAAGTGGAACCGCGCATCATGCTGGACGATTTCGTCAGTATCAAAGTCAACCTGGAGGTCAGTTCGTTAGGCGAAGCGGTGACCCTGAGCAATAACTCCAGGGTGTTTAATATCGGCACGCGTAATGCCAGCACGATACTGCGGCTGAAACATGGCGAGACGCAAATTCTGGCGGGCCTGATCCAGGATTCCGAGCGCAAGAATGCAGACAAAGTACCGTTTCTGGGCGAGATCCCGATTTTGGGCAGGTTATTCTCCCGGCATAATGACGAGAAACAAAAGACCGAGATTGTGCTGGCGATCACACCTAAAGTGATCAGCAATGTTACCTTGCCGGAAGCTACCTTCTCCGAATACTGGAGCGGTACCGACACTGTCATCTCTGATAAACCATTGTTGAATACCATGCCGATAACGCCAGCGTTGACACGTGGTCAGCAGATCAGGGAACAACAGTTACAACAACGGCAAAGTGAGTTGAATGAGCCGATTGAGCCGCCATCGATCGAGTCCCCTGAAACGCCTGCAGTGCCTGAAGCGAGTATCCCTGCGCCTGATGCACTCCCTCCGCCGCCGGAACCAGCCAGCACCTTTCCTTCTTCAAACGTTAAAGGTGCAGTACCGGGTATGTCCAACAATGTGAATGGCCGTGGCATAGAAGAGCAATCGCCGACCAGCTTGCCTGCGCCCAAGGTGATCCCGTGATGTGGTTGAAGCCTCCGTTCACAGTGAGGCGTTACCTTGCCGGGCATACAACAACAGGCAGCGGATTCACCCTGGTTGAATTAATGGTTTCGCTGACGATTGTAGCCATTATGGCCAGTGTGGCGACGCCTATGGTGCAAGTGACTTTGCAACGGCAAAAGGAACAGCAGTTACGTGAGCAGTTGCGTGAAATCCGCCGCGCGATCGATAGCTACAAAAAGGCGGCTGATGATGGCCGTATCAAGAAAAATTCGGATGCTACCGGCTATCCGCCGAATTTACAGATACTGGCCGAAGGTGTGCAGGATATCAAAGATCCCAAACACAAGGTCTTGCGCTTCCTGCGCAGGGTGCCGCAAGACCCCATGCTAAAAGTCCAGCAAACTGCCGGTGTAAGCCCGGCCACAGGCTGGGGTTTGCGCAGTTATGATAGCCCGCCAGAGGCGCCACGCTACAGCCAGGATGTGTATGACGTGTATTCGCTGAGTACACAGACCGGGATCAACGGAGTGCCTTATGCGCAATGGTAAATATCATGTGATTAAACGAATCACAGGGTTCACCTTGGTGGAGTTGCTGGTGGTTTTGTCCATTCTGGCGCTGCTGCTGTCTTTGGCCGTGCCGCGTTATTTTTCCGGGGTGCAGCGAGCCAAAGAACAAGCGCTCAAGCAGCAACTGGCCACCACGCGCAAAGCATTGGACGAGTTTTTTTCTGATCAGGGACAATACCCTGATACCTTGCAAGAACTGGTAGACAAGCATTACCTGGATAAGCTGCCATGGGATACCATCAGCGAAAGCAACGATACCTGGGTGATTACAGCACCCGAACTACCGATGGTAGGCGGGGTTTATACTTTGCACAGCAGTGCTGCCGGTCAGGCGGCAGATGGCAGCCTGTATACAGACTGGTAATCGTGTTTCAATTTTTCAGGGGTCAACTGGGATTTTCGTATATCGGCGTGATGATCACGCTGGTGATTGCAGCGATTGGCATGCAGGGTGCGGCTGTCATGTGGCAACAACAGACACAGCGTGCCAATGAAGCATTGTTACTGGAAATCGGAGAAGCCTATCGGCTGGCGATCGGGCGTTATTATGAGTCCACGCCTCAACCGGTTAAACAGTATCCCCGAATGCTTGAGGAACTGGTGGAAGACAAACGCTTCCCGGTACTTAAAAGGCATTTGCGCAAACGCTATCCGGACCCGTTTTCTGCGAAGCAGGCCATGCGCTTGGTAGTGCGTGACGGTCGCATCGTCGGTGTGCATAGCCAGTCTTTACTCGAACCCATCCGTAGTGCCGGTTACCAGGAATTTCAATCCGGTTTTCATGGGGCCAAGCACTATCGCGAGTGGCAGTTTGTTTATGAACCGAATACCCTGGCAGACCTGGAGGTGGCTTGGGTAAGCCGTTAGGTCTTAATCCATATCCGATATTTCGTGCGGTAACCGGGTTTTGAATGCCCGGTAATAACTTAATACTTTAGGCACGTATTGCCGGGTTTCAGCAAATGGGGGCAGGGTGTTTTGCCGCAGTTTCACGGCATTTGGCCCGGCATTGTAAGCGGCAAGCGCAAGGGATACATCGCCTTCAAACAGTTGCAGCATATTTTTCAGATAGCGGGAACCCCACAAGATCTGCTGGCGTACAGACCATTGCTTGACCGGGATCGTGGAGAAAGACCGCGCAGTGGAAGGTAACACCTGCATCAATCCATAGGCCCCTTTCCTGGATTGCGCCTGCGGATTGTAGCCTGACTCTGTCGCAATCACCGCGTGTATCAGGGCCGCGTCAATTTGAGTCGCTCTTGCGATTTCCTGTACTTCATTCTGGTAAGGGATGCGACCGTTTTGCCAGCGTAAATGCTTAAGCCCTTCGCGACTGGCAGGGGTTGATTCTAGCGTTATTTCCTCATCATTGACATTACTGATGACCAGCTCGGTATCACTGGAATCATCTATTAGAATTTGACTGCCCATCCGCTGGACTTCCATAGAAGTGTCAGCAAATGCGTTGCTGACGATTACCCAGCCAAGCAACACACTGGCAGTCAGCAGCATATTGATACATCGCTTACAGTCATTGGGGTTCAAAAGCGTCATGATGGCAAATAATGCCATGACCATATGACACCTAAAAGACATAGCGAGTGATATGGTGCATCATCAAAGGCCAAGGCTTGTCGGGACATGTGTTCCATTTTGCGATTAGTCCTTTTTATGATCCGCTGTCATGAATTTATCAACCAACTGACATGCGGCAATCATTTTTCTGTCACAAATTCTCCGCAAACTGTGCTGCATTTATATCAATGTGGCAAACACATGAGCACAATCACAGGGACGGATCAGGCCAATGACCAATGGGGATTGGCGCTGAATGAGGAACAGCGCTCGCTATTTATGGAGGTGATCGAAGAGTCACTGCGCTTGCAGCATCGCTCGCACTTTTTTAACTGGTTGCAACGCGGATTTCAATGTTTGCTTGCGCATGAAGTAGTCATCGTCGGCGTGCGTGGGACAGAGCGACCCACTTACGATTATGAGTACCTGACCTCAAGCCGCTATTTTGGCGACACGCAATTTGACCAGGTGCTCCATGAAACCGATGGCCTGGTAAGCCAGGCCTTTGAACAATGGCGGACGTTCAGCAAACCACTGTTTTACCATACAGAAATACCCAGCCAGCAAAACAGCCACTTTGCCGTAGAGCAAATAGAGGCCGAAAGGATGAGCGCTTCCGAACTCAAGCGTTTTGTCGTGCATGGCTTTGGAAACGAACACAGCCGCATCGCAACACTCGTCATGTTTGGCCGCTTGAGTTCTCCCGTCAACGCGCAAACCGCGCATTTACTGGAATTGCTGATGCCGCACCTGCACTGTGCCATCGAAAAAGTCACCGCCAATAAATGTCCGTCCGTGCTATCAACTACCACACGTAACAGCCGCGTCAAACCTTTGAGCAGGCGCGAACTGGAAGTGCTGGAATGGCTGCAGGCCGGGAAAACCAATTGGGAGATCGGCAGCATCATGGAGATCAGCCCGCTGACCATCAAAAACCATGTGCAGAATATCCTGCGGAAAATGGATGTTGAAAACCGCAGCCAGGCAGCCAGCAAAGCGCTCAAGATGGGATTGATTTCACGCAAACAGTGAGAGGGCAGAGTGAACCCGTGATGGGTTCAAATTTGCCATCTATTGATTGTTGACTATGTAATGGTCGCTGCTATGTCATCCATCGATGCTTTCAGTGCTGCTTTATCATTTTTCAATTGTTCAAGCGGCAATTGAAAGAATGCTTCGATGCGGGCACGTAGCGTATGGTAAGCCTTGTAAAAAGCGGCCTCTATTTCTTCGTCAGTTCCCATCACGTGGGCTGGATCTTCCACCCCCCAGTGGGTGCGGATCACCGGGCCTAGATAAGCCGGACAGGTCTCCCCGGCCGCGCTACTGCAGACCGTAATCACAATGTCCGGGGTCACTGGCAAATTATCCCATGACTTACTGTAGTAGCTATCGGTGGTAATCCCTTCTTTTGCAAGCAAAGCCAGCGATCTGGGGTGCACATACCCTGTTGGCTTGCTGCCAGCGCTCATTGCATGCCAGCCTTCTGGCGCAAGATGGTTGAAGGTAGCCTCTCCCAGAATTGAACGGCAGGAGTTACCGGTACATAAAAACAGAATGTTCATTTTTGACTTTCTTGACAGATCAGGCCTCGTACCAATGACGGCTACGATTCACAATAGATACGATAGATAACATCACAGGCACTTCAATCAGCACGCCCACTACAGTCGCTAGCGCCGCGCCTGAGTGAAATCCAAATAATGCGATGGCCGTAGCCACGGCCAGTTCAAAGAAGTTAGAGGCACCAATCAGGGCGGATGGGCCCGCGACACAATGGGCAACTTTGAACTTCTTGTTTAACCAGTAAGCGAGTAGCGCATTGAAATAGACCTGAATCAGGATGGGCACCGACAATAACAAGATCACCGTTGGCTGTGCGAGGATCTGCTCACCCTGGAAAGCAAACAACAGCACCAGGGTTAACAGCAAAGCACTCAGGGAGAATGGTTGTATCGTCTTCAGCGTGGCTTCTAATGTGCGTGCCCCCTGCGCTAGCAGCCATTTTCTTAATAGCTGGCTAATGATGACAGGCACCACAATAAACAACAGTACAGACACGAATAGCGTGTTCCATGGCACCACAATGCTGGACAGGCCTAGCAGTAAAGCCACGATAGGCGCAAATGCGAACAGCATGATGGTATCGTTGATAGCCACTTGCGATAACGTGAATGTCGGCTCACCTTTGCATAAGTTGCTCCAGACAAACACCATGGCAGTGCAGGGTGCCGCAGCCAGTAATATAAGGCCCGCAATATAGCTATCCAACTGGTCCGCAGGGAGCAGGTCGGCGAATAAGTGCCGGATAAATATCCATGCCAGCAAAGCCATCGAAAACGGCTTCACCAACCAGTTGATGAACAGGGTGACACCTATACCTTTGGCATGGTGAAACACCTCTCCCATCGCACTGAAATCCACTTTCAGCAGCATCGGAATAATCATCAACCAAATCAGTACGGCCACCGGCAGGTTAACTTCAGCCAATTTCAAGCCGCCTATCGCATGGAAAGCATCTGGCGCTATTTTACCGAGCGCTATGCCGACCGCTATGCAGGCCAGCACCCACCAGGTCAGGTTGCGCTCAAAGCTGCCTATGCCGGCAGGTTGTAGATTCGTTTCTTGCGTTTTTACAGCGTTCATATTTTATTCCCGATATCTGAGAGGTTGTTTCTGAGTGCCATCGCATCGATTTTTTCGACAGGCAGCATGATCAATAAATCAATCCGGCGCTTTAGCATGATCAATGTGTCCTGAAAGGCTTTTTTGATCTGTTCTTCGCTGCCGTTGATTACCGCCGGGTCCTCAACGCTCCAGTCAGCATGCATAGGATGATCCGCCCAAAGTGGACAGTGCTCTCCAGCGGCTTTCGCACATACAGTGAATACCAGATCCATCCTGGAGGCCTCGGGTGCTGCAAATTCATTCCAGTGTTTGCTGCGTAAGCCTTCGGTGTCGACTTTATTGTCTTGCAGTACCTGAAGTGCATATGGATTGACAGTGCCAGTAGGCTGGCTGCCAGCACTGAAGGCTTTGAAACGACCGTTGCCAACATGATTCAATAGCGCTTCAGCAATAATGCTTCTGGCAGAATTCCCGGTACAGATAAACAAAACGTTGTAATGGCTTTTCATGTTTGATTACCTGATCAGGCTTTGTTCCGGGAAATAAACTGGATTTTTTTCGAGGCAGGTACACAGCACTCAGCACCGGTGGTGGGCTCTTTGCCATTAAAGGTAGGGGCACTTTCTAAAGTACAGTAGGTTTCCCATGCAATGCCTGAAGGGTCTTGTACCCAATGTTTATCCGATTTGGCATAACAGCAGGTGGTACCTTCTTCGGTAAGAATGCCTAGCTCAGCTTGTTCCATACGCGTTTTAATGTCGGCGAGTTCATGCTCATCCTCGACCTGGATGCCGATGTGGTCCAAACCTGGCAGCGCGCCGCGCCGGCTGATCGCAAAATTGATCTGGGGTTCTTCCAGCATCCATTTTGCATAATCATGCTTTTCAATGGTGGGTGTACTGCCAAACAGCGTTGAATAGAATTGAATGCTTTGCTGCAAGTCAGCGACCGAAATGTGCAGATGCATACGTTTCATGATGTTTCTCCTTCCGATGGATCACAGCTTAAATCAGGACAACATACAGCTTGTCCGGCACAACAATTTTCCGTGAGGTATGCCAATAAGAGATTCATGGCTTCATAGTTGGCAAAGTAGTAAACGAAGCGACTTTCCTGCCTTGATGACACCATGCCCGCGTTACTGAGTTCTTTGAGATGAAATGAAAGGGTACTCGGCGGGATTTTGAGTCCTTCTGACAGCAGTCCGGCGGAAAGCCCAGCTTCACCCGCTTGTACCAATAACCTGAAAATATCCAGGCGCGCTTCCTGTGCAATAGAGGCAAGTGATTTAACAGCTAGTATTTTATCCATATAACTATATTTCCATAAATATGGAAATATAGTCAAGCCTTAGTTTAAGAATCAATAAATTTTTACCCTAAGGAGGGTGCTTATACTCTTTAATCACCCAATGAATTCGCGCCCCTGATGGTATGTCTCAATGATTATTTGATTGCACTCTGTTGGTGAAGAACAAAACAGTCATGGCAACCGTAGACAATGCATTGACTTGTAGCACTATCAAGGGATTAGAACTGCCACCTCTAAAAGTGCTACATAACATCCACTTGGTTTCGCAGCCATTGCTATTCAAGATCCCCTGCATTGTCACTAAAACTTATTTTGTAGCCTCCCGCCTTTAGTCCGTTAGGACTAGTCCTAAATTCAAAACTGTCATGTTGGCTTTTTAAAATAGTCAGGATTTTATGCATGCACCACATGCATTTTGATTAGCCCGATTGGACTAGTCACAGCGGACTAGCTTTTCAAGTCA
>NZ_DATHWZ010000035.1:0-30162 GCF_035460085.1 Methylophilus sp.
ACGGGTTTATGGTATAGTTTGCCGTTGCGAAAAATCAGGTAATGGAAATTAAAAAATGTTAGAAGCACTAAGAAAACATACACAAGGGTGGATGGCAAAAATCATTCTGGCACTGATTGTTGTGCCATTTGCATTGTTCGGGATTGATTCATATCTTAATAACGCAGGCGGGCAGGTTGCGGTTGCGAAAGTGGATGGCCAGAAAATTTCCCTGCAGGAATATTCCAACGCTGTTGAGAATGCGCGTAATTACCTGCAATCTCAAGGCCAAAAAGTGGATGCCACCTTACTGGAAAGCCCGGCTTTTAAACAATCGGTACTGGATAGTATTATTACCCGCCGCTTAGTCGAGGGTGCCATTCAGGACTACCGTTTTAAAATCAGTGATGACCAATTGAGTCAGCATGTGATTGGTATGCCTGAATTTCAAAGTAACGGTAGGTTTTCAGAAGAGACTTATAACCAGTTGTTATCGCAAAATAAGTTAACGCCTGCGAAGTTTGAGCAAAATATCCGCAAGGATTTAACTGTTCAGCAAGTGCGGGATGGCTTAATCAACCTGGTATTTATGCCACAAAAAGTTGCGGTGCAGTCGTTGATGTCAGAGTTTGAGCAGCGTGAAGTTTCTGTTGCGGATGTAAAGGTAGCGGACTTTATAAATCAAGTGACCTTGACTCCGGAGCAGGTACAGGCTTATTACAATCAGCATAAAACCAAATTCATTGCGCCGGCCAAGGTAAAACTGCAATTTGCATTATTGTCAGCTGCCGGACTGGTTGGTGATGTCAGTGTGAGCGATGAAGAGATTAAGCAAGCCTACGAGGAAAATGCTGCTAAATACCAGGGAAATGAGCAGCGTCAAGCCAGCCACATCCTGATTGGCTTTAGCAATACAGCGACCGCTGAAGAAAAAGCCGCTGCTAAACAAAAAGCGGAATCCATTCTCAAGCAGGTAAAAGAAAATCCTAAAAACTTCGAGAAACTGGCGATTGAATTTTCGCAAGATACAGGTTCTGCAAGTAAGGGCGGCGATTTGGGCAGTTTTGCGCGTGGTGCGATGGTCAAGCCATTTGAAAATGCGGCGTTCTCGATGAAGGTTGGAGATATCAGCGACCTGGTTGAGTCAGAGTTTGGTTATCACATTATCAAATTGACAGGTATTTCAGGTGAGTCTTCAGATTTAGATTCAATGAAACTCAAAATCAAAGCGGAGTTACTGTTCCAGAAAGCGCAGGCTAAGTATGCTGAGTTGGCCGATGACTTTGGTAATACTGTGTATGAGCAATCCGGCAGTCTAGACCCAGTCGCTAAAAAATTTAATCTACAGGTACAATCTTCACCGGCAATGACGAAAGATGAAATTGCCAAATTCTTTAAGAGTGACCGTCTGGCCTCGATGATATTTTCAGATGAGGTATTGAAAGAGAAGCGGAACACTGAAGCCGTAGAAATTTCTGCTAACAATTTAGTTGCCGCGAGGGTCGTTGAGTACACGCCAGAAGCACCACGTAGCTTTGATGAAGTAAAAGGTGGTATTGAGTCATTGTTGAAAGCGGAAGCAGCGACTAAATTGGCTAAACAGAAAGGCGAAGCGCTGCTAGCTGACTTGAAAGCTGGTAAAGCAGTGACTGCCGACTGGATTCCGCCCGTCACCATTGATCGCAGAAATGCACAGGGATTGACAGATTCCGTGATGAGGAATGTATTCAAAGTGAACACACATACTTTGCCTGCTTATTATGGGTTTAACGAGCCTAATCAAGGCTACACCCTCATTAAAGTGATTGCCGTGAACCAGAAGCTTAAAGATAGCCCTGATGTGGCTGACAGAGCCTATAAAGCATATCAGGCGGCACTCGGAGCAGAAATGTCATATGCTTATGTGTCATCTCTGAAAGCCAAAAAGGATATTCAATACAATACGAAAGTATTGTTCTCTAATAATGGTAACAATTAACTAATATCACGGAAGTGAAGAAAGAGGGCGGTAGCCCTCTTTTTTTATTCTTCTTTGATGAGTGTCTGGCCAAAGCTTTGATAAAAGAAAAGGGCCTACAGTGATGCGCGACAAGCAATATCCGTCTTTTTATCACCTGAAAGCCTCAACACGCTGAAGGTATCTATCAACCCAAACCCGCCTATATGTTCGGTAGATTCTGAATATACACTTTCATCCACTTTGATCTCAGCATATGTCATCCCCTGTTGAGGGGGCAGATTCTGCTTGTTTTATCTGCGGCCAAATTTAATGCTGCCCAGCTCTTGCATTCGATGACTTGGCTAATCAAGCTGTGCTTTCATGGCTGTATCTTCTTTGATTACAGGGTGTGATCTTGCGGGCGGTATATTGCGATTAGATATTGTGCAAGAGCTTTCTAATCAATCTGGTGGATGCGTGCTTATCGTTTGAACCAAAGCACCACAGTTAATGCAAGCAGGTTGAAAGTGACACTAAGCCAGAAATAATCAGAAAAGATTGTTTTTTAGACTTGTGGCGAAGTATGTTTTGCGCGAGTAAAGCGCCTGGCCAACCGCCTAGCATTGCGAGTAACTGTAAGGTTTTCTCAGGGATGCGCCTTTGTTTATGCCTGGCAGCGGACTTGTCGATTGCGTAGGAGATGAATGTGCTGCAGCTTAAAACCAGGTAAACGAAACAATAAGATACAGGGACTTTATCGAAGAAAGCTAAAAAAATCGTGCAAATGATAAATACCAACGCAAATAGTATTGAAAGCATGGTGCTTTAATGTGTTAGGTTTAGCCCGTAAATAAGATTTTAATGTTCTTTTTCAGCGCAACGCGATCGATATGTTTTAGCAAACGGCTTACCAGTGAAATTTGTACATAAGTGACCACAACGGCGCTCGTAAAAACAATGAAAAATTTAAATACGTAATGCGTATGGATATGTTTAATAAAAGGGATATGCCATAAGTAAATCCATATGGAATTGCTGGCAATGAATAGCACAACATTTTTTATATTAATTTGCTCTAAAAAATACTCGATTCTTTCGCTGTATATCCAAAGTAAACTTGAAATAAATAATGCATAAGAAAAATAGTAAATCGAAGGAGGGTATTTCAGGGATTGGGTTGGAATGAACTCACCATTGAATAGAAACAATCCCGTACCTGCAAAGGTAAATATACCCAGACTAATGCCGGCAATCGCATACAGTTGACTCCTGGTGGCATTTGCCATCCGTAACCCAATGGCAAACAAGAGGCCGTAAGGAATCACATACAGTAATACTGCTGCGGCTATTTCTCCTGCGCCTTGCCAAATGTATGGCATGGAAAAATAACGCACTATTTCGTAAAGTAAAAGACTGCCTCCCAGGGCGCCAAAGTATTTGCTTTCGCTAGCTGTATTTTGATGCCACGCGAATATAAACGGAGAGATGAGCGCAACCAGTAAAAATACCCTGATTACCCAGACATATCCTATGCCTTCAAGCAGGGTGTAAGAGGTCAGTACGGTAGTTGCTTGAAGCTCTTTGTTAACTGGGTCAAGTACAAACAGGGCGAGGAAATAAAAGCTTAAAAATATCCAGACAGGAAAAACCAGCCTTTTGACTCTTTTCCACACATAGGATGAGTATGACTCATGGGTCTTATAGCTCAAGCTAAATGACATTGCGGAGACTAATATCATTAAAGGAACATCGAAATTGCGCAGTTGAAAGAGAATTCTTGGTGGGTCCACATGCGCGAAGATAATCATGGATAGACCGATAAACCTGACTATATCTATTCTTTCGTTTCTCATTATTTGACCCATCTAACGATCTTTGAACTGAAATTGATGCTGACTATTTATTATTAATTCCAGTTTTATATTGAATTTTATTTTTATATTTAATTATTAAATTCAGTATCTTGATTTTATTTAGTACACCTATTTTATTAATTTTTATGATTATATTAATCCAGCTATTGGTGTAGCTAAAAGTGATTTATTTTCAAATCAAGGTAACAAAAAACGCCTGACTAAACTAGTGCAGGCGTTTTAAGGGTTGTTGATAAGCCCTAGTCTATTTGACCGGCAGCAGTGATATTCATGCCGCCATCTACATAAGTAATTTCACCCGTAACTCCGGATGCCAGATCGCTGGACAGGAAGGCTGCGACATTACCTACTTCTTCAATGGTCACATTTCGGCGCAAGGCGGCGTGTTTCTCATTAAAGCCGATCATTTTGTCGAAGTCTGCAATCCCGGAAGCTGCCAATGTCTTGATAGGACCTGCAGAGATAGCATTGACTCGGATACCACGTGGGCCGAGGCTTTGCGCGAGATAACGTACGTTAGCTTCCAGGCTGGCTTTTGCTACGCCCATTACGTTGTAATTAGGCATTGTGCGTTCAGCGCCTAAATAACTCAATGTGAGCAGGCTACCATTGCGGCCTTGCATCATGGGGTAGGCTGCTTTGGCCATGGCCGAAAAGCTGTATGAGCTGATGTCATGGGCAATATGGAAGTATTCACGGCTGATGTTGTCCAGGTAGTCTCCGGCCAAGGCGGCTTTTGGGACGAAGGCGATTGAATGGACCAGGCCATCCAGGCCATCCCAGACCTTGGCCAGTTCGACGAATAAATTGTCGATCTGTGCATCTTCTGCCACATCACACGGTAATACAACGGTAGATTCAAAGTCAGCTGCTAGGTCACGAACGCGCGTTTCGTGTTTATCCACTTGATAGGTAAAGGCCAGTTCGGCACCTTGACGTTTCATGGCAGCAGCAATGCCATAGGCGATTGATCGGTTGCTGAGCAAACCGGCGATCAGAATTTTTTTTCCAGCAAGAAATGCCATGCTTGATCCTGTTTGGTAGTTATTTGGTAATAATAAGTAGGGGTTAACGGCTAGCGTAGAGTGTTTGATCGAGGGTCAAACACATCCCGCAAACCTTCACCGAGCAGATTATACCCTAACACGGTAATTAAGATCGCAAGTCCGGGGTAGACTGACAGCCACCAGGCAAACTGGATGTATTCTTTGCCATCGGTCAGGATATTACCCCAGGAAGATTGTGGTGCCTGTACACCCAGTCCAAGAAAGCTGAGTCCTGATTCAAGTAGCACTGCGCTGGCGATACCTAGTACAACGCTTACCAGCACTGGTGTCAGGCTATTAGGCAGGCAATGCCTGAAAATGATACGCCAGTCCTGTGCCCCCAGTGCCGTTGAAGCCGTGACAAATTCACGTTGGGTCAGGCTGAGGAATTCTGCCCGCACCAGTCGCGTGACACTCATCCAAGAAGTCAGGCCGATGACGATCATGACATTGGTGATAGAAGGGCTAAGAAAGGCGATGACGGCCAGTATCAGGAAGAAGCTGGGGATGGAGAGCATGATATCTACCAGACGCATAATAAGGGTATCTACCCAACCGCGATAATAGCCTGCGATGGCTCCCAGAAACACGCCGATCGCAGTAGAAATACCAACGGCAACCAGGCCTACCAACAAGGATACCCTGCCGCCATATAGCATACGACTCCAGACATCGCGGCCCAGGCCATCGGTGCCCATCCAGTGATGGATGGAAGGTGCCAGCAGGATTTGCTTGACGTTGATGTCATCAGGATCATACGGTGCCAGCCACGGAGCGAGCAGGGCAAGCAGCAGTATGATACTGATCAGGCATAAACCGGTGAGTGCCAATGGATTGTGCAGTATTTTTTTCATAATTGAGCTTGTCGGTTACCTGGCAGGCATCACCCCTTTACGCAAACGTGGATCTGCCCAGGCGTACGCGAGATCGGCCAGTAAATTACCGAGTAATGTCAGTGCAGAACCTATGGTCAATATGCCCATGACCACCGGGAAATCACGCATCATCACTGCTTCGTAAAATAATTTACCCATACCGGGAATGGCAAAAATGGTTTCGGCAATCACTGAGCCGCCAATCAGGCCCGGCAGCGACAGGCCAATAAGGGTAATCAGTGGCAAAAGCGCGTTACGCAGGGCATGGCGGTAGGTGACTCTCCGGTCACTGAGACCTTTAGCCCGAGCGGTGGTTATATAGTCCTGATTCAAGACATCCAGCATGCCATTTTTAACAAATAGGGTGATCCCCGCCAGGCCGGTCAGT
The DNA here is from genome assembly GCF_035460085.1 of Methylophilus sp. Taxonomy (GTDB): domain Bacteria; phylum Pseudomonadota; class Gammaproteobacteria; order Burkholderiales; family Methylophilaceae; genus Methylophilus. Next base: position 6,102 of record NZ_DATHWZ010000035.1, read on the forward strand.
GATGGAATCACTACCGGCAGGAACAAATGCATAAATAAATCCTGGCCTTTTTGCCAGAAATCCAGTTGTTCGTAATTCAAACTATGCATCCCTGAAATCGGAAACCAGGGATGAATCACACCCAGCCAATACATTAACAGCAAAGATAGCCAGAAGCCTGGAATAGAAAAACCGATAAAATTGAATAGCGTGATTGAACGATCAGGCCATTGGCCATAACGTTTCGCAGCCCATACACCCAAGGGCACCCCAAGCGATAAGGTAATTAACAAACCGGCAATATTCATCAGTAAGGTAATGGGCAGGGCTTCCTGAATCATGCCTGGCGTCACATTGCCATCTTTGTCTTTTTCAGACCAAAAGACCGGCTTCTGGTGGCTGGCAAATGAATGACCAAAGTCAAGGTGCACCATGCGCTCCATCCATAAACCGTATTGCACGATGATGGGCTTGTCCAGATTGTATAAGGCGCGTAACTTCTGCCTGGACTCTTCAGAAGACTTTGGATCAAAAGCACTTTCAGTGCTGGTGATATCGCCAGGCGCCAAGTGCATGATAAAAAATGAGATCAGGCTGATGCCAATCAGCATTGGCACCATCCACAGCAATCGTCTGAGCAGGTAACTTAGCATGTTATTCCGCCTGTATCTGCGTGCGTCTTAAAGATGCCGGGATATACCATTTTTGAGAGTCATAACTTACCCCGGCCGGTGGCACCGGATCCATAATGCCTTTTACGCGCTTATGGATAGCCGTCAGGCCATAACCGGCAGATAAATAAACGATGGGACTGTCTTCGTATAAAGCTTCTGCAAACTGGTGATAAACATGCATGCGTTTATCAGGGTCAAATTCGCTACGGCCTTGTTCCAGTAACTTATCGACTTTGCTATTCTCGTAACCGATAAAGTTAAACTGCCCTGGCTTTTGCTGGCTGGAATGCCAGATAGCGAATTGATCTGGCTCCAGCCCCAATTGCCATCCCATCACCACCGCATCAAAGTCACCGGTTTTGATGAACCGGGTAATTAAACTTGCCCATTCAATAGAGCGGATACGGATATCAATACCCACTTCTTTCAGACGGCGTTGAATGATGACCGAGGTTTTTTCACGCTCTTTATTGCCGTGATTGGTCAGGACTTCAAAAGACAGTTTTTTGCCATCACGCTCAACATAACCATCGCCGTCAGTGTCTTGATAACCAGCTTCAGCCAATAAGCTGCGGGCCCGTTCCGGGTCAAAAGAGTAAGGTTTTAATTGAGGGTTGCTCCAGCGCGTGCCAGGTTTGTAAGGCGAAGCAATCTGCTCGCCCAAACCGAGATAAACGCCATCAATGATTTCCTGTTTATCAATCGCGTAGTTGATCGCCTTGCGGATGCGCACGTCATTGAATGGCGGACGTTTCAAGTTAAAGCCAAGGTAGGTGTAACTGTTTCCCAAGGCTTTGTATTGATTCAGCCTGGCTTGTAACTCCGGACGCGATGGAATGATCCTGGCATAGGTGATCGGGTCCATATTCATGCTATCGATATGGTCTGCCATCAACTCCAGGAATTGCGCGCCAGGGTCTGGAATGATCCTCTCGATCAGGGTGGTGATTTGTGGCTGCCCCAAAACAGCCTGCGGGTTGCGCTCTAATTTTAGATACTCCCCATGCCGCCACTCTTTCAGTTTGTAGTAATGACTACCCAGGGGTTTCTGCGCAAAGCTGGTGGTGTGAATATCTTGGCCGGCCAGTTTGTGCTTGGGCAGGATTTGCAAGCCAGCCCAGCTATCCAGCGCAGGTGAAAAAGCCTGGTCGTAATGCACTACAAAAGTGAGTTTATCCGGTGTTTCGGCTTTGGTGACTAGCTGGAAATCGGATGCATAGGGACTACGCGTTTTTTCATCAATAATCAATTGCCAGGTGAAATAGACATCTTCACTCGTGAGTGGGTGACCATCAGCCCACACTAATCCTGGCTTTAAATGGAAAGTGATGGTTTTCTGATCAGCAGCCACTTGCCAGGAGTCAGCCAACTCTCCGGCCAGATCCAGATTTTTGTTATAAGTCAGCAAGGTATTGAAGATGTTGGCAGTAATCGCGCTGGAAGCAGATTCGCCAGCCACCATAAAGATCAGCCCACTGGGGTCCGATGGCATCGCATCAATAAAAGTGCCACCTTGCTGAGAAGGGTAGGCTTGATTGAACCTGGCGTTATTTTGCTCGGAAACGTCTGAGCTGCAGGCTGCCAGCATGCCACACAAAGAAATAATCAGTAAATAACGATGAGCCATGTGCAGTGTTTGTGTGGTTGGCAAGTTATTGGTTAGGATAGCCCGCGAATGTCATGCAGATCACACATCATATACACATTCTATTATTTATGAGTGGTTTTGCTTTTTTTTGCTGGGGTGGTTGAGGTCTTCTTGGTGGAAGAAGATGATTTTTTCGAGCGACTGCTACTGTTGGATGAGGCCTTTTTATAACTGGCTTTTGTGATCCGTGCACTTGAATTTCTCTTACCTGAAACGGTAGTCATGCCTTCTTGCTGTTCGAATTGCAACACCTGTCCAATAGCCAGCTTTTTGCTTTTTAAGTGGTTCTGCTGCATGATTTGTTTGGAGCTGACGCCGTAACGTTTCGCCAGTTGGGAAAGCGTGTCACCTTGTTTGACTTTATGCGAAATGGCCGTGTATTTATTTGACGCTGCTTTTTCAACAGCCACTTCGATCGGGATCTGCGCCATCGCTACCGCGTCAATCGGCTTGGTCAACGTTGAATGATTGCCGGCAGGCACCAGTAATGTCCTGCGAACAACCAGGTTTCGGTTAGGTTTCAGGTTGTTGGTCGCACTTAACTCATACAGGCTGATATCGAAACGATTGGCGATATCCCCCAGACGTTCTCCACGTTTGGGGTGATAACTGTGCCAGTTAGATAATGGCTGTGTGTAAGCATTCAAGTTGTTGGTGAAATTGCTGGCCGCCCAGGTCGGTAACAAAAGTTTCTGGTAGCTTTTTTCAGTGATCAGCACGGGACGCGTGAAGCTGGGGTTCAACGCGCTGAACTCCTCCATTGAGATGCCAGCAAGCTCTGCGGCCAGTTTGGCATCGATTTTATTCGGTGCTTCCACGGTGGTGAAATAAGGCTTGTTCGGGATCTCATTCAAGGTCAGCCCATATTGTTCCGGGCGGAAAATAATATTTTTAATCGCCTGCAATTTAGGCACATAGTTGCGGGTTTCATCGGGCAGGGACAGATGCTGATAATCAGTTGGTAATCCAAGACGCTGATTACGCTCGATCGCACGTGCCACTGTGCCTTCTCCGGCATTGTAAGCCGCCAGGGCCAGGTCCCAGGCACCAAACATGGTGTATAACTTTTGCAGGTAATTGAGTGCCGCTTGCGTTGCTGCGGTCACGTCTTTACGTGAGTCTTTCCAGTAGTTTTGCTTGAGGCCGAAATCTTTGCCGGTGGAAGGGATGAATTGCCAGATGCCGGAAGCCTTGCTGGTGGATAAGGCTTTCGGGTTAAAACCGCTTTCAATCATCGGAAGCAGGGCGATTTCGGTCGGCATGCCACGTTTTTCTACTTCCACCACGATGTGGTACAGGTATTTTTTGCTGCGCTCAAGCATACGCGAGACATAATCAGGGCGCGAGGCATACCACTGCTCATGCTTATTGGTATAGTCTGAATCAATATCCGGCATATTGAAGCCGTCACGCACACGGTCCCACAGACTGTCCTGTAGCGTCAGTGCATCTTCAAACTGGTAGGTTGAGCTATAAGTGTCAGCTTCAGTTTCGCCAAAACTTTGATCATAACTACCATTATCATTCGACAAGGTCGCTGGCTCTACGTATTCAGCTATTGCCAGTAAAGGAAAAGCCAAAAAAGTAATGCTTAGCAGTAATTGATTAAAACGCATGACGGTAATTCAAAATCCTGGGGCTAATGCACAATGTCGCATCAGATAGCCTGGCTATCTATGTATGAATGCATGTGCATGCATTGATAAAACTTGATTGGCCGTGAAGCCCGGTCAAACAGCATGTGGTTGACGTAACGTGTATAAGCGGTAAAGGGAGGACACATTCTACGTTAATTTCATTGAGAGACAAGCCCTTGTGGATATCACTGCTTTGTGCGTGTCATTTAGGTTCTATCAGAAGTCGTTACGTCGAGCGCGTAGTTCAGTGAAAATATCGACAGCTGGCCAGTGCTGAAACTCAGCATGTTTTGAAAGTGAATCACAGCGTAAAAAAGGGTTGGTTGCCAGTTCGAGTGACAGGATAGTCGGTAGGGTAGGTTGTTGGTTTTTCCTGAGTAAAGCGGTATTTTGCGCACGTTGCTGCAAAGTGGTGTTTTCAGGCTCAACGGTCATAGCGAATGCAAGGTTATGCGCTGTGTATTCATGGGCAGGATAGATCAGTGTCTCTGCCGGTAAAGCTGCAATTTGTTGCAAAGAGGCATACATTTGCGCAGGCGAGCCTTCAAATAAACGGCCACAGCCGCCGCCGAATAACACATCACCACTGAATAAATGCTGCTGATTGATATAGTAAGCAATATGGTCGAGAGTGTGCCCCGGCAATGCCATGACCTGACAGGATAACTCAGGAAAAGACGCGAACTCAATACAATCACCTTCTTTGACGCGTATCGCTTTTACCGCATTGTATGACGGGTGGTTATTATCTGGAGCGTAGACTGGGCATTGCCAGTGCTGCTGCAAAGCCAGGGCGCCGCCGACATGGTCAGCGTGATGATGCGTTAATAATATGCCTTCCAGTTGATAGCCTCCGGTTTGCAGTGCATGTTCCACCACGGTGGCATCACCGGGATCGACTATCAATGCATGTTTGCCTGTGTGGATCAGCCACAGGTAATTATCGCTAAAAGCGGGCAGGGCAGTGATTGCTATACTTGCGAAAGTCTGTTGCATCACGCATCATTGAGAAAACGGTCATTAATGTCAAGCCAGGCTTGAAACCGCAAAGCAGCATAAATTGTAAATTTCATCGGAGCCTACATGAAGTCGAACCAGCCAGCCACCTTCGATGCTACCGCGCTGGGACATTACATCGCTCAATGTGAAACTACCGTTTATGAGCAAGCTGTCGCTAACGTTTTCGGTTTTCATGCATTGCAATTGGGGTTGCCGGGATATGACTTTCTCAAGCAATGCCGCATCCCTTACAAACATCATTTGCATGGGCAGTTCACAAAAGAAACCTCCATGCTTTGTGAACCGGAATTTTTACCTTTAACTGAAAGTTCCGTTGACCTGATTTGCCTGCCGCACGTACTGGAACAATGTGAGGACCCGCAGCAAACATTGCGCGAAGCTTTTCGGGTGCTAGTGCCTGAGGGAACATTGATTCTGACTGGTGTTACGCCTTTCAGTTGCCTTGGTTTGCGTGCAAGAACCGGCTGGCTTAAGCAAGCCGGTGCGTTTAAGCGTTTGTTTACTGCCCGCCGTATCAGAGACTGGTTGAATGTATTGGGTTTTGAAATTGTAGAAAGTCATTACCTTATGCATGCTTTGCCCATTAATGATCAAAGCTGGCTAGCGCGGCAAGCCAGATTAGAAAAGTGGGGCGCCTGCACTTTTGGCATGACCGGAGGCGTCTATTTTCTGGTAGCAAAAAAAAGAGTGCTGAATGTGCGGCTGTTAAAGCCTGACTGGAAAAAGTCTTCTTTGAATCAAGCCTTGCAGGCACAAAAAAGCCGGACGCGGATTCAAAATAAAATGCAAAAACAGTTAAAATGCGCGGATGTCGACACAAAGCTGGATTGAAATGTATGCGGATGGGGCCTGTAAGGGAAACCCCGGCGTAGGTGGGTGGGGCGTTTGGCTGAAAGCCGGGCTGCATGAAAAAGAATTATTTGGCGGTGAGGCACTCACCACTAATAACCGCATGGAGCTGATGGCGGTGATTCAGGGCCTGCAAGCTTTAAAAAAGCCTTCCCATGTCAAAATTTACACCGACTCCAGTTATGTGCAAAAAGGCATGACCGAGTGGATTACTGGCTGGAAGCAAAAGCAGTGGCGGACAGCAGATAAAAAGCCAGTGAAAAATGCGGATCTCTGGAAAATGCTGGATGCTTTGGCAAATCCGCATACCATTGAATGGATCTGGGTCAGAGGTCACGCGGGTAACCTGGGCAATGAACGCGCGGACGGGCTGGCAAATCAGGGCGTGTTAACCGTCGCAAAATCATCCCCAATCAAATCAATGCTTGAATAAGTGTAATCATGAGACAAATCTTTCTGGATACGGAAACAACCGGCTTATATCCCGACCAGGGCCACCGGATTATTGAAATTGCCGCAGTTGAAATTTTTAACCGTAGGCCTACCCAGCGCCACTTTCATGTTTATATTAATCCTGAACGTGAGATTGACCCCGGTGCGCAGGAAGTACATGGCATTTCACTGGAGTTCTTGCAGGACAAGCCGCTATTCGCTCAAGTCGCGGAAGAGTTTGTGGAGTTTGTGCGCGGTTCTGAATTGATTATCCATAATGCCCCTTTTGATATGGGCTTTCTCAATATGGAATTAGCCAGGTTGGGCTTGGATAAGCTGGAAGCATCAGTCAGTGGCATTATCGATACGCTGAAAATGGCTAAAGAATCACGTCCAGGCCAGCGTAATAACCTGGATGCTTTGTGCCGCCACTTTGGTATCGATAACTCCAAGCGAACGTTGCATGGTGCGTTACTTGATGCGGAATTGCTAGGCGAAGTCTACATCGCAATGACGCGAGGTCAGGAAAGCCTGCTGATGGAATTAAACAGTTCGGTTGAGCAGGTAACTGACGCTAGCATTGTGGTGGATTTAAGCAAATTAAAAGTGTTGACTGCTGATGCAGAAGAGATTGCAGCCCATGCCAAGTACATCGAAGGGCTGGCTAAATCAGGCGCTACACCTTGGTAATTCAAATCCTGAAGCGAGTGGATTCAATCACTTGACTAAGCATGATCAAACGCATCTGTCCAACTGTTAGGCGTTTCATACAGCCTGACTTTCATCAATTTAAGATGGTTGTCGAAAGTGCCGTGATATTGCGCTTTTAGCAATTTAAACGCTTCGGCAGCCATATTTTCTGCGGTCGGGATAGTCGGGAAGATCACTGTCTTGTGATTGGGCAGGCTGTTTAAGAAATCCAACACAGCGGTATCGCCTTGATAGACCAGGAAAGCATGGTCCCAGCGATCTACAATGGTTTCTCTGGCTATGCGTTTAACGTCGGCAAAGTCCATAACCATACCGTTTTCTGAAGCGTGTTCTGCCTGAATGATGTCACCGGATAAAGTGATCTCTATCGCGTAGCGGTGACCGTGTAAATTGCGGCATTGACTTTTATGATCAGGAATACGATGTCCGGCATCGAACTCCAAGCGTGTAGTGATTTCCATGACGGCATTATATCAGTAACCATGCAGTACACTCTGCACGAAAACCAGTCACATTGTTAATATAAGTCGTCAATATCCATCAAGGCATCTTCGTCAGCCGAGTAGTGCTTATGACTTTTTTCATAGCTGCCATAGCTAGTGTCAAAATCATCCACTTCATCGCCGGCAAAGTCTTCCAGCATTTGGTCGATACGTTTAAATTTGTCGGTAGGTCCTGCTTTTTGCAACATAATTCACTCCTCATTACCAGTTAATTATTGCTCAAACATGTCAGTCATGACATTCTTACCGTATTCATTAGCATAGACTGTGCCAAAGCCAAGTTTAGTTCCTGCAATTCGTCCATGTTTAGGCAATGAAAAATTAAAAATGCTAGCAATTAGATAGAACAATTGGCCTAAATGATTGTCTGTAAAGCATTAATGTAAATATTACGATTAATATCATCAGGAGATTTTTAATGCGTGGTTTGATAATCGCATTGTGCAGTTTGGGAGTTTCTTCCATGGCAATTGCCGACTGTTTACCTATATATCAACACCAGTTTAAAACCCTGCAAGGTCAAACTGTCGATTTTTGTCAATTTCAGGATAAGCCGATTTTAATTGTAAACACCGCCAGCAAATGTGGATTCACGCCACAATTTGAAGCACTGGAAGCCATTTATGAGCAATATAAGGATAAAGGCCTGGTGGTGATCGGATTCCCATCCAACGATTTCAAACAGGAACCAGGCAACAATAAGCAGGTGGGAGATTTTTGCAAACTGACCTATTCTGTCAAGTTTCCTATGATGGAAAAAACCAGTGTGACTGGTGCCAGTGCAAACCCACTCTATCAGCAACTCATCGCGCAAACCGGCAAAGCGCCACAATGGAATTTCTATAAATACGTCATCTTGCCTGGCGGGCAAAAAGTATATTCATTCAACAGCATGACGCGTCCAGATAGTGAAGAGATTCTGAGCAAGATAAAACCATACTTAAAATAACAAGTAACTTGCAGGAAACAATGGCCCGTGAGCAAAACTCACTGGCCATTCTTTTAAGTGAAAAAAATAAGTGAATAAAAAAATAAATAAATAAAGTACGCTGTTAAAGTCTGGACGTCCCTGGAACACGATACAGCATTTTAATTTCGCCCAACTTCGCCTGGGACGGCTTATCTGCTTTAAATCTAAAACGCACTCTCCCTTTTAAATTGAATAAAAATCCACGCTTTGGTCTTTATTGATCGTTAAGCACTTATAATTCGCTTTCTGAAAGTATCTGGACTTTTATTGACTCAGACTTTTTTTTTGTCCAATATGAAACCAATAAAACTTAATTCCGTTTGGTACCGAAACCTGGTGGGCGATGCAATTTACAAATGAAGTAATCTAATGGGCATTAAACTTGAATACATGCCTTCTGAAGAAGTAAAGTGTCAACCCCAGTCATGGCAAGATAAGGCATTAGGGGTAGTCAGTTTTAGCGACGCTCAAGACCGCCTTGAAGATCAGGCCAGTCACAGTAATATTCCAGAAATTCATCTCAATGCGCGGGTATTGTCAGGTAGCCATTTAGCGAGCGAAGCTTTGCTGGCGATTGAATCTACTTTGGAAATGCATCAGCCATTGGTGAGCGATAGTACAGGCCTTATACATTACCGATGTGATGGTGAGTTGCTGTTTGGCGTCATCAATTTGGATGAGTCGTCCAGATTGATGAATGATAGTCTAGGCAAATCTATCTCGGATTTGCAGCAGGCAACAGAAATCGCTTATCAACAGATATTCACATTAATAGACGGGCTCGGTTATTCACAGGTTTACCGTTTCTGGAACTATATGGCCGATATCAATGGAGATGGCAACGATCATAAGGATAGCCTCGAGCGCTATCGCCAATTCAATATCGGCCGCAAAAACGTATTTGTTAACCTGGGTAGGGAGCAAGGTGAGCAACTGCCTGCAGCCTGCGCACTCGGTTTGCGTACGGGTCCTTTAAGCATTGCATTTTTGGCTGGTAAAACACCCGCAATCGCGATTGAAAATCCGCGACAGGTTAAAGCCTATCACTATCCCGAACAATATGGCCCGCTCACACCAAGTTTTTCACGCGCAACATTAGTCCAGCTGAGGCAGCAACTTTTCTTGTTCATCTCGGGTACCGCCAGTATCGTCGGCCATGAAACTTTGCATATACAAGATATCATTGGTCAAACCAATGAGACCTTGATCAATCTGGAAGCAGTGGTTAGCGAGGCCAACCGTAAACTGGGAAAATCATCGTTCAGGCTTTCAGATGCCTGTTTCAGGGTGTATGTGCGTGATGCGGGTGATTTGGATCACATCCGTGAAACGATACATAGTCACTTCAACAGGGAGGTCAAGGCAGTCTTTGTGCAAGCAGACATTTGCCGACAGGAGTTGCTGGTCGAGATAGAAACAACCTTGCAGGAAACGGTAGCACCCAATGATCGGCAAGCTTTAGGCACAGCATGAAGACCGCTAACCCCATCATCACATCTGCATTCTTAACGTTGCTGTTGCGGCTGTATGATTATTTTGTGCTCTATGCCGGGTTGGTCTGGTTAGGTTTCCTGAGCCTTTGCTGGACACTGATCGCCGGCGTACTTTACCCATTGCTTCCTGAAAGCAAGGCCCTTTATTTCGGTCGCTACGTCATCATGATCGCTTTTCGTGCTTACCTTGCGAGCCTGAGTTTATCGCAGCGTTGTAGGTTTGACCTCAGCGAGCTGGACGCACTCCGCAATGAGCCACCATTGATCATCGCGCCTAACCATCCTTGCTTGCTAGATGCGGTGATGATCATTTCCAGGTTACCCAATATTGCCTGCGTGCTGAAATCTGAGCTCATGAACAATATTTTTCTAGGGGCAGGGGCGCGGTTAGCACGTTATATCCCTAACGAGCCGATACGCCACATGGTCATGCAGGCAACAAAGGATTTTAAAACCGGTAGCCATTTATTGCTGTTCCCGGAGGGCACGCGTACGGTGCGTCCACCCATCAATGCTTTGAAAGGCAGCATCGCCCTGATTGCACAGAAGGCGAAAGTACCGGTGCAAACGGTGATCATTGAAACCAATTCTCCCTACCTGAGCAAGGGTTGGTCTTTATTTCGCAAACCGCCGATGCCGGTCAGCTATCGAGTGCGGCTCGGAAAACGGTTTTCGCCGCCCGAAGATACACATAGCTTTATGGGTGAACTTGAAGCGTATTTCAAGGATGTACTTGAGGAAGAGATGGCTAAAGCACCTGTGTCAGAAAGCGGAGCTCCAAATCTGGATACCCCAAACTTTGAGTCACCGATTAAATGGTGAATCAAAGCGACCCTATGATAAATCTTGCTATGAATCCTTCAAAAACCCATATCGTGCTGATTCCAAGCTATAACCCAGGTGTGAAAGTATACGAAACCGTACAGGCAGCACGCCAGTTCTGGAACCCGGTGTGGGTTGTGATTGATGGTAGTACTGATGGGTCGGAAGTCACATTGAAAGCCATGGCGCAGGCAGATTCGGGGTTGCGCGTGATTCACTTGCCGCAAAACAAAGGTAAAGGCGCTGCCGTGCTGCAGGGGCTGCATCAGGCCCATGCACAAGGCTACACGCATGTGCTGACGATGGATTCAGATGGGCAGCATCCTGCAGAGCTGATACCGCAATTTATGCAGTCATCGATTGCGCAGCCGGCGTCCATGGTCCTCGGTAAGCCGATCTTTGACGCCAGCGCGCCCAATATCCGTGTGCAGGGGCGCAAGCTTTCCAATATGTGGGCTAACCTGGAGACCCTTGGCGGGAACATCGGGGATTCCTTGTTCGGCTTCCGTGTCTATCCGATAGTACCCTTAAGAAAAGTGATGCGATTTAATCCCTGGATGCGGCATTTCGATTTCGATCCTGAAGCCGCAGTGCGATTAAGCTGGCTTGGCGTTAAAGTAATTAACTTGCCAGCGCCGGTGCGTTATTTCAGTTCAGATGAAGGCGGAGTGTCGCATTTCCGTTACTTGCGCGACAATGTGCTGCTTACCTGGATGTATACAAGATTATTCTTAGGCTTTGTTCTCAGGCTGCCGATATTAGTTATGCGGCGCTTGCGAAACCAGTTTCATTGATCAGATCACACATTCATCACGATTTAAATCATCCCGCCGTTAATCGAGATAATCTGCCCGGTGATGTAGGTAGATTGGTCTGACGCAAGAAAGCTGACCAGGTCTGCCACTTCTTTTGCCTTACCTGCGCGTTTCATAGGCACCATATTCTTGATCGCTTGCGCATCAAAGGTATTATCAGTCATTGCTGTTTCAATAATGCCCGGTGCAACGGCATTCACGGTGATTCCGCGGCTGGCGACTTCCTGCGCCAAGGATTTGGTCGCGGCGTTCAGTGCGCCTTTAGCCGCCGAATAATTAGTCTGGCCGCGATTGCCGGTGATTCCTGAAATAGAGGACACATTGATGATTCGCCCCCAGCGGCTGCGTATCATGGGCATCATCAGCGGTTGCGTCACATTGAAAAAACCATGCACGGATACATCAATCACTCTGTGCCATTGCGCAGGACTCATCCCGGGAAATACCGCATCATCATGGATTCCAGCGTTGTTAACTAATACCTGGATAGGCTCGTCCTCGACAAGGGCACTGAGGACTGTATTGACAGCAGCCTGGTCCGTGACATCAAATTGCAATGCTTCTGCACTTCCGCCTGCTGTCTTTATTTCCTCTGCAAGTTGTTCTGCAGTTGCCTGGTTATGGTGGGCGTGAATAAACACGTGATAGCCATCTATCGCTAACCGCTGGCAAATTGCTGCGCCTATACCACCACTACCACCCGTTACCAAAGCTCTTTTCATGATGCAACTTTCATAGATATTTATCGCTGTTTCCTGTGCTATTTTCAGACCCGATTTCCTGGTCGAGTTTTCCCGGATGACTGTTTCAATAAGCGATTAAGGCGGCAGCGTCTAAAACGACTGTTGCACGGCCTTCAAGCAATATTTTCTCATCGGCAGAAACCTTAAATTCATACAGCATATTATTTTCATTCGCCATGATACATACCGCATTAATCAACAGGTCTGCTTCGATATCATCCAAGCGTGCTACGTGCATATTGACCCCGCGCACGCTAACCAGGTAACCGACTTTGGGTTTTGGCTGATTTCCAGGCGCAGTTAAAGCTCCATGAACTGCCATTGCCTGTGCCGCATATTCAATACCATGAACAATCCCCAATTGCTGATGTGCCCGTAAAGGATTTTCTGCTGAACGATGGCTAATAGCAGTACAACTGATATTGGCTTCATTCCAGGCCTGTACCTGGTTGAGTAAGCACATATCACCCTGATGCGGGATATGGCTGGCGATCCAGGCGTGATCCAATGGTTTGCCTGTCTCCAGGGCATCTGAATGATTTAGCATGGGTCTACCTCTACAGCCAAGCGTAAACCATCCAGGTAATCCAGCATCACATGGCCACTATCATGGCGTGCGATCAGTTGCAGCAATGGCAGGCTGCGCATGGATGGGATAGCGGTTCGTAAATTTTCCAGTGCGGCAGCATCAAACTGGTATGCCGGTTCATCAGTCACACTAACAGTGATCTGTGCAATGCTACGTGTACTTTTTTGCGCCATCAGCACCAGGGCAATACTGCTGTTATCGGGAATCGGCCTTTTAGTAAACATGGGTTCAGGATAAGGCGTATCGCTTGCGATCAGGATACACGGCGTATCTTCAATCACCACTTGCGTGATCGCATCCAGCAGCCCGGCGCCGAAACTGGCATCGAATGCGCAGAGTACCGATGAAGTCGCCATGGTTTTTGTAGCGATACTCCAGTAACCCGCAGCTGCGTTATGCACGGAATTGTGGAAACGGGTAGGGGATATTTCCCTGTCTTCAGACGCCAGCATTTCACAGATGCTATGGCAGTTCACGCCATCGCCGTTGGAAAATGAAAATACGCTGGGCAGGCTTTTACCCTCTACACCTGCTTGAGACATCGCTTCCAGTGAAGTGGCTAATGTGAGCTTCACGATATCACTAGCCCGCCTGCGTTCCGCTGCTGGCAATAATTCTGGTGTAGGAATGACCGTTTTTGCGGAGTGATAAGGTTGCAAACCGGCAAGGACCTGTCTTGCGCTGGGCCAATCATTCAAGCCGGGGGCGATCAACCCTATGCCATCGATATATACGCTTAATCTTGAACTCATGGCTGGTTACCTGTTTCTGCGTCCGCTGCGCTGGCCAAACCGAAAATCAAACTGCAGTTGGTACCGCCAAAACCAAACGAATTGCTCATCACCCGTTGCAGGGTTTGAGGGCGGTTTTGCAACTGGTAGTTTAATGGGAGTTGAGTATCTATGGTTTGGGTATTGAGTCCACCGGGTATAAAGCCATGCTGCAAGGCGAGGGCGCAAATCACCGCTTCCACGCCGCCGGCAGCCCCTAGCGTATGCCCGGTAGCGCCTTTGCTGGAACTGCAAGGCACATCTTTATTCTCGTGTTCGAAAATCGCCATGACGGCCTTGGCCTCTGCAGCATCGTTACTGGGTGTCGCCGTTCCATGCAGGTTGATGTAATCTATATCAGAGGGTTTTAACCCCGCGCTATCTAAAGCCTGATGCATAGCCAACTTCGCACCCAAGCCTTCTGGATGAGGGGATGACATATGGTAGGCATCGCTGGATTCGCCTATGCCGAGCAAGAGGACGGTGTCAGCGGCGTGTGTGGATTTGAATGTATCTGGCGCTTCACCGGCATCAGGTGTGCGTTCCAGTAAGGCAAAGGCAGCGGCTTCGCCAATCGAGATGCCATTTCTATCCTTGTCGTATGGGCGGCAAGCCTGGCTGGAAAGCAGGTTCAACGAATTGAAACCATAGAGTGTTGTCAGGCACAGGGTATCTACGCCGCCAACGATAGCTGCATCAATCAGGCCTGCTTCTAACATACGGCGCGCAAGGCTGAATACCTTGGCGCTGGAAGAGCAGGCAGAAGACACGACTGCAGCGGGACCCGAGAGCTGGAAATAGTGACGGGTAAAGTCAGCGACCGAATAGGTGTTCTGGGTTTTGCCATAAATAAAGTTTTCAGGCAGCTTCCCTGTGGTTTTGTCACGGTTGCGAAAAGCAAGCTCGGTTTCCAATATGCCAGAGGTACTGGTACCTAAAAACACACCGATACGGTCAGCGCCATATTGACTGATAGCCGCGTTGACAGCTTGTTCAAAGCCATCCTGTTCGAGGCCTAATTTAGCCAGGCGGTTGTTACGGCAATCATATTCCTGCATATTTGCCGGCATGGCGACCTCATCCACACCCTCAACTTCGCCTATGAAAGTTGGCAGGTCTACAGTTTCGAAATCACACGGTTTAAGCGCTTGCCGTTGTTGTAACAAAGCATCCAGTGTTTGCTGCAAGCCTTTGCCTATGCAACTGGTCACGGTGAAATGTGAAAGTAATAATGGTTTCAAAAAATCTCAGCTTTCGTTACAAGGGTTTATTAATGAGCATACTCTTATCTATCAAGGCTTCTTTGTAGCGTTCATTGCTAAGCTTAATACAACGCAACCATGCGTGAGTTCAGTATAGCTGAGTACTGAATGGGTAAAACAGCATGCTTGCCAGATTTGTGATATATCAATTGGCAGCCTCGGGCAGGGTGACAAAATGCAGTCCTTTTGCTTTAGCGGCCTCCAGTAAAGCAGGGAGTACGGCGACTATAATGGGTTGGTTTTCCTTGGTCCTCGCGGCATTGCCATCATGCAGTAAAACGATAGCGCCCGGGCGCACACCTTCTACGAGTTTTGTTTTTACTTTTTCTGCATTATTTACCCTGGTATCAAAAGCCCGTACAGACCAGCTTGTCAACTGTAGTCCCAATTGTTTCAGGACAGGATCCAGAAACGGGTTGCGCAAACCGGCAGGTGCACGGAAAAAGCGCGGGCGTACCCCTGTTATCCGCTGCAGGGTTTCTTGTCCGGCCAGAATTTCATCGGCCATTTTCTTATAGCCGAACATCGAAAAATAGACACTATGTTGCTGACTATGGTTTTCTATCGCATGTCCGCGCTGAATGATCTCACGGCACAGTTCAGGATATTGTGCTGCTTTAATGCCGATGTGGAAAAACGTAGCTTTGACCTGGTGACGGTCCAATATATCCAGTACTGGAAGTGTGACTCCAGGCTCCGGCCCATCGTCTATCGTCAGCGCGATCTCATTCCGCAGTGCAGCGGCCTTGGGAAGTTGGGTCCAGTTCGCCCCTAACAATGTGCTGCGTGGCCATAAACCGATCAACGAGATCACCAAGTGGTTCAACAGGAATACAGCCAGCCACCAGCGCCACAGGGTTGGGGCTATCACCATGCAGGGCAGTAATGCCACGTGCAGCAAAATAGATGCTTTGATAAACAACGGCGATGGCTTCAATCTGGAAAGAAGGCTTTGAATATTGCCTTGAAACTGAGTCATGATGTTGCAGCCAGTTTTTGGTTTGGGGACGTTTTCCAATGTGCCTGTTGCTTATCCAGAAAGTTAGACCACAATTGCTGCCATACTGGCCAGGTATGATCTCCTGGAAGCTTATCCACCTGCGAGGCAGGTATTGCCTGTTCCATCAGTACAATGCCCTCGGCGAAACGGTCTTCCGTGCCGTACCCAAGATGTATCTCAACTGCTTTTGCATGCTTGAGCCAGAGCCAGTTACCGCGTTCTACATCACCTTCTGCGATCACCCCGGGCTGCCACGTGCTTAGACCGCCAGCATGAATGATTTCACCAGTCGTCATGCGATTGCCAGGATAAGGCGCCATCAGGAATAAACCGTGTATTTGACCTGGATAGTGGTGCGCATGTGCTATCGCGATATAGCCACCTATGGAAATGCCAGCCAGCCAGATAGCCTTGTATTCTGAAATGGCAGGGGCGACTACCTGAAGATTTAATTCATTTAGTGCCGTCTGGTCAGCAATCTGGTCAAATTGCAATTCAGGAAGTATGAGGTCTATGTCCATATCACGTTCGCGCACGGCTCGGACAAAGCCTTGCGAAATAAAGTCCTCAGGCAGGTAAGTGGCGCCTGGCAGCAGGATAATGAGCGTGCTGGCTTTTTGTCCGCTAGTGGCTGAATCGACTAGGTATCGCATCATGGGCCTGCTTTTCGTGCGAAAACTGCGGAGAAAATCAATGCCAGAATGACCCCGGGCGCCACGGTAACGCCCATCGCCTGTAGTACTGGTACAGTAGAAAAAGCGAGCAGGCCGAAGCCGAGCACGGTGGCAATGTTGGCGAACACCAGCGAAGCATAGGTTTGGGACGAGATTGCCTGTTTGCCTGAGGTGGCATTGGGGTTGAAAAACAGGGCGTAGTTGGAACCGATCGCGACAATCAGCAATAAACCGATAAGGTGCAGGATAATCAGCTGTTGGCCAACCAAAGACAGGCCGGCCATTACCGTTAGCACGGCGGCCACTAGCGGAATGATGATGGCTACTAATTGCTTGATAGAACGAAGGGCTATCAATAATAAGCCGATAATCGCCAGCACGCCCGCCAATGACAGCAAGATTGCCTCTTGCATGTAGCTTGAGTAGAGGCGGTTAGACTCAGCTTTCATATCTACAAATAGCGCGTTAGGAATGTTCACCTCGCTCAATGCTTTGCGCACTTGAACGGCATCGATATCGTTGCCAACAGGCATAGTCAGTGGAATCAGTGAGCTCCAGTGCTGGCCTTGTTGTAATAGCATCGCATCCAAAGCCATCGCCATTGAACTACCTTGCAAGTCGGTGCGCTGCAATAAGCGTATTGCACGTTGGCTCTGTACATCTTGCAGAAACGGTTCGAGTAATGCAGCTTTGATGGGCAGGCCTTTCACTGCGGTATTTAGTCTGGATTTGAGTTCTGCACTATCAGGTAGGCTGTTTAACCGGGCTTGCTGGGTAGCCTGGCTCGGCAGGTAGTGACTGGCAGTATCAAAGCCGGCAAGCACACCTTTGTCAACCAAGCCTTGTAAAGTCAGCGATATCTGCTCGGTATGCCTGAGTACTGTTTCCTGGCTGTCGCCAGACACAACGATGACATAACGCACATCCGGCGCGCCCATGCCTCCCCGCAGCCGGGCATCCAACGCCTGGTCAGCGGCGCTTACCGGGCTGAGTGCTGATAGCTCTGTATTCCATAAGCTATCGTGGTGGTTATAGACAATGAAGCCAGATATCACTACCAGCAGGATGGCGGGCCAGCGCAAGATGCTTGCGGATTTAGCGTAGCGCACCAGCCTTTCACCGCTATTGCTGAAATCCTTGATATTAAAATTAGCAGGTAACAAGAATGGCAGTACATAGCGCGTCATCGCCGCAGCAGTAATCAAACCGGCAACCGAATACAGACCTAGCTGCGCCAGGCCGGGAAAGCCTGACATCAATAGCGATGCAAAACCAAACACAGAAGTAAGCACACCCAGCCTGACGGTAGGCCACACAGTGGCTACCCATTTCTTGCGGTTTTGTTCCCTGTTGCCTGTTTGTGCGGTTTGCATGAACAGGTAGATGGAATAATCCACGGCTTCGCCTATTAATGCGGTGCCAAAGCCCAAGGTGATGCCATGCACAACACCAAATGCCAGGCTGACCGACGCAATGCCAGCCAGGATACCGGTCGCGACGGGTAGAAAGCCTAATAACAAAGCAGTCATTGAGCGATATACCGCCCATAACAACAATGCGATCAGCACCGAACTGACGATGAAAATAGCCCTGACCTGCATTTTGATTGTGTCGCGCGCAATCACCGAAAATACGCCGGGCCCGGTCATCAATAAGGTAGGTTTGACGATGGCTGGATCGATGTTTAAAGCTTGGTCAAATTCAGCCCGGATCGCCTGCATAGCCAGTTTCTGGGCATCTGTATCCGAACCTGCAGCACTGGTCTGCAATAACAGTAATGCAGTATTGCCGTCACGCGAAGTCCAGGCACCTTCGAACATATCAGGGCGGTTACTTCCGCTCAAAGCATCGATTAATTGCAGCATTTCGCCGGTTGGGTCATGCGGTAACAAAGATTTAGTAAGCAATCCGGCTGGAGAAGCGATTTGGTCTATGCTGTCGCTAATTGACGTGCGTAAACCGTCGGTACTGAAGTGTTCAGGCGTGACAGCGGGGCTTAGCAGGTAGCGATTTTTAAACAGATATTCACGGTCACGTTCTGCCGTGATTTCTTCGCCATTGTTGACGCTGACAAATGCAGGGTTAACGCGAAGTTTCTGCGCAATGGTTTTAGAAAGCGTAGCACGGGTTTGCGGGTCCGCGCCCTCGATACCGACCAATATCAGGCGTGAAGCCAGACCATCTTTCAACTGGTCCATCAGCAATTGCTGCTCTGCAGTGGGGTGGCTAGGCAGGAATGCCGATAAGTCTGCGGTAAAGTGGCTGCGGCTGATAATCCCCAGACTCAGCAAAACCATCACCAGCCATAGCATAATGGCAGTACGGGCATGTCTGTTTTGCGCAAAAATAGAGGGATTGGTCACGTGAAGTTCTGCTGGTAATAAATGCTATTCAGGCGTTGCCGGTGTGTCAGGGATAGGCGTAATCGTCATTACTGAACTGTCGCCATCGGCCTGTTTGATTTCAATCGTTTGCACCACATTATCCGCGCCACTGATCAAGATGCTGCTCACCACTTTTTTCATCTTTTCCTGACTCGGCAGCAGACTCAGCTTCCAATCTTCCTGTATACCGGTAAGGCTCAACTTATAAGACTTATCCAGGGCTTTGCGGTCGCCAGCCAGGGTGCCGCGGATACTATCAATAAAGGCGGCGATTTCTGGGTAACTTTGCAAAGACAATACATGTTTTTTGCCACGTTGTTCTACAATCAGTTTGTCTTTTTCAAGAAGCATGCTTTCAGGTTTAGGTTTTAAAGTGCGTTTTTCAAGGCGGTCAGGCGCTGTATAAAACAGCTCTCCGGAGGACTCGACTTGTTTGTCCAGCACAGCGATGTTTTTTCTCTCGATAAAGCTGGCGTGCCCGCTTTGGGTGTTTGCCAAAACCCGCATCAGCTGGTCAAGGTCCCAAGTGCTTTCGGCATGGCAGCGAAAAGAAAAGAGACATAACAATAAGCCGGTAAACCCTATCATCAAGTAGCGCTTGCGCGTTAAAGGCATGCCGATATTCATTTTTTTCTTTCTATCAATGCGTCAGGGGTAGATTGCCAGTAATCGAAAAAATTAAACCAATTGTAAGGCGCCAGCCGCGTGTATTGGTTCAGTAGCTCTGTATAACGCGCAATGGCGGCATTGACGACTTGTTCGCGCTGGCCACGCGGAGTCTCTGAAAAATCAGCCAACATTTCAAAATGCACCTGGTAGCGGTTATCGCCCATATACAAACCAGCCATAAATACCACAGGGCGGCGTAACAATGCAGCCATGCGGAATGGACCGGTAGGAATAGCAGCGGTATCGCCCAATAATTCCACTTCCGCCATAGGCTCGTTGCCGAGCGTGCGGTCGGAAAGCATGCCCACCAGCATGCCTTCATCCAGGCGTTGCCGTAACTGCAGCATGGAGTCGATGTGACCCAAAGGAATCACGCCCATCGACGCCTCAGGATTGATGGCAGCCAGCATGGCATTGATTTTCTGTGCATTGTCTTCATGCATCACCATAGACACTTTCAGCCCTGGTAGCTGCCGTCCAATGGCACGCAACACTTCAAAGCTCCCCAGGTGTGCACCCATGAGCAACACCCCCTCGTTGGCGTGGATCAGGGGAAGGATGACGTCTTTACCCTGGATGTCGATATCAAATAAATCGTACTCGCGATTGATCAGGTAAATACGGTCATGGATGGTGGCAGCGAAGCTGAAAAAATGCCGGTACAGATCTCGCCAGGTAGCCGACCTGCCTAATGCGCGCGGTAAATAATTAAGGGAAGCTTTACGGCTGGCAGGTGAGAACAACACAAAATATAAAGCAATCAGATGTAGGGCAGAGCGCGATACCTTACGGCCCAGGCGCAACGATATCCAGCTCATGATATGCAGCATCAGCATATTGCTGCGCTCTTTACGCTGCAGCCAGGGGGCAGACTTCTGGTAAACGCTTTCTTTCGGTTGGGACATAATTAAGCCTTAACCCTTGCGCTGAGGCTGCCAATCACGATCTGTCGTGGATGATCATGGCTGCTACACAAGACCTCGAATTTGATATTGCCATTGGCGAGTTGCTCGTATTCCAGGCTAACGGATTCGCCAGGTGTCAGCGGGCTAAGGAATTTGACCGAACTGATCTGCCAGTCAGTCACGGTCAAGCCAATGTCACGGCGTAAGGCATATAACACTTCATCAAGCAGCACCACGCCCGGCACGATAGGCGTCCCTGGAAAATGGCCTGCGAAAGCCGGGTGGTCGATTGGGATAATGAGTACAGTATTTTTTTTCATATACTTTTATATTCAGTTAACTTGCGATTGCCGCGCATTGGTCATCAGTTGATTAATCAAAGTTTGAAGGGCCTGGCGCGGCAGCTTGCCCGTACTGTTACGCGGCAGGGATTCCGTGAACAATAGCGGCCTCGGTAAAAAAACCGGGTCTAACCGTTTGCGTAACTCGGCCAATATGTGTGTAGCAGTTAAGGTAGGTGCCACCACGCATGCGCTCAAGCGCGTTACATGGTCGTGCGAGCGCTCATATGGCATAAAAAACGCGCCATCAACGACGCCGTCTATACTGGTCAAGTGATGGTTAAGGCTGGCCAGGGAGTGGCGTTTTCCGGCGATATTGATGATGTCCTGCATGCGGCCCTGCAATAAGAATCTATCATCAGCAGTGGGTTCAATGACATCATTGAGCGGGGCGGGAATATCTACATGACCGCCTTCAGCCCAGAGCTTATCATCCACGCGTTTAAAGCGCACATTCGGCATCAACTGCCATTCATCGGTTTGCGTAGTGCGCCGGGTCGCGATCTGGCCAGTCTCTGTACTGCCGTATATCTCAATCAATGGTACGCGCAAGGATGTTTCGGTTTTTTTGGCAAGCCCTTCTGATAACGGCGCAGTCGCGGATAACACCAGTGATATGGCGGGTAATGGCTGTTCTGCGTCTAACAGCAGGCGCAAATGCAGCGGGGTTGAAACCAGAATCCGTTCGCCATGCGTATGGATAAGTGCGTCGATAATATCTTCCGGGTAGAAAGGCTGTCCACTGTGCAAGGCGTTGCCGCTTTGCAACGTCAGTAATACTGTAGATTCAAAACCGTACATATGTTGCGGCGGTATAGTCCCTACCAATGTGTATGCAGTACCAGGCGTCAAATCCAGGCGTTCCGCTTGCGCTCGCACATTGCTCACCAGCGAACCCCAGCTTTTTACATGCGGTAAGGGCATACCGGTTGAGCCAGAAGTAAAAACGATCGCCGCAACTTGTTGCGCATCTATGGATGGGATTTCCGTAGAGCTTGCTTGCAAGCCTGAGCTTAGCGGATAGCGTAATTTGGGGAGCGCAATGTCGCAATCAGGATTGTCGTGCAGGCAGAAAACATCCGTTGCAAAAGCTTGCAGTTGCTGCACCATCTCGATCGTGTGTGTTGGCGGCAGCAAGCTGACCTTGTTACTCACCAATGCAGCCGCAAAACCCACCGCAAAGTGATAACGGTCTCGGCATACATTCAATATATGCTGGCTTGCAGGGAGTATTTTTGCCAGGGCAGCGACATCTGCTAGAAACTGCCCGACCGTGATCGCTGTGTTTTTGCGCCAGGCAATCGTTTCATCAAGACTGGCGTGGCTAACTAAAGGAAGCTTCTGCATGTAAGGTCAGTTAAAAAGCGTCACGCTTGTTTGGAGTCAAGGTACGCGCGGACTGCACCCAGCACATTACCGCTAGGCAAGTCGGTGAGCAGACGACGGCGCACCAGGAATTCTGCAACAAACATCAGTGCTACCAAAGGCAGCGTCAGGAAGTTGACAAAAAATGACCAGGTAGCGAGCGGTGCAAAGAAGTAAAGCAGGGTAGAGAGCACTATCATCAAACCGAAGAAAATCACCCATGCAACAGTTACGTGATGGGCATAGCGTTCGTGGTCAGCTGGTAGTGGCCCGCCATTAATAATCTCGGCAAAGCCTACACATAACGGTTTACGGCCGGCCAGTAGTGTCCTGGCGAAAGTGATCAGCAATATCAGCATCAGCCCTATATCCTGCAACCAGAATATGAAACCGGTATGCTGTTTGATCAGAGGCAATGCCCACCAGCTTGCGATTAAAACCAGCAATATGAAGCTGATGCCCAACAGTTTGGAATCCATGTTTATCGCAAAAGCAAATGCAATTAATAACAGCGGCGCCAAGGCGAGTAGGGCACCTAACAGGCTAGGATGTCCCAGTGTATTCGCGTAATGGACAAGTGCCACAAACGACACGATGACTGATGTAATCACCAGGGCCCGCAGGACTTTAAATGCTTTGGGCATAGCGTCTTCTGATCACCTGAAGTTTCCAAACATGTTACTTGGTTTTATTGGCCGCTACATAATCGGTAAGACTACGCAGTGAGCTGAAAATCTGGTGATTGTTTTCGTTATCGGACTTGAGTTGCAGCCCATAGCGCTTGGAAATGACCAACGCAATTTCAAGGATATCTATTGAATCCAGGCCTAAACCGTCGCCATATAAAGGTGCATCGGGTTCTATCTCATTCGCAGCTACATCCAGGTTTAATGCCTGCACCATCAAGTCAGCGATTTCCAGTTGTAAAGCAGTGTTTTCCGTCATATGAATCTTTAAGTGAAATTGAATAGGTCAAAATTAAATTTGACGTATTTTAGCAGTATTTGTGATTCCTTAAATAAATCCATTTTGGACAAAAATATATTTGTTTATTGGGAGATCTTCTGATTGACCGGATCAACGAAACTGAGTTCGCACGGCTAATTTCAATAACCAAGGCGCAAGCGTTTCTCTAGTCATCAAAAAAGCGATCACTTTCATCGCATGGTAGCGAAAGTTATCTTGTGGTTCCCCTGAAGAGCCCCTATAGTCTCAAGTCCTCAAACCCACCTATATTTAAGAGAGCATCATGAAAAAACTAATAGTCACCATTCAAGTGGAACTAGATATCCCTGACACCTGGGATGTAGTAGAACACCCAGATCAGGTGCAAGCGATCAAAATGGATGATGGACAGTATATGCACATGAGTTTTCTGCCTATGATGACTCGCGACTTCAATGAGGATGCAGAATGGTCAAGCGAATGTTCTGATGCGTTTACAGACGCGGTCTTGGATATGGTTGCAGACGAAGAGGTTTATATGAAGCTTGAGACTCATTAATTTGATCAACTTGGCAGGTGCCTTCACTGGATCACTGGCAATCGCAGTTTTTTCCAGAATCCTGCGAAAAAGCGTTGACAAGATAAGTGCCCGTCATTAATATGGCGCCTTCTTTGAATTGCGGCGCAAAACAAAGAAATGCAGTACCAGGAATAGGGGGTATAGCTCAGCTGGGAGAGCGCTTGCATGGCATGCAAGAGGTCAGCGGTTCGATCCCGCTTATCTCCACCAAGTGATTGAAAATATTGAGTTTTTTAGAAAAATATTTTTATATTATTTGAAATAATGGTATACTGCACATG
>NZ_DATHWZ010000036.1:0-11070 GCF_035460085.1 Methylophilus sp.
TTGTCGAGAAAAGGGTCAATGCCGACCAGCGTGAGGGTGCGGATCGCGGGTACATTCAGGGATGCACCCAACGCTGTACGCACGCTGACAGCACCCTGGAAATGCCGGTCATAATCTTGCGGGATATACAGCCCTGAAGGCGTGGTCAGGGCCAAGGGGGAGTCGTCCAGTACCGAGCTGGCATTCAACCAGCGCTGGTCAATCGCCAGCGCATACAAAAATGGCTTCAGGGTGGAACCCGGCTGACGCAATGCAGCCACGCCATCCACTTCTGCTGCGCCGGATAAATCACCGCTGGAACCGACATAGGCGAGTACTTCGCCACTCAGGTTATCCAGCACCACCACTGAACCATCTTCCACATTCTGGTCTGCCAGTTGTGCCAGGTGGGTGCGCAGGGTGTTACGGGCAAAACGCTGCACACTGGCATCGATACTGCTCTTCAATTGTTCACCATTTTTGTTTAATAAATGGCGTGCCAGATGTGGCGCATCGTCCATACCCGCGATCGGAAACGGACGTGAGGGCAACAATGCAGTGCGCAAGGTCACTTGCATGCAGCTATCCAGTTTGGATTTGTTACCAGTGAAAAACGGCATGGCCTGAAGCGTCGCACAAGCACGCTTCGCCAGCCGGCTGCGGGACGCTCCCGGTGATTTGATGAGTGACGCCAGGATAGCTGCATCTATGTTATCCAGGCCATTCGGACCTTTAGCCAACAGGCCTCTTGCGGCAGCATCTACACCAACCAACTCACCTCGGAACGTAACGCGATTCAGGTACGCTTCAAGTATCTGTGGTTTGCTCCAGTGCAGTTCCAGCGCGAGTGCATAACGGATCTGCTGCAGCTTAACCGACCAGCTATTATTTTGCGAAGAACCGTCAGCTGGAGCATTTAACAGCTTGGCTAATTGCATGCTGATGGTACTTGCACCCCGGGCACGTGAGCGGTGCAGGTTGTCCAATAAGGCTGAACCGGCCGCCATTAAATCAATGCCAGCGTGGTTGTAAAACCGTTTGTCTTCGGCGACTAATGCAGCCTGTTGAAGCGTGGGGGAAATGTCCTGCAAAGGAACCCATGCAAGCATACGGCGTTGTTTATCCAGGCGCAGGCGTTGCAAAACCTGGCCGTCCCTATCCAGCAAAACTGCTTCAGAACTATGGGTTGCAGATCTGGCTTGTTCAAATGAGGGTACAGGCGTAAGAAACACCCAGGCACTCGCGACAATAACGAAGAGGGTCATTGTTGCGAGCACGATGCGCTTGCGGGTCACTGCAGTTCTTTCCTCAACTGGGCTTGATTCCTTTGTCTAAATACTCGTTAGGTGCCAGGTTTTACTTCTATCGCAGCCACAGGCAATTCGGCAAATATTTCCGGCGCATACATCGCCTCCACACGGCTGGCTGGCATGGCAAAGCGGCCAGCGTTGTTCAGACGCACCGTGTATTCGATGCTGAATTTGCCTTTAGGCACATACGAATAATAAGCACGGAAGCCATCAAATGCGCGCTCTTCAAACGCCGGGCGTTGCCAGCCTTGTTTCTTTTCCCCGGCCGCTAACAGGCCGGAGTCGCCACCAAGGCCACTGCCTAAAATAGTCGCGCCCGCCGGTACCGGGTCATTGACCACTACCCAGGTCATATCGGTCTGCGCATCGATTTCCAGTTGCACGCGGTAGGTATCGCCGCGTTGCCACTGGCCGCCGGATTTTTGCTCAATCGCAGTCACCGTACGTTTGATTTTATAACCAGCAAACAATGGTTTATCCAGAGGCAATGCGGCTTTGGAAGTCACAAATGCCCACGGTTTGCCATTACCCAAGTGCTGGATAGAGAGTGGGATAGCGGTTTTTGGCCATGCAAAATGCGCGGCTAATCCGGCGCCCATAGCCGTACCTTTTACCGGGTCATGATGCCCGGTTTCTTCTGAAGCCGTTTTTGCGCCAGACCAATTGAGTGACTGCGCTTGATCCCCCAGTTTGACTTGCGTGCTGCCAGCTACCGGTATTTTCTCGAAGTGCGCCTGGAAGTAACGTAACGCGGTCGCACCCCAGGCATTGGCCACTGTAGTACTCCAGTGGCCGTTGACCTGTCGCGACAGTGCACCACGGGCCAAGCGACCTATATCTGCCGCTTCCATCTCCGGGTCGTCCGCCAGCAGGCGCAGTGCGCGCACTGCGTTCAGGTCAGGCGACACCATCAGCCACCACAGGTAATCCTGTTTTTCGGTCGAAAAATTCATAGTGGTACCTGAGAATGTCAGGCGGGATTGCAAGACCTGGCGCGCCTGTTTCAGTTTGTCGTCATGTCCAGGAATTTCAGGCAACCGTTGCAATACCGATACCCAGTCAATCACGCCCGAGCTTGGCCAGAGGTTAGGGCTGATTTCCAGTGGTTCCAGCATGGCCGGGCGGGCGCGCTCATACCTGGCCAGTGCGTCAATCGCTGCCAGTTTACGCAGCGTCAGGTCAGCCGTTTGCAGACTGCCATAGCGTTGGATGCGGCCGGCAACAAAGTCTTCCAAGCCTTTCAGCATGCGCTCACGCGGCCCTTCCGGAATGGTGTAATGCGCTTCATCAGCGATACGCAGCAGGTAGCTGGTCAGCGTATCGTCACCCTGCAACCAGTCGATGGCAAAATACCTGGCGAGGCCATCCTGGTCCAGATGTGCGGGCAGGCTGTTCATCACCTGGTTCCAGCCGCCCTCGCTTTCCAGCGTGACCGCGACCGAAGCGCGTTGCTCCAGGCAAACATAGGGATATTTGCTCATCCATTCGCGCAGCGCTTCCTGATTGCCCGCCAGTGAGCGCGTCAGCTGGATATCGATACCGCCACGTCCGGCAATCGCACCGGCCGGTTGCTGGACGGAGAAAGTCCATGGTGTATCCGTTTGCGCTTCTGAGTTTGATTGTTCTCCTGGATTTAATTGCTGTAAGGTTTGCTGGTACACCCGCACCGGATACGCGGCACCGACTTGCTGTGAAATTTTCAGTAGGTCTTGCGCCGGTTTTAGATTGCTACCGGTCACCACTTCCCTGGCACTGATAGTCCAGTTTAGACGGCTGGCATTTAACGGAACAGTCGCCGGGTAGGACAAGGTAGCGCCTAGACCCTCTTTCAAGGTAATGCGCTGTGTGTGCGGTGTTTTGCTGACGTCATCCGTCACCGTTACATCCAGGGTCAAAGGCCGCTCGGCGCCATTACGCACCGTGACCATGGCATTGAACTGGTCGCCTTCGCGCACAAACGGTGGCAAGCCGGAGAACAGCATCACTTCCTGCCCGCTACGAATCAGGGTGGAAGCAGTTCCAAAGCGCATGGCACCAGCGTGCGCAATCGCCGCAATCCGGAATGAAGTCAAAGAGTCATTCAAGGGCACATCCACCACTGCCTGGCCATGCTTATCCAGTTTCAGGCTTGGTTTCCATAACAGCAAGGTATCAAACAACTCACGTGCATTGGCTCCCTGGCCGCCACCGCCGCCAGGTGCGACGGCTTTTTTGCCAAAATGGCGTTTCCCTATCACTTGCGATTGCGCGGTAGAAGTACGCACTTCAATTGGCCGTCGCGCCATCATCGCTTCCAGTAAATTCCACGATTGCGGTTTCGCCAGTTGCAACAGGCCTTCATCCACCGCTGCCAGCGCCACTTCGGCATTGGCGGCAGGCTTGCCGGTGGGGTCCGTCACCGTCAGTTTCACCCGTGCTTTATCGCGCACATGGTAAGCCTGGCGATCGGGTTCAACCTTGACTTTCAGGCTGTAAGCCTGCCAGCCGACGCGGATCTGTGTCATGCCTAGTTTGAATGCCGGTTTGGTTAAATCTACCAACGCCGTAGGCCGGGTATCTATTTCTACTGGCATTTTCTTGACCAGGCCAAAGAACATACCTATGCGGTAAACCATGCGCTTCAGCCATGAAAACTGGCCGGATACTTCAGGGTCTATACGGCCACGCACTACCATCACGGATACATAAGCATTGGGACCATAGTTGCTCGCAATCGGCACTTTGATAAATGGCGAACTTGCGCTGACAGGCAATACGAAAGAATCGAGGATGCCTTCGCGCTCGACTGTCACCAATGCTGTTGCTTTTCGGAATGGCATGCGCACTTCAAAGCGGGCTGTTTCGCCAGGCTCATAGGCGCGCTTATCTGCCAGCAAGTCGATACGGTCACTTTGCGAGGCGTCAAACCAGGCGTTGTCGTCTGCCACGTATACTTCACTGCTGGCAATGGCGATATTGCCTTGTTTATCCTGGGCAGAGGCTACCAGTATGATTTCGCCTGATTCCGGCGCCGGGCCATCGCACATCAGTATGCCGCGTTTATCAGTATTGCCACCACAAACATTGCCTGCCTTCTTCACTTCAGCGGTTTGCTCATAGGCATAAAATCCGCCCAGCATACGTTTGCGGTAAGCATAGGTTTTGCGTGTATATGCTTCGATATTCACTTTGCGGTCTGCCCAAGGTTTGCCTGCTGCATCCAGTGCCAGCACCTTGAATGCCAGCCGCTCCTTGGTCGCAAAAAAGCCTTCTATTTTCATGCCGAGCGACAATGCCGAAGGCAATATCACCGCTTGTGTGGCGGCATTTAGAATCTGGCCGTTAGGGTCGGTGTATTCCATTTCCACTTCAAGCGCATGCGATTCCTGCACCCTGGGTAATTTGTCGAACGTGACCCTGGCTCCGCCATTGCCATCCAGAGACAGATTCACGGTTTTCGCCGGGTAGCCTTTGACTTGCGCAGACGACTCCGCATCACTATCGCCACCTTCCTCCATCTCCGGATCATAGGAATAAGGTTGTACTGCTTCTATGCCTTCTTTGGGGATATGTCCGCCAAAACTGAAATCTTCAAACTGGTTAAATTGCAGCGGGTAGTGCACAAGTCGGCTGCGGAACTTGACCGGCGCGCCGGCAGCGGCACCTCCCGCCAAATAATTCAGCTGGGCATCAATCGCTAGTTGGTTGCCGTTAATCAATGGTTGCGCTGGCGGTTTCAGCACTGCTTTCATCAGCGGTACCCGGTATTGCTCGACGCGGAATGCGCCCGAAGTGAGCATAAACTGCCCAGCCATGAATGACACTGAGTAAGTACCTAACTTTGCCTCTTTGGGGATTTCCCAGGTAGATACGCCAGCAGCGTTTGACCAGCTCACCGGTACATCATATTTCTCGCCGCTACCTTCATGTACTACTGAGATAGTTGCCGGCTGGTTGTCCGAGAGATCAAATCCTTTGCCGGTGCGTACGCGGATAAAGTGTTTCATGGACACTTTTTCACCAGCACGGAACAGGGGGCGGTCAAATACCGTATGCGCAACCAGTGGCGTACCAGAGGAGCCTCCCCCTAGATTGAATTGCCAGGGGCTGATGCCATCGTCCCAGGATGAAAACACGAACGACATATCATCACCTTTGCGCGCCGTTGCCAGCAAACCCGAGCAATGGTTGTAGTAGCTGTCAGGCAATGTTTCTTCGATATGCGCCATGCCCTTGCCATCGGTTTTTCCCTCCCACAAGGTGCGACCTTCACAGGTGGAAACCCGAACTGCCGCATTGGCGACTGGTTGTGCATTATCCAGCCGTGTGACCCATACCAGCGAAGATTCACGGCCCTGTTTCAGGTGCACTGCCATATTGGTCACTAGCGCACTGGAAGATACATAGTAGGGTTTTTGCTCGCCATGCAGCGTGGCCCCCAGGCGGTCACTGGCGAATTCCACTATATAAAAACCGGGCTTTTTCAGTGGCACGCCTATCAGCTCAAAGGTTTTATCGCCATGCGCACGCGGCAGTTGTAGCGGGCTGGTTTTAAAATTTGAATCTTTGGCTGAATCCATCAGTAACGGGATTTCGCCTTCACGCGGATAACGGTCATGCTCGCGCGAAAACTGCTGATCCAGCTTATTATCGTAAGGATGGCGGGTGACGCGGAAAAACCATTCCGCCAGCGTCGCGTCATCGTCCAGTGCCAGCCTGCCGACGATGCCTTTACTGGTAGCGGATGCACCAGGTTGCAGTTGCACGCCAGTGAGCGCCGCTTCAACATTCCGCACGCTGACTGGCAGGGCAGGTTGTGCATGTTGCTCGAGAATACCAAAGCGCGAAGGAAACTTGATCAGTGGCGGGTCTTCGTCAATATCAAGCTTGAGCGGGAATGACGCGCTGTTCACTGGCGAGCGATCAGCGTCATCCTTGAATCCATAGGGAAGTGACAGGCTGACGCTGCTTTTTTCGGTAAATGGTCCGCGAAAAGAAACCGACTCTACGGTTTTGCCGGTGTCATTTTTGCCAATCACTGGTGCTATTTGCTTGCCATCGGCGGTTTTCAGTAATAACTTGTTCGCGACATCACGCTCTACCGGTGCGCTGAATTGCACGGTAATCGGCAGCACCGGCACGCAGCCCGCTTTTGGGTTGGTGCGCGTGCAATTGACGCTGACTTTAAATGCCTCGCGCACGGCAAATTGCAAGGATTGGGCTTGTGAAGTAGCAATGCCTGAGGTTGACGTGATGCCTTTGTCCCACCATAAGGTTACTTTGCTGCCTGCCGGCAATTTGCGGTCACATTGAGCCACGATCACAGTTGCGTTTTTCAAGCGGTTATCTTTGACTTCAACAATGCCCTGTTTAGCTTTTTTGGTGATTACCAGAAAGAAATTGCTGGCACGGCTAGCCTGCTCGGCCAGGATTTTGTCACGCTGGCTGCCTTCAATAATCTTCAACGGGATGCGGTCACCCACGCCATTAATACTGCAAGCAGCATGCTGTTTAACGGAATCAAGACTGACCGGCGCGTCCAGCCCCAACAGGAATACCTGTTCTTCATCAATCGACTCATTGCCTTCATAAGGATGAGAAAGCTGGATGGCCGGACCGCCGGTGTTGAAGCTGAAGGATTTACGCTCAAGCGCAACGCCATTCAGGCTTTTGCTGCTGGATTTCGATGTGAAAGTACATTTAACTCCCGCGGGCAGGTCACTGTCAAAATCGTAGATCCAGTGTAGTGCATCTGCCCAATGACCATTGCCAGCTACCGGACAGGATATGTCAAAAGGCGATTCCAGCCTGGGGTCACCGAAAGCCACCATGGCTTCGGAGAAGCGGGCGCTCACTTGGCGTACGGCTTTGATTTCGCCTTGTGGGGAGAAGGATTGTACGGTGACAGCAGCTATTGGAGGTGCGGGTTCGGCAGCAGCCATATTTGAAAACAATAGTATGCTTAACAATACAATCTTCAACGCGCTCATGAAAATCCTCTTCTAGTTTTTTGCAGGCTTGATGCGATGTTTGTCTGGCCTGTTTGGTTTTTGCGACATAGTGGGAATGATGGCCTCACTATGTGCTGGATGGTTTAAGTTTAACGAGCTTTGGTGACACTTGCCATATCAAATCATGAATGTTAACAAACCATCATTTGCAACAGGTCTTCATTCTGGCCTAGGCCGGAATCCAGGCAAGGTTCATGCTTAGCTCAGTTACAATTAATGAGCCAGTGTCGCACTTGCTGAAGGTTTTAATAGGTATTTCTTTGGATGGTTTAAGCATTGTTTTTCGCCTCTAGGCGAGTTACTTTTCTTTGCTTGCCCAAAGAACAAGTAACCAAAAGAAAGGCGATATTATACTTTACGTACCCAGATAAATAGCTCATAATCTGTCCATACTTTGGAGATACAGATATGAGCATCCTTTCAGCACCTTACTTTCACAACGAAGAAGCCGCATACGCTTACGTAGAATCTAAGCTGTGGACTAATGGTCCTGTATGCCCACACTGTGCAACCTTTGACCGCATCGGCAAGATGGGCGGTAAAAGCACTCGCATTGGTACTTACAAGTGCTACACCTGCCGCAAGCCATTCACTGTTAAGGTTGGTACTATCTTTGAATCTAGCCACATCCCTATGCGTTTGTGGTTGCAAGCTATCTTCCTTATATCTTCCAGCAAAAAAGGTATTAGCTCTAACCAATTGCACCGCACTTTAGGCATCACTATCAAATCTGCTTGGTTTATGTCTCACCGTATCCGTGAAGCTATGAAATCAACCGATGTAACCTTGTTCGGTAGCAATGGTGGTGACGTTGAAGTTGATGAAACCTTTATTGGTCGTGACTTCACCAAAAAGCCTAAAGGTAGCCCGATTGGTCGCGGCTATGAGCATAAGAACAAAGTTCTTTCTCTGGTTGACCGTAACACCAAGCAAGCTAGAAGCATCGTCGTTGATGACCTGAAAATCTCTACTCTGTTACCTATCCTGCAAGCCAACATCCAGACCGAAGCTAGATTGTTGACTGATGAAGCTGGTCAATACACTAACCGCTATTCAGGCATGAACAAGCATTTCCGTGAGCATGGATTCACTAAGCACGGTTCAGGTGAATATGTATCTAAAGTTGATCCTACTGTACACACCAACACCATTGAAGGCTTCTTCTCTATCTTCAAGCGTGGCATGAAAGGTATTTATCAGCATTGCGCACATAACCACCTTAACCGCTACCTTGCGGAATACGACTTCCGCTATAACAACCGTGTTGCATTAGGCGTGAACGATACTGATCGCGCTGACAAACTGTTACGCGGTGTAATCGGCAAGCGGTTAACCTATAAAACGATTAATTAATGAGGAACCACACAGGAGGAATAAAAGTGGCAGAAAACCCAAAGCCGGAACCTAATGACAAAGAGCAATCGAAGCGGTTCGAGGAAACCTCTAGACTGTTAGAAGTGGATGAATCAGGGCGGAAGTTCGAGGACGCTCTGAAGATTATTAATCGAAAAGAAAAACCAAGAAAATCAAAATAAAAAACCCGCTAAGTTGCGGGTTTTTCTAATTCAATCTAATTTTATTGAGATTATATTTACTTCATCTTCATTAAAATCAAACAATATAGTCATTGATTTGGGAGTGCCAAATTCCGAGTAATCAGCCGTTTTTATAATCCAAGCATTTGTACCAGTAATTTGCACCGCATCTTCTTGTGGGCCTCTTGCTAATCTCCATTTCCAACCTTCCCATAAATCATTAATACGTGGAAAAGTAGTAACGGCTTCATTAAGCGCTTGCTCGACTTCTGGTGATTCAATAATTGATCGAGCATGGAATGTCATGGATGATTATGCTGCTAGAGCAAGCTTCTCCTGTGCCCAGAAAATATCATTTTCATCAATTTCGCCTAATTGATTAGCAAATACAGTTTCTAAAGGAATGCACTCCCCAATTTCTGCTAGCTTCCAAATAGTCCCATGAGTTTCCTCACTAATAGATTTGGCAGTGTGTTTTACGCAGACATATTCAAAGGCTTCATCTACTAGCGATATCTCATTGCCGTTAAAAGCGCTTTTGTCCACAGGCTCAATGGATATGTACTCATGTTTACCATAATTAAAATGGTTCACATGCCCACGGGCAATCTTTCTTTCGGTAACTAACTGATCAACAGCAGTCACGACTGCATTAGGCACCGGCCCATGCTGACGTTTTACATATGTAGCGCAAGTAATTGGAGCGCCTGTAGTCATATAGTTAAAAGCGTCAGCGTACCACAGTACTTTATTTAGCTTCACAGCTCCTAGCAAAGACGGATCTTCTGCTTTTTCGCAGATGTAATGTACTAGGGTTTTGAATTTATTCCAATTTTGATCATTCATTTTCATTTCCTTTTTTGCGTTTACTGGCAATTTATAAAAACTGCGGATAGCAAAAAGTACCTGCCAAACAGGTACATTTGTAATGTTATCAGATTATCGGTAACAGTATATTAATCTTTTGAGAGGCATGAAGAAGTAGGTAAATCACTGTATATCATGTAGGAAAATTTCCCACATTCATAATAACTCTGAATAGTTACAAGTTACTTACGGATAAAAGATACAAAACTTGATTACATTGTAAGTTCTATATGGTTATACTTAGTAAGTATTCAATCTAAGTTAACCTAAGACATATAGCAGCCGTTAATAATTCATTTACAAAGTGCGTGCTAATAGTTGCAGCCTATTACTTTTGAAACAGGAGAGGATTGCAAAATAGTAATCCTCTCCTGTTTCATGGAGTAAGCACCCCATTTTCATCCATCTTAGATGCAATCTTCTGCATAAAGGCATTTGTAGTATCAAATAAGTACTGCGCCTCTGCTTCAGTATATTTAATTTCAACATGCATGGTTTTATTTCTCCATGCATCTTTGATTGCATCAAGACGAGCATAAATATCTTGGAAATTATCTTTATCTTTCCATTGATAACTGTTCTGCTTATCTTTCTCTCTAATTTCCTCACGAATGCGCTTCAAAATACTTCCCCAGTTTCTATTATTTCCAACTAAAGGAACATTGATTGATAAGCAGTGATGAATCGCACATATTGATATTTCTAATATACGCATAAGATGAAATACGGTTGCTGTCGCTCTACCAAGAGCTAAACACTTTCCGGCTTCGTCTATTTCATATAAAGCTGATGGAAACTTGTCTGCAACTTCTTGTCCCATGTGCGGTTTTGTTTGATTATAAAGTTCATGCTCTATAGATGTTAGCCCAATAAAATTACGCTGTTTTAGTTCTATTACAATAGAGCTTTGTAACTGACTAATTGTTTTCGCAATCTCCAAAAAATTCTTCTTTTTTGAAAAGGCCTCAAGCATGAGGTCAACAAAACCAGCAGATACATCTAGATGTACATTTATAAGGGATGACTTCAAAGAATTTAAATTCGCTGGAGCAGCATTAATTAGTTCGTCTGGAAGAAAAATATCATCGTTTGTATTTCTAACTAATCCTTCTATCTGACCCATAAGGTGCGAAATTTGAACCAACTCATGAGCATCAAATTTATACATATCCCAAAGACTCCGTAAGGTGTAAGTTTTTCTCATCTTACACCTTCATTTCGAACTTGGGTATGCGAAGTATAATATAGCCAAAAGAAAGGGCACCCTAGCTTCCGCTTGTATCCTGCGTTGCTCGTCAAAATAAGCGGTCACGAAACTCATCCTAGCGGCCTGCACAAAACGCAGGCCACCGCGGGATTCAGACAGTCGCTCCCTTCTCCCTTATTTTG
>NZ_DATHWZ010000037.1:0-45381 GCF_035460085.1 Methylophilus sp.
GCAGAGATACACAATACTGCGGTGTTGCTGGCTTTGCTGGCTTCTTTATTGAAGGTGCGTACAGAAGTCGCGCAAGTCGGTGTATCAATGCTAGGGAAAATATTCAGCACTTTACGCTTGCCGGCATAGGCGTCCAGGCCGACCAGGTTACGTTTGGCATCTGCCAGTTGAAAGTCAGGTGCGGTATCACCGACTGATAAAAATTTTCCGCCAACAGCGACCGGGTTACCTTTAAGCGTTACGCTTGCCATAATGTTTCTCCAAAACGGGTTAAGTAGATAAAGTAGCTACTGTAGCGCTTAGCGCGAAGGCAATCAACCTTATAAAAAATAAGGTAATCAGCGTGTAAGCAGCCTCAACGCTGTATCAAAGTCAGGCTCAGTAGCGAGGTCACTTACCAGTTCCACATGCAGCAGCTTGTCATTTTCATCTGCCACCATCAATGCACGTGCCGGTAAGCCGGCCAATTTGCTGGACATGATCAGGACACCGTAGTTTTTGAACATATCCCGGCCCCGCATGGTAGAAAGGTTAATGCTATGCGTTAAATGTGCTGCCTCGGAAAAGCGCGACATGGTGAATGGCAGGTCTGGTGAAATATTCAGTATGACGGTATTGGACAAACTTTTTCCCAGGTTTTCCAATGTGCGCACGCTGTGTGCACTGGTTGGGATATCAATGCCTGGGAAAAAATGCAGGATCTTGCGCTTACCCTGGAAGGATTCTAGGGTGATGTCTTCCAGCAAGTGGTTTACCAGCTGGAAGAAAGGTAATATTTCGCCCACACGCGGTAAATTGTCTTCCACTAGAATGGGCTCATCAAGTAATGAAATAGCGTGTGACATGATCAAACAGGCTTAATTTTATCAACAAGCCTGACATCATAGTGCATATTAACCAGCTGCTTAAGTGCTTTTTGCATATGTTAAGACTGTGGCTCAAGCCAAGTTTCGGCGGTCATTCAGGCCATGTCAACCAGATTATTTGCAGTGCAGGCCGGCACAAAAAAGTCGATGACAGGTAAAATAACACTATGGAATCGCCTCAAACTCCACCTTCGCCACCCGCATTTATTCATCTGCGTTGCCACAGTGAATACTCCATCGTGGACGGCACTGTGCGCATCGGCGATTATGTCAAAGCCGCCAAGCAAGACGGCATGCCTGCCATCGCATTGACTGACCTTGCCAACCTGTTCGGCGCGGTAAAATTCTACAACGCTGCACGCAGCAAAGGCCTGAAACCCATATTAGGTTGCGATGTATGGGTGGAAAACACCATACAACGTGATCAGCCTCATCGCATGTTATTGTTGGTTCAAAACCAGCAAGGCTACCGCAATTTGTGTGAGTTGCTGAGCAAGGCTTATCTGGAAAATCAGTACCGAGAACGTGCAGAACTCAAGCCTGAATGGTTAGAGGAGAAAAACACAGGTCTGTTGATGTTGTCAGGCTTTAATGCAGGGGACATTGGTCAGGCTTTGCAATCGGGTAACCAGGCACTGGCATTACAATCCGCCCGGCATTGGTCGCAGATTTTTCAGGGACGATATTATCTGGAAGTGCAGCGCGTGTATGATGCTGGCACTCAGGAAGTGCGTGCCCAGGAGCAATTGATACAGCAAACAGCTTTCATTGCGCAACAACTGGATTTGCCTTTGGTGGCGACACATCCGATCCAGTTTCAAACACCAGATGATTTTATGGCGCACGAAGCGCGTACCTGTATTGCTGAAGGCTATGTGCTCGCGGATAAACGCAGACCCAAACGCTTCGTGGCTTCGCAATATGTAAAAACCCAGGCAGAAATGCAGGCATTATTTGCTGATATGCCGACTGTGTTGCAAAACGCGGTGGAGATCGCAAAACGCTGCAACCTGACACTGACGCTGGGCAAGAGTTACTTACCGGACTTCCCAACGCCGAATGGTGAGAGTCTGGATGCCTTTTTGATAGACCAATCAAAACAGGGATTGGAAAAGAGGCTGCTTTACCTGTATCCCGATGAGGCGAAACGCGAGCAGAAGCGCACCGAATATGAGGAGCGACTGCAGTTTGAGTGCGGCATCATTATCCAGATGGGTTTCCCTGGTTACTTTCTTATCGTGGCCGATTTTATCAATTGGTCAAAAAATAACGGCGTGCCGGTGGGGCCTGGCCGGGGTTCTGGTGCAGGCTCATTAGTCGCCTATAGCCTGGGCATTACTGACCTCGATCCGCTGAAATATAACCTGCTGTTCGAGCGTTTCCTCAATCCTGAACGGGTTTCCATGCCCGACTTCGATATTGACTTCTGCCAGGAAGGGCGTGATCGGGTCATCGATTACGTTAAAAACAAATATGGCCTGGCATCGGTTTCACAAATTGCCACCTTCGGTACCATGGCTGCCAAGGCGGTGATCCGCGATGTCGGTCGTGTATTGGATCTGCCTTTTAACTTTGTCGATGGCATTGCCAAACTGATTCCACTCGAACTCGGCATCACCTTGGAATCTGCGCTCGAAAAAGAGCCGCAGTTAAAAGAGCGCCGCGAAAACGAAGAAGAAGTCGCAGAATTACTTTCTTTAGCGCTCCGTCTTGAAGGGTTGGTGCGCAATATCGGTATGCATGCCGGTGGCGTGCTCATTGCGCCAGGCAAGATTTCAGACTTTTCCCCGGTTTATTGCCAGCCCAATGGCGACAGCCTGGTTAGCCAGTACGATAAAGATGACGTCGAAGCGGTCGGCTTGGTCAAGTTTGACTTTTTAGGCTTGCGCACATTGACCATCCTCAATATGGCTTTAGAAAATGCCAATGCGCAACGCGCAGAAGAAGAGTTACCACCGTTAAATTTTGAAACTATTCCGCTGGATGACAAGCGTAGTTACCATCTGCTGAAAACGGCGAATACCACCGCGGTATTCCAGCTGGAATCGCGCGGTATGAAGGATATGTTGAAGCAGGCCAAGCCTGACCTGTTTGAAGACATTATCGCGCTGGTAGCGCTTTACCGACCAGGCCCGATGGATTTGATCCCCGACTTCTGTCGACGCAAGCACGGCACGCAGCGTGTCGAATATCCGCATGCTTCTACCGAATCTATCCTGAAAGAAACCTACGGAATTGCCGTCTACCAGGAACAGGTGATGCAGATTGCACAGGTGGTGGCCGGGTTTAGCCTGGGCGGCGCTGACTTGCTGCGGCGCGCCATGGGTAAGAAAAAACCGGAAGAGATGGTGATACAGCGTGAAATTTTCAATGAAGGCGCACTTAAAAATGGATTGACCCTGCAGCAATCGAACGACCTGTTTGACTTGCTGGAAAAATTTGCCGGCTATGGCTTTAACAAGTCGCACGCGGCGGCTTACGCATTGGTGGCATACCATACCGCTTACCTGAAAGCGCATTATCCGGCCGCATTCCTGGCCGCGACAATGTCCGCCGACATGAACAATACCGATAACGTGCATACGTTTTTTGATGACTGTGCCGGCAACCATGTAGATGTGTTGCCACCGGATATCAACGCCAGTATTTACCAGTTCAAGCCCATGAGTGCCCAGCAAATCCTGTATGGGTTGGGCGCAGTCAAGGGCACAGGTGGCGCTGCGATCGATTTGATTGTGGCTTCACGCGAGGCTGAAGGTCCGTTTAAAGATATTTTTGATTTTTGCCAGCGCCTGGATTTGCGGAAAGTGAATCGGCGTGTGATTGAATCGCTGATCCGGGCGGGTGCTTTTGATAAGCTTGAACCTAACCGCGCTGCATTATTGGCTGGACTGGATGGCGCAATCAGTGCGGCTGAGCAAAGAGCAGCCCATGCGGGGCAAGACTGCCTGTTTGGAGGCGTGGTCGAAACACAACATCAATTACCAGCAGTGACAGCGTGGAGCCCTGAACAGGCATTGCAGGAAGAAAAAGCAGCGTTGGGTTTTTACCTCAGCGGCCATCCTTACTTAAGTTACAAAGCGCAGCTTGGCCCATTTATTAAAGGCAACCTGGGTGAACTGACGCCACAAAACGAGCCTAAATTGCTAGCAGGTGTGGTGATGGGCGTGCGGGTGCGCATGACCCAGCGTGGCAAGATGGCCATCGTCACCCTGGATGATGCGGTAGGTCGTACAGACGTGGTGGTGGGCTCTGAATTGCTAATGCAACACGCGCAGTGGATCAAGGAAGACCAGCTGTTGATCGTCGAAGGGCGTATTTCCAATGACGAGTTTTCCGGCGGTATACGCGTCAGTGCCAGGAAGTTATATGACTTCGCTGCGGTGCGAAACCGCTTTGCACAGATGCTGACGCTAAGCTGCAACGGGCAATCGGACCTGCAGCGGTTGATGACGGTGCTGACGCCTTATCGTTATGCCAATGAGGAGCAAAAGCGCTGCCCGATCAAAGTCGATTACCATAACCAGTCTGCACAGGTCAGCTTAATGCTGGGTGATGACTGGCAAGTGGTGTTGCACGATGACCTTCTATTGAATTTACAAGGTTGGTTGTCAAAAGAAAATGTCAAAATCCTTTATAATGCCTGAACTTTTTAACTAAAGAATTCATAATGAGTGCCAAACGTTTGACGCCTAGTAAACTGACTTATCTTGATTTCGAGCAACCGATTGCCGGACTTGAAAAGCGTATTGAGGCTCTGCAGTCATCTCATGACGAGCATGATTCACTGGATATTTCCAAAGAGCTGGATTTATTGCAAAAGAAGAATAACAAGCTGCTGCAAGACACTTACCAGAATTTAACTGCCTGGCAAATTTCACAGGTCGCCCGCCATCCCCAGCGGCCTTACACCATGGATTATATCAACGCCTTGTTTACTGATTTCCAGGAGTTACATGGCGATCGTGCATTTTCTGATGATCCAGCGATTGTGGGCGGGACAGCTCGTTTTAAAGGTATCCCGGTGATGGTGATCGGTCATCAAAAAGGCCGCGATATCAAAGAGCGCCAATACCGTAATTTTGGTATGCCGCGTCCGGAAGGCTACCGTAAGGCCTTGCGCTTGTTCCGGTTAGCCGAAAAATTTCATATGCCTATCATCACGCTGATAGATACTCCAGGTGCTTACCCGGGGATTGGCGCCGAAGAACGTGGACAGTCCGAAGCGATTGCACGTAATCTTTATGTAATGGCAGAACTGAAAACCCCGATTATTGGTATTGTGATCGGCGAGGGGGGTTCTGGCGGTGCGCTGGCCTTAGGCGTAGTCGATCATTTGAATATGTTGCAGTATTCAACTTACTCAGTCATTTCACCTGAAGGGTGTGCTTCCATTCTTTGGAAAAGCGCCAGCAAAGCTTCAGACGCAGCCGAAACATTGGGCATTACCGCTGACCGCCTGAAGTCACTCGGCCTGATTGATACTATTGTGAGCGAGCCATTGGGCGGTGCGCATCGTAATTATGAAGAGGTGATGGAGCGTATTGGTCAGACGATCGCCCAGCAACTTAAAGCCTTGCAATCCAAAAAGATACCGCAGCTTTTGGAAACTCGTTACCAGCGTTTGATGAGCTACGGTAAGTTTAAAGCTGCCACTGACAAATAAGAGTGACAAATAACGCTGCATCTCTTGTATCTGCAAAGCTGGAGAAGAGCATTGCCTCTTTTCTGGCTGCACAAAAAAACCACACATCACCTTCGCACCTGCTGCTTGCGCTAAGTGGTGGTGTCGACTCTATTGTTTTACTGCATACTCTGGCGAAGCTTTCTTCGCAATTGCCTTTTACGCTTTCTGCCATGCACATTCATCACGGGTTGAGCCCACACGCGGATGATTGGTTAAGCTTGTGTGAACGCGTGTGTAGAGAAATAGACATACCGTTTTATGCTGAGAAGGTACATGTCGACTCTCGCAGTGGGCTAGGCGTCGAAGCTACCGCGCGTGAGGCCCGTTATGAGGCGCTAAAGCGGCAGCGGCAACAGCTGGCTGCGCATGCCATTGTCACGGCACATCATGTGCAGGATCAAAGCGAAACCTTGCTTTTACAATTGGTGCGTGGCGCCGGGGTAAAAGGCCTTTCCGCCATGAGTGCGTGGGATGCGGACCGCTTTCTGTTAAGACCCTTATTGCAGGTAAAGAAAGCAGATATATTACAGCTCGCGAACGCACTGCACTGCAAGTGGGTTGAGGATGAGAGCAACACAGACACCCGTTATGATCGTAACTTTATGCGTCACACGGCGATGCCTGTTTTACGTGAACGTTACCCGCAGTTAGATAGCGCGTTGTCGCGTAGCGCTAATCACATGGCAGAAGCGCAAATCCTGCTGGATGCTTTAGCCAGTCAGGATATCTGTGCATGCGATGTCCGGGATGAGTGGTTGGGCCAGTCTGTCGACATCCAGCGTCTGCGGCTGCTCGGCGATGTGCGTGCCAAAAATATGTTGCGCTACTGGTTCCAGCAGCTTGATTTACGTATGCCTAATACTGAGCAGTTACAGGATTACTGGCAACAATTATCTTCTGTAAAACCGCATCGCTATCTACATTTGCCTCTACACGGACAAGCGGGTAAGCGCCTGGCTTATTTGCATCATTATCAACAGCGCCTTTACTGTGCAGGCAAGCCCACGGCATTACCTAAAACACCTTTGGTGTGGCAGGGGGGTAAAAGTCAGATTTGGGGTGACTGGCAAGTCCATTTCAAAGTCAGTAAGGGGCGGGGGATTGCGCTAGCACGCCTTGGCGTCAATCCTGCAGCCATCACCTTGCACAGGCGCTATGGACAAGCTATGCCCAAGTTGGAGAACCTTGAGGTAATGCTTTTGCCAAGAGCCGGGGGTGAAACTTTACAGCCAGACACCAAACGTCCGCGTAGAGAATTGAAAGTCATTTTCCAAATGCTGGCTATTCCGCCTTGGCAGCGGGCGTTTTACCCCATAGTGCATGTCGCTTCGGCCGGATCAGATTCCCCAACACTTGTTTCACTCGCTTCCCTCGCAGTAGATGCCGCCTGGCAACCTGGCCGTAACGCTTATGGCCTGGAAATATCTCTGCTTCCCCTCAGTACATCATAAAAAATTGGTTGCTTGCAACCAATAACAACCATAAAATTGGCTATTTACAGCCGTTATTATGGTTGTTATACACCATTGTATTTTTAGCATATTGATTTTAAATGTCTTTTTCTTTGCTGCAATTGCGGAACAATAATTGCATTTGGGAATATGCTTTTTTATAAAAGTTAAAAATTAATATTCTCGGGAAAAGGATACCTTTATGAACAAAACTACTGTCAAGCCGCTATTGCTTGCCATAGTGTCTGCGTACGCAGCACAAACCGCCATGGTAAAGGCTGATGAATCATTGAATATTCAAAAAGTTGAAGTGTACAGTGCAACGCCTCTTAAAGGCATCGGGTTACCTCTGCACAAGGTGCCAGCCAATATCCAGATGGCGAACCCTGCTGCTATTAACAACCAGGTTGGTGTTTCGATCGCTGATTACATGAATAACAATATGCAAGGCGTGACAGTCACAGAATTGGGTGGCAATCCCTGGCAGC
The DNA here is from genome assembly GCF_035460085.1 of Methylophilus sp. Taxonomy (GTDB): domain Bacteria; phylum Pseudomonadota; class Gammaproteobacteria; order Burkholderiales; family Methylophilaceae; genus Methylophilus. The sequence goes on from NZ_DATHWZ010000037.1 coordinate 7,493, forward strand.
CGGAAATCAACTTCAGGGGTTATTCTGCTTCTTCATTGCTTGGTAATCCTCAAGGCTTATCAACTTACATTGATGGTGTGCGTATCAATGAGCCGTTTGGTGATGTGACTTCATGGGACAAGATTCCTAGTTTCGCGATTGGCGATATGCAATTGATTCCAGGATCCAACCCATTATATGGTTTGAATACACTGGGTGGTGCAATTGCGATACAGACTAAAAGTGGCCGTAACAACCAGGGTGCTGCGCTTGAGTACGAAGCAGGTTCATGGGGCCGTCAACGCGCTTTAGCCGAATACGGCGGCGTATCCAAAGATGGATCGGTCGATTACATGATCGGCTTCCAGCATACGACAGAGGATGGCTGGAGAAAATATTCACCATCACACGTAAACCAGTTGTTTGCCAAAACCGGATGGCAAAGCGAAACCACCAAACTGGATCTGACTTACATAGGGGCAGATAATAAGTTGATTGGAAACGGTTTAACGCCTGAATACCTGTTGAGCGGTGATCGTGACCAGATTCATACACGTCCGGATGCAACCAACAATTACTCACACTTCCTGGCATTGAATGGTAGCCATTGGTTAAGCAGTGACACGATGTTGTCTGGTAACGTGTATTACAAAAAATCCAACCGTAGAACTAAAAACGGTGACGGTTACGAAGGTGAAGTGGACGAAGGTGATACTTTAACAGGGTACCCAGGTGTTAATTGTGCTCCAGGCGGCGGTGATTGTGAGTTGATCGGTGCCGTAATGAATAACACACACACCAGCCAGAATACCTATGGCGCTACAGGTCAGGCCACTTTCAATCAGGATTTTCTTGGTAAAGAAAATCAATTCGTTGTAGGTGCTGGTTATGATTACAGCCTCATCCGTTTCAAACAATCTGAACAGATCAATATTGGCGACACGGAAGGTACTGTTGTTGGCGTTGGAGAGAGTGACCCGGTATTCGACGGCACGAGAGCGCCGGTTTTAGATGGCCCCGGCGCTTTGGGTCAGCGCCAAACCGTTGGCCTGACAGGCAAACAATATACCGGGCGTTTATTTGCTACAGACACCTTGTCGCTGAACGAATTCTGGCATCTTAATGCAGGTGCGAGCTGGAACTTCACCCGCGTAGACAATACTGATACCTTGCGCGGCCCGGCGTCTGCTGCCAATAACTTTAACAGCTTGACTGCAAAAGACAGTTACACACGTTTAAACCCGACTGTAGGTTTGACCTATACCCCTACCAAAGCATTGACTGTATATACCTCATACAGTGAATCCAGCCGTGCACCGACTGCGATTGAAGTGGGTTGTTCAAACCCTGCTTCCCCTTGCTTGCTGCCAGCCGCATTGGCAGATGATCCGCCTTTGAATCAAGTGGTTGCAAAGACTTATGAGTTTGGTGGCCGTGGCCAGTTAACGGATAACATCAACTGGAATGCCGGTGTTTACCATGCAGTTAATCATGATGACATTCAATTTACGGCAGCCAACACCCAGACCGGTGCTGGTTACTTCAAGAATGTGGGTAGAACCAAGCGCCAGGGGATTGATATGGGCCTGAGTGGTTTTATCGAGAAATTTAAATGGAGTGCTTCATACAGCTTTGTGCATGCAACCTATGATACCGATGTTGAATTCGTGAATGGATCGAATTCAGTGGGTGCAGCCAACACAATCAACGAAGGCGTATACACAGCACGATCCGGTGACCGGATTCCAGCGATTCCACAACATCAATTGAAGCTGCGTGGTCAATATTCTGTGACTCCAAACTGGAATGTGGGCACCAATGTGATTGGTTATTCAGACCAGTTTGTATACGGGAATGAGAATAACAGCCATCGATCAAACGCAGCTATTTGCAACAATGGGGATGATTGTGCGACTGGCAAAGGCAAGGTTAGCGGCTACTTTATCGTAAACCTGGATAGCCAATATAACTTTGGTAATGGCTGGAAGATGTTTGCCAAGGCAACCAATATTTTTGACAAGGAATATAACCTTGCCGGTCGTTTGGCAGAGAGCCTGTTTGATGCCAGCGGCACTTTCGGTGACGAAAGCAAAGTGCTTAGCCTGTTGCCAGGTGCACCACGTGCGGGTTGGATTGGTTTGCGCTATGAATTCAAACCTAAGCAATCCTTAGCTAGTTACGATAACGACTAATAATAAGAAATAAGGAGGATGCGTGCTTTCACAAATTTCATCATCTATGGATAAATCGATACTTTTACCTATCAAAAAGAAAATTTTGTTGGTTGAAGATGAAGTGCTTTTTGCACGCGCTGTAGTCAAGCGTCTGCAGAAAGCAGGGTTTGAGTGTGAGCACGCAGAGTCCCTGCATGATGCCAGGTTGCTTGTTAAGCAGTTTGAGCCGGATATCGTCTTGCTCGATATGCGTTTGCCAGATGGCAATGGCCTGGATTTGTTATCTGATTTCGTGGCAAAAAATATCAATACTATCGTCATGACAGCGTTCGGGGATGTGACTGACGCTGTGAATGCCATCAAGTTAGGGGCGATTGATTACCTCAAAAAACCCATCGATCTTGAAGAGTTGCTGTTAATCATTCAAAAGAATGAGAAAACTACTGACTTACAGACCAGCCTGGATTATTCACGCCAACGCGATACGTTGGCGAATGAATCCGTCCAACTGATAGGTGAGAGCGCGGCCATGCAAAGCGTGCGCCAGCAGATCACACGTATTGCCCAACTGAGCGGGCTTAGCGATGCAGTGCAGCCCACTGTGTTGATCACTGGTGAAACCGGCACCGGCAAAGATGTGGTTGCGCGTTACCTGCATGCCAGCTGTGTCAATCATGACAAGCCGTTTGTGCACGTCGATTGTGCTTCGTTACCCGCAGAGCTGATTGAAAGCGAATTGTTCGGCAATGAAAAGGGCGCATTTACCAATGCAGTCACTTCCCGGCCTGGCCTGATTGAGTCTGCCGAAGATGGTACATTGTTTCTGGACGAGATTGGTGAGTTGCCATTAGGATTACAGGCCAAGCTGCTGAATGTACTTGAAAGACGCATGGTACGCCGCCTGGGCTCAAATAAAGAGCGCCCGGTGCATGCACGTATTATTGCAGCGACCAATCGCGATTTGTACCAGATGTCAAACGAAGGCCGCTTCCGTTCTGACCTCTATTATCGCCTGAATGTCATTACCATGCAGATGCCGCCTTTGCGTGACCGTGGGCAGGATGTCATGTTGCTAGCCAACTATTTCAGGCAAATGACTGAAAAGCGCTATGCATTGCCGCACCATGAGTTCAGTCCGACCGCTTTAATTGCCATCCAGCAATACCGCTGGCCTGGTAATGTACGCGAAATGCGCCACCAGATCAGCCGTGCGGTGCTTATGTGTACGCAACCGGTGATTTCAGAGCTTGATTTGGGGCTACCCCAGGTGGGGCATCAATCCGCAAGCCCATCCGCTAGCAATGAAGCGCAGTTAACACTGGACGATGCTGAAAAAGCCATGCTGTTAAATGCGCTGGAACAAGCACGTAATAATGTTTCCAAAGCTGCCCGCATACTGGGGATCACCCGGATGACTATGCGGTACCGCATGGATAAACATGGGATCTCTGTCTGATGTGTTATAGGGTGTGCTTACTAAGTAGTTAGTTTTTCTAGAAATATAACTCGATATGAAAAAAGACCTCGCTGATGCGAGGTCTTTTTTCATATAGCACCTTTTGAAATCTCACTTTGCTTGTGTTTTAAATCAACTGCAACAAGCTGTCATGCAAATCGCACATGGTAGAATTGCACTTTTACATCGGAGTGCAACAATGATCGGGACCCCATTAAGTGCAAACGCGACCAAAGTCATGCTGCTAGGCAGCGGGGAGCTCGGTAAAGAGGTGATCATTGCCTTGCAGCGTTTAGGGGTAGAAGTGATTGCGGTTGATCGTTATCAGCATGCGCCTGGTCATCAGGTGGCGCATCATGCTTATGCCATCGATATGACCGATGCAGATGCGTTAAAAGCGTTGGTTAATCAGGTGAAGCCCCATTTTATCGTGCCCGAGATCGAAGCGCTGAATACAGATGCTCTGGCCGAAATCGAAGCTGCTGGTGTGACAGTCGTACCTACGGTGCGCGCAGTGCAACTGACTATGAATCGCGAGGGCATACGCCGCCTGGCCGCTGAAGAATTAGGTTTGCCTACATCTCCTTATGCATTCGCGCGTTCCGAAGCTGAGTTGCAAGCCGCCATTGATAAAGATATTGGCTACCCATGCTTTATCAAACCTACCATGTCTTCTTCTGGCAAAGGCCAATCACGCATCACACAAGCAAGTGAAGTGAAAACTGCCTGGGAATACGCAGCCAGTGGTGGGCGCGTCAACCAGGGTGTGGTGATTTTAGAAGGCCAGATCGATTTCGATTACGAAATTACCCTGCTGACGGTGCGTGCAAAAAATGCCGCAGGGCACATTGAAACCTATTTCTGTGCGCCAATCGGGCATGTACAAAAACAGGGGGACTATGTGGAAAGCTGGCAACCGCAAGCCATGCACCCGAAGGCATTGGAAAACGCGCAGGAAGTCGCCAGAAAAGTCACCGATGCGCTGGGTGGCCAGGGTTTGTTTGGCGTAGAGCTATTTGTTAAAGGCGAGCAGGTGTGGTTCTCTGAAGTTAGCCCACGTCCGCATGATACCGGCATGGTCACTATGTGCACCCAGCGCTTGAATGAATTTGAACTGCATGCCAGAGCTATTCTTGGCCTGCCAGTAGACGTATCACAACGTGAAGCGGGCGCCAGTGCCGTTATCTATGGTGGCGCGGATACAACTGCTCTTGAGTACCATGGGCTGGAAACGGCAATGTCTGTTGCCAATAGTGAAATTCGGTTATTTGGCAAACCGGAATCGTTCGTTAGGCGCCGCATGGGCGTGGCACTGGCTACTGCGGAAAATACCGAATTGGCGCGTGACCGTGCTAAGCAGGCTGCTGCTTTCGTGATCCCTAAAGTAGCTGGCTGATACACGATGGCATTAACTGATATCCAAGAGTCAAATTCGGCAAAGCAATCTTTGTTCGAATGGCTGGGCGGCGCGGAGAAGGGCACAGAGAATATCCGCCTGCTGGTAGAAACTTTTTACGATATCATGGATAGCGATCCTAAAGCTTCTGGATTACGCGCGTTGCATCCACAGGATCTGACCGAAACACGTGAAAAGTTATTCATGTTTTTTATGGGCTGGACAGGTGGACCGCAGCTTTATATTGAGCGATATGGTCATCCACGCTTGCGTGCCCGTCATATGCCGTTTACGATCGGTGAATCCGAGCGGGATCAGTGGATGTATTGCATGATAAAAGCCATGCACCAATGCCAGTTTGAGGAGAGCCTTATCCGGCATATGGCTAACCAGTTATATGGTGTGGCAGATTTTATGCGGAATCGCGAAGGTTAGATACGTTAGTGAAAAAACCAATAAAAATCCCCGTGAAAACGGGGATTTTTATTATGACTGAGCGTTTTCCACTTCTGCTTCGGCTAAGGCTGTTTGCTCTAAAGCCTCTTTCTGGCGGGGTTTGGCTGTATTCTGCCGTTTATTCTCGGCAGGGCGTGCTTTAGTTTTTGGTGTTGCCTTGAAACCAAATCCACCTAGCAACGCGGCAACTACCTTGCGTTTGGCTGATGACGGTTTAGTGGTCGGTGCCACTGTTGGTTTACTCGTTTCGACTACACCAGTTGATTCATAAGGCTGATAAAACCACGCATCATCAGAGTTTTTGGATTTTGATGAACGTTGACCAGGTGATCGTTGACCAGACGTGCGCTGACCAGAGGATTGACTGGGTTTGTCATCGGGCGTGCTGCTGGCAACTGTTTTTTCTTTAGGAATCTGCTTTTTAATCAGCTTTTCGATTTCATCAAAATACTTGGTTTCTTCCTCATCAATCAGCGAGATAGCGATACCTTTGGCACCGGCGCGGCCGGTACGGCCAATCCTGTGCACATAGTCTTCAGGGGAAGTAGAGATTTCGTAATTGATCACCAATGGCAAGTCAGTGATATCCAGGCCACGCGCAGCCACATCTGTGGCTACCAGGGCATGAATACTCCCCGCCTTGAATGCATCCAGTGCTTCAATACGTTCCTTCTGGGATTTATCACCGTGAATTGCGCTACACGGGATTTCAGCACGTTCCAAAGCGCGTGCCAGTTTACTGGCAGATATTTTGGTTTTGGTGAATATAATCACTTGCTGGCTGGCATATTGTTTCAGTAGCTGCACCAGAAAACGTTCTTTTTTATCTGAGTTAACCAGATAGGCTTTTTGTTCAACATTGTCATTAGTGGCATTGCTGCGAGCCACTTCGATCAATGTCGGTTTATTCAAGAAGGCATCGGCTAATCGTTTAATCTCATCCGAAAATGTGGCTGAGAACATCAGGTTCTGGCGCTGTTTTGGCAACAAAGCGAGTATGCGCTTGAGATCAGGCATAAAGCCCATATCCAGCATGCGGTCGGCTTCATCCAGCACCAGAAATTGCACCTGACTTAAAGACAGTGTTTTTTGCTCAACGTGGTCCAGGAGGCGACCAGGCGTGGCGACTAAGATTTCGACACCGTTTTTGAGTATCGGTGTCTGTGTCTTGATGTCAACGCCGCCGTATACCACCAGGCTACGCAAAGAGGTATGTTTAGCGTAAGTTTTAATATTGTCATACACCTGGATAGCTAACTCACGCGTAGGCGCCAGCACCAATGCCCGGATCGGATGTTTTGCCGGGGAGGTGCTGGTACTCGCGTGCGGAAGCAATGTATGCAAAATCGGTAGCGAAAATGCTGCCGTTTTTCCTGTGCCAGTTTGTGCACCTGCCATTAAATCCTTACGCTCAAGCGCTAAAGGAATAGCTTGGGCCTGGATAGGCGTCGGCGTTGTGTAGCCAGATTCTTCAATGGCTTTCAACAACGGCTCAGCCAGGCCCAGAGACCTAAAGTCTACAGCTGGCGGAGAATCTAAAGGTACACTCAAATCTACAGTATTTTGCTCTGACATATGTTTGTTTATGCAAATGAACGAGGACGTTTAATACCACCAGCTTCACCAAATGGTTTGCCACCAGTGCGTGGTTTATTCGCGCCACGATTAGCACCATTGCCAGCGTTAGGATTGCCGAAACGCTCTTGTGGTTTCGCAGATGGGCTGCCAGCAGATGAACGCGGACGGCGTTGACCGAATTCTTCAGTCAATGCACGGGCAAATTGAAAGTCAGTGTCTTTGGTATAGCTTTTACTATTGCCATTGATTTCCCTGTCATTTCTTTGCTCGCTGACGCGTGGCTCACTATGTCTTTGTTCGGTCGGGCGTTGCTCACCTGTACGTGGAGCACGTGGTGCACTGTTTTGGCCTTCACGCATCACGCGGTCACCAAAAGAACTGTTTTCACGGTTGCCGCGGAATTCGCGGTTTTCGCGATTACCGCCACCATCACGACCAGCGCCGTCACGACTGTTGCCACGGAAGCCACCTTTACTTTGTGGACGGCCATTGCTGCTGCCAGGGCGTTTACCGCCATTGCCGCGTTTTTCACCACCATCATCCATACGGACAGTACGTTTTGGCTCGAAACCGGCAATCACTGCTGGCTGGAATTTATGGCCAGTGTATTGCTCAATCTTGCGCAACAGGTGACGATCAGTGTTGGAAGCAAAAGAAATCGCAATGCCTGAATTATTGGCACGGCCAGTACGACCAATGCGGTGTACGTAATCTTCAGCGAATTTTGGCAGGTCGTAATTGATCACGTGCGTAATACCATGCACGTCAATACCACGCGCGGCCACATCGGTAGCCACCAGTACTTTGACATCACCATGACGCAGCTTGGTCAAGGTACGGTTACGTGCGCCTTGTGTCATGTCACCATGCAATGCAGCGGTACTGTGACCAGCGGCATACAAGTCTTCAGCCAGTAAGTCTGCATGACGTTTGGTGCTTGTGAAAATGATTGCCTGGTTAACGTCTGGTGCAATCAGCAAATGCTCCAGCAGTTTGTTTTTATGGTTCATGTCATCGACAAAGTGCAGACGTTGTTCGATATTGGCGTGTTGCTCTTTTTGCCCAGCTACCTGAATCGTCAAAGGATTGTTCAGGAAACGTTTGCCGATATCCTTGATGCCATCCAACGTTGCAGAGAACAGCAAGGTTTGACGCTCAGCAGGCAACGCGGCACAAATTTTCTCAACATCAGGCATAAAGCCCATGTCCAGCATGCGGTCAGCTTCATCCAGTACCAGCATTTGCAAACGGCTCAAATCAATACGGCCACGCTCAAGGTGATCGATGAAACGGCCAGGTGTTGCAACCAGGATATCCAACGGTTGTGACAACAGTTTGTTTTGCAATGGGTAAGGCATGCCACCCACAATGCTGACACAACGTGCGCGCAAAAATTTACCGTACTTGCGGGCTGCTTCGTTTACCTGAGCTGCCAGTTCGCGGGTAGGGGTCAGTACCAGAATACGTGGGCCACGGCTACGTACTGGATGTTGTGTTGCCAGCAAGTTTAATGCTGGCAATGTAAAAGCGGCTGTTTTACCTGTGCCGGTTTGGGCAGAGGCCATAATGTCACGGCCTAGCAATGCGTCAGGAATAGATTGCGACTGGATAGGGGTTGGATTCTCATAGCCTGCATCGGTCAATGCACGCAAAATGGATGGGTCGAGATTTAAATCAGCAAAAGACAAAGACAAGGATGTCCCTTTCATAAACAATTAAAAAGGGCGCAAGTAAAGCAAATTAAAGCAAAGCTTATCCAAATGACAGCACAAAAACAATGTTGTGCCACATCATTAAAAAAGCCAAAGCAAATATGGAGATGAATCGCTTTTACCGGCGCTAGGCATAGCCACTAACCGATAAAAGAAGAGGTTGTCATGAAAACAACTTCTAAAGATGATAGCCTCAAGATTTCACGAGCTATCGACGGGTCAGGGCGATGAATTTAAAACAGTCGGGCATTAATTTCAACCCAGTGCGTTTTAAGTTGAGCGCAGTATAGCCATTTTATTTTAAAAGTCAAATATTTAACGTGATTTATGCTAAAATCGCGCCCTTTCCAAAACAGATGGCAGTTCACATGGCACGCAACCTCAGAAATATCGCAATTATCGCCCACGTTGACCACGGTAAAACCACCATGGTTGATAAGTTACTTCAACAATCAGGTACGTTTGCCACCCACCAGGCGGTCACTGAGCGTGTGATGGATAGTAATGATATTGAAAAAGAGCGCGGCATTACTATTCTGGCAAAAAATACAGCCTTAACTTATGAAGGCACACATATCAATATCGTCGACACACCGGGGCATGCTGACTTTGGTGGTGAGGTTGAACGTGTATTAGGTATGGTGGATGGCGTGTTGCTGTTAGTGGATGCCGTTGATGGCCCAATGCCGCAAACGCGTTTCGTGACCAAAAAAGCCCTGGCGCTGGGTTTGAAGCCAATTGTGGTGATTAATAAGGTTGACCGTCCTAGTGCGCGTCCTGATTGGGTGATTAACCATACCTTTGATTTATTTGCCAACCTGGGAGCCACCGATGAGCAATTGGATTTCCCGGTAGTTTATGCGTCTGCATTAAATGGCTTTGCGACACTAGACATGAATGCACCTTCAGACAATATGAAGGCTTTGTTTGATACCATTTTAAGTCATGTTGAGCCACCGAAAGGTGACAGCAATGCCCCTTTGCAATTACAAATTTCAGCATTGGATTACTCCACTTATACTGGTCGTTTAGGGGTTGGTCGTGTTACCAATGGCCGCATCAAGCCAGGTCAAGTGGTAGCCGTGATGCGCGAAGATGAACAAGTGGCACAAGGCCGTATCAATCAGGTGCTGGGTTTTAAAGGCCTCGAGCGCGTGCCGGTTGAAGAGGCTGAAGCGGGTGACATTGTCATTATTTCAGGGATTGAAGAAATCGGTATTGGCTTTACGATCTGTGACCGCGAAAAGCCGGTAGGGTTGCCGCATTTGGGTGTAGACGAACCGACACTGACTATGGACTTTATGGTGAACACTTCGCCATTGGCGGGTACTGAAGGTAAATTCATCACTTCACGCCAGATCCGTGACCGCTTAACTAAAGAGTTGTTGGTCAATGTGGCTTTACGTGTGGAAGATACTGAAGATACAGATGTGTTCCGTGTCTCTGGTCGTGGTGAATTGCACCTGACTATTCTGCTGGAAAACATGCGCCGTGAAGGCTTTGAAATTGCAGTGGGTAAACCCCGCGTGGTTTACAAAGAAGTGAATGGTGAAAAATGTGAGCCATACGAAATCTTGACAGTGGACCTGGAAGACGAAAACCAGGGCGCAGTCATGGAAGAGCTAGGTCGTCGTCGTGGTGAGATGTCAAATATGGAGTCTGACGGTAATGGCCGCACTCGCTTGGAGTATCGTATTCCAGCCCGTGGACTGATTGGTTTTCAAGGTGAGTTTTTAACATTGACCCGTGGTACAGGCTTGATGGCGCATATTTTTGATGAGTACGCACCTGTGAAAGCAGATATGCCAGGCCGCCGTAATGGTGTGTTGATTTCAGCCGAACAAGGCGAGGCGGTTGCTTATGCCCTATGGAAGCTCCAAGACCGTGGCAAGATGTTCGCAAGTCCTGGTGACAGATTATACGAAGGTATGATTATCGGTATTCATAGCCGCGAAAATGATTTGGTTGTTAACCCGATCAAGGGCAAGCAATTGACCAACGTACGTGCCTCCGGTACTGACGAAGCTGTGCGTTTGGTGCCACCTATTTCCATCAGCCTGGAAAGTGCTGTGGAATTTATTGACGACGATGAACTGGTTGAAATCACACCAAAAACCATCCGCCTGCGTAAACGCTATCTGCTGGAGCATGAGCGTAAACGTGCCGGAAAGGTTTAATTACACGAAAGCCAGCGCCAGCTGGCTTTTTTATTGCCTGTAGACAGGACTTCGATGCAGTTAATGTCGTTTTTCCGTCATTCATCAAAACTTGTTTTTCCCCGGATTTTTAACACGTGCTCGTCTAGTGAAAATAACTACGCTACACTGATGGCTATTACAAACACATAAAGATCATCATGGCCTTGCTTGAACAATATCGCGTTAACCCGAAAAAGTTTTCCCTGAAAAAAATCAAACCAGATGACAAGACTGCGCGCACCGGCAGCAAGGAAAGCGATACCAGTTTTTTGTTCGAATTAGCCCACCAGATTAATGTCAGGCAGGACATTTTGCATGCACAAGGGGAGCATAAGGTGCTGCTGATTCTGCAGGGTATGGATACCAGCGGTAAAGATGGCACGGTGAAGCAGGTATTCAGCGCTTGCGACCCCCTGGGCATCCGCCTGGCAAGCTTTAAGGCTCCCAGTGAAGAGGATCTGGCACATGATTATTTATGGCGCGTGCATGCGCAGGTACCCCGTAAGGGCGAAGTAGTGATTTTTAACCGCAGCCATTATGAAGATGTGCTGATTGTGAAAGTGCATGACTGGATTGACGAGGCGGAAGTAAAGCGTCGTTATCAACAGATCAATGATTTCGAGCGTATGCTGTGTGAAACCGGTACTACTATCATCAAGTGTTTTTTGCATATCTCTAAAGAAGAGCAAAAAGAGCGTTTACAGGAACGCCTCGATGATCCGACAAAAACATGGAAATTTAACCCTAAAGATCTTGATGAGCGGGCATTGTGGGATAAATACATGCAAGCCTATGAGGAAGCCTTACAGCAAACCTCTACAGATTTCGCGCCTTGGTATGTGATTCCAGCAGACTCAAAAGCCAACCGCAACCTGCTGATCTCCCAGATCTTGCTGGAAACGCTGGAAAGCTTACCGCTGGAGTATCCTGAAAAACCAAAAGCCTGGGATAAACTTACTATCGAAGACTAGGCGAGACTTTTTAATGATTTTACGCTGTCAAAAACCAGGGTATCACGATTAAATAGCGCCATTATTTCAGCGCTTGATAAAAAATGAGCTTACGTTTTCGATTAAACCTGCTGGTCACCATGCTTTCATTAGCCTTTTTGGTGGCTGCCGGCGTGGTGCTGGTACGGGATACGCGCGACAGCATACGCGAGCGGGTGGAGGCGGCCATGCGGGTGACGGTGCAATTACTGGATACCGTGATTGTGAGTTCTGCCATGAACCCCAGCCTGGGCCCAACCCATTATGTGTTGCAGGATTTTCTCAAGTCTTTGGGTTATGTGCGTAGCAGCCGTATTGAGTTATATGATTATTCGAATACCCCGCTATATATTTCTCCCGGCTCCACCTTTAAAACAGAAATTGACCCGCCGCAATGGTTCGTCAAGCTGGTTTCACCGAAGGTGGAAACGGTCACGCGTCGTGTACGTTACGGCATCCTCATTATCACTTCCAGCGCCGAAGGTTCGATCAGAGAAGCCTGGTCCGGATTTTTGCAGCTGATTGTGATGGGGACCGGTTTTTTTGTGCTGCTTAATTTGCTGGTTTACGGTTTGTTAAGCCATGCTTTGCGGCCTGTGCATCATATATTGCGCGGCATCAACCAGATAGAGCAGGGTGATTTAACTACCAGATTGCCACGGTTTTCATTGCCAGAGTTTGATCGTATAGGCGCCAGCCTGAATCAAATGGCGGTTTCACTGGATGCCGAACGGCAGTTGGAGCAGAACCGGCAATTGACACAGCTGATCCAGCAACATATTGAAGATGAACGCCGTAGCCTGGCGCGCGAGCTACATGATGAGCTGGGGCAATACGTCACCGCCATTAAAACGTTTGCGGTGGCAATTGTGAACAAGACTAAGGATAAAACACCCGATATTGCTGCCAGCGCGCAAACCATTGTGGCGGCTGCCAATCATATTTACGATGGCATGCACAATATCATCCGCCAGTTGCGTCCGGCGGCGATGGATAACATGGGTTTGATAGAGACCTTGCGTGATATGGTGGCTGGCTATCAGACGCAGCACACAACGCTGGATATTCAGTTACAGGTCACTGGGCAATTCCAGCCCATGGGCGAAAACGTGAATATTAATATTTATAGAATCGTGCAAGAGGCTGTCAATAATGCGATCAAGCACGCGCATGCGAAGTCAATTAAAGTGCATATCACTTCAGGGAGCAATGATTTGTTGCTGACGATTATCGATGATGGTGTTGGCATGCCTGAAAAAGAGATTGACCAAACGCGACATTTTGGCCTGCTCGGCATGCGTGAAAGGGTACAAGCCCTGCATGGACAATTTAAAGTGGTTTCACAGCCTGATACGGGCCGAGGAACAATGGTTGAAATTCGATTACCTTTACAGGCTGCTTAACAAGGAAAATAAATATGATTAGCGTGATGCTGGTAGATGACCATGCAGTCGTCAGAATGGGGTTCAAAATGCTGCTGGAGTCCGATCAGGATATCAAGGTGATTGCTGAGGCCGAAAGTGGTGAGGCAGCCATCCGCGCGTATGTGGAGCATCATCCGCAAGTAGTGGTGATGGATATCACGATGCCTGGCATAGGCGGAATGGAGGCCATAGAGCGTATCCTGGCCAAGGATAATCACGCCAGAATCCTGGTCCTGTCGGCACACGAAGATTCGGTACATCCAAAACGGGTGTTGAATGCAGGCGCGATGGGCTATGTCACCAAGCGCAGCGCGGCCGAAGAGTTGATTAAAGCGATCCGCAGCGTGGCTAACGGTAAAAAGTATATTGAAGCCAGCGTGGCACAACAGATGGCAATTCAGCAATTGTCAGGTGAACAGAACCCGGTCGATGTATTGAGTGAACGTGAGTTTGAGGTGTTTATGTCACTGGCACGCGGTAAATCCACCAATGAAATAGCGGAGACCTTATTTTTAAGTCCACGGACGGTAGGCACGCATTTATACAATATCAAGCAAAAACTGAATGCCCAGAATTCAGCAGAAATAGCGCTGATTGCCATGCGCTGTGGCCTGCTCGAACCTTAAGCAGACTGGCGCGGACTGCTAGTGCGGGAACTGACAATCCCGCTCAGCATGATCAATAACATTCCCATGTATTCAATCCAGGATAGATGTTCACCCCACCAGATCACCCCCAGCAAAGTTGCAAACACGATGGTGCTGTAAGCCAGGCTGGCGACGGTCAAGGTACGTCCGGTGCGGTAAGCGCGTGTCAGTGCGAGCTGGCTGATGGTGGCGGAGATTCCCAAGCCCAGTAGTAACGGTAAATCCTGCCACTGTAACGAGGTGATTTGGGTATTCAGCATCAGGCTGCCGCTGGCGACAGTGCAAACCAGTGTGAAATAAAACACCGTCCGCCAATCGGGCTCACCACTCATGCCTAATTGTTTGACATGCACATAAGCCAGGGCAGCACCCATACCGGAAAGCAAACCGACACCGCCAGCCAGCCATGAATTGGGCTCCCATCTAGGATGAAGTAACAAAGTCACACCAACAAACCCGGCGATCACACAAAAATTTAAGGTGTTTTGCTGCCTGCGTGATAAGGGTTGTTCGGCATTGAGCAACCATGGAGATAACAATGCCAGAAACATCGGCGAGGTATAGTTAAGGGTAATGGCCGTTGCTAGCGGTAAATTGGCAATGGCATAAAAAAATAGCAGTAAAGCGATAAACCCAATGCATGCACGGCTCATCTGCTTGCGCAACATCGGGGTTTTGAGCGGCTTGCCTTGCCAGTAAACCATCGCAGCGATAGTAATAAAACCAAACATTGACCGATAGAACACTAATTCTGTACTGCTGAAGCGTTGGGAGCCAGTTTTTACGCATGCGCCCATGACCGCAAAGCCAACACCAGCCACCAGCATCCATAGGCTGCCTAGTTTCCAGTGTCGCGGATGAGATAAAGCAAACAAAATGAAGTGATCTGACTAGCGCACAGAATGTGAGGGCAGGTGAGACTCGATTCGTGCGCGATACCAGCGATGGAAATGTTCCAGGCCGGTTTCCATCGGATGCTGGTAAGGGCCGCGCTCATCTTTACCAGTCAGGTAAAGCGCTTTGCGGCCATCATGCATGCGCTGGCAGATTTCGTTATCTTCAATAGCAGTCTCAAAATAGGCGGCTTGTTGTGCTTTGATATATTCGCGTTCAAACAGGGCGATATCTTCCGGATAATAAAATTCAACTACATTTTTGCAGGAATCCACACCTGTCGGGATGATGTGCGATACGACCAACACATTCGGGTACCACTCAATCATCAGGAAAGGATAAAGCACAAACCAGATCGCACCATATTTTGGATTTTTACCCGCCTGGTAATCGGTAATTGCTTGTTGCCAGGCTTTATATGTCGGAGACAAGCTATAATCCGGCAGTGGTTTATAGCCCACGGTCTGTACGCTGTAATGCTCACCGAACTCCCAGTTCAGCTCACCACAATCCACAAACTGATTCAGGCCAGGATGGAAAGGGCCGACGTGGTAGTCTTCAAGATACACCTCAATAAAGGTTTTCCAGTTGAAGTCATAGTGATCAACAACCGCCTGGTCAAAGTAATAGCCGGTGAAATCGAACTCCTGCTTGCAGCCCAGTTGTTTAAGCGTGTCGGCAATCTGCAATGGTTTGCTTTTAGGTGTGGGCTGGGTAGCTTTAAATAACAAACCTTGCCAGTCATTCAGCGGTTGGTTCTCCAGATGCAAACAAGGATTTTTTTCAAAGTGGGGTGCGCCAAGCAGTTGGCCATTCAAATCATAAGTCCAGCGGTGGAGCGGGCATACGATATGCTGGGTGTTGCCCTGGCCGGAAAGCATGACTGCCTGGCGATGACGGCAGATATTACTCACCAACTGCTGCGTGCCCTGGTTATTCACCAGAGCCATTGCGTTGTGCATCCAGTCCAATACCCGAAAATCGCCTGTATCAGGCGTCATGCAAGCGTGCCCGACATATTGCGGATGAAGCGGAAACAAGTGCGCTTGCTCTAATGCATAAATTTCCGGATTGAGGTACCAGTCAACAGGTAATTGTGCGAAGCGAGTCTTGTGTTGTTCTTTATTTAAAGAGGTGACAGAACCCATATTTCAAACTGATTGAACACTTGCAAAAAAGAATAATTGTGCCCGAAAAGGGGGGAGATGAAAAGCCAAACTGGTTGTCATGGCAACAGGTTATAGCTGCCATTCCTTGATCTGAATCAAAGTAAAAGGCTTTGCTCAGGTGTGCTTTAAACGTCATGCAATCAGCTAGTTATTACAACAGCGCTTAACTAACTCGATTAAATTCAGTTATAATATTGGCGGTTTCTATGTATAACTATACGTAACGATAATTGCATTTTAGGAGCAAACGAATGGCAAATTTATTAGATCAGTTGAAAGCGATCACCACTATTGTGGCTGACACAGGTGATGTTGAAGCGATTAAAAGTGTTAAACCGGTAGACGCTACTACCAATCCATCCCTGGTATTGAAAGCCAGCCAGATTCCTGAGTACGCACCTCTGATCGAGACAGCTATTGCTTACGCAAAAGCGCAAGGCGGATCTAAAGAGCAACAAATTGAAAATGCAGCCGACAAACTGGCTGTGCTGATTGGCGCTGAAATCACTAAAGTGGTTCCAGGCCGTATTTCTACTGAAGTAGATGCCCGTTTGTCTTTCAATATCGATGCCATGATCGCTAAAGGCCGTAAATTGATCAAACTGTACGAAGATTCTGGTATTTCAAAAGAGCGCGTGCTGATCAAACTGGCTTCTACATGGGAAGGCATCAAAGCCGGTGAGCAACTGGAAAAAGAAGGTATCCAGTGTAACCTCACGTTACTATTTGGTTTTGGCCAGGCACGTGCTTGTGCTGAAGCTGGCGTATTCCTGATTTCTCCATTCGTTGGCCGTATCCTTGACTGGTACAAAGCGAAAAACCCAGGTACAGAATACACACAGGAAACTGATCCAGGTGTGGTTTCTGTACGTGCTATCTACCAGTACTACAAAGAACACGGTTACAAAACAGTGGTGATGGGTGCTTCTTTCCGTAACACTGGTGAGCTGATCGCCCTGGCTGGTTGTGACCGCTTGACTGTGTCTCCTAATCTGCTGCAAGACCTGGCAGCCACTGAAGGAACATTGGTTCAAGTATTGAAAGATGGCGGCAAAACTAAAGAGGCACCTGCCAAAATGACAGAGGAAGAGTTCCGCTTCGAATTGAACCAGGACCCTATGGCCACTGAGAAGTTAGCTGAGGGCATCCGCGGTTTCGTGGCTGACCAAAACAAACTGGAAACTGCATTAGCCGCAAAACTGTAATATCTCTGTGAGAACATGAGAGAACGGGCAGGACCTGCCCGTTTTTGATTTTTTCACTCAGGCTAAATTGGCCTGTGACATTGACTTATTTTGGCTGCCAGCTTACTATTAGCGACCAGCTTGAATTGGTAGTACGCTAGAAATAGCATTTAGAAACTTATTAATATTTGGAGAAAAACATGGCATTAACTCAAATGGCATTAGACTCATTGGATTTTGACGCAACTGTTGCTTTGGCAGAAAAAGTTGCTCCGCACGTTGACATTCTGGAAATCGGTACACCATGCATCAAGCACAACGGTATCAAATTGCTGGAAACTCTGCGTGCTAAATTCCCAAACAACAAAATCCTGGTTGACTTGAAAACTATGGATGCTGGTGAGTACGAGTCAGAGCCATTCTACAAAGCTGGTGCTGACATCTGCGTAGTTTTGGGTGTATCCGACATCGGTACAATCAAAGGCGTAATCAAAGCTGCTAACAAATACGGCAAAAAAGCACAAGTTGACCTGATCAGCGTTGAAGACAAAGTTGCTACAACTAAAGAAGTTGTTGCTGCTGGTGCTCACATCATCGGTATCCACACTGGTTTGGACCAACAAGCTGCTGGTCAAACTCCTTTCGCTGACTTGGCAGCGATCGCAGGTTTGAACCTGGGTGTTGACATCTCTGTTGCTGGTGGCGTTAAAGCTGCTACAGCTGCTCAAGTACGTGACGCTGGCGCGACTATCATCGTTGCTGGTGCTGCTATCTACGGCGCTGCTGATCCAGCTGCTTCTGCTGCTGAAATCACTGCTATCGCTCACGCTTAATTTTTTAAGTATCAATAAGTAATTATTGATAAGCGATTATAAAAACCCGACTCAGCAATGTGTCGGGTTTTTTATTTGATATTTTGAATACACAGGACAAAAACATGGATCATCAACAGTTTATTTTGGACAATTTAAAACGTATTTTAGACGTGACTGATAAGTCGAAAGCGGCTGAATTACTGAAATTAGTTGAAGAAGCAGGCTCAACATTTATTGGGGGCGCAGGTCGCTCACTGTTGGTCTCACGTTTCTTTGCAATGCGTTTGGTACATTCTGGCTACAGCGTTTTCATGATCGGCGAAGTAGTGACTCCAGCCATCAAAAAAGGTGATTTGCTGATTTTGGTTTCCGGTTCTGGCGGTACTGCAACCCTGCTGCCATTCGTGAAAAAAGCCAAAGAAGTGGGCGCTAAATTAGTGGTTATTTCTATGAAGAAATCCTCTGCCATGGCAGATGTGGCTGACCTGGTTGTCCAGATCGGTCAAGACGACAGCTTCCCATTAGTTAAAGGTATGCCTATGGGTGGTCAGTTTGAGTTGTCTACCCTAGTATTCCTGGAAGGCGCAATTTCTGAATTGATTCACGCTAAAGGCCTGACTGAAGAAGGTATGCGCGCATTGCACGCAAACCTGGAATAAGCGTTATTCCTCTCATAAAAACCGGCTGAATGGCCGGTTTTTTATTGGGCCAAGCGATGCAACTCTGCTGATGTGATTTTCCCTTGATGCAATGCGCTAGCAATCAACACGCCGTCAGCGCCTACGTCGGTAAGTGCTTGAATATCCTCAATATGCCTGACCCCACCGGCAGCATATAGCGATGTCTGTGTATTTTGTTTTATCGCTAATAGCTTTTCTACATCCGGGCCCTGGTTTGCACCTACCTTGGGCAGACTCATCACGATGGTGGGCTGCGACCAATGCACGTAATCCGTTTGCAGGCGCTCGGGGCCATGAAAGCCATCCTGAAAGTAGTCCAGCGATAACACGCTGTTTTCGGCCAGGTGACGCAGTTGTTGGTAAGTTTGCAAATCGCTCAGTGATTCACTGGCGATGATCGGCCTGATCGCATCATCCAGCCAGGGTTCAAGTGTTTCAAGGCTTGTAAGCCCGGCATCTATCCACCATTCAATGTGTGGAAAAGCCTGTATGGCGTCGGCAATATGGGCACGGTGATGAGCTAAGGTCCCATTGCCAGTGATGGCATTTAAATCAGCAATATACACACAGTCAAATGGATAAACTTGTAAAATAGCAGCCACGACATCGAGCAGAGCATGGCTATCAGTCAATCGTGATTGTATTGGGCGGTAAGATTGACGTTGCCCCTGTATGGCCTGTACCACCTGACCATGCATCAAATCGATGACGGGAATAATATGCAAAATAAATCTCGCTTGAAAATCTGGGTTTGTGAATATGTCAGTGCCGGTGGCCTGGCCTCTGAAGCATTGCCCGCAAGCCTGTTACAGGAAGGCCTGCTGATGCGTGATGCTCTGCTGGCTGACTTATCGGAACTGAATGTGGATTGTATCACCAGCCACGATGCCAGGGTGATGCCCCCAGTCAGCATATCTAGCGTAGCTATACAACCTGCAGATGATGTGTTTGCACTCTGGCGCAAGCAATTGGCTGCCAACGATATAGATGCTTGCTGGGTAATAGCTCCGGAGACGGATGGCATACTCGAACGCATGTATCAGTTGGTACAAGAGGCAGGAAAACGCTGGATCGGCTGTAGCGCAGATGCCATCAGGAAAACAACTTCAAAATCGATGATGACCAATATTTGCGATCAGGCAGAGATTTCAGTGATTCCTTGTCGCTACTTAAAAGTGTTAATGCCATTACCATCCCTGCCTTTTTATGGAGATAGTACTGCTGGCTGGGTAGTTAAACCCGATGATGGGGCTGGGTGCGAATTCACTTATTACTTTAAAAATGATTCAGAAGTTAATGAATTTAATAATAAAATAAAAAATAATCACTCAGTGCCTTATGAGCAATTACTATTGCAACCTTATATTGCTGGGCAAGCTTTAAGCATGTCTGTTTTATCTACCAAAGACCAAGTGAAAGTCATTGCAGGCCATCAGCAAAGGATAACTATTAACCAGGGACGTTTTGGCTTTGAGGGCGCAGGGGTGAATGAGGCAGCGCAATATTTACCTCTGATGCAAGTGCTGGCAGAACGCGTTAAAAAAGCTATTCCGGGTTTGATTGGTTATTGGGGTGCGGACATGATATTGACGGATAACAATGCGTTAACCTTGGTTGAGATTAATCCTCGATTGACGACTCCCTATATTCAACTTTCCAAATTACTGACGGAGAATCCAGCAAAAAGCATACTGGATGCGGTTTTATATAACAGGCTGTCAGCGTATGCAGCGCAATCGTCGGTTTCTCTGGTATTGCCATCTGTTGAAGGGGAATTTGATGCAGAGTCCGATGCTGGGTCGAATGAAAGTTTTGCAGTATGAGTAAGGTGGTGGTTGGTTGGGATATAGGCGGCGCACATGTGAAAGCAGTGATGCTGGATGCGCAAGGGCGCGTCTTGCGTGTATCACAGCAGGCCTGTGCTCTATGGAAAGGTCTGGACCTGCTCGAAGACTCATTGCAAACACTGCTGGATTTATGGTCGCTGGAACCAGATCAATGCGCGCATATGGTAACCATGACTGGTGAACTGGTAGATTTATTTGAGAACCGTGTGCAAGGCGTACGCGCTATTGCAGACACTGTGAAAAAACGATTGCCACAAGCCATGTTCTATATGGTTTCACAGAATGATAAAGCCTCGTTTGTTGCATCAGTGGATGGCAAGGAATCTGATATTGCCTCTATGAACTGGCACGCTTCAGCGCAATGTCTCGCAGAAACGAATGTAGAGTCAGCCATGCTGATTGTAGATATTGGTAGCACCACCAGCGATATTACGGTTTGCAATGCACATCAGGTGCAGACTAATGGCTGGACAGACGCTGAACGCATGACCAGCCAAGGTTTGCTCTACACTGGCGTGGTCCGTACGCCTCTGATGGCGTTGGGGCCTTATATTGATTGGCAAAAGCAGGCGCGCCATATTGCCGCCGAGTATTTTGCTACCACTGCCGACGTTTATCGCGTGCTGGAAGAATTACTTCCTAAGCATGATCTGGCAGCTACAGCCGATGCTCAGGATCGCTCTTTGCAGGCTAGCATGCGGCGTCTGGCACGCATGGTAGGACATGACCTGGAAGATGGCGATACAGTCTATTGGCGCTCGCTGGCACAAGCATTCAGGTATAAACAATTGTCGATGCTGGTCGATGCGATTCAATCATGTATAAAAAAATCAGCTATGCAACCCCAAACCTTAACAGGGCTAGGGGCAGGCAGTTTTTTGTTGCCTGAGATCGCGCATCGCTTAGGTATGATATACAAACCGGCATCCGCATCAATATTGGCTGATGATCCCCAATTAAAAAACGACGCAGAAGTGTGTTTTCCGGCGTATGCCGTTGCGAGATTATGGCAAGCATGGCATTGATTCAATTAGAGTTACCTTATCACGAAGGCGCTTATTGGCTGACACAGGTCAGGCATATGCTGTGGCCCATGTTGCTGGAAAGTGGGCGTGTTGATACCGTAGAGAAACAGTTTTCAGTAGATGAAGAGGTGAGCCTCGGTGCCAGGTTTGACATTGTGGTTGCGGAACCGGTGGCCAGAATTATTCATCGTCGTCCGGTGACAGAGGTGCATGTTGATCATGCGCTTCAACAATATGAAGAGGATCCTTTCGCAGTCATCAAGCGTTTCTTAGCACCGCACAAGGTTGACCGTGTCACCGATGTGCCTTTTGCCGGTGGTGCACTGGGTTATTTTTCATATGATTTAGGACGCAGCATTGAACCTATGCCGGAACTGGCTACACAGGACATGCCTGTGCCAGAATTATTGGTCGGTATTTATGACTGGGCGATTGTGGTGGATCATCATAAACGCTGTTGCCACCTGGTTTCACATGCTCGGTTTAACACGCCTGAATCATTACGTGCATTGCAGCTAAGCTTATTACAGCCTAAGGATCAGCCTAAGGATCAGGCATTTAGCGTAGTTGGCGACATAGCGCATAATATGGACAAGCCAACCTATGCGAAGGCTTTCCAGAAAGTAAAAAACTATATTCTGGCAGGAGATTGCTACCAGATTAACCTTGCTCAACGGCTGGCAGTCCAGGTGCAAGGCGATGCATGGCAGGCTTATGACCAGTTCCGGCAGTTAAGTAAAGCACCGTTTATGGCCTATTTACAGGTGGATGACGGGCAGGGTATGTCATTCGAAGTGCTTTCCATGTCCCCGGAGCGTTTTTTACAGGTGAGCGATAATAAGGTGGAAACTCGCCCCATCAAAGGTACCCGGCCCAGGCATTCGGATGCCGAGCTGGACAAGCTTGAAGCCGAATCATTAGCGCATAGCATCAAGGACAGGGCCGAAAACCTGATGATAGTGGATTTACTGCGCAACGATATCGGCAAAGTATGCGAAATCGGCTCGGTCAAGGTCGATGCTTTGTTCCGCTTGCAGCGATTCACCAATGTGCATCATCTGGTCAGCATTGTGCGTGGTGTGCTTGCGAGTGGCTATCACGCGCTTGATTTGCTTCGCGGCTGCTTCCCCGGTGGGTCAATTACCGGGGCACCTAAATTGCGAGCAATGGAAATCATCGAAGAGCTGGAACCGCACAGGCGCGGCATTTATTGTGGCAGCATAGGCTACATCGGGTTTGATGGTAGTATGGATACCAATATATCAATACGCACAGCGGTTATCTGTAACCAGACCATGACCTTTTTTGCAGGTGGCGGCGTTGTTGCTGACTCTGATTGCGATAAGGAATACCAGGAAACGCTGGATAAAGCTTCGCAGTTTCTTAAACTGGTGGCGCAATTTAAAACGCATTCTTAATTTTTTCGGGAAAACATCATGTGGGTGATCAAGCTTGGAGGAAGCGTGACACACCATGACAGTCTGCTCAAATGGCTGGAGCTGGTTGTTCGTTGGGGGGATGGGAAAGTCATTATTGTGCCAGGCGGCGGTGTGTATGCCGATGCGGTGCGTCAATTTCAGCAATTGCGTGCGGGGCTGCGAGAGGGCCATATCAGTGACTTGCATGCGCATACACTGGCGATTTATGCGATGGATCAAATGGCGCGCAGCCTGGTTGCCATGTTGCCAGAACTCGCTTTAGCACGTAATCCCTTGGAGATTGCTGAACGCGGCTGGCAGCACCGGGGACTGGTCTGGTTGCCTAGCGAAATGGCGTTGAACCCTGAATTATGGGGCGACACTGCGCTGCCGGAAAACTGGGAAACGACTTCCGACAGTTTAGCTGCCTGGCTTGCCTGTCAGCTGGAAGCCAGCCACTTGATACTAGTGAAGTCCGATGACAGGGTGCAGCAGCCAGAAACTTCTTTTGCACTGGCTGATCTGCAAGTCATGGGTATTTTGGATGCGGGATTATCTAAAATATTGCCACAATCGGGATTTCAGTCCTGGATAGTTCATCAAAGCGAATCTGATTTGTTTGCACAAGGGCTGGATACGAAAGTGCTTACTGGACGCCTGATCCAGTAGTTTCAAACGGGCTTGTTTTCTCAAACTGACCGAAGTGCAGCATGATGGTGGGCAAGATCAGCAAGTTGAGTATGGTCGAAGAAATCAGGCCCCCGACGATGATCATCGCCATCGGGCCTTCAATCTCCCGGCCCGGTTCGCCACTGCCTATGGCGAGCGGCAACAATCCAAGCGCAGTCACCAGCGCTGTCATCAGCACTGAGGGCAATCGTTCAGACGCGCCACGGATGCAGGTTTCCAGGTTCCATTCGCAACCCTCTTTATCAACCAGGTGCTGGAAATGCGACACCATCATGATCGAGTTGCGCAACGTGATTCCAAATAGCGTGACAAAGCCTACCAGGGTGCCGACTGAAATCCAGCCACCGGCAAAGAAAGTTGCCACCACGCCGCCTATCAGCGCGAAAGGCAGGTTGGCGAATGTCAGTAATAGATTGCGCAAACTGCCAAAGGCTATATAGAGCATCAGGAAAATAGCCACCCCAGCCACCATCGAGTGGACGATCAGATCCCTGCGCGACTCAGCATTGGCCTCGGCTTCGCCGGAAAACTCCATATAGTTTCCGGTATGCAGTGTAACTTTATGCTGCAGTGTTTTCTGTATTTCACTCAAGACAACTTCCTGATCACGGCCAGAGATATTGGCAGTGATGGTTTGAATGCGTTTTGCACCTGAGTGCAATATCTTGGAGCGGCCACCTTCCTGCGAAATATAAGCGACATCGGACAGTTTCAGCATTTGGCCTTCAGGGTTGAAGATCGGGATATTGCGCATATCGGCGATATCGTCCCGGTTGGCGTCGTTCAATAATACGCTGACGCCAATCGAGCGGTTGCCCATGAACACGTGGTTAACCGGCACGCCTTCATAACTGGCCCTGACTGTATCCAGTACATCTATCGGCTGCAGCCCCCACAAAGACAGTTTTTCCTGCTTGAGCCGGATGGCGATTTCAGGTGTTTCCGGCGGTGATTGCACCATCACGTCCCGCACGCCGCGGATATTCCCCAGCACATTCGCTACTTTTTGTGCATCGCGGTCAAGGGCATCCAGGTCATGCCCGTAAATATTAACAACCAAGCCTGCGGCATAGCCTGAGATGGTTTCTTCGATGCGCTCGCTCAAGAAGGTGTTAATTGCAAAGTTGGCGCCTAAAAACCCTAATTCTATTTTGCCGTCGTCATCGTCATCCTCTGTCTCACCTGAGAGTTCTTCACGGATGCTACGGTAAATACGTTCCTGATCCGCGCCGGAAACGGTACCGATCTCAACTTCAAACTCACTGTAATGCGTGCCAAAAGTATCGGCGGCATTCGGTGCACGGCCAACCCACTGGGCGACGCTCTTCACGCCAGGTATTTCCAGCAATATTTTAGTGACTTGGTTGCCAAGCTTGAGTGATTGCACCTCTGAAGTGCCCGGCACCGTAGTCATATGCAGGATGTAATGACCTTCATGCAATGCCGGGATAAACTGGCTTCTGAATAAAGGTAAAAGAACCAGGCCAAGCGCAATACAGACAAAACTGGTGATCAGGATTAGCTGGTAACGGTGTTCAATATGGTGCAGCACCTTGACATATTTTTGTTTCAACCAGCGCAGTAACGGCGATTCATTATTGTCCAGACGCGCTTTGCCGAGCAAGGCGTAGCATAGTGCTGGTGTCAGTGTCAAAGCGACTGCCAGAGAAGCCATAATGGCTGAGATATAGGCATAAGCAAGCGGCGCAAACAGTTTACCTGCCACACCGGTAAGCGTGATTAAAGGCAAAAAAACCAGCGCGACGATAATGGTGGCATAGACCACAGAACCACGAACCTCCATGGAAGCCTGGAATACCACCTGCGTAATTGGCAATGGTTGCACAAGCTGCCGGTTTTCGCGCAAGCGACGGAAAATATTTTCCGTATCAATAATGGCATCATCAACCACTTCACCCAAAGCGATGGCGAGCCCACCTAAAACCATGATATTCAGGCCTACGCCATATTGATGCAGGACTACAATCGCAGAAAGTAGCGAAAGCGGGATAGCAGTCGCCGAAATGAGTGCAGTACGTACATTGAACAAAAATACAAATAGCACGGCGATGACCAGCGTCGAACCAATCAGGATATCGGAGCGCAAGCTTTTAATGGCTGTTTCAATAAAGTTAGCCGGCCGGAACAGGCCTTCATGCAAAGTAACTTGTTGATTTGTCAGGCTGGGTTTGATATCCCTGAGCTTATTTTCCAGTAATTTGGTCAGCGCATAAGTATTTGCACCCAGCTGGCCTTGCACTGACAGGTATACAGCAGGTTTGCCATTAATCGCAGCAGCGCTGATAGAAGGTGCTGCCCCTTCAGCGACTTCGGCCACATCTCGTATACGTATGGTGCGGCCAAGCTTGCGAATCAGCGTGATATTACCCAGCTGTTGCGGCGTAGTGGTTTGCCCTTGGCTATTTAAAATAATGCGTTGATTGTCATTTTGTATGTAACCGGCGCCGCGTACACCAGTGGCCCGGCTGGCAGCATTTACTACATCCTGCACATTTAGCTGGTACAACATCAGCTTGCGCGGATCAATCTTGATCTGGAACTGACGGACTTCGCCCCCGAAGACATTGATATCCGCCACGCCCGGAATCGCCATCAAATGCGGTGTCAAATGCCAATCAACCAAGGTGCGCAGTTGCATCAGGCTCAGTTTGTCCGAGGTGACACCCAAACCTAGCACTGTACTGGCTGAAGAAGTGAGCGGCGTGATATTGGGGATAATGCCAGGAGGTAACTGGTTACCCAGCATATTCAGGTGCTCGGCGATAATCTGCCGATTGCGGTAGATATCCGATTTATCCTGAAAAATAACCGTGATAACCGACAATCCCGGAATAGACTGCGAGCGCAGACTTTTAATGCCTATCGCACCGGCAATAATATTTTCAATCGGCTGGGTGACCAGTTTCTCCACCAGGCTTGCTGACAAGCCGGGAGATTCTGTCTGGATAACGATTTGGGTAGGTGCGAATTCCGGGAAGACGTTTAAATCACTTTGTGTCAGGCTATAAGTCCCATAACCCAATACCAGCAGCGCGAGGCCGATAATGACGCCATAAAATCGAATCGCGAATCTGACCAGTGCTGACATCATGCCTGTAACTCTTTCAAGCGTTTTTCCTGATGCGGCTTAGTCGTCATTTTCATTTTTAATCTGGAATTTAAACTCTTCCGAGAGCAGCAGTTGCGCACCATGTGTCACAACTTCGGTCCCCGGGCGCAGGCTGTTATCAAACCAGCCATTATCAAGCTCAACATCAGATGCCACCGGCTTGCGTAAAAATGTATCGGCCTTTGTTTTGACATAGATCCAGGCCATGCCGCCATGCCAGACAATTGCCTGGTTAGGCACGATCACACCTTTTAACATAGAGGATGAAGACTGCGCGGGGACGACATTGACGCGCATGCCTACACGCAGGAAATCTGCCGGTGCACTATAGAAATATGTTTTACCGATATTGCTGATATCTGTCTGGATAGACTGGGAAACATAGTCGGCACGTATCGGCTTAATTTCATCCTGGATCGGCGAAATAAAAATGGTCGAATTCGCTTCGGGTTCTTTGAAATTCAGCGGGAAGCTGACTTGTACCAATACTTTTTTTTGCAACAGCAAATCATGCAATGGCCCGGTTGAAGGGTGCTGCGTGATCAGCGCCGCCAGCGGTTTTCCCCATTGCGCGACGATGGTATCGGTCAACGCTTTCAGTTGTGCCTGGGCAGATTTTATCTGGGTCTGGTCATTAATCACCAATGCCTGTGCTTCTTGAACCGCTTTATCAGAGACGTTTTTATCGTCTTCATTCAGTTGTTTGTAGCGTTGATATTGCAATTGGTGATTAGGTAATACACTTTCGGCAATGGCTAGTTGCGTTTTCAATTGCTGGTACTGGCTGTTGTAATCAACCAGTGTCTGGATAGAGACTACAGAGCCGAGAACCTTGATATTGCCATGATAATCATATGGTTGTAGCGGTTCTACACTGATGCCGCTATTTTGCTGGGTGGCCAGGTTTACCTGTACGACTTGAAGGCCTTTTTGTTCTACTACATGCACCGGGCCTTCAATTTCTTCTTCGTTCTCATCCTGCATCGTCTCGTATTCATCGCGGCCAACCAGAACGACCGCCCAAATCAGCAGGATAATCAATGCAATCTGAGCCCCGATAATCCAGAGTGCTTTTTTATTCATTTTAATGGCGCCTCTTTTGTCTTTATGGCAAATGTCATGGATTGCTCTGATAAAAGCAATGGTTTTTGCATCACATTTTCAATTTCCTGCAGTGCACGCAGCACATTCGCCTGTTGTATGACCAGCCGTTGCTGTGCGGCATAAAACTGGATTTCAGTTTGCAGGTATTCCGTTTTATCAATCAGGCCTTTACGCCACTGGCTTTCAAGTTGCTGCTTGCGACTCGATTGCTGTGTGTATTCCTGAGTCATCGTTACGAGTAAATTGGCTGCGTCACGATATTTTAAGTAGGTTTGCTCAGATAACTGAATAATCTGATGCTGCAAGGCATAGAAGCGGGTCGCTTCGTTCTGCCGCACCTGCTCGGCATGTGCCCACAGGTCTGATGATTTATTCAGCAGGTTCAGCATGCCGCCAATACCAAGAGCCCATATCCTGTCACCATATTCATACAGAATCCCCGGGCTTAATGACAAATCAGGATAACGTTTTGCCATTTCCAGCCTTAGTTGTGACTCAGCCTTGGCATACTGGGCTAGCCCGCGCTGGATGTCCATGCGGTTGGTCAATGCATAATGCTGGATTGTCTTGGCATTCTGGTAGGCTTGTGGCTGGTCGAATCGGGCCTTTAGCACTTGCGATATATTCAGTGGTGCGATATTCAGCGATACATTCTGCTGGTCGGTCAGGCCGGCATCATGCATGATTTTTTGCTGGGTTTGCTTAATCTGCAATGTCAGCTGTTGTAGCTGCCAGGCGGCTTGATCATGCTGCAAGCGTATTGGCAGTAGATCTGATTTGCCGGCCACACCCAGATCCAGCCTTTTTTGATAGGCATTTAACAAATCTGCCTGCGATTTTTGCAATTTTGACAGGCTGGCATGTAATGTCTGTTGTTCGGCTAACAGGATAAGATCCAGGCTAAGTTGCTGTCTCAGCATCCAGGCTGTTTCTGAAATCAATATTTTGGCAATGTCTGCCTGGTACTGCGCAATATCAATGTTGATCTGGCGTTTGTTGGCAGTAATCACCGGAATGTCAACTTGCAGACCATACGCCCATGGATTGATATCGCCGTTGGCCTGGTTGCTGCGCGAGAGCTGGCCATTTAAACCCACAAGTGGGCGCAGGCCCGCGCTGGTAATGCCAGCCAGTGCCACGGCATAATCCGATTTGGCGACTTTAAGGGCAGGGTGGAAGTACAGGGCTGATAATGTCAGTCTGTCTATATCCCATGTATTGATTGGCCAGGCAGTTTGCGGGTATTGCGTATGCACAAACTGCCGGAAACCTTCTTGCGTTGGTGAAGCTTGCTGAATGGTTTCAACATTTTGCTGCTCTTGAATCGGCTTGGCCTGATAAGCGATACCGCATGCTGCAAGCAAAAGCGGGCAAAAGCAGGCTAGGTAGCGCATATCGTCAACAGTATTTATAAATGGCGCACTGTATGGCTGTGGAATCACTCAATGTGATCAAAACACTTAACACTAGGTACTATTCGACGATAGTCGCGTTGACTGCGTCCAGTGCATCCTGGAGCAGGTCTTCCGGTAACTGGTTAATGCTGGTGGCCAGTAAATCAGCAGCCTCTACAGTACGGATCGGAAGGTCTGCCGAATTTAATTCTGCAATCAATCCCGCAGCTACCCCTGCAATTTTGAGTAACACTTCGCGTTCTCTCATTAAAAGCTCAAGTTCTGCTCTGAGCATGTTTTCTTCGGCTGAATGCATATCCTGTCCTGACACTAACTTATTTACATTAATCAATTCCGCATCTTGCAGTTGAATGCCCGGCTTGTCAATGTGATGTCAGGCAGATTGTGAGCCCGGCGCGAATGCGCTATAATGGCGAAGTCGGTGGTGCACGCATAAATGTTCGCGTGCATGGCTGGCAATGCGAAAGTGGCGGAATTGGTAGACGCACTGGATTTAGGTTCCAGCGCCGCGAGGCGTGAGAGTTCGAGTCTCTCCTTTCGCACCATACATTTAAAGCCATATGACAAACGTATGGTATAAGTTTTAAGGCTGAAATTTAAAATTTATAAAAATTTAAATTGTATTACGATCAATCAGGCTTCCTTCCGA
Organism: Methylophilus sp.; assembly: GCF_035460085.1. Taxonomy (GTDB): domain Bacteria; phylum Pseudomonadota; class Gammaproteobacteria; order Burkholderiales; family Methylophilaceae; genus Methylophilus. Next base: position 37,522 of record NZ_DATHWZ010000037.1, read on the forward strand.
GGAGGCCTTTATTGTTTGGGCAAAGCCTTATTTGGTAGCTGACTTAATCACAATGGAATAAATCATGAAAATCGTACAAACACCAAATGCACCTGCTGCGATCGGCCCTTATGCGCAAGGCGTTATCGTCGGTAACATGCTGTATACCTCAGGGCAAATCGCTTTGCGTCCTGATGGAAGCCTGAATGACGGTGATGTTGTGACGCAAACCCAGCAAGTGCTGGCAAATCTGCAAGCCATTATTGAAACGGCGGGCGGTAATCTGCACCAAGTAGTTAAAACGACTGTTTTTTTGAAAAATCTGGATGACTTTGTGGCGATGAACCAGGTATATGGCGAGGTTTTCGGAACCCATACGCCGGCGCGTTCCACCGTGCAGGTAGCTAAATTGCCGCGTGATGTACTGGTTGAGATCGAAGCGATTGTGGCGTTGGGCGAGATTTAAAGGTGTTAAGACCTATTTAATCATCGCAAGTCTATTGTTTTATCTGTATTGTTTCACATAGGCAACACGGGCAGGCTCCCATCTGCAATATGCATCCGGGTTGAGTACCGTTTTGAAGTTTATTTCAATTGCTACTTGTGTTATATTTTTATGCTCTTTTTTCATGATTTGATCACTTTGTAAAGCTTATAAAGTATGTTCAGGTTATGCTAAACATTCATTAAGGCGTGCAAGGCGCGTCCATTCACATAACCCATCGTTATTAAACGATTTTTACAGGAAGTGCAGCATGGCAGCAGTATCTGTTGAAACAGTCAGCAACTTGGAACGTCGCATGACAATTAAAGTCCCTTTGGCTCCGCTGGAAGGGCAAATCAGACAACGGTTGCAACAAATTTCGCGCACCGCCAAATTTTCAGGCTTCCGTCCGGGCAAAGCGCCTGTCGGTCTGGTGAATCAGCATTATGGTAATCAGGTGCGTGATGAGATTTATTCCAAAGCGGTAGAAACCAGCTTTGGTGATGCTGTTGAGCAAAATAAACTGCGTGTTGCCGGCTTCCCTAATATTGAGCATCTTCCGTTTAAAGAAGCCGCTGAAGAGTTGGAATATGTCGCGACTTTTGAGATTTTCCCTGAAGTGGTAATCGGCGATTTAAACAAAGTAAAAATCGAGCGCCCGACTTTAGAAGTCACTGACGCTGATGTTGAAAAAACTTTGGATGTATTGATTAAGCAGCGTGTGACTTATGAGCCTGTGAAACGCGCATCAAAAAAAGCTGACCGTATCAATATCACATTAAGCGCGTCCATCAATGGCGAGCAAGTGGAAAGCACCGGTGACCGTGGCATTGACCTGGTGATTGGTGAGCCTGGCCGTGTTGCTGAGTTTGATGATGCATTGATCGGTGGCAAAGCCGGTACTGAAAAGACATTTGAAATCACTTATCCTGCTGACCACAATCCTGCTCAACTGGCAGGTAAGACCGTCAGTTATGCAGTGAAGTTTATTTCGGTGTCACAACCGGTTTACCCAAAAATTGATGCAGAGTTCGCTAAAAACCTGGGTGTGGAAGATGGCAATCTGGACACTATGAAGTCTGAGATCAAACAAAGTCTTGAGCAAGAAGTGGCCAAACGCATTTCTGCCCGTTTGAAAGAAGGCGTGTTTAACGCATTGGTGAACGAAAGCACGTTTGAATTGCCAAAAGCAATAGTAACTGCTGAAACTAACCGTTTGATGCAAGTGGCAGCGCAAAACCTGCGCGAGCGTGGCGTGGACCCGCAGACAGTCCCTATGGAAGCTTCGATGTTTGAAGCACAGGCGCAGCGTAATGCAAAACTACGCTTGATCCTGACCGAAGTCGTCAATGCCAATAACCTGCAAGCCAGTGCTGACCAGGTGCGTGCAATGGTTGATACTTTTGCCCTGAGTTTTGAGAAGCCTGACGAGTTGGTTACTTGGTACTATGCAGATGTGAAACGGCTGGATGAGCCAGCAGCATTGGCAACCGAAGAGAATGTGGTGGCTTGGGTGCTGGAAAAAGCAAAAGTCTCCAACAAGAAAATTAAATTTGATGAATTGATGATGGGTGCTTAAACCATGAATTATATGAACGCACATGATGGCATGATGCAGGAAAGAATGGAGCCGCAAGGTCTGGGGTATATCCCTATGGTCATTGAGCAAAGTGGTAGAGGTGAGCGTTCATATGACATCTACTCCCGTTTGCTTAAAGAGCGGGTTATTTTTCTGATTGGCCCGGTCAATGATATGACCGCGAACCTGGTGGTAGCGCAATTGCTGTTTTTGGAAGCTGAAAATCCTGACAAGGATATTTCTTTGTACATTAACTCACCTGGAGGATCGGTGACCGCTGGTATGTCTATTTATGACACCATGCAGTTTATCAAGCCAGATGTGAGCACCTTATGTATCGGTCAAGCCGCGAGTATGGGTGCATTCCTGTTAACAGCGGGTTCCAAGGGCAAGCGTTTCTGTTTACCTAACTCCCGTGTGATGATTCACCAGCCTTTGGGTGGTTTTCAGGGCCAGGCGTCTGATATCGCCATTCATGCCAAAGAGATCTTGTATTTGAAAGATAAATTAAATGGCATTATGGCGCATCATACCGGCCAGCCGGTTGACCGGATTGCTGCGGATACAGACCGTGATAATTTTATGAGTGCTGATGCTGCCAAAGATTATGGATTGGTAGACCAGGTAATTGCCGCACGTGCTGTTTAAATATCAGTGAAAGACGACCAGCAAGGGAATAAATATGGCCAATAAGTCAGATAGCGAAAAGCTTTTGTATTGCTCGTTTTGTGGCAAAAGTCAGCATGAAGTTAAAAAGCTGATTGCAGGTCCATCCGTATTTATTTGCGATGAATGCGTGGACTTATGCAATGACATCATTCGTGAAGAAATTCAAAGTCTTAACGAGATAAAGTCTGCGGATAAAAAACTGCCTACACCACAAGAAATTTGCGCCATTCTGGATCAATACGTAATCGGCCAGATACGGGCTAAAAAGAACTTGTCAGTAGCGGTTTACAACCACTATAAGCGTTTGGGTTATAACCCACTTTCTGAGGGTGGCCAAACAGGTAAGGATGATGTAGAAGTCCAGAAAAGCAATATCTTGCTGATTGGGCCTACAGGCTCTGGTAAAACACTTTTAGCGCAGTCACTCGCACGTATGCTGGATGTCCCATTTGTGATGGCGGATGCCACTACGTTGACGGAAGCAGGGTATGTCGGTGAAGATGTAGAGAACATCATGCAGAAATTGCTGCAAAAATGCGATTACGACGTCGAAAAAGCGCAGCGTGGGATTGTTTACATCGATGAAGTCGACAAGATTTCCCGTAAATCCGATAATCCCTCGATTACCCGTGATGTCTCGGGTGAGGGGGTGCAACAAGCTTTGCTGAAACTGATCGAAGGTACGATTGCTTCTGTCCCACCTCAGGGAGGGCGTAAGCATCCTAATCAAGAATTCGTGCAGTTAGATACCACCAATATTCTGTTTATTTGCGGAGGTGCGTTTGACGGCCTGGATAAGGTGATACGTCATCGTTCAGAAAAAGGCGGCATTGGTTTCGGTGCTGAGGTAAAGGGTAAGGAAGATATCCGTGCTGTAGGCGAAGTATTGCGTGATGTTGAGCCTGAGGATTTAATCAAGTTTGGCTTGATTCCTGAGTTTATTGGTCGGCTACCAGTAGTAGCGACACTTGAATCGCTGGATGAAGCGGCATTGATGACAATTCTGGTCGAGCCAAGAAATGCGCTGACCAAGCAATATATGAAATTATTCAAAATGGAAGGTGTTGACCTCGAGTTTGAAGACTCTGCTTTGCGATTGATTGCGAAAAAAGCATTGGAAAGAAAAACCGGAGCTCGTGGCTTGCGTTCTATATTGGAGCATTCGTTGCTTGATCTTATGTACGAATTGCCATCCATCAAAGACTTGTCTAAAGTCATTGTCGATGCCGGTGTGATTGAGCATACCTCCGAACCAATCCTGATTTATCAGGATTCCCAAAAACGCGTTGAAAACGCGAGTTAAATCATGCTTGCAATAGCCCACAGGCTATTGCAAGATACCATCTATGTCTCGAGAGAGTCAGTTCTCTTGAATTTTCAAAGTACGTTCCCATCTAAATGCAAAGGCATATGCCTTTGACACTTTTTGAAAGAAGCTATGACTGAACACACTTTGTTTGACGCTGAGACTCCAGAAGAAACCACCTTGATTCCGTTGCTGCCATTACGGGATGTTGTGGTGTACCCGCATTTAGTCATTCCTTTATTTGTTGGCCGTGCCAAATCAGTAAAAGCCTTGGAGCGTGCTTCTGAGGGTGATAAAAAAATCTTACTGGTAGCCCAGAAATCTGCGAATAAAGATGATCCTGTTGCTGAAGACCTGTATGAGATTGGTACTTTGGCTACCGTATTACAAATGCTTAAGCTGCCTGACGGCACAGTGAAAGTACTGGTTGAAGGTCTGCATCGAGTGCGTGTTACCGATTTCACCGAAACCGATGAGTGCTTTATGGCATTGGGGGAAGAAGTCGAACAAACTGACCAGAGCGATAAAGAGGCTGAGGCCCTGATGCGCACTGTCATGACCCAGTTTGATCAATACGTCAAATTAAACAAAAAGATTCCCCCTGAGATACTGACTTCCCTGTCGACTATTAATGAACCAGGTCGCCTGGCAGATACTATTTCTGCGCACCTGACACTCAAACTTGAAGAGAAACAGAAAGTGCTGGAGATGCTCAGTGTGATTGAGCGCCTGGAGCATTTGTTGTATCTGATGGAGTCAGAGATAGATATCCTGCAAGTTGAAAAACGTATCCGCGGCCGTGTGAAGCGGCAAATGGAAAAGAGCCAGCGCGAATACTATTTGAATGAACAAGTTAAAGCCATCCAGAAAGAACTCGGCGAGCAAGATGAAAATGCCGAGATGGATGAGCTAGAGCAGCGCATTAAAAATGCTGCCATGCCAAAAGAAGCTTTAACAAAAGTCACTGCAGAATTCAAAAAACTGAAACTGATGTCGCCAATGTCAGCAGAGGCTTCTGTTGTCCGTAATTACATTGACACTTTGCTTAATCTGCCTTGGAAGAAAAAAACCAAGATCAGTAAAGATTTGAAAGTTGCTGAAGACATTCTAGATGCCGATCATTATGGCCTGGATAAGGTTAAAGAACGTATTGTTGAATATCTTGCCGTGCAGCAACGTGTTGGTAAGTTAAAAGCCCCAATTTTATGCCTAGTAGGCCCTCCAGGCGTCGGAAAGACATCGCTTGGACAAAGTATTGCCAAAGCAGTCAATCGCAAGTTTGTGCGTATGGCTTTGGGTGGTGTGCGTGATGAAGCGGAGATTCGCGGTCACCGCCGTACTTACATCGGCTCCATGCCAGGTAAAGTACTGCAAAGCATGACTAAAGTTGGCGTTAAAAACCCGTTATTCTTGCTTGATGAAGTAGATAAAATGGGTCAGGATATGCGCGGCGATCCATCGTCTGCTCTATTAGAGGTACTTGATCCTGAGCAAAATCATACATTTGCTGATCACTATGTCGAAGTTGATTATGACTTAAGTGATGTGATGTTTGTTGCCACGGCTAACAGCATGAATATCCCAGAGCCTTTATTGGACCGTATGGAGATTATTCGTCTTTCAGGCTATACCGAAGATGAAAAAATCAATATTGCCCAGCGCTACCTGTTACCTAAGCAACTAAAAGCACATGCACTGAAAACCACTGATATCTCTGTAGCAGAAAGTGTTCTGCGCGATATTGTGCGTTATTACACGCGCGAAGCCGGTGTACGCCGCCTTGAACAGGAAGTAGCTAAAATTTGCCGTAAAGCGGTGAAAGAGCAATTGTTAGCTCAAGGCAAAACCAAAACGGTTAAGAAAATCAATGTCACCAGCAAAAACCTTGAGCAATACCTTGGGGTGAGGCGTTATGACTTTGGTGTCGCAGCCAAAGAAAACCAGGTAGGGCAGGTGACTGGCCTTGCTTGGACCTCTGTAGGTGGCGAATTGCTGACGATCGAGGCGGTAACGTTGCTGGGTAAAGGTAAAACCACCACTACCGGTAAATTGGGCGATGTGATGCAAGAATCTGTAGCAGCAGCAATGAGCGTGGTACGCAGTCGTGCAGAAGGTCTGGGTATCAGTCCGGATTTCTATGAGAAAAAGGACATCCATATCCACCTTCCTGAAGGGGCTACGCCTAAAGATGGTCCAAGTGCAGGGATTGCATTAACAACTGCGCTTGTATCTGTACTGACTGGCATTCCTGCGCGTGCTGATGTCGCTATGACTGGTGAAATTACCTTGCGTGGTGAAGTGTTGCCGATCGGTGGCTTAAAAGAGAAGTTGCTGGCAGCACATCGTGGTGGAATCAAGACAGTATTGATTCCGTCAGCCAATGAAAAAGACCTGGTTGATATTCCTGCAAATATCAAAAAAGACTTGGAAATTCACCCTGTGAAATGGATAGACCAGGTGCTGGATCTCGCATTGGAAAGCGCGCCAAAACCACTTGCAGTGAATACTGAAACAGTCGAAATTGTGGCTGCAGGAGACGCAAATCCTGAACAAGCAGTCACGCATTAGGCAAATTGATGCGAATTATTGTCAAAAGGCGGGATTAGCGCTTGACAGCTCGTTTTGCGGCTTGATATAAAGGCAATACAGGATGTACCTGTTTTTTTAACTAGATAGGGGAAACACGTGAATAAATCAGAATTGATAGATCATATTGCTAATGCAGCCGGTATTTCTAAAGCCGCAGCCGCTCGTGCTCTGGATGCAACGACAGAAGCAATCTCTGGTGCACTGAAAAAAGGTGATTTGGTAACATTAATTGGTTTTGGTACATTCTATGTAGGTGAGCGTTCAGCCCGTTCCGGCCGCAATCCTCGTACTGGGGCAACAATCAACATTAAAGCTGCTAAATCTCCTAAATTTAGGGCTGGTAAAGGTCTGAAAGATGCTGTAAACTAGCGTGCTTTGGTTGAGCGCTAACATGCTCGGCCAGCTGTAGCAACACTTGGGTTGTTACGGGTGCTTAGCTCAGTTGGTAGAGCGTCGCCCTTACAAGGCGAATGTCAGCGGTTCGACCCCGTTAGCACCCACCAGACAATTTAAAAATCAAGAGTGCGATGTCTGCGCTCTTAATTTTTTGAGTCTTGCCACACTTAATAAGTTACTTTAATAAGCAACAATAAGTAGCGGTAAATAGTTAGAAAATAGTTGTTGAAATTATAAAAAATATCGTGCTATAATTTCATTTTTGACGATTACTGGAGCGGTAGTTCAGTTGGTTAGAATACCGGCCTGTCACGCCGGGGGTCGCGGGTTCGAGCCCCGTCCGCTCCGCCAATATCGAAACGAGTTAGGTTAACCCCTAACTCGTTTTTTTTGCTTATTGCATCTGTTTATATGTCGATAAATTAGTTAATGTTAAGTGTAACTATCGGTTGGCGAATCAACTTTCGGAAGTAACAAAGTCGGTGATGAACTCATGCTCTAGTATTGGGTAGCTACAAGTGATTTGCTTTGACCATCATCGAAATATTTGTATATCAGCACAAACCGTATTAAGCGAATGAATCAAATTTAGATTTGTATTTGAAATGTTGGCGAGTAATCACAATTCCCAACTTTTAATATATTGGTTTTCGTCTGCTAGGCTTGTTAACTATATGCTTTTAAAGCAATTGCAACTGCTGGATTAGGGCGATTTTAACGGGTTTATGGTATAGTTTGCCGTTGCGAAAAATCAGGTAATGGAAATTAAAAAATGTTAGAAGCACTAAGAAAACATACACAAGGGTGGATGGCAAAAATCATTCTGGCACTGATTGTTGTGCCATTTGCATTGTTCGG
>NZ_DATHWZ010000038.1:0-1984 GCF_035460085.1 Methylophilus sp.
TTTTTCAACGTGCTCACCAGCGTCCGCTGCCACTTCAACCGTCGCAACTGGCTGGATGTTTGCCGCGATTTTTTGTTCTGCTGCTTCGGTGACTTCTTTTGCTGGCTCAGGTTTTTCACTGCCAATCACGCCAAACAAATAAGCTAATAATGACACTAAAAGAGTGAATCCAATAATTGTGCCTGGTATCACAATGATTAACTCTTTGATGCTTGAACTTTCCTTGTACCCCGACATATCTTCGCCCCATTGATTTTGAAATGATCTGCGCGATTATAACGCAGAACCCAATGTCAGGAAATGACACATGCGCCCAACCATGCCCGCACACATTTACTGGCCACCCTTAAATCAAAAGAGCCAGGCAAATCAATGCCTGGCTCCTTAAGTGATACCGTGTGTATTGATGTGATTAGCTTATTTCTGACGGCGACGCATCATGCTCATCGCTACCAGGCCAAGGCCCAGCATCGCGGCTGAAGTTGGCTCTGGCACTGCACTGATGCTATACAACGAAGTAGTATTAGAGCCTTCGTTAGCAAATGCCAAGTAAGATTTCCCACCAAACGTAAACGCAGTCAATCCTTCCGGTGCCAAATCACCGGTAGACACGATCATGTCGATAAAACTGACTTTAGTCGGGTCAGTGATATCAAACAACGCAATCGCACCAGTCAGTGTTCTTTCCAGGCCTATTGCTGCAATGGTACGTCCACCCAGCGTAAACAACTCAACGCCTTCTGGCTCAACGCCTTTGTCACGGCTGCGGCCATCATCATAGATACCACGCGCTGCTGCTTCTTTATCAAGGATGTCGCCACTGTCATACACCAGCGCCCCATTCTCATCCAGGATACTGAATGAGCGTGTACCAGCCGCATATAAATCACCAGGCGAAGAATCCGTATTAGACACGCGGATATTAGCCAGCTCGCCGGTCGCGCCTAATGAACTGGCAGCTGAACGGTCACCGTCATCTTCACGGAAATCGCCTTCGTTCGCAGTCACCAGGTAAGTCTTGCCAGCTGCAGAATAAGCTTCAATGCCATCTGGCATAGGCAAGCCTTTGACATTTGGATTGATAAAACTGATGCTGCCGTTGTTCAACGGGTCAATCGAGTTACCTGGCTGGCTGAAGTCTTTTGTGCCCAGGCCAACCACGTTGGTAAACCTGTTGGTTTGCAGGTCCAGAATACCAATCGCATTGGCTTCCTGCAATGTCACATAAGCCTTGCTTCCATCCGGGCTCACCGCGATATATTCCGGCTCAAAATCCATTCCGGTATTGGTGCGGATATGTGAACCTGAAGTCGGCACGCCTGTGAATGTTGCTGTCGCAGCTACTGTGCGTGAAGCCACGTCAATGATGCTTACGCTGCCAACAGGGTCGTTCGCTGCGGTACCATAGTTACGTGGCACGGAATTACCGATACGTGAACCATATTTATCCGGTGTGCCTTCATTCGCTACCAGGATTTTTGAACCGTCATGCGTAAAAGTCACCATATCCGGCAAAGCCCCTACCGTAAAGCTATTGGTACCGGCGGCCAGGCTTCTGCTGGAAGTATCGTACAGTTGCACAATACCGGCGTTAGTACGCGTGTTATTTTCAATCGCGAATGCAGCCAGGCCATTTTTGATACTCACGCTGTTAATGCTGCCGAAAGCGCTGGTATCAATACGTTGCACCAGGCTGCCGGTGCTGGCGTTCAGTACATCCACGCCCTTCACACCTGCCACCCAGATGGTATTGGTGATCGCATCATATGCAGGAATCTCAGCCAGGTAGCCGCTACCGCTATGGGTAAAAGACCATTCCTTGCTGATCTGGTAAGTGTTTGCGGCTTCTGCAGCACTGAGTGAACCCAGTGCCAATGCCAGCATTAAAGTCATTTTTTTCATTGTGTATACTCTCCTCAAAAGTGTTTAGAGAATACTCAGCGAATATGACAAATCCTTGAAGCTGGCATGTCACCAATATTTC
>NZ_DATHWZ010000039.1:0-2666 GCF_035460085.1 Methylophilus sp.
ATAGTCAGTGGCAGAGTCTCGTTCAGTTCAACAATGGTGTCATCCACTGTCGGTACTGTCACGGTGAAGCTGCTTACACCTGCTGGTACGGTAATCGTGCCATTGGCGTTCAATACCACACCATTACTGAATACCGCTGTACCGTAGTCAGCTGTTGACGCTGTACCGCCACCTAATGTGTAGGTGTAGGTTGTCGGTACGTTCGTTGTTGCGCTCAAAGTCACGGTGTAAACCAGGTTGTTACCTTCAACAACGCTGTCATCACCTGGGCCAGGCTGACCTGGTTCTACAGTCACAACTGTTGCTTTGTCGTTATCAACAATCACACCTGTACCGGTCGCACCACCGATAGTCAGTGGCAGAGTCTCGTTCAGTTCAACAATGGTGTCATCCACTGTCGGTACCGTCACGGTGAAGCTGCTTACACCTGCTGGTACGGTAATTGTACCGTTGGCATTCAATACCACACCATTGCTGAATACTGCTGTACCGTAATCAGCAGCTGAGGCTGTGCCGCCACCCAATGTGTAGGTATAGGTAGCAGGTGCATTAGGCGCTGTACTCAAAGTCACGGTGTAAATCAGTGAGGTGCCTTCAACGACGCTGTCATCACCTGTACCAGGTTGACCAGGTTCGACTGTTGTAATGGTTGGTTGACCAGTACCGTTGAATTGCAGTGAAGATGTAGATGTATCACCATCATTATCAATCATTGTGAAACCTACACTGGTAGTTTCGCCTGCAACAAGCGGACGGCTACCATTGTAGAGGTAGGCGCCGGTTTCAACGTTTACAGTAATGGTTTCCCCTTTAGCGGTGGTCACAGTCAATTGATGGCTGTTTGCATTGTATCCATAACCGGTTACCGCTGGCGAGTTACCGCTGGCACTCACAGTATTGTTAGTTGCGTTGTAAGTGTAAGTGACACCACCGACAACAACACTTTGTACATATCCGCCATCTGCACCAAATGCGCCTAGGCTACCGGACGCTGTAGAAGCAGCCGGATCAATAGCCAGGTTGCCGCTGTTAACCAGGTTAGTAAGGATTTGTGCGCTGTCGGTTGTGCCGTAAGCGGTTTGCAGGTTAACACCCTGCAATACGATGGTTTGATTTTCAGCACCCGCATTAAAGCCGGCACTAAATCCACCTGTGCTACTGATATGCAAGACGGTGTTGCCATTTTCAACGGTCACTCGTACATAGTTTGACAAGTTAGCCAGACTTTCACCTTGCAATACGGATCTCAAATCGATCACATCTGCATTCAAAGTGAAATCTGTCACTGTATCTACAGCAGGACTACCTGCTGTACCTTCGTCACCTTTCTCCCAGCGGAAAATGTCACGGCCTGCACCACCGGTCAGGCTATCATTGCCTGATCCACCAACCAGAATGTCATTACCTATACCGGCATCCATGGTGTCATTCCCATCACCACCACGCAAGATATCATTACCAGCACCGCCATTCAGCGTGTCGTTACCGCCATAACCGTAGATCTGATCATCGCCACCTGTACCTGTCAGGGTATTGCCATTACCGTCACCCTCTTTGAGGTTAGGATTAGCAGTAGCGTTGCTCAACACGGTGGCATCAACCAATGTGCTGATAGCAGCTGAAGAGCTTGCACCTTGTGAGTCGGTCACAGTGATTGAAGTACCATTCAGCACTTCAGCGCTGATTGCACCGCCGCTCAATTTCGCTGTTGCTAATAGTTCATTGACTGCCAGGTTATCAATAGGGCCGCCATCCAGTGCAGTAATTACTACATGAGAAGATGGACCAATCAAGGTCAAGAAGCCTGGGTCATTAGTGATAACGACTTTAAGACCCAGTTCTGCAGCAAGTGCTTGGGATACTGTGAATTGACGGCCACCCAGTGATATCAGCGATTGATAGTTCAGCTCAACCTTGCTGATATTGTTATTTGCATCTGTTGCACCGAAGGCAGAACGTGTGCTCAAGTCAATCAGATTCAATGCTGACAGACCCACTAACCCTAACAGATTACCAGTATTAGCAATCGCTGCAACAGGGGCAACATTGGCAGTATTTTCATTGGTAACTGTTACTGGACCGCCGTTAGCTTGTGGCGCATCATCTTCGATTGTTACAGGCAATGTAGTTGTCTGGGTCACACCGTTTACAACAACTTTCACACCTACATTCGCGAGTACAGTATCTTCAACATTTGCTATCGGATGGTCAACTTGGCCATTCAATACAATTTTGTACTCACCGCTATCATTGATAGTAACGGTCAATACCTTTTCATTACCAGCGGAACCAGTCAAGGTTTTGCCATCAGCAGACAATGACCATGTAACAGCCACGCCACCAGAAGTCAGAGGTGTAGTTGGTGCTGTTAAAGTCCAGACTGCACCGGCATTGCTGCCATTAAGGCTAAAGGTTCCAGTCGCTTCAGCAGAGTCGGTAGTGTCGCTGCTACCTGTATTGTCTTTAATACCCCCTGCCAGACCTTCTTCGGAAACAGCAAATTTGCTGCCATTTACAGTAGTGATACCGCCATCATTATCAACAATGATACCGGTAGCGGTTTTACCACCAACATTAATGGGCAAAGTCTCATTTGACTCAACAAGAGTGTCATCGACTGTCGGTACAGTCACGGTGAAGCTGGTAACGCCAGGAGGCACGGTGAT
>NZ_DATHWZ010000040.1:0-2616 GCF_035460085.1 Methylophilus sp.
CACTCAGGCCACGGATGCGGCTTAACGTTGCCCCATTCTGTTCGGATTTGCTCACTTGCAAATGCTGCTGGGCTTGTGCAGCGACCTGGGCCAGATGCGTAATCACCAGTACCTGGCGTTGCTGGCCTAATTGATTGAGCAAGCGGCCAACCACTTCAGCGACACCGCCCCCGATACCGACATCGACCTCATCAAAGATCATGGACGGCACACTGCCCAATGAAGCAGTTGTGACTTGCAGCGCCAAGCTGATGCGAGACAACTCACCGCCGGAAGCGACTTTATTCAGAGGCCGCGGCTCCACGCCTGCGTGCCCGGCTACCAGAAATTCCACTTGCTCCAGACCATGGACGGCAGCCTCACATGGTGTCAGCGATACCGCAAACTGGCCACCTTTGAGTGACAGCGTTTGCATTTCTTCCGTGATGGTTTTGGCCAGTTTTTTGGCAGCCTGCTGGCGTTGTGTTGAAAGCTGTGCTGCTGAAGCCTGATAGGCGTGCCATGCAGCATTTACCTGTTTGGCTAACGCACCGTCATCTGCGAACCCTTCCAGCTCCAGCATGCGTGCAGTTTGCTGCGCCAGCAAGTCAGGCAACTCTTCCGGTTTGGCACGGTACTTACGCGCGGCGCCATGAATATCCTGTATCCGTGCTTCAACTTCTGTTAATTTTTCAGGATCAAGTTCGCTTTTTTGCAAATAGCGGTTCAGTGCGCGACTAGCTTCCTCCAGCTGAATCACCGAAGAATCCAGGATTTCTGCGATCGGTTGCAAGCCAGTATCGATGGCTTGCAACTCAGTCAATTTGACCTGCACTTGCGAAAGTAACTCGAGGGCATTCACTTCGCCGTCTTCACTCATCCATTGCAAACAGGTTTCCATGCCACTGAGCAAGCTGGCACCATTACTCAGGCGCACATGCTCCTGCTGCAGCGCTTGCCACTCCTCAGGAGTGAACGCTAATTGTTTTAGCTCACGGGTACTATCGCGCAGTTCCGCCAGTTCATCGGCAAACTGGCTGGCATTCTTTTCATAAGCCAGTTGCTGCTGATGCAATTGCGACCAGTCTTTGTACAACTGACTGACCTGTTTTGCCAACGGTGTGGCCTGCGCATAAGAATCAAGTATTTCGCGCTGGGTAGCGACTTTTAACAAAGAGTGATGCGCGTTCTGGCTGTAAATATCAATCAGGGATTCACCAATGTCACGTAATTGCCCCACTGTGGCAGAGGCGCCATTGATAAATGCACGGCTGCGTCCATCGGCGTAGATCACCCGCCGCAATATCAACGTATCTTCAACATCCATTTCCTGCGCTTGCAGCCAGGTGCGCGCGGCCTGGTTGTGAGCGATATCAAAAGTGGTGGAAATTTCGGCTTTTTCTTGGCCTTTGCGGGTGACGTCGCCTTCATTGCGCGCACCCAGACTGAGCGAGAGCGCATCAATCAGAATGGATTTACCGGCACCGGTCTCACCGGTCAATGCGGTATAGCCAGCCGAGAACTCGAGTTCCAGCGACTCAACAATCACAAAATCACGAATAGAAAGGGCTTGTAACATGGTTTTCTTATCAGCGCTGGCTTAGCCCCAGTTTAGTTTGTTACGTAACATATCAAAATAACAGTAAGTTTTAGGGTGTACCAACTGGACCTCCTGCTGGCCGCGCGCAATCCGGATATGGTCGCCCTCAATCAGTTGATGCTGGCCCTGACCATCGAAACTGATTTGCGCATCGGCTGCATTCACAATGATCACCTCAATCACACTATCTGCTGGCACTGTAATCGGGCGATAACTCAATGTATGCGGACTGATAGGCACAATCGAAATCGCGTGCAGGTCGGGATGCATGATAGGTCCGCCAGCTGACAAGCCATAAGCAGTGGTGCCAGTAGGCGTGGCCAGAATCAGGCCATCAGCACGCTGGCGCGAGACAAACAGGCCATCCACATGCACTTCCAGCTCAATCAGGCGAAACGCACTTTTAATCACCACATCGTTCAACGCGACTGACTGCCACAGTGCCGCCTTGTTGCGAGAAACTTCCGATTGCAACAGCATGCGCGACTCAAGCTGGTAGTCGCCTTGCAAAATCTTTTCAATTTCGCCCAGCATATTGTCGGTTTGCAAATCGGTCAGGAAACCCAGGCGACCACGGTTAATGCCGATCAGGGAGACATTACTGTCACGCAGGGCTCGAGCCACGCTAAGCATGGTACCATCGCCACCCATGACCACTACCAGATCCGCTTTGTGGCCGATATTTTCCAGGCTGGCCAGTTCAAAACCTTCATGCCTGACAAAGCGGGCGGTCTGCTCTTCTACGCATACATGCAGCTCTTGTGACATCAGATACTGTACCAAACGCGTCAAGTCATCGCGCATGTTTTGCAGAGCTGACTCATCCATGTATTTGCCGACAATGGCAACCGAGCGAAAGTAAGGAAGCATGCGCGCATTAAAGCACAGAAGCCCTGAACTGAAAAGCACAGGGGGCTGTTATCCTGAGCATAAATCGGGCAAAATCCCCCTACATGAATAAGGCTGTAAAAAGTGGATAAACGCGCACAGATTTTACTTAAAACCCTGGTCGAGCATTATATAAGTGGTGGTCAGCC
>NZ_DATHWZ010000041.1:0-40345 GCF_035460085.1 Methylophilus sp.
GCCATGGTTTCGGTGCTCACCGGCATCCCGGTGCGCGCGGATGTGGCGATGACCGGCGAAATCACCCTGCGCGGCGAAGTGCTCGCCATCGGCGGCCTGAAGGAAAAGCTGCTCGCGGCGCACCGCGGCGGGATCAAGACCGTGATGATCCCCGAGGAGAACGTGAAAGACCTGGTCGAGAACCCCGACAACGTGAAGAACCGGCTGGAAATCATCCCGGTGAAATGGATCGACAAGGTGCTCGAGATCGCGCTGGAGCGCAGGCCGGTCCCGCTGGCGGACGCTGCACCGGTGGCCGCGGCGCTGCCGGCGCCGGCCGAGGAAAAGCCGGGAACGCCTGCCGCCGTCAAGCATTGAAGCCGCAGCCAGGGGAGGCGTGGTGAACAAGGCGGACATGATCGAGCAGATCGCCCAGGCGGCCGAGGTGTCGAAATCGGCCGCCGAACGCGCGGTGGACGCCCTGGTCGGCGCAATCAAGTCGAGCCTGCGCAAGGGCGAAATGGTGACGCTGGTCGGTTTCGGCACCTTCTACGTCAGCCACCGCAAGGCCCGTTCCGGGCGCAATCCGCACACCGGCGAAGCGCTGACCATCGCGGCCGCAAAGGCCCCGAAATTCCGTGCTGGCAAGGCCCTGAAGGACGCGATAAACTAGCGCCCCTTTTTAAGGGGTGCTTAGCTCAGCTGGTAGAGCGTCGCTCTTACACGGCGAATGTCGGCGGTTCGATCCCGTCAGCACCCACCAGCATCAAGAAGGAGCGGTAGTTCAGTTGGTTAGAATACCGGCCTGTCACGCCGGGGGTCGCGGGTTCGAGTCCCGTCCGCTCCGCCAGCAAGTAAAACGAGTTAGGTTAATTCCTAACTCGTTTTTTTTTGTTTATATTCCAAATTTTGGAATATGATTTATTTAACCGGCGTTGCTTTCTTAATTTGTCGGCGGTCATAAAGCTGCCCGATCATGCGATCAGTTGTGTGGCCGGTTGCACTTTGTACATCGGTATGGCCACGGTCCAGTTTGTCGCTTACGCCTTTTGGTCTGCAATCTTGCAGGCTGAACGGTTTAAACTCGATAGAGAGCTTTTCAGCTTCCGTTACGCAGTCCTGCATCAAATCATCTAAGATCGACTTCCAGCCGCCCTTTGTGTACCGCTGGCCGCGCATATTACCGAATATATACATACTCCCAGCCACATGATTGCGTTTAATGTTGATTGCTTGTTGGATGGTGTCGCGCAATTCAGGGGTCCACTCAATTAAAACGGGCGGCTTCTCCTTTCCTATCTTGACCTTGCCAGCTTTCCACATGATTCCTGCGTCTGTAATGGCATCACGTGTAATAGCGCGTACCTCAACTGATCTGCGCACACACAGCCAGGCAGTGCGCAATGCCAAAGCGACAATTAACCGTGAACCGCCTTTTTCTTTGCCTACCTGATATGCAATCTCGATTTCTTCATCTGTCACATAACGTTGCAGGCTGACAGTTTTGTTTTTCCGGATCCCGCGTAACGGGTTGGTATCGATCACACCCTTGCGAACAGCAAATTCAAGTATCACTTGAAACAATGCGATTTCCTTATTGCCCTTTGCTGCACGATTATTTGATACACAGGCATCCAGGTATTCATAACCTAGCACCATGGTGATTTGGTGTGGCTCAAGATGGCCGAATGACTTCTTCAGGTTTTCAGCCTCGCGCTTGTTTTCCTTCAATGTGCTATCGGCTCGCTTGTTAAGGTCTGAAACTGGCAATTTCTCTTGCCACTCGACCCACCCATCAATTAAACCAATTACACCGCCCTGACCGCCATTAAAGGCAAGCTGTGCTGCTTGTTGGATAGCCTCTCGCTTGAGTTTGGCTATTTCAGCCTGGTTGTGTACCGGACATTGCAATCTAAACGCCCATTTGCCACTCTCCAGCTTATATCCAATGCTGTATTTATTGACGCCAAAGCGCTCATAAAGGCGATAGGGCAGACCATCAGGCACATCACGACGTTTGATCATGCGGTTTTCTTCATCCAGGCAAGGTTGGCAGCAGGGGTTTGAGATTTGCCATTGTTATACTGACCATTGCAAACTGCAAGATAGTGGGCACGTTCGAGCACAATACGACCGTCCCTGGCGCGGTGTGAGCGAATGAAGCCATTTTGTCGCAAAGCTTCCAGCTGCTTGCATGGCTGAGTGAAGCCAGTGATTTCTTCAATTTCATCAGGCGATAATGTTAGGTCGCTCATAAATTAACTTTCAAACGAATCTGGAAAGCAAACTGGACAAAGCATGTATTCACCGGCACCATCACAAATATCGCATTCGTTTGTAAAGGAGTCTGGATCTAAACAACAACAGGTATCATCACCACAATCATGGAAGCCGCCTGCTCCTGCACAATGCCAACAATGAGCAGGCTGTTTTTGATTGCTGCATTTTTCGCAATTATCTGCACTCATAGCCTAGATTCTCCTGAATATTTAACACCTGATTGCGCTACGCGCCTATCGTTTCTGGCGAGGGCAGATTGTTGCTTGTATTGAACGATAGAGTGCCCTTGAAAATGGCGTGCATGGCTGGTGTCAGTGTGAATGACAGGGGTGATTGCTCTTAGGAAGCTGGGTAATTTATTGAAGGCTTCAACCGATTGTGGCGGGGTAGCAAGTTGAAAATCACTTGATTGAATGGATCCATAATTTGGCTGCACCCGCTCCGGCATAGGTTTACCGGTGACGGAATAATAATATGTCTTGCCGCCGCGAGTGTTACGTGTTGAAACGTTTACCACTCCATGTCTGAATAGCTTCGTGGCTATCAATTGTGCGCATTCCTTTGTATAACCCAGCGTGTTGGCTATCTCTGTGATAGGTTTATCTGGGTTTTCACCGATGTATTCAAGAATGCACATGGCTCGGCTGTAGGCTAGTTTGCTGAGTTCCATTATTTGGCCTCACCAACTGGATTAATAACTTTATATTCCACCACCCATACCCACGGGTTGGCATCCCAGCTACCGTCGCCGTTGATTGAATCCCATAGCGTCTGGTAACTTTCTTTTGGTGTATAAGCTTCAGGGCCATCCTCACCCGATTGATAATTAATCCACCCGCAATCTGGTACCCATCCTGTACCGCCAAATCCATTTGGGCCTGTTGATAGATCTCCGCACCAGTTTTTGAGAACGCCTTCAGCTTCAGCGTCGGCCTCACTGATATCTTGCAAGCGTTCAACACGTATGCCTGTGATCTCCAGCGTGATGCGGCTTGCTTTACGTGGCATGAATATAGACGGGCGCTTGTACCACCCTAATTTGTCGGTCTGAACATCCTCAGGAGTCATTTGTAATGGCTCAGCTGCGTATTGGTAAAGCCTGTCCATGTCCATTGTCATGTCGACAAAGTAGGTTTCTTTTCGCTGCTTCTTATCGTTGTGTCGCCATTCCCATTTGCCATACGCATAGAAAGTTTCTTTTACCCAGAGCTGATCACCAACTTTCCCATACGGACATAAGTGATCAATTGATTCTCTCGGGTTGGCTAAATCATTACCGTATGATTCATCTAGTTCAAAACACTGTGTTTTATCAAACAGTGGAAATTTAACTGCTCGTCGAGTCTGTGTTTTCAGTCCGGCCAGATTTGCTATCACCATAGGTGTGCTGAATAGAATAGGGCGCTCTTTCATGCGGATGCCTTTACAAATAATGCTTTGGTAGGATTTATGAACGTGCCAATCTTGCGCGGTTCTGAAAGGTTTAAAACCCAGTGATTGGCGTCATACGGCTGCGGCCATATTTTCTTGGTCTCGGTGAAGATGCCACGCGCGCAGGCAACTACCTGGTAGATGCGGCGACCATTTTGTTGGCGTCGACATATTGGTTTGAATGTGACGCGGTAACCAGCGCCCATGTATGGATGGCCGTACATGGTTAGGAATGCTCCAATGCACCCACAATGCAATATGCGATGACAATCAAACCCAGCACCAGCCACCCTTTGGCGTTGTGTTTGTTGATTTGAAAGGCGGCTTGCCTGAATTCGTGACGTTGCATGCCAATCACCACGCGTAGCCAATTAAGGCAATGCCGGATTGGATGATCTGGCAATCGTTTGTGTGCGTTTCGATGCCTTTGTATATGACGCACTTGCCCTGGCTCTTGGTGGTAATAGAGAGTGTCTGCGGCTCTTTTGATAGCACTAGCGCTGCGCCAACACATAGGCCTGCTGCGAATAACACGCATGATTTAGCGAGCTTTCGTAACATGACTAGCCCCTTGAGGTGAGGTGAGGGCGTTGCCTTTGGCGATAAAGTTACCGAGCAGGACCAGGCCCAAGATGAAACCTGCAATCAGCAGATAACTGACTAGGTTGCCGAGCATATCTTCAGTGTGGATTTCATCAGCTTCGCTGAATGGCACGTATGAATCGGATAAATCAATGTCATTGAGGGCCGGGGTGAATAACCAGGTACTGGATGTGTCTGGACCGGCCCCTAAGTCAATGCCGATAAAATCAGCCTCACGACCAAGATCGACACCAACTAGCGCGTTGGCGATGTTTGCTTGCTGCCTTGCCGCCCGCGCTGGGTTGGTGATCAGAATGCTATCAATACCGCTATCTCCGCACATGCTCGCTCCTAGTCTTTAACCGCGCCACGCAGGTGGCTTGGTTTGTTGTCAGGTTTTGCCAAATTTTCGGCAACACGACGGAGGGCGGTGCAAATAGCAGGTGATTTCAGCGCAGCATCAAGATCAGGGAATTGCTTACGCAAACAGCAGCGATTAAACGCCAGCTGCAAATAACCCTTATCTGTTTGTTTGCTTGCCATGCATCACACTCCGGTTTCGTTGTGTGATGAAATATAACTATTGGTTATTGATATGTCAATAACCAATAGTTATTAAATAGATAATAATTTCACAGCATGTATGTTTTAAGTTGAAATTGGGGAGGATTACAAAAAATGTAATAGGCAATAAAAAACCCGCTAATGCAGGTTTTGTATTCTATAAATTATTGAGTAGCCACTGTGAGTCTTCTGTGGGTAGGTTAACCCATGCAGCAATACTGCCTTTAGGTAGTTGAACAATAAATAATTTATCGTCCGAATCCATATAACTTGATAAGTGATCACGTAAAGTGACGATATCAAGGTCGGAGAGGATGATCCATTGTGATAGCAAAATTTTCATCCATGGGAAGGATGTGATTGCTGCTTGCAGTCTTGTGTAGTCTTTATTTTTTATTAAATCATAACTAACTAAATAACAAGTCATATCACACCCCCATGGCGTAATTATAGGATTTGCGGATTTTCCAATTGAATATTAATTGGCACTTCGTATTGATTTTCATCAATGCGAAGCTTGATTGTATAAATGCCAGCAATGGGAACAGGGAAACCGGACAGATTCATAATTACATTAAAACTGCGGTTTTTAACTGCTTTCGTTGTTCCTAGTGGCTGTGTTACGCCGTGAATTGTGCCATCTGGTTTTAATATCTCAGCAAACACTTCGGTATCTTTGTCTAATTCACTGATATTCACTAACAGCATCAATCTTTCAATGGCAGTTATTTCTTTTGCATTTTCATCCTGATTTAATATCTCAGGCATTAGTAAGCAATCGTCAGGGTAAACGCCGGTTAAAGTAACTTTTCCATTTAATTCCTGGCGGATATCTTCACAAATAAAGTGTCTAAATTTCATTGCATTAATGCCGGTTCGTTAGCGATAAAGGTAATTCTTTGAGCCTCAGCTATAACATCAATTTTATTGACTGGGTTCGTTGGTTTTAGCTGTGCATGTATTTCTTCTTTAAGCCGCTCTATCGGCTCAAACATTTTTATGCGTAGAGTTTCATAATCAAAATTAGCTTTAGAAGGTTTGTTTTCTACAAAATTTTCAACTGCATTGTTCACTAAATCATTTAGGGATGTGCCTAATTGAGAAGCTTTCATTGCAGCTTTTTGATGCAACTCTGGCTTCATCCGAACATTAAAAACACCTTTGTAGGGTTTCTTTGGCTCAATGCCAAACTCTTTACAAGTAGCGAGATAATCATCTACTGACTCTTCAAATGCTTTGCGCAATGCAGGCATCGTGTCTGCTTCATATGTGATTAAATCAGTAATATGCAATAAGTTACCATGGAGGCAATCTGACCGAGTATCAAACTCGATTGAGCCTAGATATCCGTTATATTCAAATGTCTGCATCGATAATTCCTACCGTCGTTAAATGAGCTTTTATTTTTTCAACCAAATATTGCTTGCACACTGGTTGAGGGTGAGGTTCGTGACAATCAACAATATGTTTTTTATCCACATTGATAAACTTGCGTTTTGAGCCTTTTCCATTCTGAGTTATGTAGCCAAAAGAGTGCATCAGGGTTTCAATCTCACTCCATCTAATATCAGACGGGACTGGAACTCTGCATAACCTTTCTAATATCTTGTCTGCTTTTGACATTTCAAGCCCTGTATGACATTGTAACTGAAATTTAGTTACACAAATAGTTGGTCTAGACCGGTAATCTCTTTTTGTTCACAAAATTAGCTATTTATAACTCTTAATGCGTAGCTCGAAATTAATGCATGCAAAATCAATATAAATTTTGCATTCATTGTGCAGTTTCCTGAATTTCTTCAACAGTCCATTTACCCGATACATTTCTTACAAAACATGCGTAATGTGTTGGGACTATCGCATTAAATGAATTTGTTGCATGCACTGTGAGGAATACTGTTTTAAAGTCAGGTTTTGGCTCTAAAACTTTAGCGTTCGCAGTATCGAAGTCTGCTGATGATGGATTTTTCAATCTTGGTTTAATGTAATTTTCGCATGCATCAAGACTTGCATTTTGATCGTAATACTGACTATCACCAGGCGATCTGGTTACCCAGATACCTACAAACAATAATACAAAACAAAAAACAACGGCCTGTGTTTTTGATATCTGAGGTTTTAATTCCAGTTTACAGAACGGACATTCATCTGCATTCTTGCTGACACCGTTATCGCAACGAGGGCAATTTATTACTTTGCTCTTTAACTTAGGAGCAGTTCCAAGCTCAGCAGTGGTATATAAATTTTCATCTGGAATAAGGTTATTCCGCTGTTTGAAAATGATGAAAAAGACAACTATTATAAATACAGCAAGTAGAAGCAAGCCCATCATCCAGCCCCTTATTTATTATTTGATGCTGTTATCGTCCAAGTAGGTCAGTATTCTGGCGATAACCAATTCTTTTTGTTTTGGTAAAAGAGAGTTGTATTCATCTGGTGTTATTTTTTCACCAAATGGCCAGCTACTGTAAGTAACCGGTGACTGATTTACTTGATCAAAATTTTTAGATTTTGTTGTTTTTTTAGTTCCAGAAAGTAGGTCATTGACGTTGTAGTCAAATGCTTTAGCAAGAACCAAAGCTTTATCCATATCTGGTAAAGCTTCACCATCAAAATACTTTTTTACTGCGGGTTGGCTAATCACAATTCCGTGATGTTTAAATAGGCGAACGATATCCGCTTGCCTGCCTCTTTCCTTAAGGCCAGCATCTTCACAAAGCTGTTTCAATAGCGCGGCAAACGCCATTTTTGTGTCCATAACCATGAGTTATATTTTACCTTTTCAAATCATTACTATGGGTTATTGATTTATTGATAACTATTGGTTATTATTCGGCACATGAATAATTTCCAACGCATCCGGTTAATGCTTCAGCTTAGTCAGCAAGAAATTGCGGACAAGTTAGGTATCTCTCAACCAAACGTTTCCAAAATTGAAAGTGGGCAAGAGGTTTCGCCAGATATAGCGCGGAATTTAATTGCTATTGCAAAAGAGAAGGGCGTGACCCTGACTTTTGATGATGTGTATGCGCCAATCGAATCTTTAAACGATAAGGCTGCGTAAGTGTATTCACCGTTAATCTTCCTTCCTCAAACCCGCCCAGGCATTGCGCTTGGGCGGGTATTTTTTTGATGGGTTGATTATGAGTGTGCTTTTAAATTTTTAGAACATGTGATTTTTGGGAGATACATGTGGAACTGACTGCCTTACTGCAAATGCTTGTGGCTAATACGCCTCATGGCTTGGATATCGCGCTTGCTGAGATCAATAAAAACCGCGTCACCAAGATGAGTGCGCAGGTGCTTAACAACAAGCTCAACCCTTATTTTGATAATGATCACCTGAATGCGCCACAGATTGACGCGATTATCCGGGCACTGAATCTGGACTTGCCACTGGCGCAACATTCCGCCGAAAAAGCCAATGCCGTGGTAATGAGTTTGCCATCTGTACCCGAGGGTGATATCGAGATATCGAACGCTTTTATGGATATGACCCGCGAGCTGGGTGAGACCTGCGCGAAGTTTCAAAAGTATTACTCAGACAAGCATATAACTCGCAATGAATTCAAGGATATATCGTCGGAATTTAATGAACTACTTGAAACGGTTGTTAAGGCGAAATCTATCGTGAAGGCGATTGTGCGATGAACCATACCCAGCTCACAGAATTGGCGGTGAAATGGCTTAAAAGGCCTAACTCACAAAATGGACATGGTTGCCTTATCTCAGCAAGTGAATTGCGTAGTGGCTGGGATGGGGAAATCCCTGACGCGATTGGCTTTAGGCTTGATGGAAATATAGTCACAAGTATTGTTGTTGAGGCCAAAGCAACACGTTCCGACTTTTTATGTGATAAGAAAAAAGAGCATAGACAGTCAGGTATGGGTGATTACCGATATTACATTTGCCCTGAAGGGCTGATTAAACCTGAAGAATTACCTGAAAAATGGGGTTTGTTGTGGGTCAATGCTCGCGGACACATCAAGGTAATTTCAGGGGCTGCCAATACATTTGGTGGTCACTGGCAATTAAAAAATGAAGCTTTAATCTCATTGAGATTTGCAGGAGACAAGCAGCGTGAACAGTGGCTGCTGGTGAAGATTCTTTCACGCGTAGGTGATGTTGAGCAAATGAATAGATGGATAAAAGAATCCAAGCTAATTGCGAATCGTGTGATCAAAGAGCGGGATAAGTTGCAGGTAGAACTTAAGACGCTGCGATTGCAAATATGGAATTCAACACATCGGGTGGTTGCATGATGAAAATGCGTAAATGGTTGATTTCACAATCCGCAAAGCGCGCGCCTGATGTGGTGATTGGTGGGCATGAAAACCCTTATTTAATGCGTTGGTGGTTGATTCCGCGTAACCCGTTTTTCAATATCTACCTGCATTGGTTTTTGCGTAGTGATGACGACAGGGCGCACCATGACCACCCTTGGTTGAATGCCAGTTGGTTGCTTGAAAATGAATATCTGGAACACCGAATTTTGGCGGGCGGAATCCACCAGAAAATTCTGCGCAAGGCTGGTGATTTTGCTTTTCGGTTATCTGGCAAGATTGCACACCGGATTGAATTGCAAAATGGGCCATGCTGGACATTGTTTATCACTGGTCCGCGGTATCGCCGCTGGGGTTTCCATTGCGAAAACAATGGTTGGGTACATTGGAAAGACTTTACCGCTAGTGATGACCCTGGCGCTATTGGCAAGGGTTGTGACCAATGAGGGATCAGGAAGAATTCGAAGGGCAGACGCCCCCTTACCATTTTGAGAGTGAGCAAGCTGTTCTTGGTGCTTTGCTGCTGAATAACGAAGCGTTTTACCAGGTGGCAGACAAGTTAAGCGAGGGGGATTTTTTCACCCGCGACCACCGGATGATTTATGCCGGCATAGTATTTATTAATGCGCGCAACCAGCCGGTGGATATTGTTTCTCTGGCTGATTACCTTGATTCGCGCCAGCAGCTCGCTGATTGCGGCGGGGTGGCTTACCTTGGCAGCCTGGTGCATAACACGCCGAGTGCGGCAAATATTGGGCATTACGCTTCGGTAGTGGTGGACAGGTCTATATTACGCAAACTGGCGCAAGAATCCGATGAAATACGCGCCCGTGCATTTAAGACGAATGGCACCAGCGGTAAAGAATTGCTTGATATTGCCCAAAGCAAGTTTATGGCGATTAGCCAGCGGGTGGAGAAGGGTGCATCCAGCATGCAGAGCATGCAGCAGATTCTGCCTGAGTTGGCTGACCACATTGACGCCCATTTTATGCGGCGTGAAGCGGGTGACAGTAACCCTGTGATTGGCCTTGAAACCAGCTTGCGTGACCTGGATGAATTGACCACCGGCCTGCAAGGTGGTGATTTGATCATCATCGCCGGCCGCCCGAGCATGGGTAAAACCGCTTTGGCAATCAACATTGCTGAGCATGCCGCGGTTAACCTGAGCAAAGCGGTGCATATTTTTACCTTTGAGATGAGTAGCAAGCAGCTCACAAACCGCATGCTGGCAAGCTTGAGTGGCATTAACAGCCAGCGCCAATGGACAGGCAGGCTGTATGACGGTGAATGGGATGGTTTGACCACCGGCATCGGAAAGCTGAACGAGGCGCCCATTTACATGGATGAAGATAGCACGCTAACGGTGAATGATATTAAGGCGCGCGCCCGCCGTTTACACCGTGAAATTGGTGGTTTAAGCCTGATTGTTGTGGATTACCTGCAGCTGATTGCCACCCGTGGATCAGGTAACCGTGCGGAGGATTTGAGCGAGATATCCCGCGAGTTAAAACGCCTTGCCAAAGAACTGGATGTGCCGGTGATTGCCATTAGCCAGCTTAGCCGCAGCGTAGAAAGCCGCCCGAATAAACGCCCGATTATGAGTGACATTCGCGAGAGCGGCGCCATTGAGCAAGACGCTGACCTGATCATGTTTGTGTACCGCGATGAGTATTACAACAAAGACAGTGCCGAGAAGGGTATGGCTGAAATCATTGTAGCTAAGCAGAGAAACGGCCCTGTGAGAACGGTGCGAGCCACGTTTGACGCCAACCTGACCAAGTTTAAGGATTATGAGGGCGGGTATCAGGGGGATGATCATGAGTGATTTAACCCGCCCGCTGGTCAGGTATCACGGTGGTAAGTGGAAGCTTGCGCCATGGATTCTGTCATTCTTTCCCCAGCACCGAGTGTATGTCGAACCGTATGGTGGTGGCGGCTCTGTGCTGCTGCGTAAAGAGCGCAGTTATGCCGAGATATACAACGACCTGGATGGTGAGATTGTTAATCTTTTTCGCGTTGCGCGTGACCATGGTGATGAGCTTGACCGGTTGCTACGGTTAACTCCCTTTGCCCGCGCTGAATTCGATTTGAGTTATGAGGTTTCCGAAAGCCCTGTAGAACAAGCCAGGCGCACCCTTGTGCGTAGTTTTATGGGTTTTGGTAGCGCTTCAGTCAGCATGCAAAAGTCTGGTTTCAGGGCTAACAGTAACAAAAGCGGCACCACGCCGGCGCATGATTGGGCAAATTACCCCGATGCTTTCAAGCATGTTATCGAACGCTTGAGTGGTGTGGTGGTTGAGAACCGAAAAGCGATTGACTGCATGATGCATCACGATACAGTCCAGACCCTTCACTACGTTGACCCGCCCTATGTAAAAAGCACTCGTTACATGAATAACAAAACCCATTGTTACCGTCATGAAATGGATGATGTCGACCACGCTGCACTTGCAGCAGCTCTAAAGCAGCTAATGGGTTGCGTTGTGCTTTCAGGTTACGCCTGCGATCTTTACGACAAAGAATTATTTTCTGACTGGACCCGCTTTGAACGGCCAGCCTTTGCCGATGGTGCAAAAGAGCGCACTGAGGTGATATGGATTAACGATGCATGCAAGCATGCCCTGGAAGAAAGAAATTACCAGGAGGCTTTGTTTGCATGAGTTGGCTCTTTTCGCAGGCGCTGGTGGCGGAATACTCGGCGGGAAGTTGCTCGGATGGCGAACCATTTGCGCAGTTGAACGTGATGCCTACGCCGCACAAGTTTTGGCGCAACGACAAAACGATGGAATTCTCGAAGCTTTCCCAATTTGGTCTGACGTTACAACTTTTGACGGTAGACCATGGCGAGGCCTTGTTGATGTCATATCTGGCGGCTTTCCATGCCAGGACATCAGCGCAGCCGGAAAAGGTGCAGGCATTACCGGTGCCAGATCAGGCATGTGGAAAGAAATGGCCCGCATTGTTAGCGAAGTACAACCCAGATTCGTCTTTGTGGAAAACAGCCCAATGCTCACTATTCGGGGACTTGGAGTTGTGCTTGGAGACTTGGCCGCGATGGGGTTCGATGCGGAATGGGGCGTGCTTTCTGCAGCCGATGTTGGCGCCAACCACAAGCGCGAAAGAATCTGGATTTTGGGCCACTCCCGCTGCGTCGGATGGATCAAGGGGCGGCACGTTAACAGAGAATATGACAGGGCAATCGTTGGCACAGATGGTCAATACGCCCACGCGCTGGCCAACACCACGCGCTCAAGAAACAGGAAATTATCAGAATGTGAACAGGGATGTAAACGGTGTGAGCAGGGGCATTGCCCTAACGCTGACAGGTGCGGTGAAAAAGTACCCAACACCAACCGCCAGCGCCAGCGCCAGCAAGGGATCATCTCCTGCAAGTCTGGTTCGGAAGAATGGGAAAAGCAGGGTGAAAGACCGCTTGGACCATACGGTGATGGCCTCAAATGGTGGTCAATTGAACCCGACGTGGGTCGAGTGGCTGATGGGGTGGCCTTTAGGGTGGACAGACTTAAAGGGATTGGCAACGGACAGGTGCCTCTCTGTGCCGCAACAGCTTTCCAGCTGCTGAAAGCCAGGCTGGTTTCGTGACGGCGCATGATTATCGTTATGACCATGACTGTAAATGCAATATCTGCGCAAGGTGTGGTGCAACTAATTGGAAGGGTAAGTATTGGTTTGCGGGCAATTGGTCAGAGGTTGAGCCTCCATGCGCTTTGGGTGGTGATGATTTAAATATTTGGATGAAACAATCCAATCACAATGACGCGGAAATTCCGCGCGATTTTTAGGGTGTCTATGAGTACGTTTTATACATGGCGGCAGGCTGTTATTAAGTCGCAGCTTGCATCTACCACGCGTCACGTGCTGCTGACGCTGGGTTGCCACATGAATGATATGGGGGAGAGTTGCTACCCGAGCATTGAGACTTTATGCGACGAAACCGGCTTGAGTAACAGGGCGGTGATCACCCATTTGAAGTTGGCAGTTGATGCTGGTTTTATTCAATGCGATCGCCATGGTTTCAGTGGGCAGAAGTGGGCAAGAAATGAATATAAGGCGACTTTTCCACCTATTAAGGCAGTGAACGTGGTTCACGACCTTGAGGAAAAGGCAGTGAACGTCGTTCCAGAAGGCAGTGAACGTAGCGACGTAAAGGCAGTGAACGACGTTCACACTAGTAGTTCAATTAACTATTCAATAAACAATTCAAATCCGCGCGAGAGTGTTTCTCCTGAGGTTACCAACAAGCCGATGCGACCCGAGGGTGTGTTGGCGTGTCGATTATTAAAATTAAACATTGCAGTGACCAGCATGCACCCGACGCTGTTGAGGTGGGTTGAGGAAAATATTGCCGATGATTTGATTGATGAGTGCATTGGGCTGGCTCGAATGCAGAAGCCTTGGCCTGAAACGATTGCGCCGGGGTATCTCGATAAGATTATCCGCAACCAGTTGCAGCCGAAGTCTGATAACAGCTGGTTGATGAGTGATGAGGGTGTGTTGGCAAAGGGTGTTGAGGTTGGTTGCTTGCCGAAGGTTGGCGAGAGTATGCAGGATTATCGAACGCGGCTGAAGGCGGTTGTGGTTGGTGGTGGTAAGCGAGCTGCTTGATTGTGTTGTTATGGGTGAAGGGGTGAATGATGAGTGATAGTTTTATAACCGTGATGATGTGTGCCTGGGTGAAGTACAAGCTGGCTGGTGTGAGTGGTAAGCTGGGTTACAAGAAACGTGCATCGTTTGTCCATGATGAGCCGCATGGTACCGAGATTGATTATGTGCCTGACATTGACGAAGAGAGTATGCGTGTTGATGCTTGCGTTGAGGCGTTGAAGGCAACGAGGCCAGACTTGTATGAGTTTATAAATCTGCATTACTTCTACCGGGGAAGTGTTGACGACAAGGCCGATCGTTTAGGATGTAAACGCAGATTATTTTATATGAAGGTTTCAGAGGCACATAACTTAATACTAGGCTGGCTCAATGACCTGTCTTGCAAGATTGAGATTCCAAAATTGGATGAATACTTTAAAAAAAGTGCTTGACCTGCATTGCACACATTTGATATAAATTCACCAAAGTCGCAGTTAGTGTCTCTAAAGCCCACATCTTAACCGGTGTGGGCTTCGTCGTTTATGGCTACCGATAATCGAAAATCATCAGCTCAGCGTGGTTATGGTTCACGGTGGCAAAGGTATCGTGAGCGATATTTGATTGCGAACCCATTATGCATAATGCATGAGAAGCGGGGCATTCTAGAGCCGGCAACAGTTGTTGACCACATTGAGCCACACAAGGGTGACCATAAATTATTTTGGAATCCAAAGAATCACCAGGGATTGTGCAAGCATTGCCATGACTCACATAAGAAGCGTCTTGAAATGTCTGGCCGCGAAGTTGGTTGTGATGTAAGTGGTATACCGATTGATGCCAATCACCATTGGAATGTGTGACCAGGGGGTGGTCGAAAGTCTACAGCTTTTGGCCTCTAGACCGTCTGCTTACATTTCTGTGCACAACCGCATAATCCATAGGGGGGGTATAAACAGAGTTATATCACCCGGTAGTTGAATTGAGGCCGATATGGCGAGACCAAGTAAACCAACCCAGCTGAAAGTGATTGAAGGCAACAAGGGTAAGCGCGCAAGCAATGCAAACGAAATTGAACCGGCTTTCCTGAATGATCTGGATGCGCCAGATTGGCTGCCTGCAACTGCGAAAGCAGTTTGGAATGAGCTGGCACCTGAGTTGCGGAAAAATCGGGTGCTTACCGTGATGGATGTGCATGCACTTGAGCAGGGATGTGTGGCGATTGCTAACTGGCGCGAAATAACTTTGAAGTTGAATGGCGATTACACAGTGAATAGCGGTAAAAGTCTTAACCAGCTGCTGATCGCTCAATCAATGATGTTTAAGCAGGCTCAATCAGTCATGCAACAGTTTGGTATGACACCAGTTGCACGCAGCAAAGTGATGATTGACCCGCAAGGTGACCTTTTCGGCAATGACAAAAAAACAGCAGGTCAAACCTACCTCACGTGATCCGGTAACGGCTTACGCAAAAGGGGTACTTTCCGGCAAGATCATCGCCGGTCAGAAGATAAAAGATGTCTGTCAGCGACACCTGAACGATTTAGAAAAAGCCCCAGCCCGGGGCTTTTTTTTCGACCTGGAAAAAGTAAACCGTGCGATCGGGTTTTTCCGGGATGTACTCTGCCTGAATGGTGGCCAGTTCGAAGGTCAGCCGTTCGTGTTAGCCGATTGGCAGGCATTCATTATTGGCTCACTGTTTGGTTGGGTTGATGCAGAAGGCTTGCGACGTTTCCGTATTGCTTACATTGAAACGGCCAAGGGTTCTGGCAAAAGCCCGTTGGCTGCTGGCATTGGTCTGTATGGATTAGTGGCTGACAACGAACCGCGCGCGGAAATTTACGCAGCGGCTACCAAAAAAGACCAGGCAATGATCTTGTTTCGGGATGCGGTTGCAATGGTTGACCAGTCGCCAACGTTGCGTCCGGTCGTAAGCAAATCAGGTGTTGGCGAAAAGGTCTGGAACCTGGCGTATATAAAAGGCGGCTCATTCTTCCGCCCGATATCAGCCGACGACGGCGCTTCTGGACCGCGCCCGCATATTGCCTTGCTGGATGAAATCCACGAACACAAAGACAACCGCGTGGTGGAAATGTTGCGCGCTGGTACCAAGAGCCGCAGGCAAGCCATGATCGTGATGATCACCAACAGTGGCAGTGATAAACAGTCCGTCTGCTGGGGGTACCACGATTACAGCACTAAAATAAACAATGGCGCGCTGGAAGATGATAGCCACTTCGCATTTATAAGCGCACTGGATGAAGGCGACGATCCGCTCCGTGACGAAAAATGCTGGCTTAAAGCTAACCCCAGCCTTTCGGTTGGGTTGCCAGGCATTAAATACCTGCGTGAACAAGTCACTCAGGCGCGCGGCATGCCCAGCAAAGAGTCGATTGTCCGTCGCTTGAATTTCTGCCAATGGACCGATGCAGAAAATCCATGGATATCCGGCCAAGTCTGGATGGGCAACCATGAAAACTTTACACCGGAAAGCCTGGTCGGGCGTCGTTGTTTTGCCGGACTGGATTTATCCAGCACGCAAGACTTAACTGCTGCAGTACTGGTATTCCCGCCTGAAGGTACTGATCCGCATTGGCGCATGCTCAGTTACTTCTGGTTGCCTGGCGATACACTGCGTGAGAAAGAGGAAAAAGACCGGGTGCCATACACCGTTTGGCGCACTGCTGGATATTTGGAAACTTTCCCAGGCAAAGCCATCAATAAACTGGCGATCGTCAAACGCTTCACCCAGATTGCCGATATGTATGACCTGCAAGGTGTCGGCTATGACCGATGGTTGATTGAGGAATTTAAGTCCCGCTTAGATGAAGAGGGTGTAACTCTGCCAATGATGCCATTCGGTCAGGGTTACAAAGACATGGCTCCTGCAGTAAACGAGTTTGAAACGTTGTTACTTGAATCGCAAATCAAGCATAACGGTAACCCGGTAATGACCTGGTGTGCGGCTAATGCAGTTACAACTACAGATCCAGCTGGCAATCGCAAGATTACAAAAGAAAAAGCGACAGGACGTGTGGATGGCATTGTGGCTGCGCTAATGGCAATAGGTATATCTAAAACATTTGAACCGGAAACCAAAGTAATCAAACAAGGATTCGTCGCACTATGACTTTTTACAATGAGCAAATGGTTGCGCAAAAGCATAGTGTTGTTTTAGCCAGATGGAATGCTGAGCGCCAGGCATCACGCAAAGAATTAGTAATTTCCAATGCTACTGATAGCATTTCAGTTAAATCTAGCAATACTGCTGAAGTACTTAGCTTGTTCGATATAGAAACTGACGGCGTATCAGTAACGCCAGATTCCTCAAAGCGCTTGTCAGCTGTCACTGCGTGCGTTGGTTTACTGGGTGACGCTATGTCTACCTTGCCATTGCATCATTATCGGCGTGGTAAAGATGGGATGCGTGAGCGCATTGTAGGTAGCCCAATTGAACGTTTGTTCAACAGCAGCCCGATAGAAAACTTTACCAGTGCCGCAATGGTAAAGTTTTGGGAGGCCTGCATTTCTTATCGTGGTGATGCAATTAGTTTTATTGTGCGTGACCGCCTTGGTTACCCAATAGCAATAGTGCCTTTTCATAACAGGGATGTAGCGTGGGAGCGTATCGGCTCTCGCTTGATTTATCGATTTTACCCTGGCAATGGTCTCAAGCCTTTTAATGCCAGCGCTGACGATGTGCTGCACCTTACTGGTGAAGGTTTTGACGGTACACGCAGTCGCAGCATAATCAGCAATGATGCTTACCATGGCATTGGCCTGGGTTTGGCAATTAGCCGTTATGGTAAAAAGTTTTTCGAGAAAGGGGCTAGCCCAAAACACGTATTTGAGACTGATAAAGAAATGAATCAGACTCAGATTGATGATTTCAGGGATGTATACGATTCACGCTACTCGGGCCCGGCAAACACTGGCCGACCTATGGTGCTAACAGAAGGCCTGAAAATGCGTGAAATGAATATGAAAGCGGTCGATGCGCAATTGCTCGAAACGCTTAAATATTCTGTGATTGATATTGCACGTGCCTTTCGTATTCCGCCAATCCTCATTGGCGCGCAAGAAACCACTACCAGCTGGGGGAGTGGTGTTATTGAGATCAAACAAGGTTTTGTCACCTTCCGCCTTGAGCCAAAAGCAACACAATATGAGCAGGAATTTAATCGTAAGTTGATATATGCCGGCGATGAATTCCTGGAGTATCAATTTGCAGGTTTCCTGCGTGGAAATACCAAAGAAGAAAACGAAGCGCTTCGTCAAGCAATTGGTGGATCCAACGGCCCAGGCTGGATGACCATTAACGAAGTTCGCAAGACCAAAAACTTGGCGCCAATAGAAGGCGGCGACGTTCTCTACATTCCAAAAGGGAAAACCGATGAACAAAAAACTAATGCAGTTGATTAAAGACAACTTAAACAAAGTGGAAGGTAAGCTGATAATCGTCAATGCAGACGATTCTTCCGAGGCTACCATCTACCTATACGACATCATTGATGATTATTGGGGCATCAGTGCGCAAGATTTCTGCAAAGAACTCTTGGCCCTGCGTGGTAAAACCGTCCATTTACGCATAAATTCACCTGGTGGTGACGTATTTGCTGCTGAAGCCATGGCAACCGCTATTCGTGAACATGGCGATGTTCATGGTCACATTGATGGATATGCTGCCAGCGCTGCAACAAGGGTTGCAAGTGCCTGCAAAGATGTCGAAATTGCGCCTAGTGGTTTTTACATGATCCACAATGCCTGGACGTTTGCATATGGCAACAAAGAAGAATTGAGGCAGACAGCTGAACTGCTGCAAAAGGTTGATGAATCCATCATTGCAGACTATGCACGCAAAACCGGCAACGATACGACCCAAATTGTCGATTGGATGAATGCCGAAACCTGGTTTAGTGCGCAGGAAGCCCTGGATAATGGCTTTGTAAATGCTATAGCCAAGACTGAGGCTGATAATACGGCCGCACAAGCCAAAAATTGGAACCTGGCAGCATTCAATAATGCGCCGAAACCAGCTGAACCACACCCTGAAAATATGGAAAAACTATTGCAGCAATCCAATGCGCAGCGGCAATTCAATGCAAATCGGTTGCGCATGTTCGAACTCACTTAAACGCTCCTGCGTTTTGTGACCAAACCCGCCAGATGGCGGGTTTTTTTATGTCCGCTCTTAATGAAAGGAAACACCATGAGCAACACACTTAAAGCGCTGCGGGAGCAGAAACAAGAAAAATCCCGTTTGGCAAACAAATTGTTGGCAGATAATGGCGACAAAATCTGGTCGAAAGAAAGCCAGGCAGAGTTCGATGGCCTGGCAGACGATATCACCCGTATTGATGCGCAAATTGATGCTCATCAGAAAATGGTGGATGACACAGCACTGAATAACTTTGCAGATGCGGATAAACATCGTGCTGAGAAGCCAGCTAAGGCACAAGTCAGTGATGGTGTACGTGCAATGAATATATTGCTGCGTAACCAGACCAGAAACATCAGTGTTGAAGATATGCAGTTAATTCAAAACACCATGTCTACCACCACCGGCTCAGAAGGTGGATATACAGTTCCAAGCGAGATCGCATCAACTGTGATTGAAACACTGAAGGATTTTGGTGCAATGCGCCGTAATGCCACCAAATTGGTTACCTCTGATGGTCGCCCGTTGTCATACCCAACCAGTGATGGCACTGCTGAAGAAGGTGAAATCGTTGCAGAAAACACTTCAGCAACAGATGCTGATATCGTTTTTGGTACCGTAGGCCTCAATTGCTTTAAATTCGGTTCAAAAGTAATCACCATCCCGATTGAGTTGCTGCAAGACACTAATGTCGATGTGCTTTCCCTGATCAATACACGCGTGCGTGATCGTATCGGGCGTATTCAAAACCGTTTATTTACAGTGGGTACCGGCACAGGGCAACCAAATGGGATTGTGACAGCATCTACTGTTGGTAAAACGGGTACTACAGGCCAAACAGTCACCGTGACTTATGATGACCTGGTCGATCTGGTTGATAGCATTGATATTGCTTATCATGAGGCAGGCTCCGCGCTGAAATTCATGTTGAGCCAAACTTCCCGCCGCGTTGCTCGCAAAATAAAAGATACAGCTGGTCGTCCGATCTGGACTCCGTCATATGATCTGGGTATGTCTGCACGTACTCCTGACTTGTTGCTTGGCTATGAGTTAGAAATCAATAACAACATGCCTGCACCAGGTGCAAATAACAAATCCATCGGTTTCGGTGATATCAGTAAATACATCATTCGCGACGCCATGGATATCAGCCTTTTCAAATTTGAAGATAGTGCCTTTATCAAAAAAGGTCAAATTGGCTTCCTCGCTTGGGCGCGTTCTGGCGGCAACATGCCAGATGCAAATGCATTCAAGGTCTATCAACATTCCGCAACATAATTAAATTGGTAGGTGGCCTCGGCCACCTTTCAAAGTTACTTGGAGAAATATGATGAGTAAATTAAAAGCGCGAGTGCTGGCAGGTTTTGAGCATGGCGAAAGTTTTATTCCGGCAAACGTTCTGATTTTAGCAGCTGCAGGATTGATCGAATCACTTAAATCTGGTGGGGTGGTTGATGATCATAAAGATGCTATTGCTTACGGTGAAAGTGAAGGTTTCAAAACCATTGAGCTGGAAAAATCTGAACTGTCAGAAAGCATGCAACAACGACTTGAAGAAAAGCAGGCAGCAAATGAATCTAAAGAGCTAACTGCTAAGCAGAAAGCCACAGCAATTGCAAAAATGCCTGTTACTGAGAAAAAGGTTTTTGAGAAGTCTGGTCTGCCTGTCGAACAGTGGCTTCAATTATCTGATGAAGATCGCACCCAACGTATTTCAGCAATTGATAGTATTGAAAAAGACGAACTTGCAATTGCCAATCTCTCCGAGGTCGAGAAAAATGCATTTGAAAAGTCAGGCAAAACAATTGCTGAATGGCAAGCTTTACCCGAAGCTGACCGCACTGCATTGATCAAGGCTGAAAAGTCTGCTGAATAAAAACAGTTTGCAAATTGAAAAAGCCGCATATCGCGGCTTTTTTTGTTTGTGTGCTGATTACCTGGAGCAAAAAATGACGATTAAATTTCTTACCGGATTCGGTCAATACAAACTTAACGATATAGATACATTAAGTGCTGCCGAAGAGACTGCCTTGGTTAGTCAGAAAGTAGCAAGCACCGATTTGACTGGCGGTACCCAATATTATCCGCAAGAAAATTCAGGGGAGTTGAATAGATCGCGTGAAGCTAGAGGCCGTGATAATGGGCTTGATCCTCTCAAATCCGTTTCTGCAACAGCTATTAACTACACCTTAGGCACAAAGATTACTTTATCGACTCGGATCCGTCAGGACGCTGCTGGTGCAGTGACTATTTTGCCTGGGGCCGATATTCAAATGATTGGCGCTGGTGGTGGTGTGATTGCCTCACTAGCAACTACTAACGTTGGCAGCATGATACTGATCGAGCCTATTGACTTAAATGCAACACCAAAAAAATACCTTGTCATCAAGGGCGGGGCTTAATCATGCGTTGGTTGTCCACGATTGCTGTCGCTTTTAGCGGTGCTAGCTCTCAACCAGTCCCATTTGTACCAGCCTTCATGCAAGCATCCGCTGCCGGTTACCAAGGCGCATTTCCATCAGTGCCTGGTCATAACTCAGCGTGCATGTGGCGGGCCGCATGCGACATGGCTGAGGTGAATGTTACAGTCAGCAATTGTGTGCTTTGGGGAAGTGGAGTTACTGCGGAAGTTTTTCCGGCAGATGGGGCTGACTTAAACATCAAAGCAGTTCTTTACGTGCCGGCCAAGCCTTACTCAAAACCTACTAGAAACTTTACCGGAGGCCTCGCAGCAGGAGCCACAAACGGAATATTATCTGCCAACGCTCCCAATTCAAATTGGGAATATGTAGAGTTTAGTAATGGCGATTGGAGATGGGTAAAATATACATCCGCGAGTACGGCTTGCTCCTGGGATGAGCCGCTTAGTTCTAATGTAACAAATGTAGCGCGCATCTGGAGCTTTACTAAAGTAGGAACGTTCACATTCGATGGAGTAACGCCTGGGATTTTCACAGGTGGTCAAAAGTCAACTCTACAAGGCGTGATAGCTGCCGATGTGAGATCGGGAGATCCTACAATCGTGCAATTCTATTTGTCCAAAGTCGGCGGTGGAAATTTCCAATTACCTGCAAGCCAGCCCGCTGAAGCAACAGATACGATAAGTGTGCGGCTAAAAGAAGCTTATATCAACTCAGCGACAGACAACTCTGAAACCATGATTGGTAGAGCGCCTTGGCAAGCGCTGAACCATGGTGTAAACCAATTCAGGCCAGTGTCTTTGAGAGGACGTGGAATCAGTAACACCAATTATCTGGAATGGACGGTTTTAGGCGATAGTAACGATGCGGTGACCGGAAGCGTTGTGCAGCGATTTATGCACGCCAATGGCATTCGTTTCCAAAATTTATCCAAAGCTGGGGAGTTTGGCAGCAGCTACCTGGCAATGAGTAGTGTTCGCCAGCAAGTTTACAGCGGTCGTGGCTTATTGATATTACTTGGTGAAAATTCAGCATCGCTAGGCCAAATGCAGGCCATTATCGACCATGGCAGGGCTGCAGGGTTTAGTAAAATCATATGTGGTTTACTGCCTCCGAATACGCAGGTTGGGTCTATTGGTGGGACAGCTCCAGACCAATCTGACCAAGTAGCGAATCCAAATATCAGATTGCTTAATAACCAACTGATCTCTTTAGTTGGTCAGCCTGGTGGCATTGATGATGTCCTTGATCTAAATACGCCGTTGGTTGGGGTGGATGTAGATAAGTGGAAACCTAATTTTTCAGGAGATCTCATTCATCTTAATGTCGCAGCTAGGGTTGCTGGCTTTAATTACTTGCAAGAGACTAACGCTAAGACCAAGTTCTTAACTCCAACATAATTGAATCCGCTTCGGCGGTTTTTTTATTGACTGTATATCATGAGCTATCAAACCATCACACCACCATCAGATGAGCCTGTCACCCTTGCGCAAGCCAAAGCACAATGCCGCGTTGACTCTGCTGAAGAGGATGATTTTATTGAGTCCTTAATCCAGCCAGCGCGGGAGCTTGCTGAGCATCGCACTGGCCGGGCGTTAATGACACAAACTTTGGAATGGGCGATACCTGATTTGGCTGGTGACAAAATACCTTTTCCGGTCTCACCAGTGCAATCAATCGAATCAATCAAATACATTGATTCCAACGGTGTTGAGCAGACATTATCACCCAGCGTATATGCCCTGGATAAAACTGGGCAGGGTAAACATTACCTGCGGCTGAAGAATGGGCAGAGCTGGCCTTCAGCCAATACGCAGTTTGATGCGGTGAAAGTCACTTTTGTGGCTGGGTATGGGGATGCAGCGGCAGTGCCGGCAGCGATTAAGCAGTGGATATTGATGGCAGTCAGCTTTTTCTATAAACATCGTGAAACTGCATCTGATGAATCCGTTGTTACCGAGTTACCTGCTACCTTCTGTGATGGGTTATTGCAAACTGTCAAAATTTGGGGCTTGTGATGAGCGTTTCAGCTGGCAGTTTAGATCAACGCATCACCTTTTGGCATAACGTCGAAACTGGACAGGATGCTTTTGGTGCACAACGCACAGAATGGCAGGAGTTCGGCAAGCGCTGGGCGAATGTCTTGTATAAAAACGGCTCACAGTTCATGGCTTCTAATCGTGAGCAATCAAACCTGGTAGCCAGCGCACGTGTACGCATGGATAAATCATTATTGTCGACAATGCGTGTGAGCCATGACGGAAACATGTTCGATATCGAAACAGTTCTGCCATCGCGGGACCGCAGCTACATGGATATCGTGCTGAGAACGATTAACCCAGAAACAGTGGCTTAAGATGGCGAGGCGAAGCAAATCAACACCGAAGGTTTATGCCAAAGATGGTTTAGGCATGGGCTTTGATAGTAGCCAGATTGGTGATTTTTTTGCCAACCTGTCGCGTGATATGCAAGAAAAGGCATTGCGACCAGCAGCTTTTGTTGCCTGCACAGTTTTATATGATGAATTAAAAGTGCGTGTGCCGCGTCAAGAAGGCATTCTGGATGATGCCATTTACCGCTGGCGTGACACTGGCAAGTCAGGTGCAGCAGTTGAAACATGGAAAGTAGGGGTTAATTTTGGAAAAGCACCACATTTTCACCTGGTAGAGGAAGGCCACTGGCAACCATACAAAGTGATCATTGGGGCTGATGGCAAGTTTGTGACTACAAACCAGTTATTAAGTACGCCTAAGTGGATCCCGCCGAATGCATTTTTCAGGCCGGCATATGATGCAAAGATCAACTCGGCATTGGATGCAGGCTTGAATGCTTTAAAAATTAACCTTGGCCAAATGGTATGAGCAAAAAATCAGAATTCGTCACTTTGGCTAAAGCGGTCGTCGATGGAAGGTTATATCCACAAACAGCCCCTGAAAATACCAGGCTGCCATATGCAACCTGGGCGCAGGTTGGCGGCCCGTCGCTTACATTTCTTGAGGGTGCGAATGCTTCAAAAGATGGTGCCAGGGTTCAAATCAATGTTTGGGCAAAAGACGATATCGAGGCGGATGCGGTCATGATTGAAATGTCAGATGTGATCGTGGCATTGCCAATCTGTGGTGATCCACAGGGTTCTGCTCAAATGACGCATAGCCAGCCGCCCAACATGCGCGGAATGAAACGCGACTTTATTATCTGGTTTGATAAACCATGACCAGCCCACAAATAACAGCCGGTACAAAGATTTATATATCTGCAAGTTTGCCTGCATTAAATGCTGCAGCTGACTTTGTGTTGTTGCCTTGGACTCAAATACG
The DNA here is from genome assembly GCF_035460085.1 of Methylophilus sp. GTDB lineage: Bacteria > Pseudomonadota > Gammaproteobacteria > Burkholderiales > Methylophilaceae > Methylophilus. The sequence continues at coordinate 24,617 of NZ_DATHWZ010000041.1, forward strand.
CGGTGTCAGGTTGGCAGGTGAACTGGGCAACGTCTGGGAAACCCGAGATGATAAGTTGATTGATAAAAAATTTGGCACCCGGGTGAAGGGCGTATTAATGTTCAATGCATTGCCGCTTGAAATCATCTTGCTCGCTGGCGATGAAGGGCAGGCCATTCTATTGAATGCCTCTGCATTGGTTGCAAACTATGCCTTCAAAATTGAGCGTGCTGATAAAGGCATTCGTTACTTTGTGGCACAGGTTGTCACTTATGTTGAATCACAGGGTAATGATGGAAAGTCATTGTTTGATGCTGTCGCCAGTATCGAACAGCAAGACGTAGTTGTGTTTGCTTGATGTTTTGCCCTTTGGGGCGTTTTTAATGTAACCAGCCGCTAAATGCGGCTTTTTTTATGCCTGAAAGGAAATTCAAATGAGTGTACAACTCCCAAACGGGGCGATTGTTTCAATTGCAACTGCATTAGCTGCAGCTATTGCTGTATCAGCAGCTACCAATGCAAGTGAGGCTGTGTTAACTACGGCCACGAATACATATTCAGCGGGTGATTTTGTTCTGTATAGCAGTGGCTGGTCAAAGGCAAATGATCGCGTTTTTCGTGTTAAAACTGCAACAGGCACCTCAGTTACTCTTGAAGGTTTTGATACTGCGAACACCGACAACTATCCAGCTGGCTCTGGTGCAGGTTCATTGCGTAAAGTGACAACATGGCAGCAGATTTCACAAATTCTGGAATGGACCGGTGAAGGTGGAGATATGCAAACCACCAAATATCAATTTTTAGAGGCGGATGCCGAAAATGAAATTTCAACTGTCGCCTCAGCATCTGCTATTAATTACACACTCGCAGATGATGTAACTAATCCTGGATATCTCGCAATAAAAGCCATCTCTGACGTCCGGGGGGCAGCGCCATTAAGAGTTAGCTTAACTAGTGGCGCTAAATTGCTGTTTCAAGTTGGCGTGCGAATTAATCCTATTCCTACCATGACAAAAAATGAAGTGATGGGTGTGGTAGGCCGCCTTTCTATTAAAGGCGAAGTGGTTCGCTACGCATCTTAATTTTGATGCTTCATGCAACCCGTCGGTTGATCGCGGCGGGTTTTTTTATTTATTAAAAGGATATAAATCATGGCAAAAATCAAACTTGACCTTGCTCCACCACCTGAAACCATTAAGCACACTATCACATTGCTATTGAGTAATGATGATGAGGCTGATCTGGAAATTGAATACATTTATCGCGATGGCCAGCAGATGGTTGAATATGCCAACGCTACTCAGGAAAAGGGCGAGAAAAAGGTAGCAAAGTCAAAAGCTTCGAAAGTAGATGCAGTTGAAGAAACGCCCGCCAAAATTAATTATGTGGAAAACAGGAAGAATCGCCTGAAAGAAGATGTGGCTGCAGTCATGGAAATTGCCAAGGGCTGGGAATTTGAAGATGAATTCAATGCTGCCAATTTGATCAAGTTTGAAAATAAATACCCAGGCGCTTTGCTTGCCATATCAACTGGCTATTTCACAGCGTTGCAGGGTGTGCGCCTAAAAAACTAGAAGCCGTTGCAGAATATCTCTTCAGTGGCAGCGGCCGTGAAAATAAAGCGTTGGCGGTTTTTGGTTTAACTGAAGCAGATTTCGAAGCAACGGACAATGTTGGGGTGTGCTGGCCGGAGCATGCAGACGCCATGCATGTGTTTATGGGCATGCAGTCACAGTGGAATCACGGGTTCGATGGTGTCACCGGGCTTAATTATTCCTCATTGAACGCGGTGTATTCAGGTTTGCGCATCAAGGAAGAAAACAGACCAACCGTGTTCCATCAGTTACAGGTAATTGAGTTCGAAACACTCTCATTAATTAGTGATTACAAGAAGTCCAGGAAAGCCAGCAATTAGCTGGCTTTTGTATTTATAAGGGTTGCAGATGACAAACATAATGACAGGCCAAATCGATGTGGTGATGAACTCCACCGGCGTCGATGCTGAAATTGCCCGTTTGCAACGTAATATTGATAACTTTGGCACCAATGTTACCCGCTCAGGTAAAAAGGCTGGTGAAGGATTCACCCAGGTCAATGCCAAAGTCAAAGAATCTGCCTACCAGGTAGATTCTGCCACCACGCGCGTTGCTCAATCGATAGTCAAGCAAGTTGTCGCCATGGAATCAGGTGGCAGGCAAGCAGCTGAATATTATCGCCAGATGGCTCAATTGAATGGGCTTAATGCTTCTTTCCTAAACCCATATTTGCAGCAACTAGAGAGGGCGGAAGAAAAGCACAGATCTTTTATCACATCTGTCGGTGCAGTTAAGACTGCATATGCCGGGGTAACTGCGTTTATTGCGGGTAGTGGAATCCGCCAATTGGCTGAGTATTCCGATAGCTATACCCGTTTGAATGCAAATCTTCTGAATGCTGCGACTTCACAAGATGTTTACAGGGCGAACCTGGCTGCCACAATTTCTATTGCTCGATCTGCACAAGCTCCGTTGGAAGCGGTTGCAAAATTAAATTCTGGGCTGACTCGAAGTCTAAAAGATCAGGGTGTAGAGCAATCTAAAGTTAATGCCATCACCTTAAACGTTGCTCTTGCATTGAAAGCAATGGGAGCTGGTGCATCTCAATCAGCTTCGGTTATCACGCAACTTTCACAAGCTTTCGCTAGCGGTCTATTGCGTGGTGATGAATTTAATTCCATGGCAGAGAATGCGCCTTTATTGCAAGAGGCTTTGGCAAAAAGTCTTGGTGTCACCATTGGCGAACTGCGTTCAATGGCAGAAAACGGTGAGTTATCTGCCGATAAGTTGGTAAAAGCTTTTGGCGACGGGGTGCTTACCCAATCTCTAAAAAAACAAGCTGACAATACCACTACGCTAGGCACTTCTTGGGAAAACCTATCCAATGCTGTGATCCACAAAATTGGGGAAATGGATAAAGCATATAAGGCGTCTGACTTCTTTAAAGATGCACTTGGAGGTTTGGCTGGGTCAATTGATGGTGATTTCGCGCCGGAAGGCAGCCTGATTGATCGCATGCAAAAGTTCAAGAATGCAAATGCCGATCGGATTGACGATATTCTTCAGGCGCCAGCAATGGGCAGCTCTTTGATGTGGAAGGCATATCAAAACCGTCAATCAACAAATACTGCATTGCAGAATATGCTTGGGCGTCAAACAAAAGAACAGTTGGAGGCAGCTCGCCAGGCAGCATCAACTTCGATGTTCGGCGGGATGAATCCGGTTACCTCGGGCGTTGGTAGTGTTTCACCTAATTTTTCATCAACTGTTATTCCTCAAAGTGTAGATAAGGTGCACAAGTTGCAGGAAGAGGCAGCGAAAGCTGACAAAAAGGTTCAGGATGAACGTAAAAAATCATTAGAGGATGCACGCAAAGCCTATGACAGCCTGACTGTTGGCATCAACAAGCATATTGAAACTAAACGGCTGGAGTTGTCCGTTGATGGGCAGTTAACCGAATCTCAAAAAATGTTGTTAGATATTAATGCCCAGCGTACAACCGGGCAATTGAAGTTAACTGAAGCCCAGTACAAAAATGTGCAAAGCCTGTTAGCAACGCTCGATGCTGAGACGCGGAATCTGGAAATGGTCAATCTGCGTAAACAGAGTGAGTTAGAGTACCAAAGCATTCTTGAAGCAACAGTGGCATCGCGTAATGAGATTTACACCACTATGCAGGATGAAACAACTGCATTGGAGGATTTGGCACAGGCCAAGCTTGATGAAATCGAGCAGCTGTCTATGACCAAAGCGCAAATAGACGCTTTAAATGTTGCCAGATACGATGAGCAAATCGGTGTATTAAAAACTCAAAAAGCCTATCTGCAAAGCCAGCCTGAGCGTGAAAACGAAATCGAATTGATCAACCGGCAAATCGAAGCTCTCGGGATTTTGCGAAACTCCGTTGGAAGAACCGAGGCTATCCAAAAAACCAAAGCTGAAACAGATGAGATATTTAGCAGCATGGAGCAAGCTTCACGCTTGGTGTGGACCGTGTTTGCCAATAGCGGTGAAGATGCAGCCAAAGCGGCCGGCCGTGCCATCAAGGCGTCTATTCTTGATTTGCTTTACCAGATGACGATCAAGAAGTTCTTTGTCAATGTTGTGGCCAGTGTAAATGCGCCGGCTGCTGTTTCTGGGGCATTGGTTGATACCAGCGCAGGCGGTGCGCCTGGTGCATCTATATTTGACCGTATCAGTGAAACCTTTAAAAACTCCAATCTAAATGTCACTAGCTCAATTGAAAAGTTGGGAGCTTTCCTGTCCAACGGGCAGGGTGGTCTGGCTGACAAGGTCGGCGGATTCATGGGGCAGTACAGCAGCCAGATTGCTGATGGCATTGGTTATCTGGGCGCTGCCTACATGGCAACGCAAGGTAATTTTGCGGGCGCTGCACTGACTGCACTCGGCACATACTTTGGTGGACCGATAGGCGGTGCTATTGGTGGCGCCCTGGGTAGCCTGTTTGGAGGTAGGGTAGAAACTGAAAAATACAGCACTGGCGTGAGTGGTGTTTATTCTGGCAGCAAATTCACATCTACAAATAGATCAGATATTGCTGGTTATGGTCGTGACCTGGGCGGGAATCAGTCCATTGCCAATGTGTTGAAAAACTATTCAGAGGTGATCAGCGGCCTACTGGGCGCGTATGACATTAATGGCAAGGTCAATACCGGTATCGATCTTTTTCAGCGGTCTAGCGATAAGACAAGTGCATGGGGTTATTTTGGCGCAAATGCTGGCGGTGGTTCGGTCACATTCAGTTCTGGTGATGAAGCATTCGGCAGCTCACAAGAAGCGATGACTGCGCTTGTAAACAAAATCCTGACTCAAGGTATCACTGGTCTGGTGACTACTTCGCGCCTGCCAGAAGGCATTAAGAAATTATTTACCGGGTTGGCTGATAAAGATTCTGTCCAGGCGATGATCGCTGCAGCTATAAACATTGGTGATTCGCAAGATGCATTACGTGAGAAATTCAATTTAACAGCCGACCAGGCGGGCAGGGTGTCAAAAGCATCAGGCTTTGCCGGTGTGCAGCTGGCTAACTTTGCAAACCTGTTGGTCACCACTGCAAACGCATCACTCACCACCAGTGAGCAAATGATTAAACAGCGCGATGCGCTGAATGAAAAGCTTACTGGTTTAGGAGCAAATGCATCTATTAATGGTGATCTGAAAGCCTTCGATGAGTTTTTGAAAGAACTGCCAAAAACCACTTCAGCTGCACAAAAGCAATTTGCCGAGCTTTTAAAACTGCGAGATAGCGTTGGTGGTGTTCAAACGGCATGGGACCAGGTGATTGCCGGTGTTAATACATCAATTTATGACTTATTGAGCCCGGCAGAGCAGGCAGCAAAAGATGCCAAGGCGATGAATGACCTGTTTGCCGAATTTGGCTTACAGGTACCAAAAACAGCCGCTGAACTTGCGGCTATAGGTCAGGCCATCCAACAGAATTTTAATTCAGCTGATGAGGCCAGTATTGATCTGGCTTTGGCTTTCCCCACACTGGTGGCTGCCTTCACCTCCGCAAAAGATCAGATCATCGACAATGCCCGCGAAATGAGTCAATTCACCAACCTGGCGGATTACCGTTTTTATAAAGGGGTGGCGAATAACTATGGTGCCCAGGTTGCGAATGACTATGCCGGCGCAAGCAAGTCATTTGCTAGTGATGCCAGCGGAAAAACAACGCTTAACGGGGAAGATGTATCTGACTTGGTGGCACTGTTAAAAGACCTGCGCGATATAAACAAATCTGCATTACTAACTCAGCGCGGTACAACCGAGGCTCTTGAGCAAATCCGTGCTAGAGGATTGAAAACAACATCATGACTAGCTTATTAACGATTGGCATTCCTGCCACGATTAAAGACGAAAACATCCTTGCCAATAGTGTCGGTGAGTTTGATTACCCTGAATGGGTTATTACAGGCAATTATGGCCTCGGCGAATATGTGATGATCAGCCAGGTGGATATCCATAAAGTCTATCGATCAGTGGTTGCTGACAACGAAGGCAATAATCCGCTTGAAGAGGCTGATATTAACAACCCGGTTCATTGGTCGTATGTGGGGGCCACCAATGGTTACATGATGTTTGATGATTACATCAATACCCAAACCGTCGCTGAAGGCATGATCACTTTCACCCTGGGAGGTATGGGGCAGGTAAATACTTTTCCTTTATTCGGACTCACTGGCGAGCTGCTGAAGTTTGAAATGTTTGACGAAGAGGGCACTTTCATTAGCAGTGAAACCGTGGACTTGATCAGTTTTTCAACGTTTGGCGGTTTTTATGACTGGCTGTTTACGCCTTTCCTGAGCACCTCATTTGCCGTATTTGAAAACATCCCGCCTCACTATAACGCGCAATTCAAAGTCACTGTCACAGGTGTTGGCCAGGTGGGTATCGGCGCAGTCGTACCTTCCTATGGGCATCAATTCAATTCGATAACCCGCGAGAGTTCTGTTGACCAAAAAGACTACTCACTCAAGGGCGAGTTAACGCCAGGTATTTTCGTATTTGAAAAAGGGCCGACAGTGATTGTGGGTGAGCTGGAGTTCTATTTTGATGAGTCAAAGTTTGACTTGTTGAATAACCTGATCAGGCAGCGGGCAGGATTGCCCACGCTTGTGATCGGTAACAGTAATTATGAAACATTGACGTTTTACGGCGTGATCCAGGGCGCGCCAAACAACCTGCCAAGTGCCACCGAAGGCTTATGCCGTTTGAAAATTGAAAGTCTGTTTTAAGGAACCATAATGAGCGCCACCGACGAACTACTACCAATCCCGCCACAACCTGAAATTTCAGAGGGCAACAAGGTTTTCCACCAGAAAGCCTATGATCTTTATAAATGGTTGCGGGTTAAACATGGGCCTGCGCTTATCGAGACAGTTAATTTATTACGCAATGCTGTTACCGGCGCATTCACTGCCACCTCATCCACTTCAATGGAGATCACTGAAGGTGAAAAAACGCTGGAAATCTCACCTGGTCGGAGTTTTATGCCTGGCACACCTGCGAGGATTGCACGTACCTCTGACCCTTCAGTATATCTTGATGGGATCACACAGGCATATGATGTGGTCACAGGCGATTTTGTGTTTGATGGCGTCACGCCTAATGGGTCAGGCACCTTCACCGATTGGAGTATCAGCATCATTCCATCAAGCGGTGGCGGCCTGGCTTCATTATTTACCAATAAATTCACCGGGCTTCAATCATTTGCAAATGAAGTCACCATCGCTAGTGCGACAACTATTGATGTAACTGCGGCTGGCAGTAACCAATTTAAGTTAACGGGTGATGAAGTGGTAGAAGTAATCACCATGCCGCAAGGTGCAGTAATCAAAGGCCGAACATCGGGTTCACCCACACTTAAAAATTCAGCGACTTTAATTGTTCAGGGTGGAGCTGATTTTATATGTGAACCAAAAGATAAGCTCACTCTAATAAAAGATGGTGATGGCAATGTTCACGTAACCGTTGATCGAATCAACGGTTTAACTGTTGCCAATAACGTAGTTAACTCAACAAATGACGCATCATTAATAAGTAACTCTCTAACGAAGTATGTCTCGCCTGAGTGGTTGAACAAAAAAGCCCTAATTCAACAGGGGGCTGCGATTATTACTACAGGAGCTGCAGCTTATGACATCGATGTGCCCGCAGGTGTAAAACAGTTTTCTCTGACCTTTGTTGGCATATCAACCACTGGTACCTCCATACCAATGGCACAGCTTTGCACAGCTAGCGGTCCGGAAATAACAGGATATCAAGGGGCTGTTGATGCTGCTCAAAGTTCAATCCAATTAACCTCGGGTTTCTTGTTACATAGAGCAAATAGTGCAACGCTCTCTTATCACGGTGAACTAGCGTTCAAATTACATGATTCAGCAACCAATACATGGATATGCAATGGTCAGGGAGCATTAAGCAATCTCGCGCAGACATTTGATGTTTCTGGCAGTAAGGCATTGGCTTCTGAGCTTAAAAAAATAAGGCTAACTACATTTAATGGCACTGATACATATGATGCATTTAATGTTGTTCCACATTGGGAGTATTAATCATGGCATTAGTGATACAAGTAGGTCTGGATGGATCTGAAACAGAAGTTAATGAGGAGCTGCCAGATTTAACTCCTGATTTAAGTAATGAGCAGCGAGCTGAGTTAGTTCGCCAAGCGTTGCAGGAGGCTATTGATTTAAAAGCGCGCGACTTGGGTTTTAGTGGTGGGAACGCATTAATGCTTTATGTTGGATTCGAAAATCACTATCAATCTCTGGCGCAGGTTTTTGCAACCTGGGAGGCTTCTGTATGGGTTGAGGCTGACGAATACAAAGCTGAAGTCTTAGCCGGCGCAAAACCTATGTTGACTGGACCTGAAGCCGTAGCATTGATGCCTGTATACCCTGAAGTTTAAAATTCAATAACAATATCCAGCCGCCTCCGGGCGGTTTTTTATGTCTATTAGCCGGGGGTGGAAATGAGGGAAGTTTTGATGGATCCATTGATAGTTAGGAAAACGGAGTCCGCCATGATGTATGGCGGTGCAGTTGTCACTTTCCTGTCAGGTGTTTTGAGTTTCTTTGCCGGCATCAGTCTTGGAAATTGGGGAGTGATTATCGGGATGGTGATCACCTTGCTGGGCTTTTATATGAAGTGGCGCGAGCATCGGATGAAAGAGCTAGAACACAAGCTCTTGATGGAAAAAACCAATGCGGAAATTTTCGAGATCAAAACCCGCACTGTTTTCATGGAGAGGGCGGGTTTAAATAACACGCCTTATCACACGCCATCGCCGGCACTCGAAGCTATGAAGGATTCAACAAATGAGCCGACGACTTAACGCGCTGAAGTTGGCCACGGCGCTGGCCATCCCTGCAGAAGGTTTATATCTGTATGCCTATTACGATCCGCCCGGCATTCTCACTGTTTGTTATGGATCCACGACAAACGTCGAGAAGGGGCGCAAGTATTCCCTGGATGAATGCAAGGCTCGGCTCGATAAAGACATGCTCGCAGCAATCGACCAGGTCGACCGCTGCGTGCCTGGTCTACCTGATCGACCACTGGCCGCATTTGCTGATGCCGTTTACAACATGGGGCCCACGATTGCATGCAACACGAAGGAATCAACGGCCGCACGATTATTGAAAGCTGGCAGGAGCGCAGATGCCTGCAATCAATTGCCTCGCTGGAATAAGTCGAAAATTATGGGTGTGTTCGTTGAGCTGGGTGGATTGACTAAGCGCCGGGAGGCTGAGAGGCAATTATGTTTAAGTTAGGCACACTATCCTGGCAAACCAAGTTTATTGTGATTCTCGGCATCTTTCTTATAGGTTTGGTCACAGGTTGGAGAATCCACGGCTTGAAAACAGAGGCGGGGCTAGCCCGTAGTATTTCCAAGGCAATTAAAACGGCTCATACGCTTCAGGAAAAAGCCGACCCTATTGTCGACCAGGCAGTAAAAGAGAAAGAAACGGTGCGTATTGTCTACCGGACCATTAAGGAAAAAATACATGAGCAAAACGATCAGTCTGTTTGTTTTAACAATGACTCTCTCAAATTGTGGAACGATGCCATCGGCGCAAGTCCCGATTCACATCGATCAAAGCCTGTTGCAGAAGTCTCGACCGTTGAAACCTCTGCAGGGGAAGGTGATGAAAAACGAGAAAAGGATCCAGGCACAGAAATCGTCGCAACCGTAGAGCATGTACTTAGTAACGCGGCCGACAATTTTGAAACATGCAATCTAAACGCCATCGATCATGACAGATTGGTCGATGTGCTCAATATCTACAAAGGCCAGATGTGCATTTGTAATAAGTAAAAAATGTTCGACTTCGAATTGATTAACATCGCCAGTTATATATGAATTCCAGGTAATTAAAATTCAATTAAATTCAATATATATGTCATATTTGTATTTAGTTTCTGCTACCAATAATTGCAAATGGTGTAAGGATAGGCTGCCATTGAGGTCTAAAATTTGCTGGTTGAGATTCTGACACCCAGTTTGAACCAGTATGATCATCAAGTGTTGCCATCACTTCAAAAGCTATTTGTCTTATTGAAGCATATACGATATTTGATTCTACAGGTTCAACGTTTCTGCGATCTTCGAGGTTGTCGATGTTGCCGAATCCGTAAGAAATTTGATGATAATCTTGGCAGAAGTCACTAAATTCAATATCAATCATTGGGTCTACATGCGCGCCACCATCTTGATTTGCCAAAATTCTTATAATGTCATATCTGGAAAATGTATGATTAGTGGTTGTTTCGATGAAAGGAGTGTTCCACCAATCAGCAAAAGTTGTAGTCGCTGAGTGGTTCGCTGCATAAGGGTGCCCATCAGGAAATCTTGCTCTGATAAGTGGCGCAACAAATTTTCCTTTACCATTCACAATTCCTGGCACGACTAGCCCTGTTTGTGATGGAGGAAAGCTTGCTATAAATTGGTCAGTTCCTGCCAATCCAGCTGTTATTGCTGATTCAATTTCATTTCTTCGTATGCCGCTATCAACGAATGCCATATTGTTTAACAAGTTTAATTGAGCTAATAACGCATGACTGTGACGACTTGGATTGTGATGCAAGAGAACCCTAAGTCTAACGACAATATTCTCAGCTTCAATTTCTTGGCCGGCATCGAAAGCTTTGCAAGCTCTAATCATGAGGTCCATCTGCTTTTTAAATCTATTTTGGATTTCTCCGGCTGCTCTTTGCTTTCTATTTGCTTGCATATATCTCCCTGTGTTTTTATTTTTTTCTAACTATATTAACTTTGCTTAGACATTAGAAACGTAAAGAAATTCCTACATTATCTTATTCATTGTTACTATTGAAAGAGATTTTAGAGAGAAATTTATGACTGATGTAAATAGAGAGGGATTTATTAGGCAAAGACGCAATTTAATTATTGGCAGTTTAGCCATGCTATATGCGATTCATGCAGATTTGAAAATAGTACAGATAAATATTCTCGGAACATTAGCAACTCTAGAACAACCATATTCTGTTATAAATGCTTTATGGGTGGCTTTGTGCTATTGGTTTGTAAGGTACATCCAGTATTGGAATGAGATAGATGAATATAAAAGTGAAGATGACTTAATAAAATTTTCTCAAACCTTTATTAAAAATAGAATTGAATCAAAATTTAGGAAACAAAATAAAGAAAAAATTGATCGTCGATCTAGATATATTTGTATCAGTTTCCAGCAGTTAAATTTGAAAGGAAATGTTTCTGCAGATATCCAAAAACAAATACGTAACAATATTAATGGTGAATATGCGTCTTCACAACACCCAGAAAAAGCATATTTACAATTAAGTATTTATGATCGTTTTATTGCTAATTTCCAAGCAAGAAAACAATTATATTTTCACACAACTTTTTTTACTGAATATTGGCTACCTGTATTTTTAAGCTTACCAACAATTCTTTTTTATTTTTATCTCCTGATTAAGCTTCCAGTTTATGATTTTTTTTATACTTTTTTTTCTTCCATTTTTAATTAATCAATTTTTAGTAGTTCATCCCAATTGGTGGTATAGCTTGGACTTTTCCTTTCCTGTTTCATAGCCCACGGCTGGCCATATCCTTGGCTGCCAACTATCAACTTTCCTTTCCCCATCTTCTTATTCACTGCATCCATGGCCTGCATTAGCCTGTCGCTTTTGCTATCCGGCTCCATGTTGCTGAACATATCATTTTGAATCCCAGCGGCCGGCACAATCTCACCTAGCATGATCCCGGCTTTGGCGTATTGGTAGCCTGGTTTGTATATCTGGTTTAGCACCCACATTGCGATGCTGGCCAGCCTGGTTGTGTTGTCGGTGGGTGAGGGTAGCGGCACTGTGAAGCCATTGCTGTACTGCGGCTGATCTGTCCGGAAAGGGCTAGTGTGAATGAACACGTGCAGTGATCCGGCATACGATTGTTGGTTGCGTAACTTCTCGGCGGCGCGGCTAACGTAAAGCGATATCGATTGCCCTAGTTCCTCAATAGTAGTCACTGGCATGCCAAAGCTGCGGGAACTGACAATTTGTTGCTTGGGTGGTGCTATTTCTTCCATCTCGATGCAGACTGTACCGTTTAACTCCCTGATAGTCTTTTCCATCACCACGCTGAAATGCCTGCGCAGCTGTGCCGGATCCGCCCGTTTCAAATCAAACACAGTCATAATTCCAAGGTCATTTAATTTCTGACTTAACTTTCTACCGACTCCCCACACCTCACCGACTTCAATCTGCATCATGATGCTATCGAGTGTCTCAATATCCATGATGTTGAAATTGCACACGCCGTTAAACTCCGGCCGCTTTTTGGCGCAATGGTTGGCCAGCTTTGCCAGTGTCTTGGTTGAGCCTAACCCTACGCTGACAGGCAGCCCTATGCAACGTAATACGGTGTTACGCATGTCATGCGCCAGCACGGTCAGGTCTTTCCGGCTGAAGCTGCTGAAGTCCAGGAAGCTTTCATCAATACTGTAAATTTCCTGGTCAGGACTAAAGCGCCGCAATATCGACATGAACCGGTTGGACATGTCGGCATATAGGGCGTAATTAGATGAGAGGGCGATAATGCCATGCTGTTTCGCCAGGTCGTTAAGCTTGAACCATGGCTCACCCATTTTCACACCGAGCGCCTTGGCTTCGTTTGACCTGGCAACCGCGCAGCCATCATTGTTAGAAAGTACAACCACAGGGCGATTGAGCAGTTTTGGATTGAAAACCCGTTCGCACGATACGTAGCAGTTGTTCACGTCGACAAGGGCAATTTGCCGTACGGTCATTTGAAACGCCTGAAAGAACCAGTAACGACACCGAATATTTGAAACTGCATTGATTCTTTAATCAAGATTGGTGCATATTTTCCACTTGAGTTTGCAGGCAGTAATTTTGGGGTGCCGTCTTTTTGCTTTGAAAGTACCTTAATGGTGAACTCGCCATCGATCATGGCCAGCACAATGTTGCCGATCACTGGTTGCTTTTCTCTGTCGATCACAGCTTTGTCACCAGGTAGAAGCCCGGCCTCGATCATTGATTCGCCCTGTATCGTGACAAAAAAGGTACTGTCTTCCTGATCAATCAAGTATTCATTGGGGTTAACGCGTCCTTCAATATGGTCATCTGCAGGGGAGGGAAAGCCAGCCGGAACCTTGGATTGGTAAAGGGGTCTGCTGACTTTAGCTGCATTTAATTCTGGGTATTCAAAAACACTGACAGGATCCGTATTATCTTTTTGCTGTACATTACGCAGACGTCTGGCATAAGCTTGCAGTAAATCGACAATCACCGACTTTTGGCTGACTGGTACGCGAATGACAGTTGTTTTTTCTAGAGCGGTAGTCGAGCCAGGTTTACGCCCGGCTCCTGGCCGTTTTCCACCTTTTGAAGTTTTGTGTTCGTTTTCCATTGAAAAATTGTAACATTAAATCAAAATGAAAAATGTAGGATATGTGCAGCAATTACCAGCCAATAAAAAGAAGCAATAATCCCTGGGTGAAAAATCACTTTGGCATTGATCTGCCGGATGCAGATTGGAAAGGGCACACCTGGCCGATGGACAAAGCACCCTTCATATTTATGGATAAAGGTGTGTTGCGCTGCGAGCTTGGCAAGTTTGGCTTAGAACCATTTTGGGCGGCATCGAAGCCAAACTTCGGCCGGCGCACATATAACGCACGCAGTGAAACAGTTCACCAACTTGCAAGCTACCGTAGCGCCTGGAAAGAGCGCCGGTTCGGGCTTGTTCTGGCTGAGCAATTCTTTGAACCTATATACCGCGAAGCAAAACCAGATTGGGCAGCAATTAGCCGCAAAGACAATGAGCCTACTGCAATAGGTTCTATATGGGAAAGCTATATTGACGCAAAAACAGGGGAAGTTATTCGCTCGTTCTCAATGCTCACACTCAATGCTGATGATCACCCGTTCATGCAGCAATTTCATGAGCCTGGTAAAGAGAAGCGGTCTGTAGTGATTGTAGAACCTGGTGATTTTAATAAATGGCTTAATGCTAATCATGACCAGGCGAGAGGATTGATCAAGCTGCCGAATGGAAATGCACTAGAGTATGAGGTATGATTTAACTTTCATTCCCTCCAGAATGAGCCGCAGTGCAATCTGCAAGCCATCGAAAGGTGGCTTTTTTTTCACTATGCGATACCGTTCACCATGGTAATGCCCTGAACCTTGTAAGGTGTTTCACCACTGGATAGATGGTCTATATCATCAGCTGATAAATCATCAGATTCAACTAATCGGATTTCGCCAAGGATATCATCGGTTATGGACCCGCCAATTAATGTGACATTATGCTTTTTGCAAATCACCTCTATTTCGTTGATGATTTCCTGTGCTTTGTTTAAGTTCATAATATACTTCCGTGATTGAAGAACTTCTGACTTTATTTATTACGTGCTCTGATTAATTCAAAATAAGATTCTTCGATAATCATATTTAGTTGACTTAATTTACTGCTGATTTCAGTTGCTTCTGGGGAATTCATGTCATATCTGTGAGGAGATAATTGATTTGTATATTGGAGATGTAGAAAATTAATAGTTTCTAATTCAGATGACTTGTTTGCTATTTCTGCCTGCTTATTCAAAGCTAACTGACTTTTATTTTGTGCAATCACAGACTTTTTAAGTTCTTCACGCGATAACTCCAATTCTCTTTTTGATAAATCAAGTTGCATATTCATAAGATCATTCTGTTGAGCTGACGTTTTTAATTGTTTTAGCTGTAAATTTATAGTGTAGAGCAATGCAAAAATCGTAACGGTATTAAGTAATGGATTTAAAATTCCACCGAAATAATCGCCAAACTGCCCCCAGCTTGCAGGTTCATTACTTTTGGGATTTCCCCAAAAATTTAATAAATAAATAACAAATACTAATCCAATCATTAAAATTGGAATCCAAATATATTTTTTTATTTCGAATGTTAAATCTTTATTTTCCATTTTAATTTTCCCCTGAAAGTTAATACTTATCCTAAGCAATATTACATCTTTTTTGGGGAAGTATATTTGGAATTAACATTCTGACAACCGCATGATTACTTAATCAGATTTTGTAATAGTTGGAATAGAAAATCTAATTTACACCTTATATATATAGACTTTTGTATAAGGCCTGTCACGCCGGGGGTCGCGGGTTCGAGCCCCGTCCGCTCCGCCAATATCAAAACGAGTTAGGTTAACCCCTAACTCGTTTTTTTTGCTTATTGCATCTGTTTGTATGTCGATAAATTAGTTAATGTTAAGTGTAACTATCTGTTGGCGAATCTACTTTCGGAAGTTCCAAAGTCGGTGATGAACTCATGTTCTAGTATTGGGTAGCTACAAGTGATTTGCTTTGACCATCATTGAAACATTTGTATATCAGTACAACCCGTATTAAGCGAATGAATCAATTTAGATTTGTATTTGAAATGTTGGCGAGTAATCACAATTCCCAACTTTTCATATATTGGTTTTCGTCTGCTAGGCTTGTTAACTATATGCTTTTAAAGCAATTGCAACTGCTGGATTAGGGCGATTTTTACGGGTTTATGGTATAGTTTGCCGTTGCGAAAAATCAGGTAATGGAAATTAAAAAATGTTAGAAGCACTAAGAAAACATACACAAGGGTGGATGGCAAAAATCATTCTGGCACTGATTGTTGTGCCATTTGCATTGTTCGG
>NZ_DATHWZ010000042.1:0-3930 GCF_035460085.1 Methylophilus sp.
ACCTGCGGCACTCAAGCAGTTTAAACCCAGTATCGTCGTGATAGAACTAGGCGCCAACGACGGCCTGCGCGCTTTGCCGCTGGATGCAATGAAAACCAATTTGGAAAAAATGATTCAAGCCAGCCAGCAAGCCAATGCGCAAGTGGTTTTATTGGGCATGTTTATTCCGCCGAATTATGGCCCGAAATACACCAATGGCTTTAAGGCGGTTTACCTGGATTTGTCGGAGAAATACAAAACACCATTTGTGCCATTTTTCCTCGATGGGATTAGTGGGCATAGTGATCTGGTGCTGGAAGATGGGCTGCACCCGAATGTGAATGCTCAGCGCAAGATATTGGAGAATGTTTGGCCGACTTTGAAGCCGTTACTAATTAATAGTAATTCAACTCGACAGTGAACAATAACCTCTCAGGTAAAGGGGTAAAAATTCGTAGCAATCTTCAGTGCATGATCCTCAACCATAACATCATGAACAAATTTTTTCTTTGAAATTAATCGGACACATTTAAGACCTGACTCATCATATTGCTCAAGCTTCACCAGATACTCATTACTAAAGTCAATGTAAACAGGGCATTTTGCCTCTAACCAAGTAACTCTAGGTTTTACCCAATCAAACTGATGATATCCGTTATACAACTCATTAACCTCATCTTCAATTTCATTAATACCGTGAATCCAACCACAATTTAAAGTCGCTTTGGTCACTAAAGGGTTTTCTTCAAGAGCTTCAGAGAGTCGGAAAAATAACCCTCTATTTGCCCCATGCATATGTCGCTTAGCTTTACTCCAAACTAAGTCTTTTGCTAGTTCAGATTTAGGGTCAGGTAGCATGTGATAAATATCAAAGTTCCCGCCGAAAACTCTTCCATCAACGACCCACACCAAGTTTTGATAAAACTCTTCGCGAGCCACTCTTTCGCAATCAGATATCGCAGAGTGCTGAACTTCAATGACAATTCCTGTTGGTGTTTTAATATCTGCTCTATGAATCTCACCATTTTCTGCAGTATGGCAAACTTCCCTGCAATCAATTGGAAATTTGCTCTTCCATTCTCGATGCCAAGGAGTTTCATTTTCCCACCATGGATCACAATCCCTAATGCGATAATGTGCCCAGTGATGCATAATGCGCGGCCCACACTTTGCAATTGATACAGCACCACATAAAGGACAAGTCCCGCGTCCACCAGGAAATGCCTCCACTTTTTGGTTATTTACAAGGGCAAGTTGCATAGCGATAAAGAGTTTGCTAACTCTATGGTTTTATACCCTTTTAGACTCCAGTAGGGGTCAGGTCTAGTTATTTAGCAAGTCTTTGCCACAAGGTCTTGCAAAATCACATTACTTCGCAAACAAAACCCAGTGCTTGCGCCGCTTTAGCCTGATGATTATCCAGCGTAACAAATGCATTTATTCCGGCACCTAGTGCCACACTTAGATGCAGCGCATCACCCGCACGCAAGTTGGAATTGGTATGAACCAATGCACCAGCCTGACTGTAAACTTCACGGTTGAGGGATAAAAGTTTAATACCACCGTTAATGAGGGTTTCAAATGTTTGCAATATGGCTGAAACCTGTTCTGCCTGTAACTGCCCGGTGCGCAGCTTGAGGGAAATGGCGCTATTAAACTCGGTAATTAACCAATCACTGCTTTGTGGTGGCTGTTTCTGATTTTTAAGCCAGTCAATGCAAACTGCAGATTTTGGCTCATGTGTGAGCATGGCAACGATGACACTGGTATCGACATAGCACATGGCTAATAACGCTCTTGATTACGCATGATTTCTATGACTGAAGTTGTTTTTGGTAGCGTTTCCTGTAGCGCCAGTAAATCTTGAATGAACTCAGTTTTATCAAAAGGTTTTTTGGGAGCCAACACTAACTCCCCTTGAGGATTTAAGCTGACTTCTACACTATCACCATCTTGAATTTGCATTTGTTTGGCGATACTAGAAGGTAAGCGAACTGCGAGACTGTTTCCCCATTTTGCAATTTGTAATTCCATGATTCACCCCAAACAATGTTTATCCATGTATATACATTAAAACGATCATTTAAAGGTGTCAAGCTTTACGTAAAACTTAGAGAACAGTGTTTAGGTCATTTCTTCCAACACCTGCAAAAACTCATCTCCATACTTTTGCAATTTTGCCTGCCCTATGCCACTGATCTGCCCCATTTCATCCAGGGTCTGCGGCTTACGGTTGTAAATTTCTAGCAAGGTACTATCATGAAAAATCACATACGGTGGTACGCCCTGCTCCCTTGCCAGTTCCAGCCGCTTGGCTTTGAGTGCTTGCCAGAGCGGGTCATCGTTCGCACCTTCAAATGCTTCTTTGGCGCGGGCGCTGCGTTCAGCTTTGCTTATGCGTTTTTCGGGTTCGGGGTCGCGACGTAGCCATACTTCTTGCTCGCCTTTTAATACTGGTCTGGCGGCTTCAGTGAGTTTCAAGCCGCCGTAGGCAGCCATATCTGCTTCCAGTAACCCCGCAGCGATCAGTTGACGATAGACGCCGCTCCACTGGTTTTGATTGAGGGTTTTACCTATGCCAAAGGTGCTGACTTTATCGTGATTAAAACGCTCGATTTGCGGGGTGACTTTACCTGTGAGTACATCGATTAAATGGCCTACCCCAAAACGCTGGCCGGTGCGGTAAACACAGGAAAGTGCCATTTGCGCGACCTGGGTGGCTTGCCAGGTCTCGACCGGGTGCAGGCAGTTATCGCATTGTTCGCAAGCGCCGGGATGGCTTTCACCGAAGTAGCGCAGAATGCTCTGGTGGCGGCAGGCAGTGGATTCGCAGTAGCCGAGCAAGGCGTCCAGCTTTAAGCGTTCCAGTCGTTTGCGTTCTTCAGAGGCTTCGCCGCTATCGAGCATTTGCCGCATGGAGACGACATCGCCCATGCCGTAGACCATCCAGGCATTTGCTTGCAGGCCATCGCGCCCGGCGCGACCGGTTTCCTGGTAGTAGCCTTCCATGCTTTTGGGTAAATCTAAATGCGCGACAAAGCGGACGTTGGGTTTATCGATGCCCATGCCAAACGCAATGGTTGCTACCATGATGATGCCTTCTTCACGCAGGAAACGGCGCTGGTGCACTTCACGTAATTGGGCGGGTAAACCGGCGTGATAGGGCAACGCAGACCAGCCTTTTTCGACCAGCCAGGCGGCGGTTTCTTCGACTTTTTTGCGCGATAAACAATAGATAATGCCAGCATCGTTGGCGTGTTCACGCTCCAAAAATGCCTGCAATTGCTGGCGGGCATTATTTTTGATGCCGACGTGATAGCGGATATTCGGGCGGTCAAAACTGGAAACAAACTGGCGAGCGTTTTCGAGGTTGAGCTGGCTGATGATTTCGGCACGGGTCGGGGCATCTGCGGTGGCGGTGAGCGCGATACGCGGCACATCGGGGAAGCGGTTGTGCAATACAGTGAGCTGCCGGTATTCTGGCCGGAAATCATGGCCCCATTGCGAGACGCAATGTGCTTCGTCAATCGCAAACAGGGCGAGGCCTGTATGCTGCTGTACTTCATCAAGCAGGCTTAAAAAGCTACCGACCATCAGGCGCTCGGGAGCGACATAGAGTAACTTGATTTCTCCACTAATGACTTCGCGGGTGATGCGGGCATTGTCTTCAGCGCTGAGGCTGGAATTCAAAAAGGCGGCATTGACACCCAATTGCTGCAAGGCTTCCACCTGGTCTTGCATCAACGCAATGAGCGGCGAGACAACAATTGCCAGGCCGTCACGTGCCAAAGCAGGAATCTGGTAACAAAGGGATTTACCACCGCCGGTAGGCATCAGCACCAGCGCATCCTGCCCGCTGATCACATGGTCTACGATGGCTTGTTGCTGGTGGCGAAACTGGGTGTAACCGAAAACGTCGTGGAGGATTTGTTGCGGTGAGGGGTTTGCCAT
>NZ_DATHWZ010000043.1:0-8002 GCF_035460085.1 Methylophilus sp.
TGACCTAATCACTGCGAAACATAATTCGGCCCACTGCCCCCCTCCGGCGGTACCCATGTAATATTCTGCGTCGGGTCCTTGATATCGCAAGTTTTGCAATGAATGCAGTTCTGCGCATTAATCTGCAATACCTGCTCACCCTCCTGCTCAATAAACTCATACACCCCCGCCGGGCAATACCGCTGCTCCGGCCCCGCATACTTCGGCAAATTGACCCGCTCAGGAATATCTTTCACGGTCAGTTTTAGATGGCATGGCTGCTGGTCATCATGGCCGATATTGCACAGGCTGACCGAGCTGAGCTTATCAAAAGTCAGCACCCCATCCGGCTTGGCATACTCCGGCTGGCGGCTTTGTGCAGCTTCATCCAGGGTGGAGTGATCCGCAGTAGTATGTTTTAAAGTCCAGGGTAAGGTAATGCCAAAGCCCGATAACCACATTTCCGCACCACCAAGCATGGTGCCAACCCAGGTACCCCAACGGGACAAATACGGTTTCACATTGCGGACCGCGGTTAAATCCTGCCAGATCCAAGATGCACGCAACTTCTGCGGATAACTGGTCAATATTTCCGGAGCGCCTTGATGGATCGCTTCAAACACAGATTCAGCGGCCAGCATGCCGGATTTCATCGCGTAATGACTGCCCTTGATTTTAGGCACATTGACCATGCCAGCGCTACAACCAAGCAATGCGCCGCCCGGGAATGCCAGTTCTGGCATTGACTGGATGCCGCCTTCGGAAATGGCACGTGCACCATAGCTGATGCGTTGTCCGCCTTCCAACAGTGCTTTTAATTTAGGATGGGTTTTATAGGTCTGGAAAATATCAAACAATGACAGATATGGGTTGCTGTAATCCAGGTGCACCACATAGCCGACTGACACCAAGTTTTCGCCATGATGGTAGATAAAACCACCGCCGCCGGTATTGGCATCCAGTGGCCAGCCCAGCGTGTGCTCAATCAGGCCTTTCTGGTGCAGGTCCGGTTTGACGCGCCAGATCTCTTTGAATCCCAATCCATATTTTGCTGGGCTGGAAGTGGCGCGTAAGCCATAACGTGCTTCCAGCTGTTTGGTCAGTGAGCCGCGTGTGCCTTCGGCAACCAGGGTATATTTGGCACGAATTTCAATCCCGGGGGTGTAATTAGCTGTAGGATTGCCCTGTTTATCCAGCCCCATATCACCGGTGATCACGCCTATCATACGGCCAGCCTCATCATAGCTTGGCGTTTGCGCAGAAAAACCGGTATAGATTTCTACGCCTAATTCTTCCGCCTGTGTACCCAGCCAGCGGCAGACTTCGCCCAGGCTGACAATGTAGTTTCCATGATTGCGCATCAAAGGCGGCAAGGTCCACTCCGGTAAAGTCCAGGCTTTTTCCTGTCCCAGTACGACAAAAGTATCCTTATCCACTGGCGTATTCAAAGGTGCGCCCAGCGATTTCCATTCAGGCAATAATTCCTGCAATGCCCTGGGGTCCAGCACTGCGCCTGAAAATATATGACTACCGACTTCGGCGCCTTTTTCCAGCACACACACATTTAGTTCCTGACCTTGTGCCTGGGCCAACTGTTTGAGACGGATGGCGGCTGACAATCCTGCGGGGCCAGCCCCGACAATCAGCACATCATATTCCATTACATCTCTTTCCATACTTCCTCCTACAATCAGACTCGAGCGATCAGGCAATAGCGGGGATATCAATCAGGTCACTGCGCGTTGCGCCTTGGGTGAACGCCTGGCAAAACGCCAGGAACTGGCGGATACCGCCGGTTTGATATTTTTGCCTATGCCACAAAAAATAAAAATTCCGGTGAAACTGCAAACTATGATTCTCGATAGGCACCAGGCTACCGCGGCGGAACGCGTCCTTGAGTGCCAACCGGGAAATGCAACCAATGCCCAAACCAGACTCCACTGCCCGCTTGATCGCCTCGGTGTGCTCCAGCTCCAGCGTAATATTGAGCCTGGAATAATCCTGGCTAAACGCGCGGTCAAAGGTCTCGCGCGTACCGGAGCCTTTTTCACGCACTATCCATGGCTGCAACAATAAATCAGACTTATAGATAGTTTTACCTGTTTGTGCGATTTGCGCTAATGGATGCGTAGGTGCAGCAAAAATCACCAACTCATCGGCAATCCATGGCGCCACAGCTATATCCGGGTGGTTACATTCGCCCTCTATCATACCCAAATCCAGTGTATGATTCGCAATTTGCTCGACGATAGTGCGCGTATTTTGCACTTGGAGTTGAATATGGCTTTGCGGGTATTGTTGCAGAAATTTGGCGACTAGCAGCGCAACCAGGTAATTACCGACGGTGAGCGTGGCGCCTATTTTTAAGTGCCCATAGCCTTGCTGACCATGCAGCATCCGCTCGATTTCGCGGGCACGGTCCAGTAACTCAACCGCTTTGGGGAGTAACTGCTGCCCGGATTCGTTGATGCGCAAGCTTTTACCGACGCGGTCAAATAACTGGATTTCAAATTGCTTTTCCAGCTCGATCAGTGCCGTGCTGGCGGCAGACTGGGATAATGCCAATTGCTCGCAGGCGCGCGATACACTACCAGCGCGACTGATAGCGACAAATATCTCCAGTTGCCTAAGCGTGTATTTCATTGAAAGTAAAAGGATTGCAAGGCATTCGAGTCGCGCCTGAATTGATCTATAAAATAGATATATATTATTATAATAATCAATTTAATAAATATTACAAGCTAGCTTAAAATGCCTGGTTACGCTAGAACATCTTAAGAAGCACTATTTTTATGAAAGCACGATTTTTATGAAAGCATTGGTAGCGATCAAACGGGTCGTTGATTATAACATCCAGGTACGCGTCAAGGCCGACGGTTCAGATGTGGATATTGATGGCGTCAAAATGGGCATTAACCCATTCGATGAAAATGCCATTGAAGAAGCTATCCGCCTGAAAGAAAAAGGCATTGTCAGCGAAATCATTGCGGTCACGATTGGCAGCAGTGCAAACCAGGATATTTTGCGCCATGCCTTAGCCATGGGTGCCGACCGTGCCATGCTGGTAGAAACACAGGAGACCCTGCACTCACTGGGGGTGGCGAAAATAATAAAAGCCGTCGTAGAACGCGAACAGCCAAACCTGATCTTACTTGGCAAACAAGCGATTGATGACGATGCCGGCCAGACCGGCCAGATGCTGGCTGCATTATTGAAATTACCGCAAGCCACTTACGCTTCGCAAATCACGATTGCCGACAATCAGGCGACAGTGGTCCGCGAGATTGATGGCGGCACACAAACATTGGTCGTCAATTTACCTGCGGTGATCACGACTGATTTGCGCCTGAACGAGCCACGCTACGTAAAACTACCCAACCTGATGATGGCGAGAAAGAAACCGCTGGAAAACGTGCCACTTGATTCCCTGAATGTATCTCTCACTCACAATGTACAGCAACTCAAGGTTGCGACACCCCCTGCCCGCCCAGCCGGCATTATGGTGAAAGATGTGCATGAGTTATTGAGCAAATTGCGTTCACACGAAGGGATCATTGCATGAGAACACTGATTATTGCCGAACATGACGGCCAGTATTTAAATGAACAAGTCGCGCGTGCTATCACCGCGGCGCAACACTGGCAACAGCCGGTGGATGTATTGATTGCTGGTGCCCAACCAGATGCCCTGTCAGCACAGATTGCAGCTTTACAGGGTGTCAATAGTGTGTTGGTCGCCAGTGACCCTGCCTTGCAACACCCAACTGCAGAACACCTGGCTGACATCATTGTGCCACTGGCCGCCAACTACAATGTAGTGCTGGCTGCGCACAGTGCTTTCAGCAAAAACATATTGCCACGCGTCGCCGCCCTGCTGGATGTGAATATGCTCTCTGATGTGCTGGAAATCGTGAATACCAATACTTATGTGCGCGGCATTTATGCCGGTAACGTACTGGCCACCGTACATAATCAGGATACGACGCAGGTATTAACCGTGCGCGGCAGCAAGTTTGCTGTTGCAACTGGCGGCGGCTCAGCAGAGATTAAAGCAATTACTACGTCAGCAGCCCCGCAAGGCAGCCGCTGGGTGTCTGAGGCTTTCAACAAATCCGAACGTCCAGCCCTGACCGCTGCAAAAGTGGTCGTCTCTGGTGGTCGTGCATTAGGGAGTGCCGATGCCTTCGCGCAAGTGATCGCGCCATTGGCTGACAAGCTGCATGCCGCGATTGGTGCCAGCCGTGCTGCGGTGGATGCAGGTTATGCGCCCAACGATCTGCAAGTCGGCCAGACCGGCGTGGTAGTCGCGCCTGACCTGTATATTGCAGTGGGTATTTCCGGCGCGATCCAGCATGCTTATGGCATGAAAGACAGCAAAGTGGTTGTCGCCATTAACCAGGACCCGGAAGCGCAAATCTTCAAGATTGCTGACTATGGCCTGGTGGCAGACCTATTTGAAGTCGTGCCACAGTTGACAGCTGCGCTATAATAGCGCGTTAGAATAAACCCTTTAAATTCAGAAGCCTTTACCAAGGCTCGAGCAAAAGATAAAACATGAGCAATAAAAAATATTCCACCGAAACGATTTTGAGCGTTCACCACTGGAACGACACATTGTTTAGCTTTAAGTCCACGCGCGACCCGGGTTTGCGTTTCGAGAACGGCCAGTTTGTGATGATAGGTATGGAAGTAGACGGCCTGCCACTGACTCGCGCCTACAGTATCGCCAGCCCGAACTATGAAGAACATCTGGAGTTTTTCAGTATTAAAGTGCCTAACGGCCCGCTGACTTCACGCCTGCAACACTTGAAAGTAGGCGACCCATTACTGGTGAGCCGCAAGCCGACCGGTACATTGGTGACGCATGATTTGAAACCAGGTAAAAACCTGTATTTCTTCTCTACCGGCACGGGCCTGGCCCCTTTCATGAGCCTGATCCAGGATATCGAAGTGTATGACCGCTTTGAAAAAGTCATCCTGATTCATGGCGTACGTTATGTGAATGAGCTGGCCTATGAAGAATTCATTACCAAAGAGTTACCGAATAACGAATTCTTTGGTGAAGAAGTGAAGAACAAACTCATTTACTACCCGACAGTGACACGTGAGCCGTTCAGGAACCAGGGGCGCCTGACTGACTTGGTGGAAAGCGGCAAATTGTTCGAGGACATTGGCCTGCCACCGTTAGACCCGGCAACTGACCGCGCCATGATCTGCGGCAGCCCGGCCATGCTGGTAGACACTGCAGCGATGCTGGACAAACGTGGATTTAAAGTATCACCACGCATTGGTGAGCTTGGCGACTATGTGATTGAGAAGGCTTTCGTAGAAAAATAAGTCTATTAAGTCACAAAACAAAATGAGCGCAGTGCGCAGATGTCAAAATTATGATCATGACACCTGACACTGCGCTTTCTTTTGCACCGGCAACACTCGCTGACGTGCCGGCATTAAGCGCCTTGCTCACGCTTCTTTTTTCGCAGGAACATGAATTCACACCTGATAACACCGCCCAGCAACAAGGCCTAACTGCAATATTGCGACATCCTGATACCGGCAGCATTCTGGTCGCTCGTTATGAGGGTGAAGTGATTGCCATGGTGAGTTTACTGTTTACCATCTCCACCGCTCTCGGTGGCCGTGTTGCCTTACTGGAAGATATGGTCGTGAAGCCAATCCATCGAGGCCATGGCATAGGCTCGCAATTGCTGGCATACGCCCTGGCGTTTGCCCGGACACAACAGGTATTAAGAATTACTTTGCTCACTGATCACGACAATGTATCAGCGCAGCAATTCTACCAACAGCACGGTTTTCAGCAGTCCGGCATGCAGGCGTGGAGATTGATACTTTAAAACTGCTGATTTGGCGTCGGGCGAATTAGCGTCGGGCATCTTTCATGCCGATGGCGACCACAATCGCCAGCACAAACACAACTGAGAGTAACAGGAAGCCCTGCGCATAAGCCTGGAAGGTGCCTGCAGCAGTCGCACCGCACATCTCTTGCCGCCATTCCAGAAAAACAGCCATCATGGTCACACCCACCACGCCGCCTAATTGCCTGGCATAACTGACAACCACTGAAGACTGGTCCAAATGCTGTGGTTCCATCTCGTGCAAGGTGGCAAGATTCAGCGCCGGCAGAATCATGCCAAGGCCGATACGGCCTACTACCGTTGCGGCTACGATTTCCCAGTACTGTACCGTGTCTGCAGCCAAGACAAACACTAGAAATGAGGCACCGAATATGGATAAGCCTGCCAGCGTGATGCGTCTGGGAGAGAGTTTATCTGCCATTTGTCCGGCAAAAGGAATCGTCATTACCAGCGCAATCCCTGAAGGTAGCAACAACAGTCCGGCATCTGTCGCACTGTAAGCCATGGCTGTTTGCAAAAATACCGGGATTAAATAAGTAGACGCGAACAAACCGAAACCATAGGCAAAAGCCACGAAAGTACCGCGACTGAATGTGGGTTTTGAGAACAGGTGTAACTGGATGATGGCGTGCGGCAAACTGCGTGCATGCCGGATGTAACAGGTCATGGATACGATTAGCAATGTGGCATAACCAAAAGTCCAGAAAGCGATTAACCCGCTATGGTGCAAGCTGGAGACGAACTCGATTAAACCTATCGTGGCAGCAGATAACCAACCCAGGCCTGACCAGTCGAATGGCTGCACTTCTCTTTTGCGTGGCGCCGGCAACCAGATACGGGCAGCAAGCAGCGCAAGTAATGCAAACGGCACACCGAGCAGAAAAATCGCATGCCAGCCAAACTGGTCGAGCATCCAGCCACTGATCGATGGCGCGATGGCTGGCGTAAAAGCGATGCCTACAATCAGTATGCCTGAAGCACGACCCTGGATATTGGGCGGGAACAAACGCATCAGCGCCATGATCCCCAATGGCTGCAACACCCCCGCCGCCACTCCCTGAACCAGGCGAGCTATCACGACATGCACAAACGTGTGCGCATAAAAACCAGCCACACTCGCTACAATCAGCAACCAGAGCGCAGCCATAAACACACGGCGCAACCCAAAGCGCTCTAGCAACCAGGCCGCTGGTAACATGGAAATGGTCATGGCAGCCAGAAAAGCAGTCATTGCCCATTGCACATGATCCTGTCCAAGATGAAACGCTTTAGTCAACGCCGGCACAGCCACATTAAAACTCGAGGTGCACAACACGCCCGCAATTGTGCCGAGGCCGATAATTAACAACACCATCCACTTATAACGCTCGCCATAATGATGCGTTAAAGCATCATAGGAATGTACCCGTTTAAATAATCGCACAGATTTAGCCTGCTCTTTTTATCTAGTTTATATAAACATCACATGCATTAAATACACTGTGAATTGACACCGTATTAGAGACTCAAACTGAAGGATAAGTTGACTGACTTGCCGTCACACAGCAAAAAAAAGCACTTCTAGAATGCACTTTTGATGACTCCCCCATCCACACGCAAAGCAGCGCCAGTGGTTGCGGAGGATAACGGGCTTGCGATATATGTCACCAGGCTGGCTACTTCTTCAGTAGTCGCAAATCGTTTGATCAGCGAAGTAGGTCTCACATGCTCAAAAAATTCCTGCTCAAATGCCTCTTGTGACTTGTTCCCGGCACGTGCCAAAGTCTCAACAAAGTCACCTACACCACGGGAACGTGTAGGACCGGGCAAGACGCTGTTGACGGTGATCTGCGTGCCTGTCAGGGATTCGGCCAGGCCACGTGCAACCGCAATCTGCGCAGATTTCGTCATCCCATAATGAATCATTTCAGGTGGAATCTGCACGCCACTCTCACTGGAGATAAATATAATGCGTCCCCAGTTCCTTTGTTTCATGCCAAGCAAATATAATCTTGCCAACCGCACACCGCTGAGCACATTCACATCAAAAAACCGCTGCCAGTCTGCATCAGGAATATCTTCAAAATTCTTTGGCTCAAAAATACCCAGGTTATTCACCAACACATCAATCTCTGGATGAGCTGCTACCAACTTTTCTGCAATATCCGC
>NZ_DATHWZ010000044.1:0-89175 GCF_035460085.1 Methylophilus sp.
CTATTGCCATCAAAACTTCTCATGCTCTCCCAAATATCGCCACTGCCCCGCCGGTAATTTCCCCAAACTTATCCTGCCAATCCGGATCCGCTTCAACCCAACCACTTTCAAGCCCACCAGCTCACACATCCTGCGAATCTGCCGCTTGCGCCCTTCGCGCAAGACAAACCGCAACTGATCTTCATTCTGCCAGGAGACTTTGGCCGGTTTGAGCTGCACACCATCCAGGCTTAAACCATGGTTGAGCTTTGCCATGCCGCTGGCACTCAACTCACCCTCTACCCGCACCAGATATTCTTTTTCTACACTGGAATCATCACCAATCAAGACGCGCGCAATCCGCCCGTCTTGAGTCAGTACCAGCAAGCCGGTGGAGTCGATATCCAGGCGTCCTGCAGGCGCCAGTCCATGAAAAATCCCTCTGTGGAACGTTTTCTGGGTCGGGTCTTCTGACCACTGATTTTCGGGTTTCACCAAAACCACGGCGGGTTCATAACCATCTTCCGCCTGACCACTGACATAGCCAACCGGCTTGTGCAGCAGGATGGTGACATTTTCGGCCTGGTATTCTTTGGCATAGGTGCTGATAATAATCTCGGCATCCGCGTCTATACGTGTACCCAGGGCCTCGATGATCTCGCCATTGACCTTGACCCAGCCATTCACAATCCAGTCATCGGCTTCACGTCGGGAACACAGACCACGGTCTGCCATCACTTTGGATAAACGAGGTTGGGCATCCGGATCTGTTGGGGGGATAGGGCGTCTTGGTACCGAATCATCACGCCGTACAGGGCGATCGGAGCTATATTCTTTACGAGCATTGTGCTGAGAGTCATTTCGCGATTCCCTGCCTGGTGCATTGCGTGCGTCTTTACGCGCATAGGGTTTATCGCCTGGCTTGTGCTCATGCCTGCTGCGGTCCTGGCGCCCTGGCTTTTCTGTTCTGGCGTTTTGTCTGTCTGCAGGCGGCGCTTTCTCAACAACTTTAGGGACAGGTTTAGGCGGTGGTTGGGTGCGGTCACGCAGGGTGGGTGAGGCGCGACGCACCGGTTTGCTGCGCTTTGGCGCTTCTTCACTATCCGCAGGGGGTTTATTCAGTTTGATTGTGCTCAAAATACAGGTCCCGACTTGGTTGGGAAATAAAGTGCTATTGTAAGTTATCCAGCGGCTTTCACCGGACGAAAATTCAGGCTACCCGGCTCTTTACGCGCACTGCGGGGCATAAAATGCAGGATATCTTCTGCGCGCTTTAAATCCGGTTGCTGTTGGATATACTGTTTTTTCCAGGCGCGGTGCGGATTACTGATAATGCCAGCCAGCCACGCCGCCTGTATCGGATTCAATTTATCCGGTGCCAGATCGAAATAATAGCGGGATGCAGCATGCGCACCGCAAAGACTTGGACCTAGATCCACCGTATTCAGGTATAGCTCCAGGATATCGGTTTTGGTCAGTGCAGATTCCAGTTGCACGGCATAGAGCAATTCCTCTACTTTGCGCTTCCAGGTACGTTCGCCGTTAGTGAACATGTATTTCGCCAGTTGCTGGGTAATGGTACTGCCGCCTACCTGTTTATCAGTGCTTTCCTTGCCCAGCAAATGCTGCATTTGTGCAATGACAAAACCGGGATGATGTTTGAATTCGGCATCCTCGGCGATGATGGTCGCTACAGGCAACCAGCGCCCAAGCTTGTCGTAAGACACCCATTGCATGTTTTCGGGATGTTTATGTTCATCCAGTAACGGGCAATCATATTGTATAGGTAGCGTAGTGGCGGCGCTTATATTCAGCCCGGAGACAGCCATCGCATTCAATTGCGGTTGTGCACTCCACTCCTGCTTGGGCCAGCGCAAAGTACCTGATGCAGATAATGAACCGGAGACCATTGCGTCGCGTATTACCTGAGAATGTGGTTGCAACGGTTTGAGCAATGCCTGCAATGGCGTTTGCGGCAGTTCCCAGGTCAGTTTTAAACTGCGCATGCTGACTTTGCCGCTGAAATCTATTTTAAACAGCGGCTGCTGTTCACCTACAGAAAGGTTCCCATGAATATGGTCCTGGTCCATCTGCAGCCACAGTTCGACCATCGGCAGGACAATCGGCTGGTCACTCACCGATTTCGCCTCTATCCAGCACTGGCGGCAGCGGACCCGCAACCCATTTTCGTCGGATAATTGGATATCGCCATGGTGTATATTAAATGCCTGCCTGTCTAATAGCCAACGCCCGGGGGCTGAAGTAGCCAGCATTAGCAATGGCACTACCCGCACCTGCACCCCACCAGCCACGGGCAATCTGACGCGCCAGGCCTCTGTGTCATAGGGCTGCCAGATCCAGCCAGCCAATGCCACCACCGTCATGCCAATGACGACCAGCAGCGTGACGATCAGTCTTTTAAACCACAGTAACAGCATGCGTACAGCCTACACCACCAGGCGCTCCACGATTTTGCCTTGTTGCAAATGGCTTTCGATAATCTCATCGATATCTTCGTTATCAACAAAGGTATACCAGACCGCTTGCGGGTAAATGACCATCACCGGCCCCTCGCCACAACGGTCCAGGCATCCAGCACGGTTGATACGCACTTTGCCGGTGCCTGCCAGGCCTTGTTTCTTTACCTGTTTCTTCATGTGATCAAAGGCCGCTTCAGCGCCGCGGTTCATGCAGCAGTCTTCGCCTTTTTCGCGCTGGTTAAGGCAAAAAAACACATGATATTGAAAGTGACTTTGATTCATAAGGTTGCTTTCTGATGCCGCTTATACAAAAGATCAATTGAAAATACCACAGAATAAGATTACAGAAAAACAGAGTATGAAAAACACCTACTATAAAACCTTAGTCACTTTACTCTGTTGAAAGTTGGTCTTCTTTGCTGAATGTCCAGGTACGGGTAATGCTCAGCACATCGGTGTCCTTGCGGATGTTTTCAGGAAAAGCCGGGAAGGGCGCGGCGAGTTGCACAATGCGGCGCGCGGATTCATCAAGTAAACGTTTTCCAGAGCTCTGCTGGATTTTAATGCTTTCGATACTACCATCGGCGCGAATAGCTACGGTCAATTGCAATTTTCCATACAGCTTTTGCGTGCGGGCCGCTTCAGGATAATTAAGATTCCCTACCTGCTCGATTTTTTGCCGCCATTGATCCACATAGCTGGCAAACCGGTACTCGCGGGTGCGCGCACCAATAAACTGCCGTTTGGGACGCATTTCGTAAGCATCCTGCTGTTTGGCGATCAAAGCTTCCAGTTTTGCCATTTCCTGCAAGGCCATGATTTCCTGTTGTGTTTGCACCGGTTGATTCAGGGCTTGTGGCGCGGGCTTTCTGGTGGCGGCCTGCGTTTGTGACAACGGCAGTGCTTGTACGCTGGTCACGGCCTGGCTTGCTTTAAGCTGCGTCAGTAGCGCTTGGGCCTCCTGCTCAAGTTGTGCGACACGTTGTTGATGTCGCTGTAATTCCGCATCC
Organism: Methylophilus sp.; assembly: GCF_035460085.1. Taxonomy (GTDB): domain Bacteria; phylum Pseudomonadota; class Gammaproteobacteria; order Burkholderiales; family Methylophilaceae; genus Methylophilus. Next base: position 3,470 of record NZ_DATHWZ010000044.1, read on the forward strand.
TGTGGCGTGGCAGGAATGGCTGGCTGCATGGTGGCTTCAGTGGCTTGCGGGGTGGTCGCCGGCATTTTCTGCACGCTGGGCAACGGACTCTTCATCTGCCGTTTTTCGTCGGTATTGCCACCACGATCCAGATTGGCTTGCGCCAAAGCATCTGCTTTTTCAGGTGCCTGCCGGGTTTTGCTGTTAACCAGCATCACCTTGAGTGAAGGAATCTGGTCTTTCAGTGCCTTTAATTCAGGTTGAAAATGTAGCGTCAATAACACCGCATGCGCGAGGAGCGAAAACCATATGGCCCATACCAGAGGCGAACGTTCACGGAAGCGCATAGGGCATCTGCCGCCTGGTTAGCCCTGCAATGCCTGTAGTAATTGTTGGTGTACGCCACCAAAGCCGCCATTACTCATCACCAGTATCTGGTCGCCAGGTTGCGCCAAGCGGCTGACCGCTTGCACCAATTCGGATAAATCATCAAAGGTTTGTGCTTTGCTTTGCATGGGGGCGAGGGCAGCCGCAGCATCCCAGCCCAGGTTATTGGCGTAGCAGAATACGGCATCCGCATCACGTAAACTGTCGGGCAATGCGTCTTTCATCACGCCCAGCTTCATGGTGTTTGAACGTGGCTCTAGCACTGCCAGGATTCGGGCTTTGCCTACCTTGGCACGCAGGCCTGCGACAGTGGTCGCAATCGCAGTCGGATGATGGGCAAAATCATCGTATACCGTGATATTGTTGACGACGCCTTTGATTTCCATGCGGCGTTTAACATTTTTAAATTCGTTTAATGCTTCAATCGCAATACAGGGTGCGACACCGACGTGGCGTGCAGCGGCAATCACAGCCAGCGCGTTACTGCGGTTATGTTCACCCATCAACGCCCAGCTGACATTGCCCTGGCGCTCGCTGTTAAAAAAAACATCGAAGCGACCTTGTGCATCCACATTGCCTACTTGCCAGCCTTTAGCACTGTCTATGCGCTCCACTCCGCTCCAGCAGCCACGCGCTAATACGCGGTCCAGGCTCTCCTGCTGATTGGCGACTACCAGGCCTTGTTGCGGCACGGTACGTACAAAATGGTGAAACTGTTTTTCAATCGCTGGCAGGTCTTCAAAAATATCTGCATGATCAAATTCCAAGTTATTCAGCACTGCAGTGCGTGGGCGATAATGGACGAATTTGGAACGCTTGTCGAAAAAGGCGGTGTCGTATTCATCGGCCTCAATCACAAAGAAGGGCGAAACAGATTTCGGGTCTTGCCTGGGTGTTTGCGGCAAACGGGCAGACACCCCAAAGTTCTCCGGCACGCCGCCGATCAGGAAACCCGGTGCCAGACCAGCATATTCAAGTACCCAGGCAAGCATCGAAGAAGTCGTCGTTTTGCCATGTGTGCCGGCAACTGCTAATACCCATTTACCTTGTAAAACGTTTTCAGCCAGCCATTGCGGGCCGGAAATATAAGGCAGGCCTTGATTGAGGATTTCTTCCATCAAAGGGTTTCCGCGTGCAACGACATTTCCGATCACATACATATCGGGGTTGAATGCCGTCTGGCTCGGGTCAAAACCTTCGATCAACTCAATGCCCTGTGCTTCCAGTTGCGTACTCATGGGTGGGTAAACATTGGCATCACACCCGGTGACACGGTGCCCGGCCGCTTTTGCCAGCACAGCGATGCCACCCATAAACGTACCGCAAATACCGAGAATGTGAATATGCATAGAATTTACCGAATCAATTTAACGAGTGCATTTTACCAAACAAGCTTTAATTCCAAACAAGCTTTAATTAAGCTACAGCTTAAAAAGATAGCGGACATGACTGAGGCAAAAGCGGCAGCGAAAAAACTCAATTTTTCGCAAATAATGGCAGGTATTGGCGACAGCGCGCTGAAATATCGCTGGCCTGGAAAATATCTGTAATCACTGCCAACGCATCTGCACCAGCGGCGATCAGTGGCGGCGCATTCTTCAAAGTGATTCCACCTATACCAACTACGGGTATGGAGAGCGATTGCTTGGCCTGAGAGAATAAGTCTATCGTAGCGCGTGGCGCGTCTGGCTTGGTGGAAGAAGGGTAGCAGGCACCAAATGCGATGTAATCTGCCCCTGCGGCCTGCGCCTGCTCGGCCAAATCAAAGCGGTTATAACAAGAAGCGCCTATGATTTTATCCGTACCGAGCAACGTTCTTGCTTCTGCGATTGCCCCGTCATACTGGCCAATATGCACGCCATCCGCATCCAGGCTGATGGCAAGAGCTACGTGATCATTGATCAATAAAGGGATATCGGCCTGGCGGCAAATGCTCAACAGCGCACTTGCCTGCTCAAACCGTAATGCGTCACTGGCTGTTTTGTGCCGATACTGAACGATTGCTACGCCGCCTTGTAACGCCTGTTTCACTTGCTTACACAGTAATTCTGTATCGTCACAGTCTGGTGTGACCAGGTAAAGCCCGTTAATGCTGTAGCTCACTGGCTTTTTCCTGTTCCTCGGTTTCGCGTGCCCAAAAGAACCGGTCCGGGATAAATTGACCCATGCCTGGACGGAAGGAGTGGCGCAAGGTCTGCCAGGTGAATTCCTGTGCTTCATGCACAGCTTCTTCAATGCTCAGCCCATGTGCCAGGCACGCAGTAATCGCGCTGGCCAGCGTACAGCCGGAACCATGATAGCTTCCTGGTAAACGTTCCCAGTGATAATCCTTGATCAGGCCTGGCATATTGCTTAGCTGCATGCCATACAGGCTGTTGACCACATCAATCGAGCGTTCATGAGTGCCGGTGATCATCACGTATTCAGTGCCCATTTCAAGCAGGCGCAACGCGCATTCTTCCAGCGAACTATGCTTTACTTCATCGCCTTCGTCGTAATAAGCGAGTCGACGCGCTTCGAGGCTATTGGGTGTAATCAAGGTTGCTTGCGGGAACAGTAATTCACACATCGCCGCCTGCATTTCTTCATTAGAAAGCTCATCGCCGCGCCCTGAGGTGAGAATCGGGTCTATGATCAAAGGCACATCAGGATAATCGGCCACGATCTCGGCGATGATGGCGACATTTTCTACGCTACCAAGTAAACCCAGCTTGAATGCGCTGACGGAAACGTCTTCGAGAATGGTACGCGCCTGATCATTGATCCAGTCCGCATCCAGCGGCATGACGCTTTCCACGCCCACGGTGTCCTGCACCGTGATACCGGTAATCACTGACAGTGGGTAACAGCCAATGCTGGCAAGCGCCATGATATCCGCTTGTACGCCGGCACCACTGCTGGGGTCTGTTGCTGCAAATGTAAGAACGGTGGGGGGAGTGTTAGCCATGAAAATTCCTTTGGAGCGGCTGACGGGAATCGAACCCGCGTATCAAGCTTGGGAAGCTGGCGTTCTACCATTGAACTACAGCCGCGAATAGCCCTTATTTTACTTGTATTTTACTTGGTTGGCTAAAAGCCAAAAGCAAAATGTCATTGTCCATAAGAAAAAAGCCGGACAACTGTCCGGCTTTTCTGGGATCACTAACCTAAGCAGACTGGATTAAATACAATTCGAACTGACACCATCTGGCAGTTTCACGCCTGAATTCAGGATAGGCGTACTGCCCAGGCTGTCTTCGTTGGTAGGACATGCCACTGCATCCAGATCTTCTTCATCACCCGCAGCTGGGTTCAGGGAAACGATGAACATCGTGTTCAATATCGGATTATTAGGAATCAAACCACCCAAACCGGCATCATCACGGGGAGAAGCGAAACCCAGTGCTGGCGGTGTTCCACCTCCGGTATCAGTGATACTGCCTGTGGCATTAGAAGTTTCAACAAACTGATAACCATACACCTGTTTACCCTCTGCAGTCACAATGACACCCGGAGCATTCAGGTCATAGGTTCCGGCAATCGGTTTATTGGTACCAACTGATGGGTTATCAAAGGTTGCCCCAGTGATAGGGGTTGCGGCACCAGCCTGGTCATTATTAAAGAACCCTGACAGGCTAGCATTGAGGCCGGACAAGTCTGTCACCGTATTATTGCCATCGAACGGTTTCGTACTTGTGCCATTCAATGTCACGTTCACAGTAGGTGCGACTTTGTAGATAAACCCATCGTTAGCACCAAGAATGGTGTCACCAAAACTGGCATTGTACTGCGTGAAATCATAGCTTGCCGTCAGTGCCGCACCACGCGTGTCAGCAGTTGGGCTGGTTGAATACACCAGCCATCTGCCACCCGCACCGGTTGTAATCGAGCCATTACCGGCATTGTTGAAATTACGCTCGGCTACCAGCTGAACGGCAGTCGCAGTGCCGCTTGTGGTGACGATATTGCCATTCAGGGTCAAGTCCCTGGCTGCACGCACCAGCAAGTCACCGGTCATGTCTGCAGATTCGACGGTGATATCATCGGCATCACGCACACTTACGTTACGGCCATTCACCACCTGGATCGAAGCGAACTGGTTAGCAGCGTTGTTGGCAGTAAAGTCGCCAGTACCGGTTTTCACAATCACGGCATTACCTGCAGCGTTGATCACATCATTCAAAGCCACGTTGCCGCCAGATGTGGTTTCAAATGTGGTAGCGGTATGCAGGTTAACCCTGTCGTTGTAGGTCTGGTTACCTGTGGTTTTCATGGTGGAACCAAAGATCTCGGTAGTGCCACCAGCATCCGTCGTCAAACTTGCCAGTTCTTTGGTTGCGCCTACGGATTGCGTAAAGTTGGTTGTGCCGTTGGTATTCACAGTGAGCGCACGATTGCCTGCCGCTACGGAATCCACAGTGCCGTTAAAATTCACATTACCGCCGGTGACGCCTCGGCTATCGATCACTGCATTGGTTGCAATCAGCGCATTGCCGTTGATATCAACAGTGCCGCCATTACCGGAGGTACCTGACCCGCCAGCCACGCCACCACGGGTATCGATGGATTGCAAGGTAACCGTTCCACCTACAGAAGTCAGATTCACGTTGCCGCCGTCACCTGCATTGCCGGAACCATTTGAAGCGGCTCCGCCAGCAGTGATATCACCAACTTTAACGCTGCCGTTGTTAGCGATGGCGACGACCTGGCCGCCAGCACCGCCAGTGCCGTTGGCGCTGGTTGGCGCAGACCCGTTGGTGTTGATATTACCAACAGTCACGTTCTGGCCTGTCAACAGGGCGGCGCCACCGTTGATGCCATCGCCATTTGCAACTGTTGAACCTGAGGTATCAATCTGGGTGGTACCCAGATTTGCATCGCCATTGGCAACCACGATCACATTACCGGTTAAGTTGACATCGGTGCCCGCACCGGTCTTACCCATGCCGTTGGTGTTCAGGCTACCGTTATTCATGGTCACATTATTATTGGCACCAATCAGGATATTGCCAGAAATAGCCACGTTAGAACCGCTGATTGGCACGGTTTGGCTAGTGGTTGATTCACCTGCCACGTTGATTTTAGTATCTTGTAAATCAATATTGCCTTGTGAAATCACCGCAACATTTCCGCCCTGGCCACCAGTGTAAGTCACACCGGTAGAAGCTGGATTAGCGGTATTGATTTCACCTGACATGGTGAGATCTTTGCCGGCTAGCAGCAGCACATTGCCGCCAGTTTCTTGTGTAGCACCACCACTTTGATCATAAGTATTGATTTTCATGTCGCCCAGATCAACATTACCGTTAGAGCCGATCATGACCATGCCGCCATTGGTTGTGACATCACTGCCGGTAGTCTGGGTGATATTTGCACCTGCAAGTGATACCACGCCTTTATCAGTCACGATATCGGCTTTTAAATTGAGGTTACCGATGTTGTTGCTATCAGAGTCGGCCGTGAGCGCCACAAATCCTGCACCATCAGCAATGATATTGGCATTCAGGTTGATATCGTTTTTAGCCAGCAACGTTAAGCTGACACCGGTATTGCCTGTCGCAGTTCCCAGGTTAAACTCGGAATTCACATTGATGTCTTTATTTGCCTGCAACACAATATTGGCATTGTTACCTACGCCAGTGAAACTGCCGCCTGCGCCCACATTAAAAACACTGTCCACACCGAAATTGTCGTTATAGGCTTCCTGATTATCCACGCCTGGCTGGAATCCGGAGGTGTTGGATGCAGCTCCATTGATCAGTGTGATATTTTCAGGGTCCAGTAATAAAGTACCTCTGTCACCATTCACAGCTGCAAGATTCACACGTCCTGCAAAGTCCAGGTAATTCTTGCCGGATACTTCAGTAAAACCGCCATTACCCCCTAGCAGGCCACCTTGTGCAGAGATGGATCCATAGAAACGGGTGGCATGGTTAGCCCATACAATCACCTTGCCGCCGTCACCTTGTTTGATCGCATCTGCCTTGATAGTCGCGCCACTGGCAATGTATGTTGTTCTGGCATTATAAACAGCGGCATTCGCGCCCTGATAATCGCCACCAACCAGTACTTTGCCACCGCCGGTATCGCCGGAAGCATCAAGCAAAGCGCCATTCATCAATGCTACCTGCTCACCGGTGACCTCAATGGTGCCGCCAGTCGTATTTTCACCTTTGGCAAGCAATTTACCGGAAACCTCTACTTTGGAATTATCGCCACCTTCAAGGCGAATCACGCCATCGCGTTCAACCAGTTGGTTGGCTTCGATGATGCCGGTGACGTTGATTGCAGCAGAGCGTGCATTCGTGGCTAATTGCACAATGCCACCATTCGCCTGGATCAATCCGCTATTTTTTACAATCCCTTCAACCGCTTGCGCCGTCAAGTTGGCCCTTACCAGGCCATTACCATAAAAATCCAGCACTGCTTCTTTGGCAGAGGCTAATACCACGCTGCCGTTACTCGCAACCAGGGTGCCTGCGTTTTCAACTTTTTTACCCAGCATGACGATATAGCCTTCATCAGCGGCTTTGATTGCGCCTTTATTAATCACGTTCCCGGCAGTATCTCCCCCGGTAAAATGGTAGCGACCCTTGAGGAAATCGTCATTAGAGATATTTAATGTAGATGCAACAATATTACCAACGTTAACTTCAGCATTTGGACCAAACAACACCCCATTCTGGTTAATCAAAAACAGGCTGCCGTTAGAGTTTAATTTACCCATGATTTCCGAAGCGCTGTTTCCAAGCACACGGTACAGTGCTCGACCTGCATCTGGCATCACTACATCCAGCTGATGACCTTCTAGCACACCGAATTTGTAGAAATTAACAATATTGACGTTGGCCGTATGGGTATATTGGGTATGCGTAGCGCTGATGTCTTTGATAGTGAGGTCACCTGCGACAACGCCAGCAACCACATTTGTATCCGCAAATGATGAGAAAGGCATTAAAGTTGCGGCGAAAGCAGTTGCAATCGCTACACGCCATTTTGTATCTGAAGTAAAAGATACTTCTCTTGAAGAGACGCAGTTGCCTGACTCTTTAGAACCATTCACCTGGCCATGCAACGAAGACTTGCCACTAGTACGTGTGCCTTCGGCAACGGCGACCCATGCCTGTTGCACCTTGCTCCAGATCAAACGATAAACGTGGTTTAGGGATGCTGCTTTCATGAAATTCTCCTCAAAGGCATTCCACTGATCCTCCAGGATCAGTGGTCTTCCATAACTTCTCTCATTCCTGATAATCAATAGTTTGATTCAGGATGTTTTTTTTGTCTGTAGCCCAGTATGACTAATGGGCTAAGATTAATTATTTTATATATTTGTATTATGAACTTGCTAAGCGAACTTACAACGATCTAAAAGTTTTTACGCAGTTGTGCCCACAATTGATATTCAGTATCACTGGCAGCACCATCAAGATCACGCTTTTGCTGCGAATAAGTGGTAGTTAATATCCACTGTGCGGGGAACTGGATATCCGTACCGACACCTATGTGATTTGACCGGACATGATTATCACCGCCAGCAGGATCGTGATTGAGCCTGCCACGACCTGCGTCGTAAAACGCGAATGGTGTCACAGATTGAATATAAGGGACTACATCTGCAGCCGTTGAAACAAATGTCCTGCGGAGATCAGTGCCTACCATCCAGCCCTGGTCAGCCTGGCTCGGAATTTCGGAGAACTGTCTCCAACGGTTAATCGCGCCAATACCGAATCTTTCAGCAATATCCAGGTTACTGTCAGTGCCTTGATAATCGGCACGGACTATCCAGTTAATGCCATTTTCAAACACTTGGGTACGGCTTGATGTCCAGTTCCATTTAATGAAACTTCCTTGAGTATTCAGCTGGTCCCTGTCATTCGCTTTGGCAGTTCCATCTTTGAAAGAGACGTTACCTTGCGTCAGGATAATCCCCCACTGATAAGCCACACTGCCGCTATCATTGATCCAGTCACCGACCAGGCCAAGCTCAAGACTGGCAATATCACGTCGATTATTAATCAAGAATAGATCTACATCATCATCCAGAATTTTGTAATTGCTACCGACTTTGAATGCGATACCTTTTTTGGTTTCACGCAACAGCGGATGCTCCAGAGAACCATAGAAATAATGCGCATCACCAGAGGCATCAAAGATTTTAAAATCTTTGCCAAGCTTGTAATCCACATAGCTGTAAGCCACATTCAAGATCGTGCCTGCATCACCCACCGGAGTGAAATAAAGGCTGCTCAGCGAGCGCTGGCCCCCATCGTTTGAAAACTTACCGATCATCGCTAACTGGTCGCCACGGCCTCTGAGGTTATTCACGGCCAGGCCAAAACCCAGGGTTTCGCGATTGGTGAAGCGGTTGCCATAGTTATTGGCGCTGACAAACCCGCTGTATGAGACACGTGGTTCGACCGAAACAGCAACGTCTGAACTACCGACCGCTTCACCCGGGTTCAGCTGCGAGGTGACCTGTATGCCAGGCAAACCATTCATCACCATCAGGTTACGCACCAGGTTGCGCTCGTTAAGCACCTCCCCTTTTTCAAGGCCGTATTGGGAAAGTGACTGGAAATATTCCTGATCAAGCCCTTGGCCTGTTTCAGCTTTTACATCGCCCAGTGTCCCTTCAAGGATAGAAAGCTCAACCACTGCTTCTGTCTCAGTAGTTTTCTGCAGATCCTGGGCAGGTAAATACACTTGCGTCAGCAAATAACCACGCTGACGATAATAATTACGGATTGTCCCAACCGCTTCGTTGAGCTCTTTCATGCCAATTTCGTGACCGGTTAAATACTCGACTTGTGCTGCAAGCACTTCGTTGGAGAATTGTTTGTTGCCGGAGAATTTGAATTCCTTGACGGTTATTTTTAGGCTGGATTTTTTCTGTTTCTTTTCTTGCACCGGCGTCTCTTCAGGCACCTGAATGACTGGCGCAGGTTGAGGCAGGATAGGCCTTGGCAGATTTTGCTGGATGTTTTGAACATCAGGTAATTGCACACCGCCCGCGAACGCCTGCACTGTGTAACCTATCGCCAACAAATTGACTACACTCCATCGTGTCATGTGATTTTTCAACATCATTCCTTAATTGCACCCTAAATTAAGGTCTTATGATAGCTCACTACGAAAATTAACATATGTGCAGCGACCTATTGACTACAATGTTTTACAATCTTTAAGCCTGAGAACTGTTTAATTGTTGTAAAAACCCTGCAAAAATCAATATTCCAATGCATCTACATCCACCACCCAGCGTATTTTTGCCTGCAATGGGTGTTGCCTCGCCCAGACGACTGCGGCGCGCAAAAGTTGCTGAATGGCATTGCGTTGTGTGCATTGCAACATGACATAGCCACGCTCCATGCGATTCAATCTGGCGATCCCAGGCCGCACCGGATCATATATCACTGGTTTATCAGATAAAACACCACTTTGCTGCGCGACAAACTCACGGGCTGACAGCGTCAAATCGGTTAAAAATTGCTCCACCAGCGCATAGTCAGCGGCTTCTGCCTTCATCACCGCGATATACGTCGACGGAGGAAATTGCAGGGTAATGCGTTCCTGCAGCAGACTATTGGCAAACTCGGCATAATTCTGCTGTTGCAAGGCGGCAAATAAAGGGTGCTGCGGGAAAGCGGTCTGTATCAACACTTCGCCGGGTTTGTCGCCACGTCCCGCACGGCCTGACACTTGCATCAGTTGTGCAAACAGGCGCTCACTGGCCCGATAATCCGGGCTGTAAAGCGCACTGTCGGTATCCAACACCCCGACTAACGTCAGATTGGCAAAATCATGGCCTTTGGCCAGCATCTGTGTGCCGATCAGAATATCTATTTCTCCGGCATGCACAGCCGATAGCAAGTCGGTCAGCGCGTCTTTGCCCTGGATAGTATCCCTGTCTACCCGCGCTACCCGCGCTTGCGGAAACAGCTGTTGCAAAGTTTCCTCCACCCGCTGGGTTGCCTGGCCGACCGGACGTAAATCCGCATTCCCACAACTCGGGCATTGCAGGGGAACCGGCTGCTCATCACCACAATGGTGACAGCGTAGCAGCCGTTGCCGCAGGTGCAGCACTACTTTGGCTGAACAGCGACGGCAATCTGCCAGCCATTGGCAAGCCGAGCAGTGAAGTACCGGTGCATAGCCGCGACGGTTGATAAACAGCAAGCTTTGTTCACCGCGCTCCAGGCGTTGCGTAATCGCCTGTTTCAGTTGCGGCGTTAATCCGGCTTCAGGCGGTGAGTGCGTAGTATCCACACAAAATATGCGTGGCAATCTGGCCTGGGCGGCAGCACGGTTATTCAGCGTCAACAACCGGTAGGATGGTTTTTTATTCGCGTCACCTATCGCGTTGTACCAGCTTTCGAGCGAAGGAGTTGCACTGCCAAGTACCACCGGAATACGGGATTGTTTGGCGCGCACCAGCGCCACATCACGGGCATGGTAGCGCATGCCATCCTGCTGCTTGTATGAGTGATCGTGCTCCTCATCAAGAATCATCAGCTTGAGATGCGGCATAGGTGTAAACACACTCAACCGCGTGCCGATCACAATACGCGCCTCTCCCGATTGCGCGGCCTGCCAATGTTGCAAGCGCTCACTCTCACTTAAGTGACTGTGTAAAGTCACTAACGGGAATTGACTCAATCGGCTACGGAAACGTCCTTCCAGCTGCGGCGTGAGGTTGATTTCCGGTACCAGAATCAACGCCTGGGATTTTGGTTCAGCCAATACAGCTTGCAACAGCCGGATATACACTTCTGTTTTGCCCGAACCGGTGACACCAAATAACAGCCACGGCTGAAAGCGGCCCAAGTCATTTAAAATCGAATTAACTGCGTGTGCCTGCTCTTCGTTTAATACTGGTTCACGGTCAGAAGCGGGCAAAGACGGACGCATCGCCACCACTTCGCGCCTGGTCACCAGACCGCTTTCAAGTAAAGGTTCTATTGCTTTGCGCCACCCCGAAGATACTTCCGCCAACATGCTTTCGCTACATTCCTTGTGCTGCTGCAACACAGCCACCAATCTGGCAAGTACCAATTGGCGCTTGCCTATCAGATTTTCTGGCAGCGGTTTTGCCAGCGCGAACATCCACATTTTGCGGGAAACCGCAGGCTTGGTTTGACGCAAACGCAACGGCAAACTGGAAAGCACCGTTTGCCCGAACGGGTAGTGATAATAGTCAGCACAAAACTTTAGTAATTTCAGGGTAACAGCATCAAACGGTACGTCATCGAATACTTGTAAGACGGCTTTCAGCTTGTTTTCCGGCACATCGCTTTGTTCGGGCAAAGCCATGACAATGCCGATCAGCTGCCGCCCGGCAAAAGGCACCACCACACGATTACCTACGCGGATTTCCAGACCTGTATTCAGGTAATCAAACTGGCGGTCCAATGGCACGTCCAGCACCACGCGGACAAAGCCGGCGGATGAAGTGACCTGAGTGGAAAGGGCTGCGGAACTCATGGGTGAAAGTGGTTTATTAGGTTAAAATGGCGGTTTGACTATTCCTCACCATTTTAACCTTGAAACAAACGATCACAGAATTGATTCTGCAAGCGGTCACTCCGCTGGTGGAAGACACCTCCAGCCTGAATATCATTCTTGAGCGGCCAAAGTCTGCCGAGCACGGTGACTTTGCCAGCAATATTGCCATGCAGCTGGCCAAACCTCTCAAGCAGAATCCCCGTGCGATTGCGCAAACCATCATTGACGGCTTACCCGCGAATAGCGTGATCAGCAAGGTCGAGATTGCGGGGGCTGGGTTTATTAATTTCTTCTTGTCGGCGCAAAGCAAGCAGAACGTTGTTAAAAGCATTTTTCAGGCAGGCGAGGCATTTGGCCGCAATGCTTCGGGCCAGCATGAAAAAGTGCAGGTCGAGTTTGTGTCAGCCAACCCGACCGGCCCGTTGCATGTAGGTCACGGACGTGGGGCAGCAGTCGGCGATTGCCTGTGCCGCTTGCTGGATGCGAATGGCTGGGAGGTGACACGTGAGTTTTACTACAACGATGCCGGCGCCCAGATTGATAACCTTACCAAATCAGTACATTCACGCGCCCTGGCCATTGCCCCTGACGATGCGCGTTTTCCTGAAGATGGTTATCGTGGTGAATATATTGCAGATATTGCCCAGGCTTATCTGGCCAAAGAGACAGTTACTGCTGACGACATGGCGGTCACTGCCAGCGGCGATGTCAATGATACCGAATCTATCCGCAAATTTGCCGTAGCTTATTTGCGCCATGAGCAAGACCTCGACTTACAGGCTTTCCAGATCAAATTTGATGTGTTTTCTCTGGAAAGTGCTTTGTACACTGAAGGCAAAGTCGAAAATGCCGTACAAGCCCTGATACGCAGTGGCCACACCTACGAGCAGGATGACGCCTTGTGGTTACGCACCACTGATTTTGGTGACGACAAAGACCGCGTCATGCGCAAAAAAGAGGGCGGTTATACCTATTTTGTGCCCGATGTCGCTTACCACCGTGAAAAATGGAACCGTGGTTTCAAGCGCGTGATCAACGAGCAGGGTGCCGATCACCACAGCACCATCACCCGCGTACGCGCTGGCTTGCAGGCGCTTAACACCGGCATTCCACAAGACTGGCCGGAGTACGTGCTGCACCAGATGGTGACAGTCATGCGCGGTGGCGAAGAAGTAAAACTCTCGAAACGGGCCGGCAGTTATGTCACTTTGCGTGACCTGATTGAAGAGGTCGGCTGTGACGCGACGCGCTATTTCCTGGCAGCGCGCAGTGCAGATTCACAACTGGTGTTTGATATTGACCTGGCCCGCGCGCAAACCAACGACAATCCGGTGTATTACATCCAGTATGCGCACGCGCGGATCTGCAGTGTGCTTAATCAATGGGCTGGCGACAGCGCCAGTCTGGCAAACGCAGATCTTTCGCCTTTGGAAAGTGCAGCTGAAACCGCATTGATGCAGGCCTTGAGCCAATATCCCGAAGTAGTGGCGACTGCTTGCCAGGCTTCGGCGCCGCATATGGTGGCCAATTACCTCAAAGAACTAGCCAGTGCCCTGCATAGTTATTACAATGACACCAAATTTTTGGTGGATGATGTGCAACTGAAACAAGCACGTCTGGCACTGATCACCGCTACCCGCACGGTACTGCGTAACGGTTTGCACCTGTTGGGCGTGAGTGCACCGGATAAAATGTAAACTCGTAAACATTAAACGTATTTGCAATGCATTGTTAATGAGATGAAAATTGATTAGTTGGAATAACTCACCGAATTGAATGGTTGAATAGTACACATGAGTCGCGATTACAAACCCTCACAAGCAAAGCCCAAATCTAAAAGTAGTGGCAGCTCGTTTTTTAACGGGCTGCTGGTAGGGCTTTTTCTGGGGGTCGCCCTCACAGTGGCGTTGATCATTTATATCAAGGGCGATCATAGTCCTTTCTCCAGCGCCTTTAAAAAAGACGAAGGCCAGCAAGAATTGCCGATTAAGAACACCGTGACTGAAGAAGAAGTCAAACCCGGCAGCGCAGCGATTGAAGACCCGAACAAGTTTGATTTCTACACCATTTTGCCAGATACCGAGAGCAAGATCAGTGAAGAACAGGTCAAAAAGAACCCGACCATCAAGCAGGAAAGCTACTTCATCCAAGTCGGCGCATTCGCCAAGGAAGATGATGCCAACAACCTGAAAACCCGCCTGGCTCTAGTTGGCTTTGAAGCGTTTGTGCAAACAGCGGATATCCCTAACAAAGGTACTATGCACCGGGTTCGTATCGGCCCGCTGCGTGATTTAGGCAAAATCAGTAAAATCAGCCATGACCTTGAAACCAATGGCTTCCAGGCCAATCTGATCAAGGTCAATATCGAGTCTTCTGCACATTAATGACAGCCCTTAAACCTTGGGCTGTCATCGCATTGTCACTTGGCTACGTTAAATCAACAGTTTGTAAATTATCGATACGTTAAACATCACTTTCCCTCGAACAAGGAAGCTAATTTTATGAAAAAAATGTTGTTTAGTTTGATGCTGTTGGCCGGACTGACCTCCACTGCAGTTTCAGCAGATCCACAAGTGGGCGTACAGTTTGACCAGGTCACACAACAAATCGCGACTGACCAGCCTGGCAAAATCGAAGTGATGGAAATTTTCTGGTACGGCTGTCCGCACTGCTACCATATGGAACAACCACTGGATGCATGGGTAAAAAAATTACCCGCCGACGTGTATTTCAAACGTGTACCAGCATTGCCAAATGCGGGTTGGGCGCCGATGGCGAAGGCTTTTTATGCCATGCAGGAACTGGGTGTACTAGATAAACTGCATAGCCAATTGTTCGACGCGATTCACAAAAGCAAAACGCTAAATCCTTCGGATGAAGCAGCGACGATTGACTGGGTCATCAAACAAGGTGGGCTGGACAAAATCAAGGTTGAAAAAGCCTTTAAATCTTTTGCCACCAATATGCAATTGAATAAAGCCATGCAAGTTTTCAAGGCTTCAGGGGCGACTGGTGTCCCTAGCCTGATTATCGACGGTAAATATATCACCGGTAGCTCAATGGCCGGTGGCAACGACGCTGCACTGCAAACTGCAGATTTTATTATTAACAATGTCCGCAAAGATAAAGCCAAGAAATAAGCGTTAGCTTGAAATAAAAAGCCCTGCATTTGCAGGGCTTTTTGTTGGCTTGCGTCTTTGAAAACGCTCTCCTATTGCTGAGAGAGGAACTCATTTATCCATCAGAGCTTTGACTCTCTTCTGACTTATTTTTATTCCAGCGTTTACCTGTAAACACCCAGCCCATCAAGGTGATTTCCATTAATACCCTTAAAACTCTGGTGATGGAAAATTGTGTTTTAACAGCCTCTTCCTGCAGTGTTGGATTAATAAAATCGTTTAATAATTCCTGTGCAAACGCTTGAAACTCATCTGGCACCATAAAGGTTTGCGTGTTGTAGTCTTTTATTTGCAAGCCAGGGTAAAGCTTGCTAAAAGCACCACCCCGTATGTAATACGGAATTTCATACGCATCCAGCATGGATGAAATAACCGCGACTTCAGACTCAGTTTGTGGCGTGTAGATGGGGATCATGACATCAAAATCATTTGAATATCTTTTTAAAGAAGCTATTTCTGGCTTTTTCTACTGGCAGCTTGCCAATATGATGCCCAACAAATCCCTGGTTTTGCACAGGGATAAAACTGGCAACCGTAGTGACTAAATTTGCCGCTTCAGGATTTTCAGTTTCAAGTTTAGACGACCAGAATTTCCTGGCACCATTCGATAAAAAAGCCGTTAGGTGCAAACTACGGGCACCATCATTAGTGACGAGTTCGACCACATTTTTCGCTCTATTACCTAATGAAATATAAGATCTGATAGCGCCGAAATACATAATTGGATAGCGTTTATGAAGCCGAGTGCCAAAAATAGTATAAGTAATCACTTCTATTTCCCTGCTGGCTTTATTGATCAAGACTTGCTTTTTGGAGTCTATATGCCACCGCCGCAACTTGTAGGTAATAAGCACTACTGCAATAAAAAGTAGTGATTGTGTAATGCTATTGAATCCTTTATTCAGATAACTCGCCACCGTCAAACTCAATAGGATGATAAGCAGAAAAACAGGTTGGGTTTTAAGCGCACCCTTGGCGGAGGTTATCAGTAACTCGGTCATACAGCTTTCAAAATTCAGGAACGATCTCCACTTTGGAAACGCACTCGGTGCGGAGATGTTGCTATTATTTGTTTCAGCAAAAATTCAATCATGCCGAAAATTTAAATCTGATGGGTGTGAATTCTTTGTGAATTTGACAAAACTTCCCCATATTAATTTTACATTGTGGATTTTTAAAACTTTAATTTTTTGATTTTAACCAGCGACCTATCCAGGTTTCTGGCATTTCGGTGCCAGTGACGATGTAATGCAAGGTTTTGATGTCATGCATCACATAACGTTGTATGGATTTAGCCTGGTCCATACCGCAACACAAGATTTTGTCGCCAATTTGTAATGGTGTAGAAAGCTCAGGCAACATGGATTTTTGTTCGCCACGCACCAGCATCAATGGCACCACCGGCATTTCGTGTCGCTTGCCGGATGGGCTCATCACCAGATGTTTGAGTGAAGGCTGCAACCCTTGCTGCATTAACGCACACACGGCAAAAGCCATCTCGTTTCCTATCGTGATATCCCAGGTATCGGGCACCTGCTCGCCTAATTTGGAAACCAGTTGCGCAATCACTGCATTGGCCCAGGCATTGGTTTGGTGCCGCGCAGTCGCGAGGAATTCAGCCAGCATCGGTGAAACCATATAAGACAGACAGGTATGCGCAATCACGTCACTCGGCTGCATGGTGATATCAGCATTAAAGTGCTGGAACAAGGGATCGTTGTGGCGCTTGTTTTTGCGGATGATCACAAATAATTCCGGATTCACTTCCTGCGCGGTCATGACGATAGAGAGGTTATTAATATCATTGTCAGTCCCAGCCACAATGCCAACAGCCTGTTCCACACCTGCTTGCTGCAGGATATGTGACTCTACGCCGCTGCCGACAATACAGTGTTCGCATTGGGTACCTTTAGGATCTGCTTCAATAATGGTGACATCCGCCACACCCTTTTGCAGGCTATTGACTACCGATTTCCCGAAACGGCCAAAGCCACAGGCAATCCACTTGCCTTTAGGGATCGCGGCTGGAGGTTCAATCGCATCCCCCGGTGCCCTGGTCAGCCATTCATGCAACAGGTAAGTGCCCAGCGCATTCAAGCGCATCGCTAAATGCTCACCAAAAATCTTGTAGGGATTAATAATATGGTCGGTGCCGAATGATGCCATGTTGGCCGCCACCACATCATTTTCTACCCGGGCCAGCACCGGCAGCTCTGGTTTGATCAATTTCACCGCCACTGAAATGGCGAGGTTGGCATGATCGTCATCGGTTAATGCCGCCACACCCTTGCACATAGGATTTTTGATCCCGGCATAGAGCAACACTTCTGACATTTTCGCATCTGCACACAGATGGGGCACATAGAACTGGTATTCATTCATGCCAAGTTCATTTATCCGTTCTGGATTGATTTCAAGTACCACTACCCGTAGCTCATTTTTATCCAGCGCGCGTACCAGCTCGCTACCGGTTTCACCATAGCCGCAAATCAGGTAAAAAGGCTCCATCAGGTTACAGACATCGCGCTGGAACCGGGCGGTTTTGATCGCCTGCTGTAGGGAAGCCTCCTGGAACAAGCCAATAATCGCCCCGATGGCATAGAACCAGGCAATCACTGTGAAATAAATGGAGAAGGTCATCCACATGCGTTGATGACCCGTGAATGCATAAGGAATTTCACCAAAACCGATAGTGGTGGCGGTATAGCTCAGGATATAAAATGCATCGAAAAAGCTCAGGTGATAAGGCCGGCCTTGATCATCAATCCCAGTAATCAGCACAAACCCGATCAGCGCGATGGCGTAGCTGATAATCACCATCAACAGCGGCGCGCGCATGCGCCGCAGAATCAGGAAAATAATCTGATTGAGGTTCATTGCTGGGAGACTAGCGACGCAGGGTGACGGTTTCGTAGATCAGTAAAATCACTGATGTGATATTGGCCAGGAAAGCACCACCCGACAATGACACAACGCCGACGATCACTTCCGGCGCTGCGGACTGGGTACCGGCTGCGGTCCAGATGATAGCGGCGGCGATCAGCTGCAGATCGGCCACCAGGCTGGTCGCCAGGTGAATGGCCCCAATCTGTGTACGGTCACCAAACTTGAGCACGGTAGCGATCAAATTGACTACGATGGCCGCATACAACTCATAATGCAAATGGTGTTGGGGATTATCAATTTGCCCGACAAAAAAACCAAAGTTGAGTGTCATGGCCAAAATAATAAAAAAGCCAAATATTACTTTTTCCAGATTCATACGTGTTCCCTCTCATTGTTTTATGGCATTCTAACCCAACCATTTTTTTCTGTAACTTTTATGCAACCACCAGCACCTCCTCAACTTCGCGTCCTGATTACCGGCGCTACCAGCGGCATAGGAAAAGCATTGGCTACCGCCTATGCACGCCAGCATGGCGCGCAATGTACGCTGGCACTGCTAGGACGTAACCAGTCTGCACTCACATTGTTACAGGCCCATGTGGCAGCGCTTGGTTGCCAGGCTTACTGCTATGTTGCCGATGTGCGGGATGCAACGCGTGTGCAAAGCATCGCAGAGGACTTTCTCACCAAGGTGGGAACACCACACATTGTCATCGGCAATGCCGGGGTCAGCCGTGGCACACTGACGGAACATGCAGAAGATATCCCGGCCTTTCAGGCTGTTTTTGATACAAACGTCATGGGATTAGTGCACACCTTCCAGCCGTTTATCGCCGCCATGAAAACAGCAGCCAGGCAAGGCGAATGTGCGCAATTGGTGGGCATAGCCAGCGTAGCGGGCATACGCGGCTTGCCGGGCTCAGGCGCGTACAGCGCGAGCAAGGCAGCGGCGATCACTTACCTGGAGAGCTTGCGAGTCGAAATGCAATTACACAATATTTCCGTCACCACCATTGCTCCGGGTTATATCCGCACCCCGATGACAGATATCAATACCTATCCTATGCCATTCTTGATGGACGTGGATGTGTTTGCCGACAAAGCCATCAAAGTAATCGCCAGACAAAGCCGATTCAGCGTGATTCCCTGGCAAATGGGGATCGTCACTAGTCTCATGCGTGTATTGCCTGCTGGCTTGTGGGATTTGATCATGAAAAAAGCCCCGCATAAGGCGAGGCTTTAAACTGGTAACCAACAGGTCTGATCAAAAACTGATCAGGTTAAGTCTTTGACAGTGTCTGTTTGTCCATTATTTTTCACCGACGCGATTCCGCCATCGCGCGACGCCTCAGAAGAATACATCTGGCTAGTGCCGATAATCTGGCTGTTCGCTGCGAGCAGATTAAAATATGGATTCCCATTTTTAGCTGTCAGTTTTTGATAGCGCTCATCTTTCGGGCTATTCGTACGCACAGATTCGATACCATTCGACGCTGCAGCCTTTGTAGTGTATTGCTCGCTTTTTAGAATTTGTTCCCCGTTGCCTGCTTTAAGTGCAAAACTGAATTGCCCATTTTCCTCACTTTTTGTCAGTTCAAACCAACCTGCTGCAGGGTATTTTTTTTGTACAAATCCGACCTCCAAACCAAACGCTTCACCTAATTTATTCAATGTATCTATCTGGGGATTACCCACCCCTGATTCAATTTGTCTGAGTGCTTGCACCGAAAGACCTCTATGCTTTGCAAACTCTGGTTGAGTTAATTTGGTCATTTGTCGCATAACTCTTACCGCTTCAGTTAAGCTGATTTTTTGATTCTTTATATCCTCAAAAAAGGAGATACGTAACTTTCTTTCCTCACCATAGTCGATTTTTTTAATTCTTTTATCCACTTATTAGTTCCTTTGCTGAATTAATGCGGCTAACCAATAAGTTTAACCACTCATCTTCTAGTTCATGCTCTTTTAAAAGATATGGTAAATCGTCAAAAATATTCGCAAAACTTAATATGCTCTGATGCAAAATTGATTTCGCTTCATCAGAAAGGTCTAAATGATTGAGTATCTCAGAAAGTTTATTAATTTCGTACCCATCAATAATCCATCGGCAACTACGAGGTATCATCTCTGGGTCTCTAAACATTGGCGCGCAATCATACAGAGGCGTCAATTGTACAATTCCATTCGATAATATCTGCAATGCAGTATTCCGGCCGTGATTATCAGTATTTCCTAAAGCCCTATTTAGAAATTCTCTTTTAATAAACTCAGCTGCCTCTGCCACAGGGTTAGTCGCATGTTTAATTATGGTATTTGTAAGCGTAAATAAAGATACATTACTTGGAAACCCAGAAATGCCTGCTGCCGCCAGCAAACTTTCTTGATGCACTCGGGTTACTTTATTGTTTTGATTATCCACTTCACGGTCAAATCTCTCAAAAAACATCATATTGCCAATGAATTCACATTGCCCAAATGTACGCAGTCCAATTAAAGAGGCAATTTTTTGATAAATTGATTCAATCCTAAGAATGTCTAAATCTATTTGTGTTTTCCCTCTAGGTAACTTCACAAGCCAATGTTTCAGAGAGCGCTCATCCGAAAGTGCAGAGTCTGCATGAAATAAACCTTCATAATCCTGAGTTAACAGAAACTTAGGTGCGGCCCCTTGCACACCTGTAGTACCTGCAGTCAGCATTGCATGCATCCAAATATGACTGACAAACTCTTCACTACGTTGAACAATGTCTTTTTTATCGAATCCGGAAGGCATAGTGACAACATTACGCTTTTTCCATTGATCAAAGAAAGTTACAGCTGTATCAATTCTAATATTGCCAATGGGATTAAAAGCCCCTATTTGAGCAAGTGCAATATCTGAAGTTGGCAAGCCATTACGATTTGCCTCTTCAATCAGATATTTACGACCTAATCCTTGTGGCACTAGGTCGTAAAGAAATGACGGGACTTGTCCATCTAAGTTAGGAAAAGGTTCAGAAATCGGAAGTGCCAAGGAAACAGGCAGCGGATTATCGCCAAATGCATAATGCGGCACATACTCAAACTTAACAGTTTCGCCTAGAATATAAATCTCTGCAGCAGGTATCCACTGCCCATCAATATAAATCTCAACAATGCTGTTTTTCATACTTTAATCACTATAATAAATAAACTAGCATTCGTCAACGATACATATTATCCATTTTAATAGTCATTAAGTCGAAGTACAGATAATCAATAAGTTTTTAACGTGCAATCGGTTTATAGCGGATGCGCTTGGGTTTGGCGCCTTCTTCGCCCAGGCGTTTTTTCTTGTCAGCTTCATATTCCTGATAGTTACCGTTGAAGAACGTCCATTGCGAGTCTCCTTCAGCTGCCAGGATGTGTGTCGCGATACGGTCCAGGAACCAGCGGTCATGCGAGGTCACCAGTACGCAACCGGAAAACTCCAGCAAGGCGTCTTCCAACGCGCGCAGGGTTTCCACATCCAGGTCGTTAGATGGTTCATCCAGCAGCAACACGTTAGCACCGGAAATCAGCGTCTTTGCCAGATGCAAACGGCCTCGCTCACCTCCTGAAAGTTGACCAACGATTTTCTGCTGGTCACCGCCTTTAAAGTTAAAACGCCCAATGTAAGCGCGGCTTGGCATTTCAAATTTGCCAACATTCAGCATATCCAGGCCACCTGAAATCACATCAAATACCGTTTTGTTATTATCCAAGCCTTCGCGACTTTGATCTACAGCCGCTAATTTCACGGTAGGTCCGGTAATGATCTCGCCGCTATCAGGCTGCTCCTGGCCTTGCAACATCCGGAACAAAGTAGATTTACCGGCACCGTTAGGGCCGATCACGCCTACGATCGCACCGGGAGGGAAACTGAAAGACAGGTTATCGATCAGCAGGCGGTCGCCAAAACCTTTGGATACATGATTGAACTCGATGACCTGGTTGCCCAGGCGTTCACCCGGGGGAATAAATATCTCCTGGGTTTCGTTGCGGCGCTGATACTCAACGCTGGACATTTCTTCATAACGAGCCAGACGTGCCTTGCTCTTGGACTGGCGGGCTTTGGCACCTTGGCGCACCCACTCCAGCTCTTGTTTCATGGCTTTGCGATGCGCATCTTCCTGTTTTTGCTCTCCGGCTAAACGGTCTTCTTTTTGCTCCAGCCAGTTAGAGTAATTGCCTTTCCAAGGAATGCCTTCGCCGCGATCCAGCTCAAGTATCCATTCAGCGGCATTATCCAGGAAATAACGGTCATGCGTGACTGCAACCACAGTGCCGGGAAAGCGTACTAAAAACTGCTCTAACCAATCCACTGACTCAGCATCCAGATGGTTGGTCGGCTCATCCAGCAACAGCATATCTGGTTTAGAAAGCAGTAGTTTACACAAAGCAACCCGGCGTTTTTCACCGCCAGACAGCGGACCTATCTTGGCATCCCACGGTGGCAAACGCAAAGCATCGGCGGCGATTTCCAGTTGTTGTTCAAGATCACTGCCACTGGCAGTGAGGATATTTTCATATTTAGCCTGTTCTTCAGCCAGCTTGTCAAAATCCGCATCCGGCTCGGCATAGGCAGCATAGATTTCTTCCAGCTTTTGCTTGGCTTCCATCACGGCACCCAGGCCGGACTCCACTTCCTGTCGCACCGTTTTTTCAGGATCAAGCTCCGGCTCTTGCGGCAAATAACCAATCGACAGATTGGGCTGCCACTGCACTTCACCTTCATATTCTTTATCGGCACCGGCCATGATACGCAATACGGTCGACTTGCCGGAGCCGTTCAAACCCAACAAGCCAATCTTGGCCCCTGGGAAGAATGACAGGGAAATGTTTTTAATGATTTGCCGTTTGGGTGGCACGATTTTGCTCACACGGAGCATAGACATGACATATTGGGCCATAAGATTTACAAGCCTTCAAAAATTCTAAAAACGTATTTTAATACGCATCTCCCAACTGCGCTCGGCTAAACGCAGTCGAATCTTGTGATTCAGCATGCGCACATGAAAAAAGGCCCGACGGGCCCTTTTACTTAACGCAGCGGTCAGGCGGCTTTTTGCTCAAGCAATGTTGAGCTTGGTTGTACTTGGGTAGCAATTTCAATTTTGCGCGGTTTCAACGCTTCCGGGATTTCCCGCACCAAGTCAATGCTCAGCAAACCGTTTTCCAAATTGGCGCCTGTCACCTTCACATGATCGGCCAACTGGAATTTATGCTCAAAATCTCGGTTGCCGATGCCACGGTGCAAGAAAGTGGTTTCCTGCTCTTTTTTTGTTTTGCGGCCAGTGACGCGCAAAGTCTGGTGTTCGGTTTCGATTTCCAGTTCATTTAACTGGAAGCCGGCGATGGCCATGACGATTTTGTAAGCATTCTCATCGACCAGTTCGATATTATATGGGGGATAGCTGATTTCGTTTTCACTGCGCTGGCCGTCGTTGAGCATTTTAGCCAGACGGTCAAAGCCAATAGCGGTACGATAAAGTGGTGTTAAATCAAAAGTACGCATAGTTTATCCTTTTCAAAATTAAGCGATTAACATGATTCACAGACCTCAAACACCAAGCATCTGTGATTTCAATATGGGAACTCGCTTTATTTTTTCAAGAGAATCGTTTGCGGTTTTTAAACTCCCAGTTTTTCAGTCCAGGCCAACGCTTCCATATGGCACTGGTTTACTTTATCCGGGTTAAGCTGCAGCATTTCTGCCAGGTGCAGGATTTCTTTGCTGTCTGCGTCTTCACAGGCTTCCGTCAGCTTGAGGAAAGGACCAAAAATACCTGAGCGTTTAGTCAGTGCATCCACTATCGGCTCCGGCAATTGCAACTTCTCCAGGATATCTTCCATCGGTACCTTCAACATGACATCCAGCAGGGAGAATACGCCGACTACAAATAGGTTATCGCGGTCTTTCTTGTCAAAAAAGGGCTCGCCCAGTAGTTCGGTCAAGCGGCCACGGGTAATCGAGGTTTTCATGAGGGCAGGGGAGGTGCTGTTGTTACCGGCGGTGACCATCAGCAAGGTCAACCAGCGATAGAGCTGGTTACGTCCAAGTATGGTCAAGGCATGACCGATGGATTGCACTTCGCACGACAAACCAAAACCTACCGAATTAATATAGCGCAGCAATTTGTAGCTGAGTGTGGTGTCGCGCTTAAAACCGTTTTCAATCGCTTTATTTTCAGCTTCCTGGCTGACCAGGTTTAATAAATTCAGCACCCCTTCAAAACTGGGGTTGATCACCTTGGCATTCAGGTTTTCCGGTTTGGCATAAAAATACCCCTGGAAGTGCTGGTAGCCTGCTTCTTGCAGGTTTTTGAATTGGGCGTTTTGCTCGACTTTTTCTGCAATTAATTTGCAGGTGGGTTTTTGGTATTTGCGCAGCCATGTTTTGGCCTCTTCAATGCTGATGTCGCGCATATCGAGCTTGATATAGTCAGCCAAAGGTATCAAAGCTTCCAGGTGATGGTGGCGTTGTGGGTTATCCAGCGCAATTTTAAATTTGGCAGCTTTAAGTGCCTCACAGCGCGTAATTGTTTCCGGAGTGATATCGACCTGGTGCACGATTTCCAATACCGTCTTTTCGGCAGGCATCAACTCCAGGAATTCACTATTGAGCATCACATGATCGACATTGATAAATGCCAGTTGCTGGCCTAGTAACCAGCTTTCATGCATTTCATCCATGGTGGTAGACAGAATTCTGGCACAGGTCTGGATATCTTCTGCAAATGGCCTATCATTGCCACCCGACTCCTTCCTGAAAAAAAACTCGTAGCCAATGATTTCCTGTTTATCATTAACAATAGGTTGGCGCCCAATAATACTTTGATGTGTTGTGGTCATGACTACATTCCTAATTAGCACCGCTTTTGAGTGCCCGGTAACAAGTCTAATTGAGAGCAATCTATTTCGTATCGGAAAAAAAGCCCCATTTGCAGGGGCTTTTCACGGTTTGTCTTATTCTACTGTGACGCTCTTGGCCAGATTACGTGGCTTATCAACATCCGTGCCCTTCAATAGCGCAGCATGATAAGCCAGCAACTGCACCGGGATCACATGCAATATCGGTGATAACACACCGACATGGCGTGGCGTGCGAATCACATGCACGCCTTCGGAGCCATGGAAATGGCTATCCGCATCAGCAAACACGAACAACTCACCGCCGCGCGCTTTCACTTCCTGCATATTGGATTTCACTTTCTCCAACAGCGCATCATTAGGTGCAATCACCACGACTGGCATGTTGCTGTCGACCAGCGCCAACGGACCGTGCTTGAGTTCACCCGCCGGGTACGCTTCGGCATGGATATAAGAGATTTCCTTTAATTTGAGGGCACCTTCCATCGCGATCGGGAAATGTATGCCACGACCCAAGAATAAAGCATGCTCTTTATCACCAAATTTTGCTGCCCATTCACGAATCTGGGGTTCCAGGTTAAGGGCAATTTGTACGCTGCTGGTTAATTGCCGCAAATCGGTCAGATATGATTGCTCTTGTTCTGCTGTTAATAAATGACGCTCTTTAGCTAACGTGACTGAAAGCACAAATAATGCAATCAGTTGCGTCGTAAACGCTTTGGTACTGGCGACACCAATCTCCGCACCGGCACGGGTGTAGAAAATCAATGAAGACGCACGCGGGATGGCGCTTTCCTGCACATTACAAATCGCAAGGCTATGCGTATGCCCCAGTTTCTGCGCATGCTTAAGCGCTTCCATGGTATCAAGCGTTTCACCGGATTGCGAAATAGTGACTACTAACTGTTTGGGATTAGGCACTGACACGCGATAGCGGTATTCACTGGCAATTTCAACAGATGTTGGAATCCTGGCAATGCTTTCCAGCCAATACTTTGCCGTCAATCCTGCGTAATAGCTGGTACCGGCTGCCAGGATCAATACGCTGTCGATCTGCTGGAAAATCTCTGCGGCAGATGTGCCAAACAACTCACTTCTAAAGGCACCATCATCAATCAGCGCTTCGATTGTATCGCTGATAGCGCGTGGTTGTTCGTGGATTTCTTTCTGCATAAAGTGGCTGTAAGGGCCAAGCTCCAGCGAGGCCAGTGAAACGTCACTCATATGCACTTTACGTTGCACGGTTTCACCTTGCCTGTCATAAATGACGACGGCACTGGTGCTTAAGGTCGCGACATCACCATCTTCGAGGTAAATCACTTTACGTGTGGCTGACAACACTGCTGAGACATCAGACGCAACAAAATTTTCCTGTTCGCCCAAACCAACCAACAATGGGCAGCCTAACCGGGCAACCACCAATTGCGCAGGATTATCCAATGCAACTACGCTGATGGCATAGGCTCCGGTCAATTCGGTAATCGCTTGCTGTACGGCTTTCAACAGATCTTTGGTCTGCTGATAATAATAGTGCACCAAATGTGCAATCACTTCAGTGTCGGTCTGTGAATAAAACTGGTATCCCAAAGCCATCAGGCGGTCGCGTTGCTCATCGTGGTTCTCGATAATGCCGTTATGGACAACCGCAATCTGTGCATTGTCTTGCGCAGGTGAAACGTGAGGATGCGCATTTTGCTCGGTAACGCCGCCATGTGTGGCCCAGCGTGTATGGCCGATACCTATATGGCTCTCTAGTCCCCGCGCTTTGTTCTCAAGTTCAGCTACACGCCCAACCGAGCGTACACGATCAATTCGAGTGTTCAGCACCGCTATCCCTGCTGAATCGTAGCCCCTATACTCAAGACGGCTCAAACCCTCAATCAATAATGGAACGATATTCCTGTTTGCAACCGCACCGACGATGCCACACATATGCTTATTTTTTCACCTTTTGTGGACGTTTCCATCCTTGAATTGAACGTTGCTCTCTTGCGCGACACAGGGTCAGCGTGTCAGCCGGGACATTTTTTGTGATGGTGGAACCCGCAGCAATGGTGGCGCCTTTTCCGACCGTGACTGGCGCAACCAGTTGCGTATCCGACCCTACGAAAACATCATCTTCTATAATGGTTTTATGTTTGTTCGCACCATCATAATTACAGGTAATCACACCGGCACCAACGTTTACATTGGCACCTACCTCAGCATCACCCACATAACTCAGATGATTTACTTTACTGCCAATGCCGACCTGGGCATTTTTTAGTTCTACAAAGTTACCAATATGGGTTTTTTCTGATAACTTTGTGCCTGGACGCAAGCGCGCAAATGGGCCAATGCTACTTTCTGCGCCAATATTCGCATCATCGATATGTGTAAATGCTGAGACCTTGGTCCCTTTTGCGATGCTGGCCTGCCTGATCACGCAATGAGGGCCAATATGCACATTATCTTCAAGCGTCACATCGCCTTCAAAAATGCAGTTCACATCAATGATGACGTCACGGCCACAAGTTAATGTTCCGCGAATATCAATACGATTGGCATCCAGCAAAGTCACGCCTTGCGTCATTAATGCGTAGCCTTTACGTTTCTGGAATTCTCGTTCGATATCATGTAAATCAAGCTTGGAATTAATGCCCGTCACTGACCAGCCATCTGTGACCACATACGGCAGCACAGCTCGACCCTCTCTCACAGATAGCGCTATGATATCTGTCAAATAATATTCTTTCTGTGCGTTGTGGTTAGATATTTGTGACAGCCAGTTTTTTAATTGTGCATTCGGCATAGCCATGATGCCGGTATTCACTTCTTGAATAGCTCTTTGCGCTTCGCTGGCATCTTTATGCTCAACAATCGCTAGCACTTGCTCATCGGCATTACGCACTATACGACCATAACCGGTTGGGTCGTCCTTGATGAAAGTTTGAACCACCAGATGCTGATCTGCCTGCGCTAGCATTTGCTTGCAAGCTTCTACATCGACCAAGGGCACATCTCCCAGCAGTATCAACGTAGAACCGTTATCTCCCAGCAAGGGCACGGCTTGTTGTACCGCATGGCCAGTGCCTAGTTGTTCTGCCTGCAATACCCATTCCAAATCTTCACCCGGCGTTAGCTGTTGCACCTGCTCACCACCGAAACCATACACAACTATGATTTTTTGTGGATTCAGTTGCCGTGCAGCTTCAATGACACGGTGCAATATCGGTTTGCCGCCGATTGCATGCAATACCTTTGGCAAATCAGATCGCATACGCGTCCCTTTGCCGGCGGCCAGGATAATAATGTTCAGGTCAGTCATAGTGTTATTTTAGCTCAGAACAAATGCTGGCGGCATGCATAAACAGTAACGTGCTCGTTAAGAAATAAAAAAGGCGACTCTTGAGTCGCCTGTAATCTTGTGTGCAATCTGCTTAATGTACAGACTTACGCAACTTTTGAATTGCCTGAATTTGTGCCACGGCTTCTGCCAGTTCAGCTTGCGCTGCGGCATAGTCGATTTCAGAAGCACGATTTCTCAATGCCTCTTCTGCAGCTTCTTTTGCAGCAATTGCCTTGGCTTCGTCCAGATCCTGACCACGTATAGCCGTATCTGCCAGCACAGTAATGACACCTGGTTGTACTTCCAGCATGCCGCCAGAAATATAAATCACGGTTTCATCTTTATCAGCAGTTTGTTTGATACGCAAAGCCCCTGGCTTAATGGTGGTAATCATTGGTGCATGATTAGGGTAAATACCCACTTCACCAGCGCCTGCTGGGGCCACGACAAATTCAGCTTCGCCGGAGAAGATAGATTCTTCAGCGCTTACTACATCGATATGCACAGTATTTGCCATAATGTTCTCTTTTCTATTTCACTGAAAACTCATTAAACAAGCAGGTGAAAACCACCTGCCTGTATAACAAATGATTAGTTCAGTGTTTTAGCTTTCTCAACAGCTTCTTCGATACCACCCACCATGTAAAACGCTTGCTCTGGCAAGTGATCGTATTCGCCGGCAACAATTGCTTTGAAGCCTTTGATGGTTTCTTTCAGTGGTACGTACTTACCTGGCGCGCCTGTAAACACTTCAGCCACGTGGAAAGGCTGTGACAGGAAGCGCTGTATTTTACGTGCACGGCCAACTGCCAGTTTGTCTTCCGGTGACAGTTCGTCCATACCCAGAATCGCAATAATATCGCGCAGTTCTTTGTAACGTTGTAATGTCTGTTGAACACTACGTGCAACGTTGTAATGCTCTTCACCAACAACCAGTGGATCCAGCTGACGTGAGGTTGAATCCAGTGGATCAACTGCTGGGTAGATACCCAGGGAAGCAATGTCACGTGACAACACAACTGTGGAGTCCAAATGCTGGAATGTGGTGGCTGGTGATGGGTCGGTCAAGTCATCCGCTGGTACGTAAACCGCTTGGATAGAAGTAATAGAACCCACTTTAGTTGAAGTAATACGCTCTTGCAGACGGCCCATTTCATCAGCCAGGGTAGGTTGGTAACCCACCGCAGAAGGCATACGGCCCAGCAACGCGGATACTTCAGTACCGGCCAGTGTATAACGGTAGATGTTGTCGACGAAGAACAACACGTCACGGCCTTCGTCACGGAATTTTTCAGCCATGGTCAAACCTGACAAAGCCACGCGCAGACGGTTGCCTGGAGGTTCGTTCATCTGACCGAACACCATCGCTACTTTTGACTCTTTCATGTTGTCCAGCTTGATCACGCCAGCATCAGCCATCTCGTGGTAGAAGTCGTTACCTTCACGGGTACGCTCACCTACACCGGCAAATACAGACAAGCCGGAGTGTTGCTTAGCGATGTTGTTGATCAGTTCCAGCATGTTTACGGTTTTACCTACACCCGCACCACCGAACAGACCCACTTTACCGCCTTTAGCGAACGGGCAAACCAGGTCAATCACCTTGATACCAGTTTCCAGCAGGTCAACGGATGGTGACAGCTCTTCAAAAGCCGGGGCTTTCTGGTGGATAGAACGGAATTCTGTAGAATCGATTGGACCCACTTCGTCGATTGGGCGACCCAATACGTCCATGATACGGCCCAGAGTACCTTCACCAACCGGCACAGAAATCGCACCACCAGTATTTTTGAATGCTGTACCACGTGCCAGGCCGTCTGAGGAACCCATGGCGATGGTACGTACCACGCCGTCTCCCAGCTGTTGTTGCACTTCAAGTGTTAAACCTGCTTCTGCATTTGAGTTTTGGTCATCAATGATCAATGCATCGAATACTTTAGGCATCTGATCGCGTGGAAATTCCACGTCAACCACAGCGCCAATACACTGCACCACTTTACCTGTGCCTACTTGTTTATCTGTTACTGCTTGATTTGCCTTTGCCATTTTCTTTTCCTAACTGTATGAGTCAGATCTAATTGAATTCTTTGCTTACGTTTTAAACTTTTTGTTTAAAATGCGCCTTAGGATGAAACTGCCGCTGCACCGCCAACGATTTCTGAAATCTCTTTGGTAATCGCAGCCTGACGGGCTTTGTTGTATACCAGTTTCAATTCGCCAATCACGCTCTTCGCATTGTCGGACGCAGATTTCATCGCCACCATACGGGCAGATTGTTCAGATGCCATGTTTTCAGCCACTGCGTTGTAAATCAGTGACTCGATGTAACGCGTCATCAGCTCATCCACCACTGGTTTAGCTTCCGGCTCATAAATGTAATCCCAATGGCCGTTCGGGCTGCCCAGTTGCTCACCAGACAATGGCAGCAACTGCTGCATGGTCGGCTCTTGCTTCATGGTATTAATGAACTTGGTATAGCAGATGTATAGCTGATCAATTTCACCGGCGATATAAGCATCCAGCATCACTTTGATGCTGCCGATCAGTTTTTCCAGGTGCGGTGTATCGCCCAGGCCTGTGATATGCGATTTAACCTGAGCGCCGATACGGTTCATGAAACCATAGCCTTTGTTACCGATCGCGCTAACGCTGATGCCTTTGCCTTCAGCTTCCCAGGCTTTCATCTGGTTCAGGGACAAACGCAATACGTTGGTATTCAAACCACCGCACAGGCCTTTGTCTGAACTGACCACAATCAGACCGATATTTTTCACCACATCACGTTTGATCAGAAACGGATGCCTGTACTCAGCTTGTGCAAAGGAAAGGTGAGCCGCCACATTACGGATTTTATCCGCATAAGGGCGGGAAGCACGCATTCTGTCCTGCGCTTTACGCATTTTAGAAGCGGCCACCATCTCCATCGCCTTGGTGATCTTGCGTGTATTTTCTACACTCTTGATCTTGGTTCTGATCTCTTTACTACCTGCCATATTAGGTTCCTAAGTCGAAGTGTCAGAGATTAATAAGCGTTGGTTGCTTTGAAATCTTGAATCGCAGCTTCCAGTGCTTTCTCGTTATCACCACTCAGATCTTTGCTGGAATCAATCGCGTCCATGATGTTCTTGTACTTGGAGTTCAAGAAACCATGCAATGCGTTTTCAAATGCCAGCACTTTATTGGTTGGTACGTCGTCAAAATATCCTTTGTTTGCTGCAAACAGGCTCACGCCCATTGTTGCTACGCTCAATGGTGAGTATTGCGCCTGTTTCATCAACTCGGTAAACATACGACCGCGGTCCAGCTGTTTACGGGTTGCCTCGTCCAGATCGGAAGCGAACTGCGCAAATGCAGCCAGTTCACGATATTGCGCCAAAGCCAGACGTACACCACCGCCCAGTTTTTTGATGATCTTGGTTTGTGCAGCACCACCTACGCGTGAAACGGAAATACCGGCGTTGATCGCTGGACGCACACCTGCGTTGAACAAGTCTGTTTCCAGGAAGATCTGGCCATCGGTAATTGAAATCACGTTGGTTGGCACGAACGCTGAAACGTCACCGGCCTGGGTTTCAATCACTGGCAATGCAGTCAGAGAACCTGTTTTACCTTTAACTTTGCCTTCTGTGAATTTTTCTACGTACTCTTCATTTACGCGCGCTGCACGCTCCAGCAAACGTGAGTGGATGTAGAACACGTCACCAGGGTAAGCTTCGCGGCCTGGTGGGCGGCGCAGCAACAGGGAGATTTGACGGTAAGCAACCGCTTGTTTGGACAAATCATCGTAAACGATCAATGCATCTTCACCGCGGTCACGGAAGTACTCGCCCATGGTACAACCGGCATATGGTGCCAGGAATTGCAGTGCAGCAGAGTCAGAAGCAGAAGCAGCCACGATAATGGTGTAAGCCATCGCACCGTGCTCTTCCAGTTTACGTACCACGTTAGCAATGGTAGAGGCTTTCTGACCAATCGCTACGTAGATACAGGTCATGTTCTGACCCTTCTGATTGATGATTGCATCAACTGCAACAGCTGTTTTACCTGTCTGACGGTCACCAATGATCAACTCACGCTGACCACGGCCTACCGGCACCATGGAATCGATAGACTTCAAACCGGTTTGTACTGGTTGTGATACAGACTTACGTGCAATCACGCCTGGTGCAATTTTTTCAATCTTGTCGGTCAACTTGGTTTTAACCGGGCCTTTGCCATCAATAGGCTGACCCAGTGCGTTCACAACACGGCCAATCAGTTCCGGACCTACCGGCACTTCCAGAATACGGCCGGTACATTTACATACGTCACCTTCGGTGATGTGCTCGTAATCACCCAGTACCACGGCACCTACGGAGTCACGCTCCAGGTTCAATGCCAGACCAAATGTGTTGCCTGGAAACTCAATCATCTCGCCAGCCATGACATTAGACAGACCGTGAATACGCACAATGCCATCCGTCACAGAAATCACGGTACCCTGGGTACGTGCTTCAGCGGTAGTAGAGAAGTTTTCCAAACGGCTCTTAATGAGCTCGCTAATCTCTGATGTAGATAACTGCATTTAAATCTCCTATGCCTTATGCTGTGAGCGTATAGGCTAAATTTTGTAACTGACCTTGGACAGACGCGTCGATGACGGTGTCGCCAACAATAATTTTGATGCCACCGATGATTTCCGGATCTACAGAAACGCTTGCTTCAATTTTCTTGCCGAACTTGGCTTCCAGACGCTTGATCAAATCTTTAGTCTGTGCAGCTGTCAGTTTTGCAGCCGCAATGATTTGAGCGTCCATCGTGCCTTCATCTTGCGCCTTCAAAGCCTCAAAAGCTTCAGCAATGGCAGGCAATAAGGATAAACGGCCATACTCAACCAGAACCTTGATTAAGTTTTGCCCATGATCATTAAGATTGTCGCCACTTACCTTGAGGAATGCCGCTTCAATATTTGCTGCATCCAGTTTGGGGTTATCAATCAAAGTTTTCATTTGCGCATCTGCAGCAACAGCTGCAGCAAATGCCAACATTTCAGACCATTTTGCCAGTGCCTTTTTTTCTTTGCCTAACTTGTAGGCGGCAACAGCATAAGGTCGTGCAATGGTTGAGAGTTCAGCCATGTATTATCCTTATAGTTCCGCAGCAAGTTTAGTCAGCATTTCGCTATGTGCTTTGGCGTCGATCTCTTTGCGCAGGATTTTTTCAGCACCGGCCACAGCCAATGTAGAAACTTGAGCGCGCAGGCCTTCTTTTGCGCGGTTCACTTCCTGATCAATCTCGGCTTTGGCACCAGCAATGATGCGATCACCTTCAGCTTTGGCATTTACCTTGGCTTCATCGATGAGTTGTGCAGCGCGTTTTTCAGCTTGCCCAATGATCTCACTTGCTTTTTGTTTTGCTTCATTCAGTGTTGCGTCAGATTTTTTAGCCGCTACTTCCAGGGCACTTCTGCCTTCTTGTGCAGCAGCCAAACCATCCGCGATTTCCTTTTGGCGTGTTTCAATCGCTTTTAAGAGCGGTGGCCAGACGAATTTCACTGTGAACCAAATCAGCACTGCAAATGCGATAGCTTGCGCGATGAGTGTGAAATTAATATTCATTTTTGATCCATCTTACTGGGTTGTTGAAAGGCTTAAGTCAACACTTAAACCCTACCTGGCGTTAATTACTGTGCAACAACGCTCAACAATGGGTTTGCAAATGCAAACATCATGGCCAAACCAACACCGATAATGAAGGACGCATCGATAAGACCCAACAGCAAGAATACTTTACCTTGCAATGCGGGAATCATTTCTGGTTGACGTGCAGCACCTTCAAGGAAACTTGCACACATAATACCAATACCGATACAGGCACCTGCAGCACCCAAACCAATGATCAAACCGATACCAATGCCTGTGTAGGCCTGAATCAATGCTAAAGCTTCCATTATGTATAACCTCTCTTATGTCAAAGAAATAAAAACAACTACAAACTTAAAAATTTAAACTAGTGCGACTCATGTGCCATGGCTAAATACACCACAGTCAACATCATGAAGATAAATGCTTGCAACGCCACGATCAGGATGTGGAAGATAGACCAGCCAGCACCCAGAATTGCCCCTGCGATTGCGCCTGTTACACCGGTGGCTGCCCACAGGCCCAACAACAGGAAAATAACTTCGCCGGCATACATGTTGCCGAACAAACGCAATGAGTGTGAAAGTGGTTTTGAAACGTATTCGATGAGGTTAAAAGCGAAGTTTGCGACGAACAACAAAGGGCTTAAAACGAGACCAATAAAGCCAAGAAAGCTTTTTGGTTTGAAAAACTTGGCGGAACCGAAAGGGGCACAGAACAATTCGTGAATCCAGCCACCCAGGCCTTTGGCTTTGATTGAGAAGAAAATCATCAGGAACCAGACCGCAAGGGCCAAGGCAAATGTTGTATTGATGTCTGAAGTAGGGACTGCACGCCAGTGTTCGAAACCCAGTGCATGAATTCCTTTTGCAAAAATATCTACCGGCAGGAAGTCCATGGCGTTCATGGCAAATACCCACAGGAACACTGTCAGCGCTGTTGGCGCAATAAACTTGTGACGATCACCGTGGAAAATATTTTTTACCTGGTCATCAATAAAACCAAATACCAATTCAACAAACGCCTGGCCTTTGCTAGGCACGCCAGAAGTCGCACCGCGGGCAACCAACCATACCAAACCCATTACCACCAAACCCAGAATGACCGACATCGCCAGCGTATCCACATGCAATGTCCAGAAGCTGGTATCACCTACAGATTGCGCATTGAATCCCAGATGGTGCTGGATATAACTGGAAGGAGTCAGCGCGTGCTCGGCTTGTTGTGTGTGTTGGGTTGTCATAATCTCAAACTATTTTAAATAATCTTGTCTACACGGGTGTTTGCGCTTTTGCCAGGGCAGCACCCGAGAACAGGGCAGCGGCCGCCAAACCGGCAATCAGTGCAAACGGCACCAACGATTGATACAACTTGAATATCGCGAACAGCAAAATAGCGATAATCAGAATTTTCACTGCCTCAGCCTTCAACATATTCAACAGTACTGCAGTCGGATCTGCTTTTGCCTGCGCCCTCACTGCAATTTTTGCAGCAAACCAGGCACCAACAATGACTGCTACACCGCCAAGCAAAGCCGAAATACCTGCTGGAATGCCAGAAATCAGGACCGCCGCTACAATGACTATCGCAGTCGCCATCATTTGCCAGCGCAGCATATTGCGATACATCTGCGCGTCGGATTGAGTGGTTTCCGGGGTGGTCATGGGGTTTGAATGTTAAAAATCAAGGCAAATTACTACAAAGACGCGAGATTTTGAATTATTCAACGCTTGAAGTCAAGCGCTCAGCACAACATAACTATCTGAATGTGCTGGAAAAATCGTTTTCGCCGATAAAATTTTGTTTTCCGCTGGAACTTTTGTTCATTTACCAGTGAGTTTTGCTATCCAATCGTCCAGCTGGTCTAAATTTGCATAGCTTAATTTCAGCACACCCGAACCGTTGGTTTTAGCACTGATATTGACGCCCGCACCCAGCTGTTCGCTTAATTCAGTCTGCAAGGAAGCAATATCCGGCTGCACTTTTTCCTGGGCTTTCTTTTTCGCACCTGGCGCTTGTTGCATTAGCCGCTCAACTTCCCGTACTGATAAACCGTCTTGTACCACTTTATTGGCTAACAGAATTTGCTGAGCAGGTTCAACACCGATTAAAGCACGGGCATGCCCCATATCAATCTGGTTATCCAGCAGCATGTCCTGCACCATCGGGGTAAGTGTCAGCAAGCGGAGTAAATTTGAAACTGCCACGCGGGAACGGCCTACCGCTTCTGCTGCTTTTTCATGCGTCATATCGAACTCATCAATCAGGCGCTTGATACCCATGGCTTCTTCGAGCGGGTTCAGGTTTTCACGCTGGATATTTTCAATCAGCGCCATTGCCAGAGCAGCTTCATCGGCAATATCGCGTACCAGCACCGGCACTTCTGTCAAACCGGCTTTTTGTGACGCACGCCAGCGGCGTTCACCGGCAATAATTTCAAATTTATCTTCGGCAATCTCGCGTACCAGAATAGGCTGCATAATGCCTTGCGCACTGATGGAGTCTGCCAGGGTTTGCAAGGCCTCTTCGTTCATGTAAGACCGTGGCTGATATTTACCCGGCTGCAGCTGGCTGACATGCAACGTGCGTAAGCTATCCGATTGAGCGATAGTTTCCACATCACCGGATAACAATGCATCTAATCCGCGTCCTAGTCCTTTTAGCTTCACCATACTGCCGATTCCTTGTATTGAATGTCTTTTAAATTTGAAAATTTAATTTTTCTGGATGAGTTCTTGGGCCAACTCAAGATAAGCCTGGGCACCTTTAGAAGCCCGATCGTATAACAGCACCGGCATGCCATAACTTGGCGCCTCCGCCAAACGCACATTGCGTGGAATAATCGTTTGATAGACCTTTTTACCGAAGTGACTGACCAGTTGCGCCGACACTTGCTGAGCCAGCATATTGCGATTATCAAACATGGTGCGCAGCAGACCTTCTATCTCCAAGACCGGGTTTAAGTGAGCGCGCACTTTCTTGATAGTATTGACCAGGTCTGAAAGTCCTTCTAATGCATAATACTCACATTGCATAGGAATCATTACCGAATGTGCAGCAGTCAAAGCATTTACTGTGACCAGATTTAAAGAGGGCGGACAATCCAGTAACACATATTCATAACTATCCCCCAACTTTAAAATGGCATTCTTTAACCGTGTTTCACGCGCCATTTCATTCACCAACTCGACTTCAGCACCCGCGAGATCACGGTTAGAAGGTGCCACATCAAACTTCGCCGCTTCTGCACGCAGGATTACTTCCTGCAAAGTATTATTGCCAATCAACACCTGGTAAATACTGCCTTTAAGATGCGCCTTATCTATACCGCTACCAGTACTGGCATTACCTTGCGGATCCAGATCGACCAACAACACTTTTTTACCATGTTCAGCAAGGCTGGCTGCCAGATTAACGCAAGTAGTCGTTTTACCTACGCCGCCTTTTTGGTTGGTGATCGCGATTATTTTCATTATGAATTCTCAAACACAATTAAATGTCTTTCCGCTTGCAGTGTTGGTACCAGCAAACGAATAACTTCTGAAGGGATAATGCTGGCGAGTTGTAACTCCTCTGAAGGGATCACCCCCTTCATTGCCAACCAGCGACCATGCGGCATTATTAGGTGCATAGTCAATCGCCTTAACAAGGCTATGTCTGAAAACGCCCTGGAAATCACTTGTCCAAATGGCGAGGGTGGCTGATAAGCCTCAACACGGCTATGCACAACCTGCACACTCTCCAACCCTAACTCAGCTTTTACCTGGCGCATGAAAATGGCTTTTTTCTGCACGGTATCAATTGTGGTCACTTGCACATCTGGTCGTGTGATTGCAATTATCAATCCCGGCAAACCGCCGCCACTGCCTACATCCAGCAAATTTCCTGACTGCACATACGGCAACACACTTAGACTATCCAGTATATGCAATGCCAACATTTCTTGTGGATCGCGAATTGCGGTCAGGTTATAGACTTTGTTCCACTTTTGCAGCAAAGCCATGTAGGTCAAACATTTTGCCTGCATATCGGTTGTCACAACCGACTCCAAACCCAGCGCTGTTACGCCTTCTGCTAATTTCGAATCCAAACTTGTCATGCAGCAGCGATATCACCAGAAAGACTTTGTTTTTTCTGCCTGCGCTTGAGATACACCAACAGCAAAGAAATTGTTGCAGGGGTAATGCCTTGG
Source organism: Methylophilus sp. (assembly GCF_035460085.1). GTDB lineage: Bacteria > Pseudomonadota > Gammaproteobacteria > Burkholderiales > Methylophilaceae > Methylophilus. Next base: position 41,396 of record NZ_DATHWZ010000044.1, read on the forward strand.
ATGCGACTGGCCTGACCTATGGTTTCAGGTTTCTGCGCCAACAGTTTTTGCCGCGCTTCATTACTTAAGCCATGCACATCATCATATTGGATAGCCTCACCCAATTTAATGTGTTCACTATTTTTTTGTCTGGCGATTTCTTCATTTTGCCGGTCTATATACCCTTGATATTTGGCTGCAATTTCAACTTGCTCGATAACGTCATCAGCCAATGAATCTAGAGAAGGCATAATACCCATTAGAGACTGATAAGTAATTTCTGGGCGACGTAACAATTCGAATAATGAATACTCATGCTCCAAAGCCTTACCAAAAACTTCTAACTGTGTTTCACGTGAAACAATTTTATTTTGACTTGAGGTATTTGCTTGACCATTGTCTGGTTGAAGGAATGTCCGTTTTAGTCGTGCCTGTTCGCGTTCAACAGCTTCCTGCTTTTTACTGAAGGCTTCCCAACGCACATCATCTACCAACCCTAGTTTACGGCCCATTTCTGTCAACCGCATATCTGCATTATCTTCGCGCAGTTGTAAACGATACTCTGCACGACTGGTAAACATGCGGTACGGCTCATTTACCCCAGTCGTGATCAAGTCATCCACTAACACACCTAAATAAGCTTGCTCACGGGAAGGGCACCAGCCTTCTTTATCCTGCGCATACAATGCAGCATTCGCACCTGCAAGCAATCCTTGCGCAGCCGCCTCTTCATACCCGGTGGTGCCATTAATCTGACCGGCAAAAAACAATCCACTTACTGTTTTAGTTTCGAGGGTAGATTTCAAGCCTCTCGGGTCGTAATAGTCATATTCTATAGCGTACCCGGGGCGCAAGATATGCGCAGCCTCCAAGCCATTAATAGATCGCACCAGTGCCAACTGGATATCAAACGGCAGACTGGTAGAAATGCCATTAGGATAGATTTCATGCGTGGTCAATCCCTCAGGCTCAAGAAATACCTGATGGGACTCTTTATCTGCAAAACGATGAATCTTATCTTCCACAGAAGGGCAGTAACGCGGACCCACACCCTCGATCACACCGGTATACATCGGTGAGCGATCCAAGCCACTACGGATGATGTCATGCGTTTGCTGATTGGTATGCGTGATCCAGCAAGGTAGTTGTTGCGGATGTTGTGCAGCAGTACCCAGAAATGAAAAGACCGGTACCGGCGTATCGCCTGGCTGCTCAGTCATGACACTATAGTTTATGGTGCGTCCATCAATACGGGGTGGGGTGCCTGTTTTCAAGCGGCCCGCCGGGAGTCCAATCTCACGCAATCTGGCAGCCAGTGAAATAGCTGGCGGATCTCCGGCGCGTCCAGCACTGTAATTCTGCAAACCAATATGCACCAACCCACCCAGAAAAGTACCGGCTGTCAGCACGACTGATTTTGAATGAAAACGCAGTCCGATTTGCGTGACGACACCAACCGCTTGTTCACCTTCTAAAATAATATCGTCCACCGCCTGCTGAAAGAGCCACAGGTTGGGTTGATTTTCAAGGCGATGACGAATGGCAGCTTTATAGAGGATACGATCAGCTTGTGCACGTGTCGCACGTACGGCCGGGCCTTTGCTAGAATTCAGGATACGAAATTGGATACCACCGATATCGGTGGCAGCAGCCATGGCGCCGCCAAGTGCATCAACTTCTTTCACCAGATGGCCTTTGCCGATGCCACCAATCGAGGGATTACAGGACATTTGCCCCAATGTCTCAATGTTATGAGTCAGCAGCAGGGTTTTTTGACCCATGCGCGCGGCTGCCAGCGCCGCTTCGGTACCTGCGTGGCCACCACCGACAACGATCACATCGAATTTATCAGGAAAATCCATCATAAAGTGATTGAACTATTTGATTTTAAAAGAGATGAGATTTTAGCGTAAACTAAGCCTGCCTGTAATTTTAATTCACACATAACCGTGTTTTCGTTACACTTGATTATGGATTTACTACAGTTTTAATACAAATTAATTACGGTTTAATACAAATCAATTACAAGCAAGCCATATTTACTTAACATAAAAATAATAAAATTCATTCCAATAATAACCAAAGGAGCTCTTACCATGAAAATCAAAACAATTATTGCTGTATTCGGGGTACTTTTTTCTGTAAACGCAGCCGCTGATGTGACCAATGCTGAAAAATTGGTTTACAAATATACCAGCATTGCACAGTCAGTAAATCCCTCATTTAAAGCGCCTTCAATTACAGATGGCAAAATCTTTTTTAATCGTAAATTTCAAACAGCGAGCGGCAGAGAAGCTGCATGTGCATCATGCCACACGAACAATCCTGCTAACGTTGGTAAAAATATCGTCACCAACAAAGAAATTCCTCCTTTGGCACCTCGTGTCAACACAAAACGCTTCACTGATATTGATAAGGTGGAAGAAGAGTTTACCAAGCATTGCAACGATATCTTAGGCGCAGATTGTGCACCGGCTGAAAAAGCCAACTTTATTGCCTATTTGTTGACCGAAACTAAACCAACAAAATAAGCAGAGTTAACCACTGGAATGCTGCGTTACGTTTGGGATCCATTTATCCGGATATTCCACTGGTCCCTGGTGGCGGCTTTTGCATATGCGTTTTATACCCATAGTTCCATGTGGGATAGATTGCACCATGCTTACGCAGGCTATGTCGCCGGCACTTTGATCATTGCGCGTATTATCTGGGGCGTAGTCGCAACCGGCTACGCCAATTTCCAAAGTTTTCCGTTAAATCCCGTCTGGGCAGTGAAACATTTATTCAAACTGCTTAAAGGGACAGCCAGGCATTATGTTGGCCATAATCCTGTCGGTTCGATTGCGATCTATGCGATGCTGGGTTTAGGGATTCTGGCAGTGGGTTCAGGTTGTATTGTCTATAACAGCGGCTGGGGATTTATTGATGATGATTTAGCCCAAGTCATCCATCACTATGTTACTTGGACCTGGTTGGGTGTAGTTGTCATTCATGTATTAGGTGTATTGTTTGAAAGCTTTATTCATAAAGACAATTTGATCTGGGCCATGATTACCGGCTCCAAGCGCGTTTGCCTGATTGATGAACGCTACAGCCGGAGAAATACGCCATTTCCCAGACAGAAAAAAACCCGCTAATGCGGGTTTTTATTTATCTACTATTTACCGATACAAAATCTGCTGAATATTTCACCCAGCAAATCATCAGGGGTAAATTCGCCAGTGATGGATGCCAGCGCCTCTTGGGCACTACGCAACTCTTCTGCAATCAGTTCGGCAGCATGCATTTGTTTTGTTGCCAAATCCAGATGTAACTCCACTTGTTGCAATGCCTGAAGATGTCGCGCACGCGCCATGAACACACCCTCACTTCCTGGCTGATAACCTACAATTTCAAGAAGCGTTTTTTGCAGGGCGGCAATACCTTCGCCTGTCTTGGCTGATAAAAACAAGTGTGTCTCTTTTTCGAGAATTTCTATGCGAGATGTTTCACGTGAAACATCTATCTTATTATGCACCCAGACTTTTTGGATTTCAGTCGATAGTTTTTCAAGAATGCTGATTTCGTAAGGGCCAATACCATGCTGGCTGTCTATCAGTAATAAAGCCACCTGCGCAGTTTCAATGGCTTTCCAGGTGCGTTCAATGCCTACCTGTTCAACGATATCTTCAGTCTCGCGCAGGCCAGCCGTATCAATGATATGTAATGGTACGCCTTCGATTTGAATAACGTTCTTAATCGTATCGCGTGTAGTCCCTGCGATCGGGGTCACGATTGCAATATCCTCACCAGACAACGCGTTGAGCAGGCTGGATTTTCCAACGTTAGGCTGCCCAATTAAAACAACATTCATACCTTCGCGTAAGAGGGCGCCTTGTTTGGCTTTGGTATAAATAGCATGCAAAGCTTGCTGGTTTGCATGCAACTTTTCCAATACGCGTCCCTGGCTTATGAAATCGATATCTTCCTCAGGAAAATCTAGACAAGCCTCGACATACATACGCAAATCTATCAATTGCTGTAACAGTGTTTGAATGGCCTGGGAAAACTCACCCGACAATGAGCGTACAGCACTGCGCGCAGCTTCAGCAGTGGCAGCGTTGATTAAATCAGCCACGGCTTCAGCTTGCGCCAGATCAATTTTGTCGTTCAAATAAGCGCGCTGGGTAAACTCACCAGCCACTGCATGGCGAGCACCGCATTCAATACAGCGGGCCAGCAGAATTTGCATAAGCGCTGTGCCTCCATGGGCCTGTAGCTCTAGTACATCTTCACCGGTATAGGAGTGTGGATTGGGAAAGTAAATCGCTATGCCGCGATCAATCAAGCTGCCATCAGCTTGTAGAAAAGGTAAATAGGCAGCGAGCCTGGGGGAAGGGCAGTGACCGAGTACTTGTTCGGCTATCTGCCTGGATAATGGGCCAGAGACCCTGACAACACCGATACCACCGGCACCCGGCGCGGTGGCAATAGCTGCAATGGTTTCGGTGCTTGAATCAGTTGTCGCAGGGTTTGGTTGCTCAGGGCCAGACGGAGTCATTTCAGCGCTGGCATTCCCTAAGTTAACGTTACCCAGTTGTTGATTACTTGCCATGCCCTTTTTTAGCAACTGTTTCTGCATGTATCATGCGATTGATCGCCCACTGTTGCCAGATAGAAAGAATATTGTTCACCAGCCAGTACAACACCAGGCCAGCAGGGAAGAAGAAGAAGAACACACTGAACAACACCGGCATGATTTTCATGACCTTGGCCTGGATAGGATCCGTAGGGGGTGGATTCAAAGTGGTTTGAATGATCATGGTCGCGCCCATCAGGATAGGCAGGATGAAGTAAGGATCAGTCGCTGACAAATCCTGTATCCAGCCGAAGAAAGGTGCGTGCCGCAATTGCACTGAACCCAACAATACCCAGTACAGGGAAATAAACACCGGAATTTGCACCAAGATAGGCAGACAGCCACCCATGGGATTGATTTTCTCAGTGCGGTACATTTCCATCATGGCTTGTTGCAGCTTTTGTTTGTCATCGCCAAACTTGTCTTTCAACGCCTGCATACGTGGTGCCATTTCACGCAAATGGGCCATATTGCGGTAACCGGAGGCAGATAGCTTGAAGAAAGCAGCCTTGATCAACACTGTCAGAATAATAATAGCCACACCCCAGTTTTTAACCAGGTCATAGATATGGGTCAACAACCACATCAATGGCTTGGCAATAATGGTGAGGATACCGTAATCAACCACGTATTCCATGCCAGGCGCAGCTGCTTCCAGAGCATCCTGTTCCTGTGGGCCGGTGAATAATTTGGCATCGATAGTTTTAGTGCTGCCGGCAGCAATCTCACCAACCGGTAAGATAGTGCCGATTGAAAAATCACTTTCGCTGAGTTTAGTGGTATAGAACTTTTGTTCTGCTTTGGATTGAGGAATCCAGGCACTGACAAAATAGTGCTGAACCAGCCCGACCCAACCATCTTTGGCGCTGAGTGAGATATCTTTCTTCGCCATTTCATCGAATTTGACCTTGTTATATTTATCAGCCTCATTGAAATAGGCGCCACCGGTAAAGGTAGGCATCATTTTTGAGCCCTGGTTAGATTCTCTGTCATGGATGATCTGGTAATACACAGAAGGCGAAATCGCTTGTGCGCTGTTATTCTTAATTTCGTAACGGACGTCGATCTGGTATTGGCCACGATGGAAGATGTAAATCTTTTCTACTGCAATGCCGTTAGTTTCCGGCGCCGTTAAACGCACTTCGAGTGAATTTTCGCTCTCTTGCATGACATAGCTGGTACTGGCAGTAGTAAACATCTCGTAATGTGTAGGCAGGCCATCACCTTTCAGGCCGGTCTGCGCTACATAAAGCTTATCCTTGCTTTGATCGCTCATCAGCTCATATGGCCCGGAGTTGTCATCTGCTTTGTGTTCAAGCAAAGACAGCTGGCGCAAATCGCCACCGACGGTATCTATCACCGCTGAATAAAGATCGGTTTTTACCGAAATGCGTTCACCCTTTTTAAGGCTGAAGCCACCGTTTTCTAGTGGCTTATCAGCAGGTGCACCTTGTGGGGTGGCAGCAGTTTGCGTCGCAGGGGTCTCAGGTGCATGTTCTTTTTGCCAGGCATCCCATAGCAACATGATGGAGAAAGAAAAAATGACGAACAGAATTAAACGGCGAGTATCCATAAGGTTTCGTTTTTACAAGTCAAGGAAGAGGGTCCACACCACCGGGATGCCAGGGATGACAGCGGCCGATACGGGCCAATGCCAGTCGAGAACCTTTAATAGCGCCATAGCGCTCTAAAGCCTCAATCGCATAGTGTGAACAGGTTGGATGAAAACGGCATTGACGGCCCAGCCAGGGACTCAAGCCCCACTGGTAACACTTAATCAAAGTAATCAGTACTATTTTCATCGGATTTATCAGGAAACGACAGCTGTTTTTTTCAGCTTGCCCAGCAAAAGTGACAGATCACGTTGTACTGCAGGAAAATCAGCATGCTGAAATTTCTTGCGTACCTGAAGCACAACATCATAACCGCTTGCAGCAGGGGATGGTTGATTTCTTAACAGTTCCCGCAGTACACGCTTCATATAATTACGACTTACCGCCAGCTTGGCGATTTTTTTTGAGACCACCAGACCATAACGGTGCTGATCTTGCTGATTAGGTTTTATATTAACAAGCAACCACTCGCCATATAACCGTTTCCTGAAAGTAAAAACGGATGAAAATTCATCCGTTTTTCTAAGCTTGTACAATGTCATGGCTTTTGTAATGTCATGCATTGATTAAGCAATGCCACACCGGGAATTACAGACCCAGGCGTTTACGGCCTTTAGCGCGACGGGCAGCAATCACTGCACGACCACCTTTGGTTTTCATGCGTACCAGAAAGCCATGGGTACGGGCACGACGTGTTTTAGATGGTTGGTAGGTACGTTTCATTATTTAGCTCCTGTGCCAAGTAGGGAATAATCCCGGCAATTAAAATCTGTTCCGGCACCACTGGTTTCACAGCGGAAATTTGCCGATTTCAAAAACCCTTAATTAAACATGATTTCGGCTTGGTATGTCAATGATTTTTTTTATATTTTATTAGGTGCAGGCTGTGGATAACTCACCTCAAAACGTTTAGAATGTTCTCAATGAATCACACGGTTAAACAGGTTTGATTCTCACTTCTGCCACTCTTTCCTGGCAACTATTAAAGAATAAACGCAAACTTCTCACAGACTAACAAGCTGGAGTAAGCTTTTGCATACATTGAAAATTTTGGAGCAATGGAAAACTTTTGGGCGCATTGTCTGCTGAAGTTCGAACAGGAACTGTCTGCACAACAATACAATACCTGGATTAAACCCCTGCGAGCGCGCGTGAATGGTCAGGCCGTACAAATTGTTGCGCCTAACAAGTTTGTCATGCAGTGGGTAAAGAGCAAGTTCTTCAGCCGCATTGAAACCATTGCGCTGGAACTATCCAATTCTATGGTTGTTGAGCTGATTGTCGACAGCAGCATTCTGCAAACCGAACCGGGTTTAGCGAATGCACACTCTGGTATGCCTTCCATGGATACTGAGCTTGGCAACAGTGAAAAACCTGCTGCCAAGCTACTTCCAAGATCTCTTGAAAAAATCGCAGAAAAGAAACCTCTGCCTAGCCGTGTCCCGGTTAAAAATTTAAAAGCTGAAAAAAGCAGCGGGCTCAATAACAGTTTCCTCTTTGACAATTATGTCACCGGGCGCGCCAACCAACTGGCACGTGCGGCTGCCATCCAGGTTGCGGGTAATCCGGGCCAAGCCTACAACCCGCTATTTATTTATGGCGGCGTAGGGTTAGGTAAGACGCATTTACTGCAGGCGATTGGTAACGAGCTGAAAAAAGTGAAGCCAGACGCTAATATCCGCTACCTCCATGCTGAACGTTATGTGTCAGATGTGGTGAAAGCCTACGAAAATAAAGCGTTTGATGAGTTTAAACAGTTATACCATTCGCTGGATTTATTGCTGATCGATGATATTCAGTTTTTTGCCAAAAAGACCCGTACGCAAGAAGAATTTTTCTATGCATTCAATACATTGATCGAAGAAAAAAAACAGATTGTCATTACCTGTGATACTTATCCTAAAGAGATCGTCGATATGGATGAGCGTTTGCGCACACGCTTCAGCTGGGGCCTGACCGTCGCCGTTGAGCCACCGGAACTGGAAATGCGTGTCGCCATCCTGCGTAAAAAAGCCGAGACCCTGAAGATCAACCTGCATGAAGATGTCGCATTTTTTGTCGCCAAGCAAATCCGCTCCAGCGTACGTGAACTCGAAGGTGCCCTTAACCGTATTATTGCCATGGCTAACTTTACCGGTCATGCGATTGATGTACATTTAGCCAAAGATGCTTTACGCGACTTGATTGCCGTGCGTGGTCGCCAGATCACTATTGAAAACATACAAAAAACCGTCGCTGATTATTACAAGATAAAAGTCAGTGATATGTTCAGTAAAAAGCGTTCGCGCAATGTCGCTCGACCACGTCAGGTAGCGATGTCGTTAGCCAGGGAACTCACCAATCACAGTTTCCCTGAAATCGGGGAGGCCTTTGGCGGTCGTCACCATACCACCGTGATGCATGCCTGTGACGAAATCGAACAACATCGTTTAAATGACCAGACACTCGCGCGCGATATCGGTTTTTTAACGCAGGTGATTAGAGATTAGTGATCAGGGATTAAAGCAACAGATTGAAAACAAAAGCTGTGGATAAGATGCGAATGAACTGTGTTTAAATATTGCGTAAAGCCAGGATAAATTCAGTTTACAATACCAGGCACAAACGATGCAGGTTTAAACCGCAATTTATACACAAGCTAGCAGTGCAACAAGTGGTTGAATTTAAATAGATTTTTAAGTTACCCACAAATAATCGTATCATTACTATTATTCTTATCTTTTATATATTGAAATAAAGTTATTAATTAGGTCAGGCCATGCAAATCAAAATCAGCCGTGAAGTATTGCTTAAACCACTTAACAATGTCACCGGAATCGTAGAACGCAGACATACGTTACCAATTCTTTCCAATTTGTTGATCAACATCAAACAGCAGGAAATGCATCTGACGGCGACCGACCTGGAAATGCAGATTTCGCTGAAAGTGAATAGTGGTGTTGAGGGTGAGTTGAGTACCACCATCTCTGCCAAGAAATTACTCGATATCTGCCGTTCATTGCCTGACAGCACCACCATAGAAATGAATAACCAGGATAATCGCATTACTTTGAAAGCAGGTAAGAGCAGATTCAACCTGCAAACCCTGCCAGCAGCTGATTACCCATTAATGAGCAAAGCCAGCGGCCAGAACATCAGTTTCAGCCTGGCGCAATCAGAACTGAAACGGCTGTTGAAACAGGTCGAATTCGCCATGGCACAACAGGATATCCGTTATTACCTGAATGGCCTGTTGATGGAAGTGCAAGGTAACCAGTTGCACGTAGTGGGCACCGATGGCCACCGTTTAAGCTATACCAATACCACGCTGGATCAGGAATTTGAAAAAACTGAAGTGATTTTGCCGCGTAAAACTGTGTTGGAATTAACCAAATTACTGGATGAACAATCCGACTCGCCGGTGGTGATCGATCTACTCAATGGCCAGGTCAGTTTTGAATTTGGTGATATCCAGCTCATCAGTAAAGTGATCGACGGTAAATTCCCGGATTACAACCGTGTCATCCCGAATGGTCACCAGAATACATTTGAGGTGAATCGGCAGGCGATTTTGAGCGCATTGCAGCGTGCTTCGATTCTCTCTAATGAAAAGTATCGCAGTATCCGCATGGTAATTACCGATGGTCAACTCAAGCTGATCAGTACCAATACCGAGCAGGAAGAAGCCGAAGAAGAACTGGATATCGATTACAGCAAGGCACCCCTGGATATCGGCTTTAATGTGACTTACCTGATTGACGTGCTCAACAATCTGGGCGATGAAAACATCCAGTTTGCGTTTGCTGATGCCAATAGCAGTTGCCTGATCACCACCGCCAGCGATACCAACTATAAATACGTTGTGATGCCAATGCGCATATAATGCAGGGTTACCAATGAGTGGTCGCCGTGTTTCACGTGAAACACGGACGGTATTGGTTTCAATCGTCTTTTAATCAATTAAAGAAACTTTTGTTATGGCACAGCCACAAGAATATAACTCAGACAGTATCAAGATTTTAGAAGGTTTGGATGCAGTACGTAAGCGTCCAGGCATGTATATCGGTGACACGTCAGACGGTTCCGGCCTGCACCATATGGTGTTTGAAGTATTGGATAACGCGATTGACGAAGCATTGGCTGGTCATTGCGATGATATTAAAGTCATCATCCATCCGGACAACTCCATTAGTATTTCTGATAACGGCCGTGGTATTCCCACCGATATCAAGGATGATGACAAACATGAGCCTAAGCGTTCTGCCGCTGAAATTGTGATGACTGAGTTGCATGCTGGTGGTAAGTTTGACCAGAACTCATACAAAGTGTCAGGCGGCCTGCATGGTGTGGGTGTATCGGTAGTGAATGCCTTGTCAGACTGGTTGAGACTGAAAATCTACCGCAAAGGCAAAGTGCACCAGATGGAATTCCACCGCGGTGTGCCACAAGCACCTTTGGCTGTCACTGGCACCACCGATAAAAAAGGTACTGAAGTGCATTTCCTGGCTTCTGTTGATACTTTTGTGCTGGTTGAATACCACTTCGAAATATTGGCTAAACGTATCCGAGAATTATCTTTCCTGAACAACGGCGTGAAAATCGAATTGATCGATCAGCGCACTGGCAAGTCAGAAAATTTTGAGTTCAGTGGTGGTATCAAAGGGTTTGTGGAATACATGAACCGCAGTAAAACTGTCCTGCACCCGAAAGTGTTTTACGCGATCAGCGAAAAAGACAATATGACGGTAGAAGTCGCGATGCAGTGGAATGACAGCTACTCTGAAACGGTGCAATGCTTCACCAACAATATTCCGCAACGCGACGGTGGTACCCATTTAACCGGTTTGCGTACTGCCATGACGCGGACCTTGAATCAATATATCGAGCAAAACGAATTCGCTAAAAAAGCCAAAGTGGAAACCACTGGCGATGACATGCGTGAAGGTATTACTTGCGTATTGTCAGTCAAGGTGCCTGATCCTAAATTCTCATCCCAGACCAAAGACAAACTGGTTTCTAGTGAAGTACAGCCGGTAGTGTCTGAGATCGTGTCAGCCAGACTGGCAGAATTTTTAGCTGAAAATCCGGTGGATGCCAAAATCGTTTGTGGAAAAATCGTTGAAGCAGCCCGTGCACGTGAAGCAGCGCGTAAGGCGCGTGAAATCACCCGTCGCAAAGGCGTGATGGATACCATGGGTTTGCCAGGTAAACTGGCCGACTGCCAAGAAAAGGATCCTGCCCTGTGCGAAATCTACCTGGTCGAGGGTGACTCTGCCGGTGGTTCGGCCAAACAAGGCCGTGACCGTAAAAACCAGGCCATCCTGCCGTTAAAAGGTAAAATCCTTAACGTAGAAAAAGCCCGTTTTGACAAACTGCTGGGCTCACAGGAAATTGCGACACTGATTACCGCTTTGGGTACCAGCATCGGCAAAGCGGATTTTAATGTCGAAAAATTGCGCTATCACCGCATCATCATCATGACTGATGCTGACGTCGATGGTGCCCACATCCGTACTTTGCTTTTGACCTTCTTCTACCGCCAGATGCCTGAGCTTGTAGAACGCGGACATATCTACATTGCGCAACCACCACTTTATAAAGTCAAACAGGGCCGTGAAGAGCGTTACCTGAAAGATGAGCACGAACTGGATGAGTACCTGCTGAATTCAGCACTCAAAGGTGCCGAGTTACTGACTCGTGAAGGCGGCGACAGTTTGAAAGATGACGCACTGAACAGCATCGCCAAACAAATGGTGCTGACAGAAGCCGTGATCCGTCGTATTGCCAACCTGTACGATGAAAGTGTGTTGCGCGCCATTCAAGACTTGGGTGAGCTGGACTTGAGCACTGAAGCCACTGCTAATGACGCGGCCAGTAAACTGCGCCCTATCCTCGGAGCCATTGGTTCTGAAGTGATCGTAGCGCAAGATACCGAAACCAGCGCTTACCGCCTGGAAGTGAATAAATTCGTGCACGGTAACCTGCAGAGTTGTGTGATTGATGCCGAATTCGTCGGCAGTGGTGATTACCGTCAAATCAATCGTACCTCGCAACTGGTGAATAACCTGCTGGGTGAAGGTGCGTTAATCAAACGTGGCGATAAAGAGCAACGCGTCAGTACCTTCAAACAGGCGCTGGACTGGTTATTAGGGGAAGCCAGACATAACCTGAACATCCAGCGCTATAAAGGGCTGGGTGAGATGAATCCGGAGCAACTGTGGGAAACCACCATGGACCCAACTGTGCGTCGTTTACTCAAAGTGCAAATCGACGATGCGATCAGTGCCGATGAAATCTTTACTACACTCATGGGCGATAACGTGGAACCACGCCGGGCATTTATTGAAAGCAATGCGCTGAGTGTGAGCTCACTGGATGTTTAATAGCATCTAACGGCGGATCAAATTAAAGATCCGGCCACATTGCAATAAGTTGAAGGCTCCGTATGGAGCCTTTTCTTTTTGGGAGTGTAAGTAGTCCTCATCCTGATAACGAATAGTGAACGCTTCTTTTAGATTTTGTATAGGGTTTAAACCCGCGACACGACTACTGATGGCAGGAACTAACAGCTTGCAAAAAACATAATTCTAATCGGCAGAACCCAGAACCAAGGGGCTATTGCCGGGTCATATCTCTGTTCTATTTCATTCAAGAAAACCCAATCAAAAAGACCTCCATGGAGCTTAAGCAAAAACTCGAAATACTGGCTGACGCCGCTAAATATGATGCCTCGTGTGCCTCCAGCGGCACCGACAAGCGCACTTCGACTGGCGGTAAAGGCATAGGCTCCACAACAGGCATGGGCATTTGTCATAGCTACGCGCCTGATGGGCGCTGTATCTCGCTGCTGAAAATTTTGCTCACTAATTTCTGTGTGTATGACTGCGTTTATTGTGTGAATCGCGTCAGCAGTAATGTGCCGCGTGCACGGTTCAGTGTAGAGGAGGTGGTCAACCTCACCTTAAGCTTTTACCGTCGTAACTACATCGAAGGACTTTTTCTCAGCTCGGGCATTATCCGTAACCCGGATTACACCATGGAGCAGGTGGTCGAAGTGGCGCGGGTGTTGCGTGAGGAGCATGATTTCCGCGGCTATATCCATCTCAAAACCATACCTGATGCCAGTCCTGAATTGATGGCGCGCGCCGGTCTCTATGCTGACCGCCTCAGCATCAATGTCGAACTACCGACCATTGCCAGCTTGCACAATCTTGCGCCGGAGAAAGATGGGCAAGCCATCCGCCGCTCCATGGGCCATTTGCGGCTCAAGATAGATGAAAGCAAAGATAAAACACTTACCGGCAAAAAACCACCGCGTTTCGCACCTGGCGGCCAGAGTACGCAAATGATTGTCGGTGCAGATACGACAGACGACCGCGCTATCCTCGATACCAGCGCCAACCTGTATGGTGCGTTCCGCTTGCGCCGTGTCTACTACTCAGCGTTCAGCCCGATACCGGATGCCAGCAAGGTGTTGCCGTTGAAAGCGCCACCGCTGGTGCGCGAACACCGGCTATACCAGGCCGACTGGTTGTTACGCTTTTACGGTTTTAACGCTGAAGAGATCGTGACCGGCCAGGATGGCATGCTCGATCTCGACGTCGACCCTAAAACAGCCTGGGCGCTCCAGCATCGCGAGCAGTTTCCGGTCGACCTCAACCGCGCGCCCAAGGCTATGTTATTGCGCGTGCCTGGGCTGGGCGTGACCAATGTTGCGCGCATTGTCACTGCACGCAGGGTGCGGCCCATCCGCTATGACGACCTGGCGCGTTTGCGCGTGTCGCTGAAAAAGGTGCTGCCGTTCGTACTCCTGCCTGATTATCATCCTGGCCGCAGCCTGGATGACAACAACTTGAAACAGCGCTTGCAGCAGTCAATAGCCCCTCAACAGTTCGGCCTGTTCGAGCCGTTCTAGCTTGTTGTGCTATCTTTACTTGCAGCCTGAAAGTATTCGAAATGCCCCATGCAGGTAGTCCGGCTCGCTAATGAAACCGATTTTGAAGGCTGGCGCAAAGCTGCGCGGGCATTGCTTGCTCAAGCCATCGCGCCTGAAAATATCGAATGGCTTGTGGGTGAAGAAAGCGGTGGTTTATTCGATAGCCCTGAGTTTAAGCCGGTTGGACAGCAAAATCAGCTATTCGATCACTCGCCATCAACCTCATTCCGCTCCAGCCAATCACCCTCCAACGAATTAGAGAATAGCCAATTTAAGGTCCCTCGCGACTTTATTGAGCTTTGCCGCAAAGCCATCTTGCACAGCGACCCGACCCGTTTTGGCTTGTTGTACCGCCTGCTGTGGAGATTAAAAAAGGAGCAGAAACTGCTACACATCTCATTCGACCCGGATGTAGCGCGTATTCAGTTTATGATTAAAGCGGTACGCCGTGATCTGCATAAGATGAAGGCCTTTGTGCGATTCCGCGAAATAGAGATTGAGGGCAGAGAATCCGAATTCGTGGCCTGGTTTGAGCCTAGCCATCATATCGTTGAAGCGTCTGCCCCATTCTTCACCGGGCGTTTTACCAATATGCGCTGGTCGATACTCACCCCCGACATCTGTATGCATTGGGATGGCTCAGCGTTAAGTTATAGCCCGGGTGCTAGCAAAGCGGATGCACCGGCTGATGATGCCGGTGAGGATTTATGGCGTTCGTATTACCGCAGCATCTTCAACCCGGCACGGCTCAAGATATCAGCCATGCAGTCGCAAATGCCGAAGAAATACTGGCGCAATCTGCCGGAGGCACCACTGATCGCCGAGTTGATCGTGAATGCCTCACAGCGGATGGACAGCATGATCGAGGCCCCGCCGACCGAACCGCAGCGCAAAGTGGTCAAATATGTGGTAAACAGGCAAAACATCTTGCCGCCTGCAGACGAACCGGAGGCATTAGCCGCGCTACGCAGATTGAATGCGGCGATGCTGCTATCAGAGTTTCCGCTGGCGGTGCATGCGACGCAGGCAGTGTTGGGCAGAGGTGCCGTGCCAGCTTCAATCATGCTGCTGGGTGAGCAGCCAGGCGAGCAGGAAGACCTGGCGGGGCAACCTTTTAAAGGCCCGGCCGGGCAACTATTAAACCAGGCCTTGCAGCAAGCCGGTATAGCGCGTTCAAACACTTATGTCACCAACACACTCAAGCACTACAAGTTTAAGTTGCAGGGCACACGACGGGTACGCATGTTGCCTGGCATCGGTGATATCAAAATGTATTTGCCATGGTTACAAGGTGAAGTCGCCATTGTGCAGCCGCGCATCATCATCGCCCTGGGAACGGTTGCTGCCCATGCAATCACAGGTGAGGCGCTGGAAATGGAAGCTAATCGCGGCAATCTGTTTCCGCTACCGGATGGGCGGCAAGTGCTGGTGACTTACCACCCTTCATTTATCCTGCGCGTAAAGGATGAAGCGTTAAAACAGCAATATTATAAAAAGTTAGTGAATGACCTTGTATCCGCGTCGACCATCGTAAATGCACCATAGTGTCTTTAGTCATGAGGGCAATCGTGATCCTGGGCTTCATGATCCATGACGCAGGGCACAATCTGGCGTTATGAAACTACTAACATATACAAAAGGCATGTCCAGAATAATCAGGGCCCAGCACAATCAGGCAGCTTTGGCCCCACGATAACTATAAAATGGAGTCAGTTCGCTACTCAGAAGCTTGCATGCCTCGTCATAATCCACTCTGGATAGCAGTATGCGATCGCCTTCGTCAGGCACAAATAGATAAGACTTATTCACCATATCAGAAATAAGCTCGCCTGCTAACACGCCATTGATGTACACATAATCCAGGCTAGATTGCGTGTCTGATTTTTTGAATTCTATTTTCATGAGTAGGCTCGCTGACGGATTGGGCATAAAAAGCGGCTCCCGCAGAAGCCACCACACGTTTGTACATAGCGAGATCAGGACTTCATTCCGCAATGCTCACTATATGAACATTAACGGCAATAAATGGAAAAATTTATAGGGCAAATGCCGCTAAATTTGTAGGAATATCCTTACGTCTCTGGATTAGGGCCTTCCAGCTCCAGTAAAGTTTTCAAATCCTGGCGACCTTGTTCCATCAAACTGGAGATTGCTTTGCGGTCATGGCGTATTTTAAGCGTGGCTTCCAGTTGATCCAAGTCATGCTTCTCAAATTGCCTGACGATTTTTTCAGCAGTGCTGACGCTTTCACCAATCGCCAGCAATGACTGCCTGGCAGCTTCCAGTGAAGAATAAAAGGTTTCCCTGATCGGGTTTAACTCCAGCTCCCGCAAATCAAAAGCGTCGGTACGGCTTCTGGCCCTGGCGACAATAGCAACGGCAGGCCAACGTTCTTTGACCAGTTTCGCCATCTCCAGCGCAGCCGCAGAATCATTGACGGCGATGACCAATAACTTCGCTTCGGCGATGCCTGCTTCCTCCAGCAGATCCAGCCTTGAAGCATCACCGTAATAACAGCGCCAACCGAAATCACGCATCAAATCGACCTGGTTAGGGTCGTTATCGATCAACGTCGGCGTAACGCCTTTGGCGACCAGCACGCGGCCCACGATCTGGCCAAAACGGCCAAACCCGGCAATGATGACGCTGTTATTTTCCGGGATGGCATCTTTAGGTCGTTCGCTGCATTGCAGGCTAAGGAAGCGATCATATAGTAACAACAGGATAGGGGTAGTCAGCATAGACACGGCGACAATCGCATTGAGGATATTGTAGGTTTCGCGTGAAATGGAGTTTTGCGCCAAGGCCAGGCCAAAAATAACAAATGCAAATTCTCCGATTTGCGAGATGGAAAAACCGAATAATAATTTGTCACGCAACGGGTATTTAAACACCCAGCCCAGCCCCATCAGCACCCCTATTTTGATCGCGACTATCAATAAAGCGAAACCGAAGATCAGTAAGGGCTGCTCGGTGACCAGCGATAGATCAACCGTCATGCCTACTGCGATAAAGAACAGGCCTAACAACAGGCCTTTCACGGGCTCGATATCTAACCTGAGCTCATAGCGATATTCAGAGTCGGCCAGCAATACCCCTGCGAGAAAGGTGCCTAGAGCCATCGATAGACCCACCGACTCCATGGCCAGTGAAATACCGATCACCAACAGTAGCGAAAAAGCGACAAAAATCTCCCTGACCCCGGTCTGGGCGATAGCACGCATGATGGGGCGCAATACAGTCCGGCTCGCCAGCACGATGGCGACAATCACGGCAATCGCCTTAGTCACCGCCAGCAGGTCAAAACTGGAGGCAGCGCGGTCAGGCGCCAGAAATGCCAGCAGCATAAATAAGGGGATCACGGATAGATCCTGGAACAGCAAGGTGGCAAAAGCCGCTTGGCCGCCAGAGGTATGCAACTGTTTCTTTTCAATCAGTGCGGTGAGCCCAATCGCGGTAGAGGACATGGCTACGCCCATGCCCATAATGAGTGACTCGCTCCAGGTAAACCCCAGTGTGTGCGCAATCACTGTCACCAGCCCGATGGTCAGTGACACTTGCATGCCGCCCAGCCCGAATAACAGCTTGCGCAATTCCCATACCTTTTGCGATTCAAGTTCCAGGCCGATCAGGAACAGCATCAACACCACGCCAAACTCAGCGAAGTGCAGCACGTGTTCTGGGTCTGCAATCAGTTTCAAGGCATACGGGCCAATCAGGATGCCGGCAATTAAATAACCCAGCACCGAGCCCAGTCCCAGCCTTTTAAAGATGGGGACCAGAATGATGGCGGCAGATAAATAGATCGCTGCCTGAACAAGAAAATGGGATGAATCCATGGATGGGCCTTAATGATGATTTCTATTCGTCGCGATACAGACACAGAAGGTAGCGCCAGCGTAGGTTTAAATTAATGTTCAAGCGAAATTATCGCACAAGCCTTGATCAGGGCTAGCCATTCTTATCCTTGTATCGCTTAAACATACACACGGATTTTCCACAAAAAATGACTTCCGGATTTTTATCGGCTTGTGGTAAACAAATCTTTTCCGGCCAAATGCTGGCTTAGGCTAGCCATCCCATGTTATCTACGGTATCTTTGACGGGTTAAGAAGAGATATTTTCAAGCAGGAATAGCAATGACAGAACAGCAACAAGTAGACCAAATCGGTTTCCGCAGGATACTCATCCGCAATATCACATTGCCGTTAGCGCTGGGCGTACTGAGCGCAATCATTTTTGTCGTCCTTATTTACAACCTGCTTTCAGCTTTGAACTGGGTGGAACACACACAGAAAGTCATCGGCAAGATCAATGAAACGGCCAAGCTTTCCACCGACATGGAATCAGGCATGCGCGGTTATCTTTTGAGTGGTGACCAAAACTTTCTTACGCCTTACCAGGTAGCACGGCCGTTGGTGCAATCCGAACTGGACAGCCTGGTGAAACTGGTTGGGGATAATGACTTTCAGATAAACCGCCTGCGCAAGCTCAAAAGCCAGGTTACCGAATGGGATAAATATGCGCAATCGATGATACAGATGCGCGAGAAAGGAGAGGATTATCTATCGGTCGTGCGTTCCCAGCGTGGCAAGGTGCAGTTTGATGAAATAAGAAAAGACCTGAACCTGACGCTGGAAACCGAGCAGCGCCTGTTGAAGGAAAGAAACGACCGGGCGATCAGCACTACCTACGTCAGTGTGATCGCTTTCCTGGCTATCAGCCTGCTGGTCAGCGGGTTGCTGGCGTTGATGGGCCGCAAAGACCTGATGGGGCTCTCCAAAAATTATAGCGAGATATTGAACAAACAGTCCGAGCATGCTGAATACCTGCAAGAGCAGGGTCGCATGCGGCAAGGGCAGGCTGAGATCGTGCAGAGCGGACTCGGCCAGCTGGCATTGCCGGAACTGGGCAAGACCGCGTTGACGATCTTGTCCAAATATGTCCCGATGAAGGTGGGTGCTCTTTACGAATATAAAGAGGATGGCACACTTGGCCTGTTCGCTACCTATGGATTCAAAGACAATACCGAGCAGCCGGCCGAGCATTTGCACAAACATGAAGGCCTGGTCGGGCAGGTAGCGTTGACCGGCGAGATCATGCAGTTGAATAATCTGCCAGAAACCTACCTCAGCATCCATTCCGCACTGGGTTCGGCCCCCGCCAACGGCATCGCCATCATCCCGCTGAAAAGCGATGGTCACGTGAATTCGGTCATGGAGCTGGGCTTCCTGGAACCTGTTCCGGAAAAGCATATGGCCCTGCTGGAGTTTATTGCCAATAATTTGGGCTCGGCGATTGAGGCCACGATTGCCAAACAGCGGCTGCAACGTGCCTATGCCGAAGTGCAGCAATTGAATGAAGAACTACAGGTTCAGCAGGAAGAACTCAAAACCGCGAATGAAGAGCTGGAAGAGCAATCGACTATCCTCGAAGAATCGCATTCCATGCTCGAAAACCAGAAAGCCGAGCTGGAACAGACCAATGAGCAACTGGCGCATCAGGCAACATTGATCGATCAGAGAAATGAATCACTGATGGCTGCCCAGAAAGAGCTTGAGAAAAAAGCCGAAGAATTACAGTCTTCCAGCCAGTATAAATCCGAGTTCCTGGCCAATATGTCGCACGAGCTGCGCACGCCGCTGAACAGCGCGCTCATCCTTTCAAAACTGCTGGCCGATAACGCGCACGGTAACCTCAGCGAAGAGCAGGTGACGTTTGCAGAAACCATTTATGCCTCGGGTAATGATCTGCTCAACCTGATCAACGATATCCTGGATATCTCCAAGGTAGAGGCAGGCAAGCTGGAGCTCAACCTGCTGCCGGTCACTTTGCAAAGTGTGGCAGACGCGATGAAAATAAGTTTTGAGCCTGTCGCCAAAGAAAAGGAACTGCAATTCCAGGTATCGGTCAGCCAGGATGCGCCTCTCAGCATGACCACCGATAAATTCAGGTTGGAGCAGATACTTAAAAACCTGCTTTCCAACGCCTTTAAATTTACTGCAAATGGCGAAGTAGCGCTGTCGATTGCAGCGCATGGCAATGGCCAGGTTTCCTTCACGGTGCGTGATACCGGCATTGGCATTGCCAAAGACCAGCAGCAAAATATCTTTGAGGCATTCCATCAGGCAGATGGCTCGATCAGCCGTAAATATGGCGGCACCGGCCTGGGCTTATCCATCTCGCGTGACCTGGCCAGGTTACTCGGCGGCGAACTGACGCTGGAAAGTACACCCGGCAGCGGCAGTGCATTCACCTTGACCTGTCCTTTGGAAGTCAGTGCAACAGAAGTCAAACCGGCACGCGTCACTGAGGCAAAACCAGCGGCAGCGCCCATAGCAATAGCGCCTAAACCGGCTGAACCTGAGGCCATGGCCTTGCCTGCGTTCCCCGATGACCGCGACAATATCCAGCATGCCAACCGCATTGCACTGGTGATCGAAGATGATAAAGATTTTGCCAGGATCCTGTATGACATCGCGCATGAAATGCAATACAGCTGTCTGGTCGCAAATAACGCTTCCCAGGGCTTGTGGCTGGCAAAAACACATAAGCCGCAGGCGATTTTGCTGGATATCCGCCTGCCGGATGCTTCCGGTCTGACAGTATTACAACAGTTGAAAGAAGACCCGGAAACGCGGCACATTCCAGTGCATGCAGTGTCGGCGACAGAACAACAGGATGCTGCATTGCAACTCGGCGCGATTGGCTTTGCGTTAAAACCGAAATCCCGTGCCGAGTTAAAAGAAGTATTTTTAAAGCTGGAAGAAAAATATACCCAACAGATC
Organism: Methylophilus sp.; assembly: GCF_035460085.1. Taxonomy (GTDB): domain Bacteria; phylum Pseudomonadota; class Gammaproteobacteria; order Burkholderiales; family Methylophilaceae; genus Methylophilus. The sequence continues at coordinate 62,309 of NZ_DATHWZ010000044.1, forward strand.
AAACGCGTGCTGCTGGTTGAAGATGATGCAAGGCAGCGTGAAAGCGTCATCCAGTTACTGACCGACGAGGATATCGAAATCGTGGCGGTTGAGCTGGGTGAAGAAGCCCTGCAACAACTGCAAAAACAAGTGTTTGATTGCATGATCATTGACTTGAAGCTGCCGGACATGAAGGGCAACCAGCTGCTACAGCGCATGTCTACCGAGAAGATCCTTTCGTTCCCGCCGGTCATCGTGTACACCGGCCGCAACCTGACGCGCGAAGAGGAAATGGAGTTGCTCAAATATTCCAACTCCATCATCATCAAAGGCGCCAGGTCGCCTGAACGCCTGCTTGATGAAGTGACCTTGTTCCTGCACAAGGTAGAATCACAACTGTCGGCTGAACATCAATCCATGCTCAAGACCATCAGGAACCGGGACCGGGTATTTGAAGGCAGAAAAATCCTGGTGGTGGATGATGATGTGCGAAACATATTTGCGCTGACCAAAGTCCTTGAACACAAGGGCCTGCATGTGGATATCGCCCGCAACGGGCTGGAAGCGATTGAAAAATTGCAGCAGCTGGAAGATATCGACCTCGTGCTGATGGATATCATGATGCCGGAAATGGATGGCTACGAAGCCATGCGCGAGATCAGGAAAAAGCCTGAATTTGCGCGACTGCCTATTATCGCGTTGACTGCAAAAGCGATGAAGGATGATCAGGAGCTGTGCATGAAAGCGGGTGCCAGTGATTACCTGGCCAAGCCGCTGGATATCGACCGGCTGCAATCCCTGTTACGCATCTGGATACCAAACCTGGAGCGCTTGTAAGCATGCAGTTGCCGGACGCAGACATTGAGATCAAGCTGTTGATAGAGGCGATTTACCTCAAGTACAACTATGATTTCAGGAACTACTCCAAAGCCTCGCAGAAAAGAAGGATAGAGCAGGGCATGGGTGCTTTGCGCTGCGAGTCTATCTCACACCTGCAATCCCGGGTCATGCATGACCCGGCGGTATTTATGCAGCTGCTGCAATACCTTACTATTCCCGTCAGCGAGATGTTCAGGGACCCTTCGTATTTCCTGTCAGTACGTGAACAGGTGGTGCCGGTATTAAAAACCTACCCTTCTCTCAAGCTGTGGGTGGCCGGATGCAGCACCGGTGAAGAGGCTTATTCAATGGCGATTTTATTGCAGGAAGAAGGCTTGCTGGAGCGCAGTATCATCTACGCCACCGACATCAATCCTGTTTCCCTGGAAAAAGCAAAAAAAGGCGTATTCGCGCTGGATAAAATGCCGCTGTACACCAAAAACTACCGGGCAGCGGGCGGCAAGTTCACCTTGGATAAATACTATACCGGCGCTTATGGCGGCGCCCTGTTTGATAAGTCCCTGGCAGAGAAAATCACTTTTTCAGATCACAGCCTGGCTACTGATTCTGTGTTTTCGGAAACACACTTTATTTCATGCCGTAATGTGGTGATTTACTTTAACAAGGCATTACAGAGCCGGGCTTATGGCCTGTTTCACGAGTCGCTATGCAGGCGTGGTTTCCTCGGCCTGGGACACAAAGAAAGCCTGGACTTCTCATCCTGTTCACATCAATTTGAAGCGATCGTGAAAAAGGATAAATTGTTCAGGAAGCTGTAAATGGAAAGTGACGGCAAGGCAGAGAAGCGGCTGCAAGCGATTAAAGCCGTGGTGGTGGGTGCTTCTGCCGGTGGCATAGAAGCCATGATGCAATTATTTTGCCCGCTGCCGCCGGATTATCCGGTGCCCATCATTTGTGTCATCCACCTGCCGGATCACCACGAAAGCAACCTGGCGGAAGTTTTCCAGCAGTGGACACGCATCAAAGTGCAGGATGCCGAAGATAAAGCCACCATCATGAATGGCAGGCTGTATTTTGCACCGGCCGGCTATCATTTACTGGTGGAAGAAGACGGCACTTTTTCACTGAGCTGTGAAGGGCCGGTGAATTATTCCAGGCCCTCGATAGATTTGCTGATGCAAACCGCGGCGCTGGCTTATGGCCCTGGCCTGCTCGGAATATTATTAACCGGGGCGAATATGGATGGGGCTCTGGGTATGAAAACAATTAAGCAGCATGGTGGCTTTACAGTGGTGCAGGCACCGCTGGAAGCAAAATCGGGTACTATGCCGAGCGAAGCCATCAAATTACAAACACCGGACCTGATCGCAGGCTTATCCGGTATCAAACAGAGATTGCTGCAACTTGGGGAGGGGCATGCGGGACAGTAACGAAAAGATCAAGCTATTGATCGTGGATGACTTGCCCGAAAACCTGAGGGCACTGGATGCCGTCCTGCGTGCGCCCGACCGGGTCATTATGCAGGCCAGCAGTGGTGTCGATGCGCTGGAACTGCTGTTGACGCACGATTTTGCACTGGCGATGGTCGATGTTGAAATGCCTGAAATGGATGGCTTCCAACTGGCTGAGCTGATGCGCGGCACCGAAAAAACAAAGCATGTGCCTATCGTGTTTGTCACCGCCGCCGGCATGGAGCTGAATTATGCTTTTAAAGGCTATGGCGCCGGTGCGGTGGATGTATTGTACAAACCATTAGACATCAATGCGGTCCAAAGTAAGGCCAATGTGTTTGTCGAGCTGTTCCGTCATCGGGTAGCCTTTGAACATCAGGTGAAGGCACTGGAAGAAAGCAGACGCGAACAGGAGTTTCTGTTGCGCCAGTTAAGGTCTACCCAACAGGAACTGCAACATTCGCTGAACATGCGCGAAGAATTCATGTCATTGGTGGCACATGAAATGCGGACACCGCTGAATACGCTGTTCCTGGACGTGCAGGTCAGGCTGGCGCAGTTGGCCAAGAATAACCTTTCGGCATTTACGCCTGATAACCTGCACAAAATGCTGGCGCGTGGAGAGCGGCAATTAAAAAGTATCATCCGGCTGATTGAAGACATGATGGATGTCTCACGCATCAAAAAAATGGCAAACTTTCCATCCAGCCTGGCGATGCGAATCTATCCTTACTGATCAGGCAAATTGCCGAAGACCTGACGCCGCTGGCAAAAGAAGCCAGTATAGAATTCACACTGGAAGTGGAAGCAGAAGTCATTGGTTTTTGGGATGCGTTCCGCATTGAGCAGATCATTATTAACCTGATGACGAATGCGATCAGATATGGCAAGGGCAAGCCTGTGCATGTCAGTTTAAAACGCGAAGGCGAGTCAGCCATCATACAGGTGACTGACCACGGGATCGGTATCTCCGAGCATGAGCAAAAGAATATATTCGAGGCTTTTGAACGGGCCTCTGGTAACGAGGTGAGAGCCGGGTTAGGCCTGGGACTGTATATCTCGCGTAAATTAGCTGAAGCACACGGTGGACAAATCACAGTGAACAGCCAGAAAGCGTTGGGCAGTACTTTTACACTCAGTTTGCCCTTGAGTTGCGTTACGAATATCATCAATCAAAGTTAATTAATAGAAACCAATGCATGCACATTCTGATTGTTGAAGATGATCTCGATACGCGGGAAATATTAAGCGAGCTGCTGCAAATGCAAGGGCATGTCATCGTCACTGCCAGCGAGGCACAGCATGCGCTGGATATCCTGCGGCAGCCATCCGCCATTGACCTCTTGATCACAGACGTCAGCCTGCCCGGCATGTCGGGCATAGAGCTGGCCAAAATGTCGAAAGCGATCCAGCCGTCCATTGGTATCATGGTCTGTTCCGGCTATGGCGAGCAGCACTGTGAAGCGTTGCCGTTTCCGGTAGAGTGGAGCCAGAAACCGCTCGAGATGGATGCTTTCCTGGCGGCCATTGAGCGCTTTTCCGGGACCAGGCAATGAGCATAGTGGCCGACACTGTATTATTCGATCAGTTAAGAAACGAAGTGATCAACCGCGTGATGCCAGGCCTGCGCCATAAGATGCTCGGTAAATTACAGCCGATCACGTTGCTATCGCATGTGCTGAGCAGAAAAGTACATGCCGGTAGTGCAGATGCGGCATATGTGCAGACGCAGGTCGATGAAATCAAACTGAATGCCAAAATCTTAACCAACGCCACCCAGAATTTGTTCACCTGGATTGCCCAGGAAAGCCCGTTTCAATTGCCTGCCGATGAACTGGTCAGTGAGTGCCTGGAATTGCTGAAAATGGAGTGCTACACCAACAATCTGATTATCACCAATCATGTGTCGACCCGGCAGATGCTGCCGGCACAGGAAGCAAGGGTATTGCTATGCGCAGGTATCATCCTGATGATTGATAAGCAAGGCACAGAGAAAAAATTGCAGATCAGGGCGGAGAGTGACAGCATCCAGTTCAGCTGGAACAAGGCGTGTGCCGGCACAGATACGAGTAATACAGGCCTGTTGAGCAATTGGGATTGGGCAACCAATATCTCTGAACAATGCGAGATCGTACATAGTGATGTCGATGCTCAATTCAACTTTAAAACGGCGCTTTCTGAAAAGGAAGACGCCAGATAAATGATAGAAGCACAGCCATCGCCCGAGCCAAGTCGTGAAGAAATCGATGCCCTGATTGGGGCAGTGGTACTGGAGTTCGGTACCAGCTGGTGTGGTCACTGCCAAACCGCCCAACCAACTATCACCTCCGGCATCCGCCAGTTCCCGCAGGTGCAGCATCTCAAAATCGAAGATGGCAAAGGGCGCAGGCTGGGCAGGTCATTCAAGGTTAAATTATGGCCGACCTTGATCTTTATCAAAGACGGCATTGAGCAAGAACGCCTGGTCAGGCAAATCAATGCAGGTGAGTTAAACACTGCCCTGCAGTTGATTTCCACACCATAAGGCGGATCCCCCATAATTCTCTGTGAGAGTTCGCAGTATGCCTTTACCCTGCGGCTAGCTTTTGCCAGATTTATCTGACAATAAAATCAGATTTTCGCCAGTTTTTATCCTACAAGTTTCAACCTACACTGACGCCATTCTTAAGCAGTGCATTTCTTGGTAAAAACTAATTACAGGTTGAAAAAATATGCGTACCCCGATCGAATTTGCAGAACAGATTTTTGAAGTATTGAGTTTCTCGATTAATCAAGCATGCAACGAGCAAGATTGGTTTCACGTCAGACGGGATGCGCTAGCCTACGGTTTCAAGCAAACAGATGTATCCACTCACTCTGCCTACGGCCAACGATTTGACCTGCTGATTGAGCCTGGCCTCTACCTGTGCCTGGACTACCGCTCATTTGATCCATCAGGCCCTTTCCAAAGCTTGCCGGTCACTAACAAGTTCGAGCTCACTTTCTCTACAGAAAATGGAAAGCTCAAATCGCACCAGAACAGCTTTGATGAGCCAGTGGCTGCCAATGACAAATCCATCTGGCATGAGCTTTCATTTGCATGACTTGATAATCAGAGCAGTATGGTCCTATAAAAAATAACGATTCATTGGCCTGGCAGACCTGTCAGGCCTTTGCTGCAAGCAGCTACCAGAGATCAACCGGCCAGGAGAATACTGTATGTATCGCCCGAAAAACAACAACCTATGGTCTGCACTTCTGGTCGTTTACAGCGCACTGTATGCCGCAGCCGTGATCGGTGCCGAGCCGGCACAACTGTTTGAGCCTATCCGCTCTGTCCTGCAACATCCGCGTTGCCAGAATTGCCATATTCCCGGTGACCAGCCCTTGCAATATGACCAGGGCAAACCGCATGCGATGCTGGTACAGCGCGGGATGGATGGCAAAGGCATGCCAGCGATGGAATGCAGCTCCTGCCACCAGCAGAAAAACTCTCCCGCCGTGATGGGTATGCATGCGCCACCGGGTGCGCCTCACTGGCAATTGCCGTCACCGGAAAACAAAATGGTATTTATCGGCCTCTCACCCAAAGACCTGTGTATGGTGTTGAAAGACCCGGCCCGCAATGGTGGTAAAGACGGCCAGAAACTGATTACTCACTTTGCTGATGACAAGCTGGTGGCCTGGGGCTGGAACCCGGGTGGCAACCGCACTGTGCCGCCACTCACCAAAGAGCAAACGGTCGCTGCAGTGAAACAATGGGTGAATGCAGGCATGCCTTGCCCGGCTTGATCTGAGCTTATCAAGCCGTCAATTTTAAAAATCCGTACTTCTTAAATCAGCCAGGCGTGCGGGATTGCCAGGCCCATAAATGTGCTGCCAGCAAAGCGCGCCACGGGCTGAAAGGTTTCAGCCATTGCTCGGCCTCTTTATCGCTCAACTGCGCCAATGCCATCAATCCCCTGATCGCGCGCCGTACCGCGGCATCACCATGCAAAGAACCATCCAGCCAGCCATAGCCCCTGAGTAATGCATAACTGATGGTCCACGGCCCAATGCCTTTGATGGTAGCCAGGCTAGTGGCGATCAGCTCGGGCGATGCCTGGTTGTGCAGCCAGTCATCCAGTGGCAATGCCCCTGTTAACATAAGCTCGCTGACTTTCAAAAGTGTATTGGCCTTGCTTTGCGAAAGGCCCGCCAGCCGCAACGACGCTACGGATAATTGTGCCACCTGTGCTGGTGAAGGGTAGCAATAAAACCCCGATGAATGCCTGATATTTGCCTGCTGGATAAATTTACGCCGCATGGCAATCGCCGCACTTAAACTCACCTGCTGGCCGATGATCGCCCACGTCAGCGCTTCAAACGGACTGACGCTTACCGGTACGCGCAACCCGCTTTGCTCGGCAAGCATCCTGCCCAGCAATGGGTGATCTGCATAAGCCTGTTCAAAGCCTGCAATGGCTTGCGTAAGCCCAAGTATGTGTTGCACCAGATGAAGTGTTTCTTCCGCGCTTACGTCCAGCAGCGGGTCATCCAGCGCCAGTTGATACTTCACTGCATTCAAATCAAACACTAGCGTTAACAGGGCAGGGCGATCTTTCCACACAATCGCTTTTTCCAGCGTGCTGCCGGTGACTTTTTCCGATACCGCCAGCTGATCGCGCCCATGAAAAGTCAGGAAATCCTGCGGCCGGAATCCCTTGGGTAAAAGCAAGCGCTGTAAAGGCAAACTGTGTAAAGGCAAAGTTGTTGATGACATAGCGTTGAGGCAGTAAATTTGACTAAGAGAATACACTTACCATGAAACACAAACGCGGATGCCTTGTCTGACCAATAAGTAAGCTTTTTGTTTAGATATTTGAGGGAGAACCCTATGCAAGACAATAATAATCAATCCAACAACCACGCACACCCACCTGAAACGCCAGTCCTGGACGAAACCTCACTGTTACCACCCAAAACCCATAAGAAAAATGACAAGCAGCCACCCGGCTCACACTCGGCTGAAATCGCAGCAGAAGTAGAAGAGGGTCAATTATCGCCAGGAGAGCTGAGTAGCGAGAATGACATTTAACAATGTCAGCTTTGTTGGCTAGCTTTTATCCAGCAATACTTGCCGGATCAATTGCGTCAAGTTGTTAAAACAAGGGTGCAGCGGTGAAGTCAGTGGATGGGTACTATCTCCCAACCGGCGCACCTGCACCGGCACGCCTGCCAGTAACAATTTCGCCGCATACGCTTCCGCTTCGTCCCGCAGTGGGTGAGATTCAGTTGTCATAATGGTTGCAGGCGCCAGCCCACCCAGGCGGCATGAGTGCAACGGTGACGCGTAAGGGTGGGTGCAATCACTGGCGGTGGGAATATATTCCGCCCAGGCACGCCGGCATGGGCTATCGGCCGCATTGCCCATCGATTTCGAAGTCTGTAGCGCATCCAGCATCGGGTTGATCAATATCTGGCCAGCTAAAGTTGTCTGCTTGTTAAAGTGCATCGCACGGTCGCGAAACAGCATGGCAATGACCGCTGCCAGGTTGCCACCGGCATGCTCACCGGCCACAAATATCCGCTTGCTGTCTGCGCCAATCTGCCTGGCATTGTCAACTACCCATTGGAGTGCGGCGAAAGCGACTTCAATGGTGGCGGGGAATCTCACTTCAGGGGCTAAGGGATAATCCACACACACCACAATCGCCTGGTTTTCCTGGTTTGCCTGATCGGTGAGCGCCTGATCGGTGAGCGCAGTCGCCAGCGGTTGCGCATCTTCAATATTGCCCGCATTAAATAACCCGCCGTGAAAAAACATCACCACCGGTGATCTGGTTTGACCGGGTCTTTTACCTGGCATGCCGAAACCCTGCAACGTCACCGGTTGGTTGGTTGCAGGTGTTTGAAAAGTGGTGGTCCACATCAATGCTTTATTCGACAAAGTCTGAAGCCTCGATTCTTTCTAAATCAATGTTTAACTGTTAACCAGATTTCAAATCTGGGGGATCGCCATCCCGCGCTGTACCGCAGGCCTTTCGCCTACGGTTTGCAGCCAGCGGTGCAATGCCGGTTTGGTCGCCAGTGAATCTTTGAGTACCTCTTTCAGGTAACCGGTCGCCGCCAGGGTCCACGCATAACTGGCAATGTCGGCAATCGAATATTCGTTACCCGCCAGGTAAGTGTTGCTTTGCAGTTGCTTATCCATCACGTTCAGTAGCCTGTCCGCTTCTTCGGTAAACCTGGTAATCGCCAGTGGTGATTTTTCCTCACTACGCACGGCAAAGAAACCCAGCTGGCCCAGCATAGGTCCCAGGGCGCTAGTCTGCCAGTGCAGCCATTCAAAAGCGGTGTAACGCGCCTGGCCTGCTGGCGCCAGAAACTTCCCATACTTTTCTGCCAGATAAGTCAAAATCGCGCCGCTCTCAAAAATAACCACTGGTTCGAGGCCTGATCTATTAGGTACTGGTTCAGTGTCGACAATCGCCGGAATCTTGTGGTTGGGCGAAATCGCCCCAAATTCCGGCGAGTATTGTGCCAGCTTGCCCAGATCAACCGGGCTCACCTCATAGTCCAGTCCCAGCTCTTCCAGCATGATGGAAATCTTGCGGCCATTCGGTGTCGCCCATGTATACAAGTTGATCATTTGCTTTATCCCTCAAGTAATTAGCGCAAACTTTGCTCCACGCATACGCTTGTTAACGAAGACCACCGCCAGCCAGCAATTGTTCGCCAGTTAACCAATACGAGTCGTCCGAAGCCAGGAAAGCGGCAATCGCGGCGATATCACTTGGCTGGCCGCTGCGGCCCAATGGTGTTTGTGCCACATAGCCCGCTTCCACGTCTGAGCCGATCACACCGGCAGTGTGTGTACCTTCAGTGACTACCAGGCCAGGGTTCAAGGCATTCACGCGGATCTTGCGTGGGCCCAATTCACGGGACAATGAGCCGGTGATCGCATCCACTGCGCCTTTGGTCGCGGTATACACCGCAGCACCAGGAGGCGTTAAACGGCTGACCACAGAACCGATATTGATAATGCTGCCGCCTTCACCCAAATGTTTCACCGCGGCCTGGGTAGTCAACAACAAGCCCAATACGTTGGTGTTGAATTGTTTGTGGAAGTGTTCAGCGGTGATTTCTTCAATAGCACCGAATTCATAGATACCGGAGTTATTCACCAGGATATCCAGCCTGCCGAAATTGGTGATCGCAGTGTTGATAATCGCTTCAGCCGCGCCTGCTTCGCTGACGTTACCGCCGACGGCAACGGCTTTGCCACCGGCCTGGGTGATTTCCGCGACCACTTTGTCAGCACCTGCCTTGCTGGAAAAATAATTCACCACCACTGCCGCGCCATCACGCGCAAACCTTTTGGCGATTTCTGCGCCTATGCCTTTAGATGCACCGGTTACGACTGCGACTTTACCTTCAAGTTTATTGCTCATCATCATTCTCCTAAATAAAAAGTGTGGGTTGTTTGAAATTGGTAACCACTATAAATAAATAAAAATCATAGATAAATAAGCCAAATAAGCATTCACTGTGTTAATTTATTGCACAATCGATAGGTTAGTTGAGGCATTGATGGATAGATTCGACACCATGCTGGCATTCACACGCGTGGTAGAGCTGGAGAGCTTTACTAAAGCCGCCATGTCATTAAACCTGCCGAAAACCACGGTGTCGGCACAGGTGGTGGCGCTGGAAAAACGCCTGCGGGTGAAACTGCTGCACAGAACTACGCGCCGCATCAGCGTCACTACCGATGGCGCCGCCTATTACGAACGCGCCATCAGGTTATTGAACGAGCTGGAAGAAACCGAAGCCGCGTTAAACCAAGCCACCAGCAATGCGAAAGGCCGTTTGCGGGTAGATGTGCCTACGCCATTGGGCCGGTTGGTGATCATTCCGGCATTGCCGGATTTTTTTAAACGTTACCCGGAGATTCAACTTGAAATCGGCTGCGATGACAGGCCGATTGATCTGCTGGAAGAAGGTGTCGATTGCGTGATCCGCGTCGGCCACCCTGCGGATTCGACGCTAGTCGCCAGACGCGTAGGCACCATGCAGTTTTTATTGGTCGCCTCGCCGGAATACCTGCAAACCTATGGCAAGCCAAGCCATGTGGATGATTTGCAACGCCATCAGGCCGTGCATTTCTTTTCCTCCAAAACCGGCAAAGTGCGCAACTTCATTCTCGAGCACGAAGGCGTCGAGCAAGAAGTCCCCACCATCCGCAAACTGGCCATCAATAATGGCGATGCCATTGTCTCCGCTGCGCTGGCAGGCATAGGCATCTGCCAGCTGCCTACGTTTATGGTGCAAAATTACCTGGCCGATGGCAAGTTAGAAAAAGTGCTGCCTGATTACCCGGCGGGTAGCCTGCCACTTAATGCGCTCTACCCGCAAAACCGGCACCTCTCATCCAAAGTGCGCGCGTTTATTGAATGGGCTGCCGAGCTATTCGCCGAATGCCGTTTGCTGCAAAGCCAGCCACAGGTTAATAACAAAAGTTAAATAATTAGAAAGGAAGCACCATGGGCCAACTGGAACAGAACTTCGAAAACACCTTATTCAAGCTTATCCCGCAAACCAGAAACCTGGGGATAAAAATCGCAAGAATCGAAGATCACCAACTCACCGTGCACGGCTCTTATGCCCTAAACAAAAACCATCTCGATATCGTGTTTGGTGGCAGCATTGCAGCTATTTCAATCACCACAGCCTGGTCGTTAGTGCAGTCAAAAATTGAGCAAGCTGGCTTAAAAGGTAACCTGGTGATCAAGCGCCAGGATATTGATTATCTATTGCCGGTGAAAACAGACTTTGAATGTGTGGCGAGCTTTCAATCAGCGGATGACTGGGAGAGTTTTGAAAAGACTTATCAGGAAAAGGGCAGGGCGAGAATTGTAATCACTGCTCAAGTGATCAGTGAATCGAAAGTGACATCAAGGTTTCATGGATTGTTTGTGCTGTACAAATGATGAATTTCAGAAATTAAGTGAGTTAATAATTTTGTTTGCTTGCGTGCTAACATCGATAGGTGATTTTTGGGTGCTTGTCGTAAGTTCTGAGCTTCGCTCGTAGGATATTTTGAGTTTATTTGGAAAATTCTTTTCGTACCATTCCTGTTTAACGCGCCAGTGAGAAAGATATTTCCCATCGGTTATCTTGCCTACATGCTCCCAATAAATCTCCTCTCCGTTCCAGATAATAGTGAAGTCAGGAAGGTACATCGTTCCATCTGGCGCGAAAAGGGGCTTTTCATAGAAAAACTTTATTCCACGCTCATGCAGCATATTGGCTATGATTACTTCAGATTTGCTGCGTACCATGTCGCCAGTCAAAGATTCATGAACCTTACCATCTTCATACCAGCCTTCGCTATCAAGTATGTTAGACGTTGCTAAATGCCATCCCAACAATGAAGAGTTGATACGACTTAGCCAACACCTCTCACGTCTACGCATATCAATTAGCGCGCCTGCATTCCCCTGAATCAACAATGTACAATGTCGCTTGCCACGAGTTAGTGCTGTGTATAGTAACTCTTGGCTTAAAAGCTGGCGCTTTGATGCCGGAATCACGACATAAATGCGCTCGAACTCACTGCCTTGCGCCTTATGAACTGAAATGGCGTAACCCAATTCAAGATTTTCCTCCACACGTTGATTAGGTAAGAATCTTCCTTTTGCATCCTTCCCTAGCTCTGTTCCATAGTTAACGCGCAAATCCCCCTTGCCTGCAAAGGCAACTGCCAATCGCTTTAAGCGGAAGTTCCAACCTTTCCAATCATCTTTGTCATATCCATGTGGCCCAACAAAACCTAATTCACCATTAAAAACATCGCATTGCTGCACACGTTTTGTCTTATAGTCATAGCTATAAATTGGATCTGAAACTGTCCTATTTCTAATTTGAATGACTTTGTCGAAAAGTGTGATGCCATCAAGGCTCCCCTTGCGCTGTATCAATTCACCGCTTTTCTTCTGCTGCACAACAAGATTTAAAGCTTCTATGCCATACAGCTCACCGCGATAAGGGCTGAGCACCTGTGCATATTCAGGTTTCCAGTTATATGCCTTATCCCAAAGTTCATGAAACTGGATTTTATTGGTATCTACCTTTGCATCCTCAGCCATATCCACAGTTAAACGTGTGAGCAACAAATCGGATAAGTCTTCTGGTTCCTGCCAATACAAAACTCGCAAATCTTTATCAACATCCCCCGAGGCCTGAACCCGTTGTAAGAGCTCTTCGGCTGCAGCATCTTGATCCTCATTTTTTTCATCCACAAGCCCTGTTTGTCTATAGAGCGCTGCTAAAGAAATGATCCCGATTCCCTTCCCCTCAACTGCACTTTCAAGTTGGCGAAGATTGGCCGTCAACTCAGAAATTGATCCAGGCGCAGATACTCTGCAATAATCAACAATATCAGCGAAGACACGGCCTATGCCGATAGGCGGTAACTGATTAGGATCTCCAACAAGGATTAATCTCTTAACCGTTGTCCAGTTAACAGCTCGGAACAATGTGGCGAACAGCGACAGATCCATCATTGAACACTCATCAATGATAATGGTTTGGCTCTGAGCTTCTAGTTCGCCACCTAGGCGTTTGAATGTCAAATTGTCATTTAGCCAACCTCGCTTGGCTAAGAAAGAGTGAATGGTGGCCGTTTCTATCGACGATCCTATTCCTGCATCTCTTAATACACCTCTCGTTCGATCTGCAGCCTTACCTGTCGGAGCTAGTGCAATAATTGAGGCACCAACCCCATCGACTTTACGAATAGCTTTAACAATAGAAGCTAAAACAGTTGTTTTACCGGTTCCTGCAGCACCACAAAGTACTGAGAGTCCACGAAGAAAGATATGCTGGCAAGTAGCAATTTGTGTAGCAATTGCTTGCTCATACTCTTTCTTTGCTTTTGCCGCTAAAGAGCTTTCTTCTTTATAGAGATATTCGCGCCAATTACTCTCCGTCATCGGGATTTTCAATTGAATATCAGGGCGTTGTATCAGCTGTTTAAGTTGCTGCTCAATTTTCTTCTCAGCTTCGTAATGGTCTTTCAAATAGACGTAAGCATGTTCTTCTTCGCTATGGAAAAATAATGCCTTTCTGTAAATGTCTTCATCAACTTCAAAATATTTTGCTTTGAATTGAACCTGTTTCCATGCTGGAACGCTTTGCAAGCGTCGATTCACCAACGCAATCAATTCAGATTGTTCAATAAAAGTATGTCCACTAACTCGTGTTAGGCATTCATGAGTTAGAGCACGCAATCTCTCCGGCGAATCATGCCCAACCAACTCAGACACACCCAACTCAGGTGATGGCAATGCAGCACGATCCAATTGTCCCCAGGTAATACGATCGTCTGTATCTTCGCCAACAAATTGCTCACTCAGAATGTAAGGGTTTGAGACAATCTCAGCAGTTCGGGCAACCAATCCATATTTGAGATAAGGTGCGTCAATAATTCGACCCATCGTTTCAGCATTGATATCAATCCGCGATAGGACCTGACGCAATAATTTCTGAGCTTCATTATCAAGAAGTTTCCAAGAGCGCCTGGCACTATCAAGGGATAACTTAGGCAATGCAATTGTGCCGAGTGCCGATATTGTGCCGTCGAGTAGGCTCCATATGGTTTCTACTGCGCTGATTTCTTGGCCCAGCAACACTTGTGCTTTTAAGAAGGGGATTGCTTCACTTAGCTTCAAATATTTGCAAACTTCAGCCATGCCAGGAAAAGCGCCGCGGCGAGTCCATAACTCACTGATAATCCCTTCAAGCCATTTACGTCTGGCATCCCAGTTCTCACTCTTATCGCCCATCTCAATCAAAGTAAGAACTGCCTGATGAAATTGTTCAACTAGACCAAGTGCTTGGTCATCTGTCATTAATTTCGAGCCGTATTTGCACAAAATAGGGTTATCTGGAAATACAGCAAATTGCTCGATACGTGAATCATCCTTATATAAGTGATAAGGTAGCCGCACCCCTTCAGCAGGGTAGTTAGATGTGATGTTACGATCCCACACATACCCGCCGTAACGATCTAGTGTTTTTTCATCACACCCTTCATAATAAAGATCATCACCCACTTCAATAATGCGCGAGACCCCTATAAGTACATAACGAGGTTCTTCGTCTGTGCTGAAAGGGTTAGAATAGTTTGCGTAATAAAAAATAAAACTAGACTTTTCTTCAATCTTTGAGAAAAAAGCATCAACAAAGCGTTTTCTTGCGTGTGCGTCGAACCCACTCTCTTTACGCACCTCTTCACGGTACATCTCTTCATACGGCCAAACGCAAACAGTTGCTGGAGGCAGAACCCAATCTTTACGTTTAGCATCTTTATTGAAAAAATCAGGAGGCTCAGCAAAAGCAGTTAACGTGTCTTTACCGAAGGCATTGACGCTGTAAGCACAGGGCGTCATTTTTTTTAAGTTAGCACACGATTGACCTGAACAACTTTGCTCCGACTCCAAGTCGCGGTGTTTAGCAACCATGTCACCAGGATATGAATGAGCACCAATGCAATAAGTATTTTTCTTAGGCTCGTTGCAAACATGGCCATTCCATCCACTATCGTGCCAAGCCAGCCTTGCTGTTAAGTGGAACCCCATTGCAACCTCCCTTTTTGTTATCAAAGCTAGACACTAGCAACAACTACACTCTTTGACTTTATAAACTCAAAAAGTGGGCGAAGCACTTCAAAGTGGGCAGCTCCAAGAGTTGGAACAACATCCTTGGCAAAAGTCGTCTTTTGTCCGTCACTGATGAATTTAATGAAACCGTCTGTGCGCTCGGTGTCGACTATGAAATAGGCATCAAGGCCCGTTACTCCATGAAAAAGGAGCTCAATAGTCAATAGCGATTTGTTTCCGTAATTGCCGCCTGTATGTGGATTGATCACCTGTCTGCGAATCTGCCCGTTTGGTACGGGAAGTAATAGTGCATAACTTTCACAACCGTTGCGCTTCTTAGTCAGACACAGCGCTGGATTTGTTTGTACATCTTGGCCTAGCTGGTTCCAATCGTTATATGCCTCATCAAAGTCAAAAAGCGCAAAGAACGTTCTACCTGGATGGTTTTGATACAAAGCTGCATCTTTCACCAGGGTTCGTTGAAATCCACAACTAAACGCATTCTGTATCTCAAAAGGCCGCCTCTCGCCTGGAAAAAGCTTATCCCACGCTGTCTCAAGGATCATTTCATCCGTGATGCCCTCTGTAAACAATACTGGGGCAGTTGTGTTTTTTAGAACATGCTGAATATTCAGACGTGCTTCACTTTCAGAAAAAGCAATCAAGCCTGCTGACAACGATTTAATAACATCAGCCTTATTCACCTTTGTCAACGCCACTTTCTTGCCATCAAACTCAAACAAATTTATGACACTTTCATTGGCACAGGTAATTGTTGATGCGCTATGGCTACTCATCAGAATATGACTGGTTTTGGCCGCCGCATCCGTAATCTCGAATAGCTGCTTTAAAAGAACAAACTGCCATTCTGGATGTAGGAATGCATCTGGCTCATCAAGCAGTATTAAACTATTACGGTCTTGAAACAGCTCGACAATTGAATAGATGTAAACCGATTGAAACTGGCCGTCGCTGTACTGGTTAATATTTCCATCCATGCCAGAAGTAAGACGAAGTGGTACGGAAATATTGCCCAGCATGCCTAGGATTTTAAGATTATCGAACTGACGGAACAGTTCTTGCCACTTTCCATCGAATGAAGCTTGCAACTTGCTAATCGACAAGTACAGCATGTACCGATCATCATTTGCAAGATAACCCTCGGTTACCGTTAATGCTTCAGCGTTATTCCAGACGCATTGAGTCAATATATCAAGAAAACTTTTAGTAATGCCGTCGGCTTTCCAGTATCTATCGGACTCGTCATTGAGCTCGATATCGAAGTCTTTTTTGCCATGTGCATACTCCGGGCGATTCAGTTCGACTCGAAGTACAGGTTCTGTAATTTCATTGGTCCCTGGTTTAATAATCCCAAGTTTATCTATACCAAGCTTTTGGCGAATGAAAGTGTGGGCGCAACCATCTTCTGCTTGCGTCAGCAACACAGCAAGCAACAGCGCTTTGTATTCCGGACCAATACCTATAAAGCGGCGAGACTCTTCGATGTTTGCACCCTTGATTCGCGCACGAAAGCTTATCTCATAAGCCGTAACTAACTCAGATACTTTAGTGTTATGACCGGAGTAATAGATCAGCACATTGTCAGGGAACGGAGTCTGTCCCAGTGTCTTACGATCTTCATCGTTGTTAATTCGCAGTTTGCCAAGTTTCCATTCAATTTCAGTGTCTTGCCCATTTATTTCGTAATTCAAGCGATAATCGAAGGCAATGTTATTGCCCACACGGCCAAACTGATCGAGGTGACGAAATATATCAATTAAAGCCTCGAATAAATTTGATTTTCCGCTACCATTCTTGCCGACGAATACATCTATAACGCTCGAGCCATCGACACTCAGCGTGAAGTCTTTAAGATTTTTGTAGTCGCTAATGAAGATTGATTTCAGGCGCATGGCAGTTTATTTATACCGTGCAATTACGGCATTCAGAAGTTCTGACTGCTTTAAATTGGTTGCCACAATTTGCTCCTCCAGTTGATCACACTGTCGCATCAACTTGTTAATTTTTGACACAATCCGACGTTGCTCTTCTATCGGTGGTATAGGGATAGGTAGGCTGCTTAATGTCTTTTGATTAATTTTTGGCATTGTTCCGGAAGTTCCAGATGCTCGTTCGCGAAGAAAATCACGGCTCGGCTTAGCGCTCATTGCAAAGCAAACATAGTCGCTATCAAGTTCTGTCGAAACACGTAGTTTCATCATTAAGTCTGGATATATGTATGTGTTTCTTTCACCTCTATAAATTGCTGGAACACCGACGTAATCAATAGTGTTGCCGCGCTGTACTAAGATGTCACCATCTTGTAGCCAAAGGTATGAGCTAATCGGTATCTCGTCGACGATGAACTTTGAGTGCTCGCCTTTAAACACACCAGAAGTCGTTGCGCTCAAGGTTAAGGATTTAACCTTGGTTTTATAATCAACAGCCTTTGGGGAATACCCATTTGTAGGGCCTAAGATCAAAATTGCATCAAGCGGTAATAGAGCCCAGCCATCTGGAAGTGAGAGAGTTGATTTGTTTGTTTCAATTTGCTTAACAGTGGCGCTTCGAATGTTTAGGCGAGATCGTTCGGATTTAATTTTCTTCAAAAGCTCACTCACAGGGCCGTCTTCTTTTAGTCGCTCAGTGAGTTTTCCCATGAGCGCTAGATGAAGAATGGATTTGCGCAGTTCCATGACGTTTTCTTTAACCGCGTAAAGATCTTCGAAGCGATTGAAAATAAATGAAAAAGCACTCTCTACGTTACCGTTTTTTTCAGCGGTATCCAGTAGCTGTGAAAGTGCAGCTTTATGTATGACCATGCGTTGTTTATCACGGCTTTTTCTCAATTCTTCTAAGGCGTCGCAACGCGACATTAGCTGATCTATTTTGGCAACGATGCGATTTTGCTCTTCAAGGGGTGGAAGTGGAATTGAAATCTCACCAAACTTGGCAATGGATACGCCGCCAATAATCCCAGTCATTGCATTGGAAAACATTGCGCGAAAGATTGGTGACAAATAAGTATAGAGGATGAATCGAGCTGGAATCTGCCCATAAAGTTCATTGGCGAACAGTTTGTTACCAAAGCAAATATCACGATCAGTTAGGCCACATTTTTTACCTGCGCTGCCGCCTTCAGCACAAATCAGCACAGCGCCTTTATGTGCGACCCTGAATTTTTCTTCATTGAGAGGAATGCAAATTCCATTTTTGTAGTTTAGAGGGTCTAAACCGTAGCCGACATCTTTGGTGGCTATGTATGGCAATCCGTTTTCACCCGCGTACTTCGACTCTTTCTCTGCTGTGTTGATGCTATTGCCGTTGAAAATATTACCAACGATGCCGAGCCGAACCCACTGCCACCCTTGTGGCAACGGGTAGGGTTCATCGCTCGCAGTAATTTCTGACAGCGGCTTTGGCGTTTTAAGCTTGCGCTCTTTTACTAACTGTTTCCTTTCGGCTTGAATGGTTTTGAGCAGCTCGCTGGATGATTTCTCGCTAGGGTCTTGCGGTACCAGTTTGCCATGCATGGCAAACGTCAATATTAGTTCGCGCAGTTTCTTGATACCATCAGGCGCAGAGAATGCTACATCAAAGTGTCGCTCCAGTAGCTCCATCACTGGCCCCCGAGCGCGCGCATGAGTTCCGCTTTGAGTACGTCTTGAGCTTCGGCCAATTGGCGAGTGATCTCCTCATACTCCGCCATGAGTTCTTCCGGAGCTGCGTGTTGAGTGGCAACCTCATGCGGGTTCTTGCCCACAGTATCTAAGTTATAGTTTTTCTCGGCAATTTCTTTGGCCGACACTTTCCATGAGTATTCTGTAGTTTTACGGCTTTTGCGCTGTGAGTCACCCCACCAAGCTTTTTCCAGATCAAACTCTTCTATCGTCAAAGGTTTAGAGCGGGAATAGCTCTTGTAGCCATCCGGATAAGGGTGTTCGAAGAACCAGACATCCTGTGTGGGTCCGCCTTTTTCAAAGAACAGAATGTTGGTGGCAATGCTGGTATAGGGCGCAAACACGCCTTTTGGCAAACGCACGATGGTGTGCAGGTTGAATTCTTCCAGAAGCTCGCGCTTGAGCGTGGTTTTTACACCCTCGCCAAACAGAAAGCCATCGGGCAACACCACGGCAGCGCGCCCCGTGTCATATTTGAGCACATGCATGATCAGTGCCATGAATAGGTCAGCAGTCTCGCGCGTCTGGTATTTTCGCGGAAAGTTGTTTTCGATACCATCTTCTTCCATGCCACCAAAAGGCGGATTGGTGATGATGATATCCACCCGCTGGCTAGGGGCATAATCTTTGAGTGGACGCGAGAGCGTGTTGTCGTGACGGATGTTGGTGGGCACATTGATGCCGTGTAGCAACATGTTGGTAATGGCCAGCATGTGCGGGAGCGGTTTTTTTTCTACGCCGTGAATGCTGTTTTGCAATTGTTCATCATCGCCCGGGGTTTTGACTTGTTTTTTCAGGTGCTCGATGGCGCAAGTGAGGAAGCCGCCGGTACCGCAAGCCGGATCAAGGATGCTTTCGCCTAGCTGTGGATCAAGGATATCGACCATGAACTGGGTAACGGCGCGCGGGGTATAGTATTCACCTGCGTTACCCGCCGATTGCAGGTCAGCCAGGATTTTTTCATAAATGTCGTTGAACAGGTGACGATCGCCAGACTTATTAAAGTCTACGTCTTCTTCAATAGCGTTGATCACCTGCCGCAGCAAGGTGCCGGACTTCATGTAGTTGTAGGCATCTTCGAAAACCGAACCAACCACGCGGCCGTGCGCCACGACGCCTGCTGAGGTAGCGAGCTTTTTGAGCGAGGGGAACAGATCATTGTTGACGAAATCGATCAACTCTTCGCCAGTAATGCCTTCAGGGTTTTTGGCCCAGTTGCTCCAGCGAAACCTGCTTTGCAGTGGCGACTTGTAGTTAAGGTGAGTGAGCTCCCACTCTTGTTCTTTATCGTCGAAAATTTTCAGGAACAGCAACCAGCAAATCTGACTGATGCGTTGGGCATCGCCATCGACACCGACATCTTTGCGCATGATGTCCTGTATGGTTTTAATAAGGGTAGCGATTGACATATGGATTCCTAGTTCTAACTCTTTCAGGCGCTGTAGAGCGCTTGTTCGAGCTCGTTGACAGCTTGCTCATATTGAGCCTTGCCGCCAAAAGCACGGATAAGTTCGATTGGTGTGCCCAGTTTGTTAAACGGGGCAATGGTGAGGATTTGGGTTTCTTCGATGGCGGAGACGCCTTCGTCAGCATATTTGTCGAGTAAAGCTTGTAGGACTGCCTGCGCCCGTTCGCCATATTTGGCAAAATAGTGGCGCTTTTTGACCTGCTCGGCCCGTTCTCTGCGGGTAAGCGGTGGTTGATCCCAGGCAATATGGCAGAGCAGATCAAACGGATCAAAGGTCTTGCCCGATTGCTTGTCTACCTCATCGGCCAGCGCTTCAAAGAGAATGCCTTGACTACTCAACTCATCAATTATGGCTTGCTTTTTCTCCGTACTATTCCAGCGGCGTAAAAAGTCATCCAACGAGGCAAACTCTTTGGCCAGTGTGTTGCGGGTGTAGTCCTTTAACGACTCGGTGATCAGGTTACCGTTGGCGTCAAAGTACTGAACCCGCTCGGCAACAACATTTACTGTGACATTGGCCACCACATAACGGCGCACACGACCATCAATCTCATCTGGCCCAGCTTCGCCAATCCAAGGTGAATCACTGTCTGTGGGATAAGCGAAGCCATTTATGGTTTTTTCATCTTCCATTGGCATACCGTCCAATTCGTCTGGCGGCACTGGCGATGCATCACCATTCGGCTCATAGATTTGTACTGGATCACCATCAAAAGCTGGGTCTGCAAATAGCTCAGTAGCCTTCTTGAAGTCAAGGATAGTGAAATAGTATTTATCAAAGTCTTCGTTGATGCGCGTACCTCTACCAATGATTTGCTTGAACTCAGTCATGGACTGGATGCGCTGATCTAGCACAATCAGCTTGCAGGTCTGGGCATCGACTCCGGTGGTCATCAGCTTGGACGTAACGGCAATGACTGGGTACCTACTTTCAGGAAAGATAAAATTGTCGAGCTCGAGCTTGCCCTCTTCATTATCTCCCGTAATGCGCATCACGTATTTACTATTTTGCGCAACCAGATCGGCATTTTCATTCACCAAAGCTTGACGCATACGCTCAGCGTGGTCGATGTTGTCGCAGAAGACAATGGTTTTGTCGAAGCGGCTGGTGGCTTTGAGAAAGTCACTGATTTTTTTGGCTACCATCAGCGTGCGCTGCTCTAGCACTAGATTTCGGTCAAAGTCACTCTGATTGTAGATTCGGTCTTCTATCTCATTGCCGAGCTTATCCACCATGCCCTTGTCTGGCCTCCAGCCTGTGAGGTCTTTATCCAAATCGATACGCACCACTTTATAGGGTGCAAGAAAACCATCATCAATACCTTGTCGTAGAGAATAGGTGTAAATAGGTTCACCGAAGTAATCAATGTTGGAAGTATCTTTTGTTTCCTTAGGTGTTGCTGTAAGTCCAATCTGAGTCGCTGAGCTGAAGTACTCCAAAATTTCCCGCCATGCTGAATCAGCTGCAGCACTGCCGCGATGACACTCATCAATGATAATTAGGTCAAAAAAATCTGGGCTAAACTGTTTGTAAATGTTCCGCTCTTCCTCAGCGCCCGTAACGGCTTGATATAGAGACAGATAGATTTCATATGCCTTGTTAGCCTGCCGCTTCTGGATCTTAGTCATAGCCGAACCAAAAGGCTTGAAGTCATTAGTCATGGTTTGATCAACTAGGATATTGCGGTCAGCTAGAAACAAGATGCGCTTCTTGGAGCGTGATTTCCATAAGCGCCAGATGATTTGGAAAGCTGTGTAGGTCTTGCCTGTGCCAGTAGCCATTACTAGCAAAATGCGTTGTTGGCCCTTGACGATGGCTTCAATAGTTTTGTTGATAGCAAGCAACTGGTAATAGCGTGGAGTTTTGTTACTGCCGTCGCTGTAGTAATCCTGACTTACTAGTTCCTGTTGATGCGTATTGAGTCCATGGTGTGCAGCCCACCAATGCCAAAGGGTTTCTGGGCTTGGAAACGCCTCAAGCTCGAGCTGTCGCTCAATGACACCGTCCGCAGCGATTTTATTGTGAAATAAGAAGCCATCGCCATTGCTACTGAATACGAACGGCACTTGCAATAATTCGGCGTAACCAAGTGCCTGCTGCATGCCATCCCCTAGGCTGTGGTTATTATCTTTAACCTCAATGATTGCAATTGGAAAATTCGGTTTGTGAAATAAGACATAATCAGCACGTTTGTGTTGAGCGCGTGTATGTAACTTGCCTCGCACGATTATGCGGCCTTTGGTAAGCGGAAATTCTTCGCGAATCTGTGTAGTAATATCCCATCCTGCAAGTTGTAAAGCGGGTGTTATAAATTTGCTACAAATATCACGCTCAGAGAATTTTTTCTTATTCATTTAGGTTTGTAACGCTAAATAGTTTTTAAATTGTATTGAGTCATTTAGGAGGCAATATACATTAGTCGACACATTGATGTACTCCTTGCGTGAATATTTATTTCAATTTGAAAGATGTCGATATTTCCGATGGAATGTATTTATATTGCTGCACTTTGATAAGTGATCAAGGCATATGTAAACTTTACATACGGTTATTATTTACTTAGTTGACGGTCTAAATCATTTAGGCCTGAATTAATCTAACATATCAAAAGCTGATCTCCCCTTTTTTCAATTCCGGGTTCATTAAGCTACCAAGCTACCAAGCCCTAATTGAATAGCATGCTTGTTCGGCGACTTTCTGTGCTTTATAACCTTCCGCTAAGCGTAACTTGGTTGCCAGCCACCCCCTTGGTGTGTTTGTTGCAAGCTTTAAAGGTTTGTGGATATGGCAATTGAATTACAGATTTTTGCGTAATGCCTGCATATCAATCTCATCAAACGGCTTAGGTTTACTAAAATAAAAACCTTGCACCACTTTGCAGTCACAGCCTAGTAAATACTTGGCCTGTTCCGCCGTCTCCACCCCTTCCGCAACCAGTTCTTTGCCCAAGCTTTTCGCCATAGAAATAATCGCTTGCACAATCAGCCGGTGGTCATTGTTATCTGCAATGCCTTGCACAAATGATTGATCGATTTTGATCTCACTGACGGGGAATTTGCTTAGATAACTGAGCGCTGAATAGCCGGTGCCGAAGTCATCCAGGGAGATTCTGAAGCCCATGCTATCCAGGATTTTCAGGGTTTTTCTGATATAGGCGCTGTCGCTCAGCAGCAGGCTTTCGGTGATTTCCAGGGTGATCCATGCCGGGTTGCAGTGGGTTTTCTTTAACAGGTGCTTGATGGAGTTGAGCAGGTTGTTATGGATAAACTGGCGGCTGGATAAGTTGATGGCAACGGTGATCGGCTCTTCGCGGCCGGTATTCCACCTGACCGCATCTTTAAATGCGGTTTGCATGATCCACTCGCCGATTTCGATGATGAAGCCTGAATCTTCGGCGATGCCGATAAACCGGTTGGGCGGGATCATTTCGCTGTGATTGCGGTGCCACCTGAGCAGGGCTTCTACGCCGACAATGTTGTTGGTCTCCAGATTCACCTGCGGTTGGTAATGCAGCAGGAATTCATCATTTTGCAGGGCGGTGCGTAATGAGCGCTCGATGTCTATGCGTTCTATCGTGGTTTGCGATAAATCAGACGAATAAAACTGGTAGTTATTGCGGCCTTGCTTTTTGGCCTTGTACATGGCGATATCGGAGAACTTCACAATATCGCTGACAAGGCTGCTATGTTCAGGGCAAATCACGATGCCGATGCTGGCGGAAATGAACAGTTCTGTGCCACGGATCAAAATCGGTTGCCTGATGGATTCAAGCACTTTTTTCGCGACTAGCCCTGCATTTTTAGGGTCTTTCACTTCTGACAACACAATCGCAAACTCATCGCCACCCAGGCGGGAAACGGTATCGGTGGGCCTGACAGACCTTTCTATGCGCCTGGCCATCTCGTATAGCAGCAGGTCGCCTTCTGCATGGCCGAGCAGATCATTGACGGCCTTGAAGCCATCCAGGTCCAGCATCAGAAACGCAAATGAGGCTTCTGACTGTGGCGATTGAGTGAGGCATTGATTCAATACTTCAAGCAAGGCAATGCGGTTGGGCAGTTTGGTGATGGAATCAAAATACGCCAGGTTGTGGATGCGGTCGAGGTGTTCATACGACTGCGTCATGTCCTGCCCGATGGCGATCACGGCTTTGACTTCGTGGTTGGCATTGAATTCGGGCGTTAACACCGTATCCATGATTTTGTATTTGCCATTGCTGGTGGTGAGCCTGAAGGCGACATGCTGGTCTTCACCGCTTTGAAACACTTCCCGGATACTTTTCTCAAAGGCGATGGCGAAGTCGCCACCGGGATATTGCGAGGGGGTTTTGCCGATCAGGCTGCTGCAGTCGACTTCATAAAATGCGGAGTTGGCGTTATTGAGAAAGATACGCTGGCAGGCGCTGTTGTATTTGGCGATGCAATTCGATGAGTTTTCTACAATGGATCTGTATTCGTGCGCTTTCTGGATATTCTCGGTGACATCCCTGGCGTAACCCAGCGAACCGACCACTTGACCATCTACCACTACCGCAGATTTGTAAGACTCTATCCAGTAATACTCACCTTCGGAATTTTTGATCGGCACCGTGACTGCACTCGGTGAAGTGCTCCGCATGGCTTTTTGATCACCATCGACATATTCCTGCGCCAGGTCATGCGGGAAAAAATCAAAATCCGTTTTGCCGATCAACTCTGCACTTGAGGCTACACCCACCATATTGGCATAGGCAGTGTTCGCCACCAGGATGCGGCTGTTCTCATCCTTGAGCCAGACCATGAAAGGGAAGTTATCGATCAATGTCTGGATGTATTGATCGCTCTCAATATGCTGATGTTGAATATTTTTCATGGCATGACCGAATATTTCTAATATTGATCTATCTGTATCTTCCCACAATAAATTTAGTTTTACTTCAATATACTGTTTTCGGTCACATTTGATTTTTCTTAAATATCAATGTGTTGGAAATGTGTCATACAGGCATCAACGAGGTGTCTGCGCTGAGATTCAGCTACCCGTAAAAGCGGCTTTTAGCCCCAACACCCCTTTCTCCAATTCAGTCGTTGTCAGGCTACCAAACCCCAGCCGGATCGCATGCACGCTTGGTTGCGATTCTGAAAACAGCGTGCCTGGCAAAATGCGCACTTTGTGTCTTAAAGCCTGTTCTGCCACTTTCTCGACATCGATCCCTTCTTTCAGGCGCAACCAGATCGCCAGCCCGCCATCGGGGGCATCGAAGGTGACGTATTCCTTGAGTTCTTTTTTAATCAATGCGATCAGCAGGGTTCGGCGTTCGTTATAGACCTTGAACGTACGGCGGATATGGCGCTTGATTTCGCCGGAATCCATCAGCTCGGCCA
Organism: Methylophilus sp.; assembly: GCF_035460085.1. Classification (GTDB taxonomy): domain Bacteria; phylum Pseudomonadota; class Gammaproteobacteria; order Burkholderiales; family Methylophilaceae; genus Methylophilus. The sequence continues at coordinate 87,714 of NZ_DATHWZ010000044.1, forward strand.
CCGCCAGCTCAGTGATCGAGTTGCCTTGCCGGTCTATCAGCATGACTTCTTTTGCACAGCGGTCTATCAGGCCGGGGGTGGCCACCAGGTAACCAACACGTAAACCGGGGGCGAGCACTTTGGAGAGCGAGCCGACATAGATGACGCGGCCACCGTGGTTGGTGCTGGCGAGTGGAAACACCGGGTGGTGCGAGAAGTGGAATTCGTGGTCGTAGTCGTCTTCTACGATGGTGAAATCATATTGCTCGGCCAGCATCAGCAGCTTCAGGCGACGTTCGGCGGTCATGATCACGGTGGTGGGAAACTGGTGATGCGGCGTGACATAGATGGCGCGGATAGGGTGTTGTTTGCACAGTTTCTCCAGCGCGACGACATCAATGCCGTGCTTGTCTTGCCCGACGGTAAGAATATTGGCACCGCAGGACCTGAACGCTTCTTTCGCCGCCGGGTAGCTCAACTGTTCTACCACTACATAATCATTCGGCCTGGTTAACACACGCGCCGCCAGGAAAATACCCATCTGGCTACCGCGCGCGATACAGATCTGGTCGATAGCGACACTCAGGCCCCTTTCCATATTCAGCATGGTGGCAATCGATTGCCGCAAAGCCAGCGTGCCGCGCGGGTCGCCGTAGCCCAGGTTTTTGCTGGAACCGATCAAGGCATGCCTGAATGCGCGTGACAGGATATTGAACGGGATCAGCCGTGAATCGGGGATGCCATCATTAAAATCAATCACGCCGGCTTCCGGGGACTGATAATTCAACAGCGGATGCGTTGGCCCTTCGACCACATTGGCGGGCTGTTTGCTGGTTTTAGCGGTTTGCGGTTGCGCATTGAAGTTGGGCAGGTTGGCGGAAACAAATGAGCCCCTGCGTTGCTCGGACACCAGCCAGCCCTGGGCGATCAATTCATCATAGGCCAGGATCACCGTTTTGCGGTTCACGTGCAGTTTTTCGGCCAGCTCCCGCGTGCCAGGCATGGCGGTGGAAGGCGCCAACCGGCCACGCTGGATTTCTTCCATGATCTGCTGCGCGATTTGTAAATACACTGGCAAACCCGAGGTGTCGGTAATGGTTAACTTAAGACTCCACGAACGTAGCATTTTTCACGTCTCCCTTCACCCTTGAATATATAAAACGACGGGAAAAAATCCCTATTCTTCGCCGCCAAACTGGACTATGTAACCTTCACTATATCGCATATTTAACTGGACCAGCAAAGTTCTCAAAACTGGAGGATTGTGGACTAGTTACATTCTGTTACATTTTTGAAACATTCTATTAAAGGAAAGATTCATGTCCGCTTCATTAGATATTCAATTGGCAGATTGGCGTAACCATGCACTGAACCTGGAAAAACAGGTCAACCAGGTGATTGTTGGACAGAGCAAAGCCATTCGTTTGATGAACACTGCGATTTTTGCACGCGGGCATGTGTTGCTGGATGGTGGCGTCGGTGT
>NZ_DATHWZ010000045.1:0-1835 GCF_035460085.1 Methylophilus sp.
TTGTTTAGCCTTTCACCCCTATCCACAGCTCATCCCCAAATTTTTCAACATTTGTGGGTTCGGACCTCCAGTACCTGTTACGGCACCTTCATCCTGGCCATGGATAGATCACTTGGTTTCGGGTCTACACCCAGCGACTGATTCGCCCTATTCGGACTCGATTTCTCTACGCCTCCCCTATCGGTTAAGCTTGCCACTGAATGTAAGTCGCTGACCCATTATACAAAAGGTACGCAGTCACGGAACAAGTCCGCTCCCACTGTTTGTATGCATACGGTTTCAGGATCTATTTCACTCCCCTCCCGGGGTTCTTTTCGCCTTTCCCTCACGGTACTGGTTCACTATCGGTCGATTACGAGTATTTAGCCTTGGAGGATGGTCCCCCCATATTCAGACAGGATTTCTCGTGTCCCGCCCTACTTGTCGTTATCCTAGTTCCACACGCGGGATTTTGTATAAGGGGCTATCACCCTCTATGGCCGGACTTTCCATTCCGTTCTACTATCGCACATGCTAAAAATAACAGGCTCTTCCGGGTTCGCTCGCCACTACTTCCGGAATCTCGGTTGATTTCTTTTCCTCGAGCTACTTAGATGTTTCAGTTCACTCGGTTCGCCACCATATCCCTATGTATTCAGGATAGGTTACCCTTGCGGGTGGGTTTCCCCATTCGGACATTTCCGGATCAAAGCTTGTTTGCCAGCTCCCCGAAACTTTACGCAGGCTACCACGTCCTTCATCGCCTGTAATCGCCAAGGCATCCACCATATGCACTTATTCGCTTGACCCTATAACGTTAAAACCTGAGCCCTTTTACGGGTCCGCCAGATAACGGTGAAGTCATCCAGCTCGCCTTACTCAGTTTCGCGGCAGGGAGTAAATCTGCCAGTCATAGGTTTTCTAAAGCATTACTTCCAACGATACCAAGCAGATATCGTTGAACTTGAAATAACCGTCTTATTACCAGCCTAGTTAGAGAACTAAGCCAGAACTTAACGCGTTAAAACATTTCGATTTTGCAATCAATTACTACCCATTTGAGCGCACACACTCATCACAAATGCATGCACTCACTTTACTTCTTCCATTTTGTTAAAGATCAGTCTAGTTAAAAAACTAGAAGCAAGCATTCAAGCTAAATGCTTGCTTCTAATTTCTTGCTATTACCTACATAAGCACTTCAAAGAATGGTGGAGGATGACGGGATCGAACCGACGACCCCCTGCTTGCAAAGCAGGTGCTCTCCCAGCTGAGCTAATCCCCCAATATTTCAGGTGAATCTGGTGGGTCTGGTTGGACTCGAACCAACGACCCCCGCCTTATCAAGACGGTGCTCTAACCAGCTGAGCTACAGACCCTATAAGGTAAATAACGTCGCCGTTATTTTAGGTAGGCCAATCTTTGATGCGCTTTTTTGAACAACCGATAAGTGTGAATGCTTGCAGAACAGGTGTTCTCTAGAAAGGAGGTGATCCAGCCGCACCTTCCGATACGGCTACCTTGTTACGACTTCACCCCAGTCATGAATCCCACCGTGGTAATCGTCCTCCTTGCGGTTAGACTAACTACTTCTGGTGGAACCCACTCCCATGGTGTGACGGGCGGTGTGTACAAGGCCCGGGAACGTATTCACCGCGACATGCTGATCCGCGATTACTAGCGATTCCGACTTCATGCAGTCGAGTTGCAGACTGCAATCCGGACTACGATCGGCTTTCTGGGATTGGCTCCCCCTCGCGGGTTGGCAACCCTCTGTACCGACCATTGTATTACGTGTGAAGCCCTGGCCATAAGGGCCATGAGGACTTGACGTCATCCCCACCTTCCTCCGGTTT
>NZ_DATHWZ010000046.1:0-23496 GCF_035460085.1 Methylophilus sp.
ACGCTGACTGGGCTTTTACCAACTGAAGCAGACTGCTCCTGAGTGATGAATCTGTCCTTCTTTTTACTATTTTTTTCCGCCTTAACAGACACTTCAGGCAACGTGTCTGCACCAGTTGATTTAGAGGTTTCTTCTGCAAGAAGATTCGCCGACAGGAAAGCAAACATTAAAGCAAGCGAAATCGTATTAATCCGAAATGAGTACATAAATTCTCCAATAAAACAGACTGCTAGCTACTGGAGTTAAGACTCACTGGCTGCAAAATTTAAAGCGGTGAATGATAACCATTATCATATTTAATTTCAAGTAGGATTTTTAGTTTATGAAACTCTGTGTAGTCCTAAATTAATACCCTCTCGGGCTGTTAATAAGTCCATGTCACTGAAGCTAATGCACTTGCCGGTGGGGCATAAAAAGCTTGTGCACCTTCCGCATATCTTAAGCTGGATAAGTATTTTTCATTTGTAACGTTGTACAAATTGACTGCTGCGTTCCAATGTTTGTCAATTTTATAGTTGGCCATCAAATTCAACACCGCATAGCTATCCTGCTTATAACGTACTGTGCCGATATCCACATGCACATCGCTTTGCCAATTGACGCTTGCACCCACTTTGAGATTCTCAACAAAAGGGACCGTGTAAACCGTCGTCAGATGGACCAGGTGGCGAGGGATGAACGGGTTCACATTTTGATCTTGCTCACCCTTAACACTCATCAACCGGGTATATCCTGCATTAATATTTAACCCTGCCATGACCTCACCGGATAGATCTAACTCATACCCTTTTGTGATCGCTTCAATCCCTTTGTAAAAAGTTTGCTGACCGGTTTGACTCACGAACTGAGGCTGGTTTTCTTGCTCTGTTTTGAAAAATGCAAATGCGCTATTCAATGCTTTATTAAACCACTCACTTTTAACACCAACCTCATAGTTTTTACCTTTTAAAGGTGCAAGTACACTGCCGCTGGTGTTCTTTTCAATCTGCGGCCTGAAAATCCCGGCATAGCTGGTATATAAAGAATGTGTGTCATCCAGTTTATACACGGCACCGATGTAGGGCGTAAACCTATTACTTTCTTTGGCGTCTTGAGGGGTGCCATAACTGATGCCGCTTAATTTATAACTCAACAGGCTTCCGCCCAAAGTAACCTTCAAATCATCAGTAGGGTTGAGTTTAGCGGCAGTATAGATATTACTGTTTGTACTTTTGTAATCAGATGATTTGCTTTCAGGTCCGAACGTCGGTATCGGGAAATTACCTATATCATCAAAACTACTAGTAAAGAAATTGTTAAGTAATGGATTGAAAAGAGTGTCACCCTCCCTTGAGTATTCTTTCATGTAGGTTTTACTCAATGTGGCACCAACTACCAGTTCATGCTTGCGCCCTGCGAACTCAAAAGGGCCATTGGCATAAATATCGGCCACATGGTCTTTGGTTGCGAAGTCGTAAATATAAGGGTAACTGGCATAGGTTATCAGACCAGTGCTGCGGTCTTCATTACCTTCAATATAATGATGGCGACCTTTGGAGCTCACTTCTTTGTGGGTCAACTGCCCTTTCAGCTTCCAGTCATTATTGAAATAATGCGTTAACTCGACAAAGCTGACATTGGTGCCTACATTCCTGTTGCTCCAATCCGGCGCGGTTGAAGCAGACACATTGTAATGACGCTTACTACCATCGGCATACAACAAGGGCAAACTACCAAAATTGTTACCGCTCGCATTGTTCTGCTGATATGTGTGTCCGACAGCCAGGTTGGTGGTATCTGTTAAATCAGCTTCAATCACGCCATGAACGACGTTTCTTTCAGTGCTATAGCGGTCAAGGTAAGAGTTTCTATTCTGATTTGCCACCACCAGGCGCCCACGTATACTGCCATCCCCATTCAGGGCGCCGGAGACATCTGCATCCAGGCGACGATTATCCCAGGAACCCACCGAGGCATTCGCTTTTGCCTGGAACTCTCTTGTCGGACGCTTGCGGATAAAGTTAATGGTGGCAGAAGGGTTTCCGGTGCCGGTCAGTAAACCATTGGCACCGCGCAATACTTCAATGCGGTCATACAATGCCACATCCAGATCGCCATAGTTGGTACCACTAAAGCTGATCGGGGTACTGAGGCCGTCTATCTGGAAATTAGTGATGGTCAGTCCACGCGCAGTATATTCGGTACGGTCGGTTTCAAACTGTTCAACTTTGATACCTGTTGCATAGGAAAGGGCATCGTTGACGCTGAACACCCGGAAATCATCCAGCAACTCACGGGTAATCACAGAGATCGATTGTGGCGTCTCACGGATGCTGGTATTTAAACGCGTGGCGGTTGAAGTAGACTCAACTGTGTATGCCCTGGTTTTTTCTGAAGGCTGATCTTTTTCGGCTTTGGAAGTGACCTGTACTTCTGGCAAAGCATCTACGTTTTCTTTGGGCTGTGTTGCTTCAGCAGCAAACCCCTGGTAGGGAAACGCAATCACCATGGCGGCTAATAAACGGTGCGGTTGAAACGGATGTTTTAATTTTAAGTACACAAGATTCCCTTATCAATAAATGGCTAGCCAGTGAAACATCGCTTGCTGGCTTGCATTCTAAATATTGAATGATAACGATTACCATTCAATACTTCAAGGAAGGGATTTGTTTCTTCGTGTGCCTAAGCAGGTATCTTTTGCTTCAGATCGGGGGCGACGATGGTCTCTCCTGTATCAGTGACAGCACTGACCAGGCGGACGTCATATAAAGATTCCAGCAAAGGAATGGTGATTTGATTGTGTGGATAATCGCCGGCGATCATGCCCTGTTTGATCAGGATTAAACGGTCGAACCCCTGCAAAGCCTGGTTGATATCATGCAGGATCGCCAGGATGGCATGGCCCCGCTGTGATGCAAATGCATAGATGGCATCCATCAAACTGATCTGCAGCCCGGGATCCAGCGCAGCCAGTGGCTCATCTACCAACAGCAGGCCTTTTTCAATATCCCATAGCTGGGCAAATACCCTGGCCATTTGTACGCGTGCTTTTTCACCACCCGACAAAGTATCGAAACGGCGCTCGAGCAAATGTGCGGCACATGTCAATTCAGCAGACTGCCGCACGATTTTTTTGAGTTCAGGATCGTAAGCGCGCGCAACCCGGCCAAGGCCAATCACAAGATCGACTGGCAGGCCGAAAGCGACTTCGTGTGATTGCGGCAAAATGGCGCGGCGTTGACTTAAATCAACCAGCGACCATTCTTTCAGGCTGCGCTGGCAAAATACTGCCTGACCACTGGCAGGTGTTAACTCCCTTGCCAGCAATTTAAGCAATGTTGATTTGCCTGCGCCACTGGGGCCCAGTATCGCGATGCGTTCACCTGTTTGAATCGACAGCGTAAACGGGCCGAAAGTATGCTTGCCCAGATGGATGCAGACATCGCGCAGAGAAAGCAGATGATCAGCGTTCAGGGCAGGCATCATTGCCCTGCCTTACGGATACCGGCCAGCAGCACCAGGAAAAATGGCGCGCCCAATAGCGCGGTAAATATACCTACCGGGATTTCCGCCGGTATCGCCACTGTACGCGCGGCCGTATCCGCCACCAGGAGCAGGATGGCTCCCACCAGCATGGCAAGCGGTGCGAGACGCCGCTGGTCCGGGCCGATGACCAACCGCACAATATGCGGGGCAACCAGCCCGATAAACCCGATCATTCCACACCAGGCAACCGCAAACCCACAAAGCAAGGCAACCAGCACTATGACGCGTGCACGCAGATGGCGGACATTCACGCCCACATGCGCCGCCGTCGTTTCGCCTAGCGCCAGGGCATTCATCTGGTTAACCAACTGTCGCACATACCATAGAGCTGCCAGCAGTAATGCCAGCAATGCCAGCAGCAAAGACCAACTGGCACCGGCGAGTGAGCCCAGGGTCCAGAAAGTCAGGCTGCGTAATTGTTCATCGGTCGCCAGATAGGTGCATAAGCCTATGACCGCAGTTGCCAACGCATTGAGGGCAATGCCGGTCAGTAACAATCCGGCGATCGAGTCTGCGGTGAGCCAGCGTGCCACCGTATCCAGCAGGAAACACACCCCAATGGCACCGGTAAATGCCGTCACCGGCAACACCCAATAGCGTAGTGAAATCGGCACATTGATGCCGCTGTTAGCCAATAACACAATAGTCAATGCAGCCGCACAAGCCGCACCGCTGGTCACTCCAAGCAAACCCGGATCGGCTAATGGATTGCGGAACAGGCCTTGTGTCAGTGCGCCTGAAAGCCCTAAGGCAGCACCTATCAGCGCCGCAAACAGGATACGTGGCAGGCGCAGGTTCCACAGTACATACGCGCCACCGGTCAATGGCTGATCATTGCCTGACTGCAAAAGTGCCAGCCAATCTGCTGGTAGCACAGTCACTGCACCGGCCCAAGCTGCCACCCAGATGCATATCACCAGGGTTAACCATAAAAACAAAGCTGGCCGAGTCACCAGGCCAGCTGTTAAACGTGATGCAAAGGGCATCACGTTGGTCGCTGCACTCATCCGTTCATCGCCTTCAACAGTACATTATCAAGCGCAGCCACCGCCTGTGGCAAGCGTGGACCGAAACCCAGCATAAACATGGCTTCCAGCGAGGCAATACGCCGCTTTTGTCCAGCAGGGGTTTGCGCCAGGCCGGGTAGTTTTAATGCGCCATCAATACCGCCAACGACTTCAAGCCCTTGATCAGTGAACAACACCACATCAGGTTGCGCAGCGATCACAGATTCAGGCGTCAATGGTTTAAAGCCATTAAATCCTTGAACAGCATTCTGGGCACCTACATAGTGCATCATGGCTTCAGCGCTGCTGCCTTTGCCGCCGACCATGATCTGGCTCGGGCTATGCGACAACACGAAAAGCACCCGTGGCGCGGGGGTTTTACGCACTAAGATCGGCTCACGCACTTTCAGCCAGTCTGCTTTCAACTTTTCAACCAACTGGCTGGCCTGAGTTGGGCGCTCAATCAATGCACCGATGCGGGTGATGCGCTCCAGCACGCCTTCGAAGCGGTCATTGGCGGCCAACACCGACACCGGCACTCCTGCAGCATTGATCTGCCGCAATACCGCTGGCGGGCCTGCATCTTCGGTGGCCAGCACATGGTTAGGAGCCAAGGCCAGTATGCCTTCACTTGATAAAGTCCTGGCATAGCCGACGCTAGGCAGCCTGGTTGCAGCTTCAGGGTATAGCGAGGTGGTATCCACGCCCACCAGTTCATTGCTGGCCCCCAACGCATAAATGATCTCGGTCAAGCCGCCACCGATACTGACAATGCGGCGTGATTGCTTCTGTGCGTCCGCCGCCCATACCCATGATTGTGGCAGGCAGCTTGCGATGGCAACCGCGCCTATCTGTAAAAGGAATTTGCGTCGTAAATGCGCCGGTTCTGCATCATTCAAGAGCTTAGTTAATTCAGACATAATTCATGTTCCTTGAGCGTTTCCATCAGGGCGCGCCATTCAGCAAGTTCAGGTTTACCGGGCTTGCGTTCACCGCAGAACATGGCAATCACATGGCCATCCGTGTCAAACAGTTCCAGCGCAGTCACCATGCCATCCACCGTTGGCTTGCGCACCACCCAGGCACTGGCAATATGGTCTTCGCGCAAGTGCAGGTTAAAGCGTGGGTCCAGCACATTCAGCCACGGGCCCATGACAGCTATTTTTTTAACGATCCCGGAATGAATCTGCACCATACCGGGATTGGCTACAAAAATCATCAGCGCCACCTGTTCACTTGCCGCTGCCTCCAGCAGTTGACGGGCACTTGCCTGATTCACCTGCTGAACATATTGTTTTTCTGCGATACGCATGCTTTGCAATCGGGTAACGCCAAACTGTTCAAGCAAGCCGAAAAAATCGTGTGCGTCTTGCAGTCCACGCCATGCAGATTGAAAACCTGCCACATCAATAGCGCTATCCTCTTTTTCCACCGGTTGTGACGGTAGCTGCGTCACCTCTACGCCAGGCTGCTGATTCAGGTCGGCATAACGATGAACGAAGCCTTGATAAGCCTGGACATTGCTTGGAGGCTTGAGGAAAACTTTGTGGATGGCCGCGCCTTCGGTATCAAAAAACTGCAGACTTTGCTGCACACCGTTTTCAACAGACTCAGACACCGCAAAGCCATGCGCCCAATGGCGATAGAACGCACGTAAATCGATATCCCCACCCTGCACCAGGCCAACATCCCCGGTGTCACTTACATGCCTGTAAACGCCGGTTTTCTCATGCACGCAGGAAAGGTTGCGGGTCAAAGCCATCACTTCGCCTAATGGTTCCAGTGATGTTATTAATGTCGCCCAGTCAGCTTGCAGCCTGGTCGCCCGCAACAAAGCAGTTTCCGGTGCGCCGGCATGGGCCGCAATCAGTTCGCCTTCTGATATTTGCAGTTTTTCGGCAATATCACGGTGGCGTTTACCTGACTGACGTTCACTCGTAAATTGCACGCGTATTGATTCAAATTTGCCATTTGTATCTGAATCAACCACGGTTAAGCCAGCTCATCCAATTTTTGTTGCGCTGCTGAATCAGGTGCGGCGTGACCTTGGTCATTCCGGTGCGTGATTTGTAATAAATCCTGGCCATTCAGGTGATAGGCTCTCGCAAAACCGGCAACATAACTACCGTGTGAGGGTGTTAATTCCATCATGTGGAAATCGGTCAGTTTGCCGATGGCATCCATGAATTGTCCGAACTTTTCATAGAAAAGCGCCATCACTTCATTAAATTTTGCTGAGTTTCTATCGACCCCTTGCGCGGTGCATTTAAACACCAGGCGCTTTCTGGCAAACAGATGGCCTGCGTCCTTTTCGCTCTCGATAAACATGGCAGAGCAAAGACCTGTTTCACGCAAGTTGGCACAATGTGTCGCCAACTCGCTGACGTAGATATAAAACTTGTTATCACGTTCTACAAACGCTGCATAACTTGCCTCCGGTACGCCTTGTGCATTGACACTGGCAAGCTGAACTGTTTGAAACAGGCTTTTGAACGCAATGGCTTCCTGGCCCACTGATTGAAGTTTTTCCTGATCGGTCATCTTATTTCCTTAAAGTACATTAATTACAGAGGCATCGATGTGGTGACAAAGGCTGCGGGAGTAACGGTTTAGTGTGCACGCTTTGATTCAGACTATTTATGCGGCGATATTACTCAAAAGCTGAGAGAAGAACTGCTGATAGCGTTAAATAGTAAATTCTGACAAACGTTATTCTACATGAGAAGCATTCGCATTTTCAAGTAACGAGTATAATTTAGAGAATGTCTTTGCGACAGTTAACATGAAGTATGCGCTAAAAAATTCATCAACAATACCCACAGACGATCTTGAAAATAAAGATCGTATCTTGTCATGGGATCTGTCCCAGTTGATCTCAGGCTGCCATCAATGAACAAGACATAAAAAACTCCGCCACCTTGACGGATAGCGGAGCTTTTTTCAGACCTGCTTTGTTCATCTAAATAATCACTTAGATCAATTTCAGCGTACCCTTCATCAGTGCAGCATGACCAGGGAATGAACAGAAGAATACATAGTTACCCGCTGCATCTAGCTGAGAAGGCGCAAAAGAAGTACTGGCACTCTCGCCACCACCAATGACAGTAGTGGCAGCCACTACGCGTGCATCCTGTGGCTTAACATATGACTGCGCCGGGCCTGCTTTGCTACCATCCTGCAATACACCTTGCTCATCAGCTTGCTTGCTCACCACCAGGTTATGTCCCATGATTGTTTTCTTCATGGATCCTGCATGTTTCAGGTTAATAGTGAATGACTTGCAAGATTTCGGCACCGCAATTTCCTTCACGCTGAATGTCATCTGGTCTGTGGCATCTACACTCACCTCACATTTATCTGCCGCTTGCGCAGGTTGTTGCAGTAAACAGATTGCGCTACCAGCCACCGCCAGTAATTGTTGCCATTGTGTACGTTTCAAATTCATGATTTCTCCGTTTCATCCATAACAAAAAATTAGCTGGCTACCGAAGTTTCCACTTCCTGGCTGGCTCAGGTTTTAAAACTGCCCGAAGCATGATGTTTCAGGCAACATTAACTTTAAGATTTCTGCGCGCTAGTATCCGGCTTGATCCAATAGTAATAAGCAGCAATCAGTATCGGCAATGCCACAGCGGCATCGGAAATCAACTCTCGCGCATCATCCACCAGCAACGCGGTTAACAAACCGGTGAATGACACAATCGCAATCACTGTTGGCCATAAAAAAATTTGTGTTGATGACTTATTCCGCATGAATACACATTCCATCATGAAATTTTTGGCTGTTAAAAATCATTGATCAACACCGTTTATCAAGTGACTTTATGCAATACCGGGCGCGCACTTGTCACTGGTAGGTATTGACGCCGTTTCTTCCACCAAAGTTTCAAGCCGGTCCATAAAACGATAATGCTCAGCACATCTAACACGGCCCAGATCCACTTCAGGCTCATGCCGCCATAATCCCCAAAATGTAACGGTTGCGAAACCAGCAAGGCAACCAGGTACCAAGGCAAAGGACGACTGTCGGTTAAGGTTGCGTTTTGCGCGTCGATCAATACCGGTTTAAATAAGCGCTTGGTGAGCGGGTTGTCGCCACGCATGAAAATGCCATAATGATGCTGGCTGGTATATGCAGTACCGGGGAAGGCAATAAAGCCTAATTGCATGGCTGGTTCGGCTTTCTGGGCAACTTCAAGCGACTGCTGTAGCGAAGCGAATTGGGTTGGCGGCGGCAAGTTTTTATAAGGCGCAATCATTTGCGACATCTGGTCAAATTGCCAGTATTTCACCAGTAAATCTGACCAGGCATTGATGACGCCGGTGGCGCCCACCACCAGAAACCAGCTCAGGGTGACGATACCAAGCATATTATGGATATCCAGCCGCTTGAGTTTTTCACCACGCTGGTGGCGGATTTCACCGAATTCCAGCTTACGCATGAAAGGTGCATAGAGCACGACGCCAGAGATGATCGCAATCACCAGCAGAAAACCCATCAATCCTAAAAACAGCATGCCTGGCAAACCTGCAAACAGGTCTACGTGCAGCTTGAAGACGATATACATAAAGCCTTCTTCTGCTGGCGGTTCGCCCAGCACTTTTGATGTGCGGGCATCCATCACTACATATTTAAAACCACTGGTGGCATCAGTGGTTTTGGCCATGCTGATTGTCCATTGCAATGGCTCATCATCATCGCGGTACATGTACAAAGGTACAAATCCGGGATTCTGCTTTTTTGCTGTAGCCAGCAGGCTATCCATGCTAGCCATTGGACCACTGTGCTCGATATCAGGAGTAACGATATGATCGCCCAGCCAATCGTGAATTTCATGGCTGAAAATCAGTGGCAGCCCGGTCAGGCACAGCAATAACATGAATAGTGTGCACACCAGGCTGGACCATTTATGGATCCAGGCCCAGCGCCGGATGGATTTCTGCGTCATAGTCAACGGCCTGTGATTCTATTTACTGCTGTGGCTGGCTGACAAAACCAACTTTTTTCATGCCAGCTGTTTGCGCTTGCGCCAATACTTCTGCCAGCACTTGGTAGCGGGTATTTTTATCGGCCCGGATCTGCAACTCAGGCTGCTGCTGTTTAACGCTTTCGTCTTTCATACGCGTGACCAGTGTCGCCTGATCGATTTCCGCATCGTTCCAAAACATCTTGCCATCGGCATCCACAGCCAGGTCTATCACTTCCGGCTTTTCTTCCAGTGGTTGTGAAGTCGCCTGCGGCAGGTCAATTTTCACAGCATGCGTTAGCAGAGGTGCAGTAATGATAAAAATCACCAGCAGCACCAGCATGACATCCACCAATGGCGTCGTGTTGATCTCGCTCATCGGCTGCGTGTGCTCGCCCGCGCTGAATGGATTATTACCGATCATGGATTGCCACCTTTATTCACTACTCTAGTGTGTAACTCACGGACATTGGACTTACTGCCTGGCTTTATCATGAGCGGCGCCCCGGTCGTCAGCAAGGTGTGCAGATCTTGGGCAAAACTTTCGAGCTCAGCCATAATGCCGCGGTTCGCTTTAATAAATGCGTTGTATGCAAGAACAGCCGGGATCGCCACCGCCAGACCAATCGCGGTCATGATCAATGCTTCACCAACCGGGCCGGCGACTTTATCAATGGTGGCAACACCCGATTGGCCGATGGCAGTCAGCGCGTGGTAAATACCCCACACAGTCCCAAACAAGCCTACGAAAGGCGCTACGCTGCCTACAGAAGCCAATACTGACAAACCGCTGTCGAGTCCGGCCTGCTCTTGCGATAAGGTACGACGCAATTGTCTGGCAATGAATTCATCCTGGCTGCATGCCGCACCTAGTGATTGTGCAGCGTATTGCTGATGATGCTGGGTAGACTCTACCGCCGTCTGTGCAAGTTTATAGGCTGGGGAATGCTGTTGCGTTTCTTGCATAGCTTCCTGCAATGTGGATTTACGCCAGAACTGGCGCACATATCCGGAAACCTGACGCTTGTGTTTATATACCTGCCAGGATTTTACAACCACAAAATACCAACTGGATACAGACATCACCAGTAAAATCAGTGCTACCAGCATTGACACTACACCGCCTTCGGTTATAAAGGCCAAACCGCTCGTGGATTGCATTAAAAACTTCCTTTCAATCAGACTTAATAATCAATTTAATGAAAATGCCAATGGGACCATGACATAAGCACTAATTGTTTTTTCACCCTTGCGCGCCGGGACAAATCGCCATTGTTTTACTGCAGTAAGGGCTGCTGTATCCAAGCGTTCGAACCCGCTGCCTTTCGATAACTCAACACTTTCCGGCCGCCCTTCTGGAGAAACCAGTACTTTCAGCAATACACGCCCCTCCTCTCCCGCGCGTTTAGCCATTTTGGGATATTCAGGAGGCGGATTATTCAGGTAAGCCACGCCAAACTTGGGCGGTTCTTCTTTTTCTTCAACCACTTCCTGCTTGGGTGGTGCAGCGGGTGCAGGTGCAGGTTTGGCGGATGCGGCAGCTGGCGCCTCCATGGGTGGCGCTGCCGGCTGGGTGCTGGCCTCAAACTTTGGCTCATCAGCAGCAGACTCGACAATTCGTTCCACCACAGGCGTTGGGCGCTCTACTGGCTTGACTGGTGTTTCTTTAGGCTTGATTACAGGTTTTTCAACCGGCTTTTGTTTGATGACAGGGACTATTTCAGGTGCTGGTGCTTCTTCTTTTTTGGCAGGCAACGTGATCAGGGAAACGGTCATTGGCTCAGGTTTTGGCGGCTTGATTGGTGCTTCAGTATGTACAAACACCCACCAGACTAACGCTCCATGCAACAGAATGACCGTTAACAAGCCCATGCCAGACCAGCGCTGACCTTTATCTCTGCTTAACCAGGCTTCTGTTGCCAGGCCAGGCCAGCGAAAAACGCCTGCCAATTGCGCAGGTTGACGATGATGCAAGTTCAGCTCAGGGACCTTCGGCACATGCGCTTGCACAGGCCTTAAGGTCAACCCTGTTATTGATTCACGCTGAAACATCCGCACCCATCCTCATACTTGTAGAAAAATAGCCAGAAGGCAAGTTAATGCGCATCATTATCATATCAATTTACTCAAAGATTGACATTGAGTTTATTCAAAATAAATATTATTGAGCCACTTGCTCAACAAAACCGCATCGCTACTAGAGCAAGATCAGCTATTCAACAGACACCACTTTCGGCGTCGTCATGCATATACAGCCAGGAATTAATCAGATCACAAGGATTTATATGTGCCGTAGACCAGAACTGACATCCACAACTTCATTGTGGCACTTGGTCAGCAACAACTTGTTTTGCTTGGTACGCGTGAGTTTGTAGGTTTCATTCCCATGCATAATGACCACACCGGAAGCATTACCAAACAGTTGCCGGGCGTCAATCACTGCCAGAGGCATACCTGAAACCTCGACCAGCGATGAGTTTTTGCCAGACAAAGGTTGCATTTGGCTATTCATTCCTATATGATTGGACCCCAAAAAAAAGCCGACTTACATGCAAAAGCACAGCGGCATCAGATTTCAAGGAACACCCTTACCAGGGGTAATTTGGCGCATAAAAAATACGCCTATTTGAGCAATGACATGTTGGGGTTAGGAGCATTGCTCAAACTCTTATTCGAGCAGCCTTCGGGCTGCTCGAAACATTTCTTAAACGCGGTTAGCGTAGTATTCAACCACCTGCTGAACATCCAGCGGGAATGGCACATCATCAATCGATGGCAAATGGCCGACTTTCACAGAAGCAGTTGTCGAATCTACAGACACCCACTCAGGAATCGCGAGACTTGGTGTCGCTAACGCTTCAACCACCATCGGAATCTTGCGGCTTTTCTCTTTCAACGTCACCACATCACCCACTTTCAAGCGGATAGATGGGATGTTCGCTGACTTGCCGTTCAACAAGATATGGCCGTGGCTTACCAATTGGCGAGCGGCAATACCGGTTGGTGCGAAACCAGCCCTGAAGACGACATTATCCAAACGACGCTCCAGCAGGGACATCAATTTTTCACCTGTAGGCTCATTACCTTTACGCGCTTCCAGCATCAGGCCACGCATTTGCTTTTCGCTCACACCGTAGTTAAAACGAATCTTTTGTTTTTCCACCAATTTCACAGCAAAGTCTGAACGGCGACGACGCGCTGCCTGGTTGCCATGCTGGCCCGGTGGATTTGGGCGGTTTTCAATAGACTTGCGTGACAAACCAGGTAATTCAATACCCAATGCACGCATAATCTTTAATCTTGGTCCTGTAGTTCTCATTGTTTAAAGCCTTTCCTTTAAATCTGAAAATAAAAATATTAGTCACTACTAATTTAGTAAACCCTATATTGTAGCGTATTATTGTAAAGTTGAAGAGGGGGTGACGAAATCCGTGACTTCCTGTTGCATAGAAAATTCACGATGCGCCTGTAAAAGCGCCTGCCAATCCTGTAACAACTGCTTTGCTGCCGACTCAATCAAATGGCTTTCCGCATACTCTGGCGCATTTAATGTCTGCGCCAAACTGCATCCCAACAATGCAAGGTCTTCGGAAGGATTGACCGCGTAGCGGGTTGCCACACAACTCAACGATACAAGTACCGCACTGGCTGTCGGCAGATCAGGATCAAATAGATCACTTGCTTCTACAGCTAATTCGGCTTGCATTGTTTAGTTAACTTTCCTCAATCAGTGGTCAAATGATAATGTTTCTCATTTAGAAAGTCAACAATTATTTGCAAACTCTTTTGTAATTAAACAATAGCCTTCTCAAATACGTCGTGTAACCCGCGATAATCTTGACCAAATTACTAAAGCAAGCTAATGTATAGGGTTCAACATTAATTAGCATAATAATCAAGATTTTATGGATTCTTCAGCCCACTCTGCGACCGACTCTCACACCAAATCCATGACTGGTGCTGATATCGTCATCAACTGCCTGAATGAAGAAAAAGTCAAATTCGTGTTTGGCTATCCGGGTGGTGCTGTCTTGCATATATATGATGCACTATACAAACAGAATGGATTCAAACACATTCTGGTGCGTCATGAGCAGGCTGCCGTACATGCCGCCGATGCATATTCACGCGCGACAGGTGATGTAGGCGTTGCCCTGGTGACCAGCGGCCCCGGTGCCACCAATGCCGTGACAGGCATTGCCACTGCTTATATGGATTCCATCCCACTGGTTGTGATCAGTGGCCAGGTACCTGTACCGGCCATTGGCATGGACGCCTTCCAGGAAGTGGACATGGTTGGCATTACCCGCCCATGTGTAAAACATAACTTCCTGGTTAAACACGTTAAAGATATTGCACCAACGATTAAGAAGGCTTTCTTTATCGCTAAAACCGGCCGTCCGGGTCCTGTGGTTGTAGACATCCCTAAAGATATTACTGCGCATATCGCAGACTTCATCTACCCGAAAACGGTAGAGATGCGCTCTTACAGCCCGATTTTGAAAGGTCATAGCGGCCAGATCAAAAAAGCAGTGAAATTGCTGCTGGGTGCCAAACGCCCGATGATTTATACCGGCGGTGGTTTGGTATTGGGTAACGGCTCAGCCGAACTGGTAAGGCTAGCTAAAGCGCTTAATTTCCCGGTGACGAATACGTTGATGGGTCTGGGTGGCTACCCTGCAACTGACAAACAATTTGTCGGCATGCTGGGTATGCATGGCCGTTACGAAGCCAATATGGCGATGCAGCACTGTGATGTGTTGCTGGCAGTTGGCGCGCGTTTCGATGACCGTGTCATCGGCAATCCGAAACACTTTTCAGGCCAGAAACGCACCATCATTCATATTGATGTAGACCCTTCCAGCATTTCCAAGCGCGTAAAAGTGGATGTGCCGATCGTGGGCGACGTACAGTCTGTACTCGCCGACATGGTAGATATCCTGGCGCAGGAAGAAAACAAGACTACGGATACCGCCGACTGGTGGGACCAGATCAACGAGTGGCGTGGCGTGCAATCACTGGATTACACCAACTCCGACACCGTGATCAAGCCACAATACGTGGTGCAGAAGTTGTGGGAAGTCACCAACGGTGAAGCCTACGTGACTTCTGACGTAGGCCAGCATCAGATGTGGGCGGCGCAATACTACAAATTCGACAAACCACGTCGCTGGATCAACTCCGGTGGACTGGGCACCATGGGTGTAGGATTGCCTTACGCGATGGGCTGTCAGTTCGCGGACAAACATGCGCAAGTGGCCTGTATCACCGGTGAAGGCAGCATCCAGATGAATATCCAGGAGCTATCGACCTGTGCGCAATACGGCCTGCCAATTAAGGTGATTCTGTTGAATAACCGTTATCTGGGCATGGTGCGTCAGTGGCAGGAATTCTTCTACGAGAACCGCTATTCCGAGTCTTATATGGACAGCCTGCCTGACTTTGTAAAACTGGCGGAATCTTATGGTCACATCGGCATGCAGATCACCAATCCGGCGGATGTAGAAGGCGCGTTGAAAGAAGCGTTTGCCAGAAAAGATAAATTTGTATTTATGGACTTTTTAACCGACCAGACCGAAAACGTTTTCCCTATGGTTGAAAATGGCAAAGGTTTGTCAGAAATGGTGTTAAGCCCATTGAGCGGTTCGCGTCTTAAGGGAGAGCAATAATGCGCCACATTATTTCCCTGTTGATGGAAAACGAAGCGGGTGCCCTGTCACGTGTGGCAGGTCTGTTTTCTGCGCGCGGTTACAACATTGAATCACTCACGGTAGCCGTGACAGAAGATCCAACCCTGTCGCGCATGACCATCGTCACCACTGGCTCCGACGATGTGATTGAACAAATTATCAAGCAACTTAACAAGTTGATTGACGTGGTCAAAGTGCTGGACCTCAACGATGGCAAGCACATTGAGCGCGAATTGATGCTGGTCAAGGTTAAAGCCACCGGCGTTTATAAAGACGAAATGAAGCGTATGTGCGACATTTTTCGCGGCCGTATTATCGATGTGGCCGACAATAGTTACACCATTGAGCTTACCGGCTCTTGCAGCAAACTGGATGCATTTATCGAAGCCCTAGACCGCAGCGCGATTCTGGAAACCGTGCGTACCGGCGCGTCCGGCATTGGTCGTGGCGACCGCATCCTCAAAGTTTAATCAACCTTATTTTTTAATATATATACCTAATATTTGTATATCTACGCATTTGTATTGAAAGGCAAAAGCAGACATGAACGTTTATTACGACAAAGACGCCGACTTAAGCATTATTAAAGGCAAAAAAGTGACTATCGTGGGCTACGGTTCACAAGGTCACGCACACGCAGCCAACTTGCGCGACAGCGGTGTAGACGTCACTATCGGCTTGCGTAAAGGCGGCAGTTCATGGGCAAAAGCAGAAGGCGCAAAACACACCACACTGGAAATCGCTGCTGCTGTTAAAGAAGCTGACGTAGTGATGGTATTGCTACCTGATGAAACCATGGCAGAAATCTTCCATGCCGAAATCGCCCCTAACCTGAAAAAAGGCGCAGCACTGGCATTTGCCCACGGCTTCAACATTCACTACAACCAGATCGTGCCACGTGCCGACCTGGATGTGATCATGATCGCACCAAAAGGCCCAGGCCATACAGTTCGTTCAGAATACCTTAAAGGCGGCGGCGTACCTTCATTGATCGCGGTTTACCAGGATACTTCCGGTAAAGCCAAAGAGATCGCTTTATCCTACGCTGCTGCTAACGGCGGCACCAAAGGTGGCGTGATTGAAACTGACTTCCGTGAAGAAACTGAAACTGACTTGTTCGGCGAACAAGCTGTTCTGTGTGGTGGTGCAGTTGAGCTGGTTAAAGCCGGTTTTGAGACATTGGTTGAAGCTGGTTACGCGCCTGAAATGGCTTACTTCGAGTGCTTGCACGAGCTGAAACTGATCGTTGACCTGATGTACGAAGGTGGCATCGCCAACATGAACTACTCTATTTCGAACAATGCGGAATATGGTGAGTACGTGACTGGCCCACGCGTGATCAACAGCCAATCTAAAGACGCGATGCGTGAGTGCCTGGCTAACATCCAGAACGGTAACTACGCTAAACAGTTCATCCTGGAAGGCCGTACTAACTACCCTGAAATGACTGCACGCCGTCGTTTGAACGCTGCTCACCCAATCGAGCAAGTGGGTAACAAACTGCGCGGCATGATGCCTTGGATCGCGAAAAACAAACTGGTTGATCAAACCAAGAACTAATATTTCTGGTGAATTGATCAAGCCTGATGGTTGCGTTTAAAACACACTAACCAGCCATAGGCAAAAAGCACAGGCCGATGTAAGATCGCCTGTGCTTTTTTATTTAACAGCACACAACAATAAAAAAGAATTCTTGCTCGAGATTGAAAACGGACAAGTTTATAAAGGAATGAAGTGAAACTCTCTATTCTGCTGCAATACATCGCCCCCAAACAATTACTGACTGCTGCCGCAGGCAAGCTCGCACACTGGCAAGCGGGTAGCCTGACCACAGCCTTTATCGGCTGGTTTGTACGCAGGTATCATGTCAATATGGAAGAGGCACTCAACGGTGATATTGCCAGTTATGCATCGTTTAACCTGTTCTTTACCCGCCCGCTCAAACCAGGGGTCAGGCCATTGGAAAATAATGCTTTTGTTTGTCCTGTGGATGGGGCGATCAGCCAGTTTGGTGAAGTTAAATCAGGCCAGATATTCCAGGCCAAAGGTCATCACTATTCGGCTCAAACATTGGTAGGAGGCGATGCTGCATTAGCCGCGAATTTCGAAAACGGGGCTTTCGCCTGCTTGTATTTGAGCCCCAAGGATTACCACCGCATCCATATGCCTTGCGAGGGAAAACTTTTGCAGATGACTTATGTGCCAGGCGATTTATTTTCAGTGAATCCAGACACTGCCGCCAACGTACCTGGCCTGTTTGCGCGCAATGAGCGTGTGGTCTGCACCTTTGAATCAGCACAACATGGCAAGTTTGTATTGGTGCTTGTGGGTGCAACCATTGTGGGCAGCATGGCAACCGTTTGGCACGACGCCAAAGACCACATCATCAACCCGCCACGTCCAGACAAGGTTCTGCACTGGGATTACAGCGACCAAAACATCAGCCTGAAACAAGGTGAAGAAATGGGCCGTTTCCTGCTGGGTTCTACCGTGGTCATGCTGTTTGAAAAAGATGTATTGAAATTTAACGACAGCTGGCACGCGGGTAAACCGATCCGCTTGGGTGAAGCCATGGGGCGCTAAAGCGAATATTGCAGAGGTATAAAAAAGGAGGCGATTGCCTCCTTTTTTATACCATCCATTGCTCACTAACCGTTGAGGCTCTTACTTACAATCTCAAACACATCCCCAGACAAGTTGGGAGTTGCCTGTATCGCTTC
Organism: Methylophilus sp.; assembly: GCF_035460085.1. Classification (GTDB taxonomy): domain Bacteria; phylum Pseudomonadota; class Gammaproteobacteria; order Burkholderiales; family Methylophilaceae; genus Methylophilus. The sequence goes on from NZ_DATHWZ010000046.1 coordinate 17,910, forward strand.
CAGCGCGGCTTTCATCTGCGCCTGCAAAGCAGGTGTGTAGCGTTTCCACTCACGCAATGGCGTTACCATGCGTGCGGCGATTTGCGGATTGATGGTATTCAACTCGATAATCACATCGCGCAAGAAGGCGTAGCCTTTGCCGCTAGGGTCATGGAATTTCACCGGATTATTAATCGCGAATGCGCTGTACAGTGAACGCACGCGGTTAGGGTTCTTGATATTGAAATCCGCATGATTTCGCAACATGGCTAAATCATCAAAAATCTGGTCACGGTTGGCAATCGCTTGCAGCGAGAACCACTTATCCACCACCAAAGGATAATTCTTGAAGCGCGCATAAAAATCTGCAAACACTTCGGCACGTTGTGGCTGGCTGCTATCTGACAAACAAGCTAAAGCAGTTACGCGATCCGTCATATTATCCGCCGCATCGTAATGCGCTTTGGAGCGTGCCGCGCAACCGGTGCCATTAGTCACAGTGAGAATATCCAGCACTGCATGTTGCAACGCACGACGGCCCATCGCTTCGGGTGTAATCGAGAACGAGCCAGTATTACTATTAGCATCGTACAAAGCAGCAAGTGTTTCTTTATGTGCCTTTTTAATTTGTTTAAGGATAGACGTCCGCGCCCCATCAATAGATGCCGGATCAATCACAGCCTGATGCTGCGCAATCACGCCTAGTAGCGGCAAACTCAATGCACGCGCCAGCAAGGCCTTATCGCCCTGTCTCGTCAGGCCTTGTTCAATCAAGGTGCCGACATCTGCCACAAATTGTGAAATATCAGTATCCGGTTTTTCCATCACCCGCTGGATAGTACGCAATGCCAGCGTTTGTCCTGCTTCCCATTTATTAAAACCGTCAGTGTCGTGCACTTGCAATAAGCGCAAATCATCATCGCTTAAATCGGTTACCAGTTTCACTGGTGCCGAAAAACCCCGCAGGATTGAAGGCACCGGTTTGCCAGCCAGATCAGCAAAAGTGAATGTTTGCTCACGCTCGGTGATTTCAAGCACCTCTGTTGGCAGAATCTCTTTACCACTGGCATCCAACAGGCCAAACGCGACTGGAATATGTAACGGCTGCTTATTAGTTTGCTCAGGCGTATCCGGCTGTGATTGCTTAAAGGTCAGCGTATAGCTTTGCTGGGCAGCATCATAATGGCTGCTCACTTGCAAGGTTGGCGTACCCGCCTGTTTATACCAGCGGAAAAACTGCGACATATCACGGCCGGAGGCATCGGCCATACACTTTACAAAATCATCACAGGTCACGGCGTGGCCGTCGTAGCGGTCAAAATACAGATCCGTGGCCTTGCGGAAAGTCTCAGCGCCGAGCAAGGTATGCTGCATGCGAATCAGCTCAGAGCCTTTTTCATAAATGGTTTTAGTGTAGAAGTTACTGATCTCGATAAACTGGTCAGGCTGCACCGAGTGCGCCAGTGGGCTGCCATCTTCGGGGAACTGCAAACGGCGCAAGCCATTGACATCATCAATCCGCTGCACCGCACGCGAGTTCAAATCGGCGCTAAATTCCTGGTCGCGGAACACGGTAAAGCCTTCTTTAAGCGACAGCTGGAACCAATCACGGCAAGTCACCCGGTTACCGGTCCAGTTGTGGAAATACTCGTGACCAATCACACCTTCCACGCTCATAAAATCGCTATCGGTCGCGGTTTCCTGATGTGCCAATACCAGCGCTGTATTGAAAATATTCAGCGAGGTGTTTTCCATCGCCCCCATATTAAAATCGCTGACAGCGACAATATTAAACAGGTCGAGTTGATACTCGCGGCCATACACCTCTTCGTCCCACTTCATGGATTTTTTCAGGGACTCCATTGCGTGATCGCACTGTTTCTCATCGCCGGCGCGCACATAAATATGCAAATCCACCTTGCGACCAGTCATGGTCGTGAACGTATCTGCCACACGCACCAGATCACCCGCCACCAGCGCAAACAGGTAGCATGGTTTAGGGAAAGGGTCATGCCAGACGGTGTAATGGCGGCCATCAGTCAAACTGCCTGAATCCTGCAAATTGCCGTTGGACAATAGGACTGGATACGCTTTGGCATCCGCTTCAATGCGTACCGTAAAAATACTTAATACATCTGGCCGGTCCTGGTAATAAGTAATCCGCCTGAACCCTTCGGCCTCACACTGCGTGCAATAGTTACCCTGTGATTGATACAACCCTTCAAGCGCGGTGTTCGCCGCCGGGTCGATCTCGCTGATAATGGTTAACGTGAATTCATCGCCGGGATTGACTATTGTCATCTGCCCATCAGCTACCGAATAGCTATCAAATCGCTGACCATTCAATGCTACCGAAAGAATACTTTGCTCTTCGCCATCCAGCACCAGATCATTCGAAACGCCCGCAGGATTTTTCGCATACTTCACTTCTGATGTAACGATGGTTTTACCCGGCAACAGGTTAAAACTCAAATTGACCTGCGCAGCGAGATAAGGGGCTGGTGTGTAGTCTTTAAGGTAAATGGTTTTTGGTGCAACAGCGTTTTCGGTTCGCATGGGATGACCTGATTAAGTATTAATAGGGATTATATTTGAGAGTTTGAACTTGGGAATTGGTTTAATCATTAAACCAGTCTACGACAACCAACTTAGGGATACGCTTAAATTCCCTAACATTATTAGTAACAATAGTAAGATTTTGACTTAGAGCATGTGCACCTATCATCAAATCCATAGCGCCAATCGGTGTGCCTTTTGTTTCAAGATTTGCGCGTAATACGCCATAATAATTTGCCGCGACTTCATCAAATTCAGCGATTTCCAATGGCAAAATAAAGTCATCTAAAGCTGCCTGATTTTTTTCCTGATATTGGCTTTTAGCAACACCGTAGCGCAACTCGGCCAAGGTGACGGTTGAAATACAAATTTCACCAACCTGAAAATCATTGAACTTTTTAACCACATTCACAGGTTTTTGCTTGATCAAGGCAATACAGATATTAGTATCCAGCATTACCTTCATTAAAAAAGGTCCTCACGGACTTGTTGCTCAGGTTGCGCCCGATCCGTCATGAAATCGTCGCTAAACTTATCCAGGCTATTCACAAGTACATCCCAGGAGTGCTTAGCTGGTAGCAAAATAACCGCATTGCCTGAACGCTTGATGATTACCTCATCACCTTCAAAGCGGAATTCTTTTGGTAGTCGTACCGCTTGGCTTTGGCCATTCTGAAACAATTTGGCAGTTTTCATAAACAATCTCCAAATAAAATATATACTTTAAGTATATTCTTTCATGAGTGATTGTCAATGTTAGCGCACAAAGTTAATGACATACTGACTGGCAGAGATAGGCTGTAAAACTAAACCTATCTCTGTGAATAAAATACTAAGGTCTTGCAGGCTTCTCTGGCCTTTGGAATGTACCCACCAACTCACCCTTAGCAATCACATGGCCTGCCATCGCTTTGAGCAAAGTATCCCGGTTTGCGCCTGGTGGAATTTGCAGCACGGTATCCAAAGCAAACACCTGCACATGATAATGGTGCGGTGGGTCACCTGCTGGCGGTTTGGGGCCGACATAGCCGATTTTACCGGTGGTTGCCTGGCCTTGCATCAGGCCCTCCATGCGCTCAGCTTTATCTTCCAGCCTGTCCTGCTTTTGCAGGCCTTCACGCAAAGTAGTGATTTCTTTGCCGATATTCCACGCCACCCAATGCACGACTGGGGTAATGGGTTTTGCATCCGGGTCTTCCATGATGATGGCATATGATTGCGTGGCTGTTGGCCCCTTGCTCCAGCTCAGTTCAAAGCTCGCATCCTGGTCATAACTGGAATGACTATCCGGTATTTTTTCGCCATTGGCAAACGCAGGGCTGCTCACAGTTAACTTGGCTGTTTGCTTTCCTGCAATTTCGGTTTCACTACGCAAAGTGGCAATCTGCACACCAGAACCTTGCGCAGCTTGTTGCTTCATACTATCCGCAGGAATGGCTGAAGGTGGAATCGCGGCTGCTTTGCCATCGCCTTTGTAGCTAACCTTGTAAATCGCACCGTTGACGTCATCACTGAAAAGCAGATTTCCCTGCTTATCAATCGCCAGGCCGAAAGGTCGGCCGCTCTGGCCTTTAGGGCCGACAAATCCTGTCAGGAAAGACGCGATGGAGACAGCCTTACCATCTTCAAAATGGATGCGTACGATTTCATAGCCGGAAGGCGTCTGGCGATTCCAGGAACCATGCATGGCGACAAAGGCATCATTTCGGTATTCGTCGGGAAACTGGCCCGCATTGTAAAACGCCATCTGCATGGGGGCCGCATGGCCAGCATAGCCAAGCACCATAGGGACGCTGGTTTTCTTCCATTCCGTTTTTTCCAGTTTGCCGGAAGGAATCAGTCGTGGATTCTCTATGTTGTTACCAAAAATATATGGCCAGCCATAACGTTTGCCCTGCTCGATTTTATTGACCTCTTCCGGCGTCACATCGTCGCCCAGCCAGTCTATGCCATGGTCCATGCCCCAAAGCTCGCCAGTCTGCGGGCTCCAGTCGAAGCCTATGGTATTGCGCAAACCTGATGCAAAAATGACACGCTTTTTGCCATCCAGCGTACTACGCAGCATGGTCGCATTTTCGATATTGGTTTCTATACATTCATTACAGGTTGAGCCGACTGAGATATACAGCATGTCATCCGGCCCGATCGCAATCGTGCGGTCATGGTGCTGCCCTGCATCTGGCAAATCGGTGATGATCATTTTCAACGGCCCGAAACGACCATCGGCCAACACAGGCGCAGTAAACACTTCTTTCACTGTCACCATGTAAACCGTATCACCACGGAAAGCGATGCCATGCATACCGGAACGGCTAGCGACGCGCACAGGCTTGCCAAACGTATCCCCCGTTTTTGGCAACATCAATACGTCGCCCTGCTCACGCCTGGTCACATAGAGATTGCCTTGCGGTGATATCGCGAGAACGCGAGCATTGCCCTGGTTTTCCGCCACTTTACTGACTGAAAAACCTTGCGGTACTTTTAATGCATTGATGGCAGGAGGCGGCAACTCAGCTGGCTGCAAAATGTAGCTTTGAATCGGCAGAGCCACCTTTGCAGCAACATTTGGTTCTGCCGCATCAGCGGTGAAAACGCATAGTTGAAATAGCAAAGCGGCTACACCCATTTTGCTGAATGCTGGCTTATCGATTAACGGCTGACGGGATAAATGCAATGACATTAAAACGATCCTTGATAGTGTGACTTAAAGCTAAAACAGGCGACTTTAAATAGCCACACCATGGTTTTTTTTGATTTCAATCTCATCCACAACGCCATCGTTAACCACAAATTCAGATACCGGATGGCCGCCTTCATAAAGCAAAGCCACATTGGCATCAGTAGCGGGCACCGTAATGCGGGAATTGTTAATCATAAAAACGGTAAAGTACTTATTCGCGTTTTTATCGTAGTGTTCCCAAACAGAAAATACATCTTCAAGATACAAGCCAGCGATCTCCAACCCATCAAGGTGGAGATCTGTTTTATTAAAATTGTTCATTACATTCGATTCAGAGAGTTAACTTTGCAGCGGTTAAACCTGTTTGATAAC
>NZ_DATHWZ010000047.1:0-1683 GCF_035460085.1 Methylophilus sp.
ACTTACATTATGAAATGGTGGAGATGGGGGGAATCGAACCCCCGTCCGCAAGCCCGCTACAGACAGTTCTACATACTTAGCCTGGTTGTTTGATTTAATCTTGCATGCACCAACCGACAAGCGACTGCAAGACGAGTTACCTTAAGGTTAATGAAGTATTAAGTAACCCAATACGACACGTATCCCGTGTATATGACACTGCCTATGGGTTACCCCAATCCAACCCACGGGAGAGCTGGTGCAGCGTCCAGCAGAACTAAGCTGCTAGAGAGTAAGTTTCGTCGTTTGCGACTATACTTTTTTCAGCTGTATTTACGAGGTAATCTGAGCCTCGGTATGCCCTGCCTGCTTTGCAACCCACGTCGAAACCTGGTCAGCCCCAATGCAAGCTTGCAATTATACGCTTCAAAGCCAGACTAGCCAATCTTAAAGCGCTGTCGTATGACATGATACAATTCTGGTATGTTCAATAAAATAGTGATATTCGGCGTGGGATTGATAGGCGGCTCTGTCGCCCTGGCGCTGAAAAAATTACCTGACCCGCCGCACATCACCGGCGTTGGCCGTTCAAATCAAAGTTTGCAGGAAGCTCTGAGCCTGGGGTTGATTGACAGCGCGGAAACAGATATTGCGATCGCACTGGAAAATGCAGACTTGATACTTATTGCTACCCCGGTTGCACAAACACCAGCCATTTTGAAATCCATTCTTCCGCACCTCGCTGCACATACAGTGATTACCGATGCAGGCAGCACTAAATCAGATGTCATGGCTTATGCTGAGGCTGAGCTCGGTGATCATTTTAATCAGTTTGTCGGTGGCCACCCGATTGCCGGGGCTGAAAAAAGTGGTCCGAGTGCGGCGATTGCAGATTTATACATAGGCAAGAATGTGATTCTTACACCGGGGTCGCTTACTGACCTAGAAGCTGTATCAAAGGTCGCGGCGTTATGGGAGAGCTGTGGCGCCGTGGTATCCAATATGCGCCCGGAAGATCATGACAGCGTATTTGCAGCTGTGAGTCATTTACCCCATTTATTGGCGTTCGCCCTGGTAGAGGATCTAGCCAAGCGAGATAACGCCGAACTACTGTTCAAGTTTGCCGCCAGTGGCTTCCGTGACTTCACACGGATTGCGGGTAGTCATCCTGAAATGTGGCGGGATATAGCGCTAGCAAATAAGAAGGCCTTGCTCAAGGAGCTTAATACTTACCAACAAGCGGTAAGTGAGATGACTGCACTGCTTGAGAATAATGACCACGAAGGATTGTTTGCGCTGTTCGATCATGCCAGCCATGCACGCAATAACTGGGCAAAATCCAAAATTCAATCATAGACTTAAAAGATTTCACAGATATGGAACCACTTCACTTACCTGCTTACACGCAAGCGCATGGGGCAATTACCTTGCCTGGCTCTAAAAGTATCTCCAATCGCACCTTGTTATTGGCAGCACTTGCTGAAGGCGTGACAGTCATTCGTGACCTCTTGGATTCGGATGACACGGCAAGGATGCTGGAGGCGCTGAGATCACTGGGTGTTGAGCTGGAAAACATTGCTGAAAATGCCTGGAGAGTGACTGGCTGCGCGGGGAAATTCCCCAATAAAGAGGCTGACTTGTTTTTAGGTAATGCTGGTACCGCCTTTCGCCCGCTGACAGCGGCGTTGGCTTTTTCGGAGGGCA
>NZ_DATHWZ010000048.1:0-92115 GCF_035460085.1 Methylophilus sp.
ATACGCCTGGCATTGACTGCCGCTGAAACCGGCCACCTGGTATTCGGTACGCTACATACCAGTTCTGCTGCTAAAACCATAGACCGGGTGGTCGATGTATTCCCTGCGGCTGAAAAAGAAATGGTGCGCTCCATGCTGTCAGAATCTTTGCGCGCGGTGATTTCACAAACCCTCTGTAAAACCAAGGATGAACAGGGCCGCGTGGCCGCCCATGAAATCATGATAGGCACACCGGCGATCCGAAATCTGATCCGTGAAAACAAGATTGCACAGATGTATTCCGCAATCCAGACCGGGCAAAACGTCGGTATGCAGACCCTGGACCAGAACTTACAAGATCTGGTGAAGCGCAATATCATTAGTGCCGGTGAAGCGCGTACTAAAGCCGCTAACCGCGATTCGATTATTGGGTAACACACACGATGGATAGCATACAAACTGGTGCCGACCTGGCCCAGACAGAGAAGTTTGTAAATGACTTGCTGAAGCTGATGGTGACCAAAAAAGCGTCAGACCTGTTTATCACCGCCGGTTTCCCGCCCGCGATGAAGATAGACGGCAAACTGACGCCAGTGTCATCGCAAACGCTCAACCCCCAGCAAACGGCCGAAATTGCACGTGCCGTGATGAATGAAAAACAGGCGCATGAGTTTCAAGCCACGCGTGAATGCAATTTTGCTATCAGCATGTCTACGGTGGGCCGCTTCCGCGTCAACGCCTTTATTCAACGCAGCGCGACTGGGCTGGTGTTCCGGGTCATCAACACGAATATCCCCAACTTTGACGATTTAAAACTGCCGCAAGCCCTCAAAGAGGTCGTGATGGCCAAACGCGGACTGGTGATTTTTGTAGGCGGTACCGGCTCAGGCAAGTCCACTTCGATGGCGGCAATGCTCGGTCATCGCAATGAAAACAGCTACGGCCATATTATTACCATTGAAGATCCGGTCGAGTTTATCCACGGCCACAAGAATTGTATTGTCACTCAGCGCGAAGTCGGGGTAGATACCGAAAACTGGCATACGGCATTGAAAAACACCCTGCGTCAGGCGCCGGACGTGATCATGATAGGTGAGATCCGTGATCGTGAAACCATGGATTACGCGATTGCCTTCTCGGAAACCGGGCACCTGTGCCTGGCGACTTTGCATGCAAACAGTACCAACCAGGCGCTCGACCGGATCATTAACTTTTTTCCTGAAGAGCGCCGTCAGCAATTGTTGATGGATTTATCACTCAACTTACGCTGTGTTGCTTCACAACGCTTAATTCCGAAAGTGGATGGCACCGGTCGTGTGGCAGCGGTTGAAGTCTTGCTACATTCGCCCTTGATCTCAGACCTGATTTATAAAGGCGATGTACACGCGATTAAAGAGATCATGGCTAAATCGCGCGAACTGGGCATGCAGACGTTTGACCAGGCTTTGTTTGAGCTTTATGAATCCGGCAAAATCACTTACGACGATGCCTTGCGAAATGCCGATTCGGTGAATGATTTAAGGCTGAAGATTAAACTGAATAGCAAGCTGGCAAATCCGGAAAACCAGGATCAAAGCAAGATTTCTAACCTGGATATTTTATAAATTGATTCTTTGCTACTATTGAAAGCGTAACAGTTAACAACAAAAGGCCCCACCCGCGTTAGTGAGTGGGGCCTGTTTATTGACGCCAGCTGAAAGCGCTCAAGAGGTTAGCTGCAATGTTTCCTGCTGGAACACCAGTGCACCACTGGTGAATGTTGCTGATACTTTACCTGCCAGTGACTGGTTCAAAAACGGCGTATTTTTGCCCTGGCTGATCAAAATGCGGCTATCCACACGCCACTCTATTTCAGGGTCGTAAATTACCACGTCGGCGATTGCCCCGACTTTCAGGTTGCCAGCCGGTACGCCTAGAATACTGGAGGGGGTTTGCGTGATCTTCAACAGTGCTTGTGCGGGTGCAAGTTTGGCTTGCGCAGCCCATTTCAAGGTCAAGGGCAGTAATAATTCCAATGCTGAGGCGCCGGGACGGGATTCGGCGAACGGTAAGGCTTTATCGTCATCATCAACCGGTGTGTGATCCGAGCAGATCGCATCCAGCGTGCCATCGAGCAATCCCGCGCGTAAGGCATCGCGGTCACGCTGGGTGCGCACGGGCGGTCTCAAGTGCACCATGCTGTCAAAGAACCCGATATCCATTTCCGTCAGGTGCAGGTGCTGGATGCTGACATCAGCGGTCAGGCGTACACCAGACTGTTTTGCCTGGCGGATCAGTTCCACAGATTCGGCAGTGGAGACACGGGCAATATGCAAGGAGGCGCCAGTATCCTGGGCAATGCGTAACATGGTTTGCAAAGCGATACTCTCTGCCGCTACCGAAATGCCTTTCAGACCAAGTCTGGATGCCACTTCACCATCATGGGCAACCCCATTTTTCGCCAGGTAAGGGTCTTCGGCACGCATAAATAATGTGTAACCGAAAGTCGCTGCATATTCAAAAGCACGCCACAGCACTTGCGTATCGACAATGGCAATATCAGCCTGTGAAAAGCCGACGCAACCTGCCGAAGTCAATGCAAACATTTCTGTGAGGAAGTGGCCTTCCAGCTTACGGGTGACTGCGCCTAGTGGATATACATGCGCCAGTGCATGAGACTTGGCACGATGCTTTAACATTTCAACCAGCCCGGGTTCATCCAGGACCGGGTCTGTATCCGGCGGGCATGCCAGGCTGGTGACGCCACCCGCCATGGCCGCACGTAATTCGCTCAACAGGGTAGCTTTATATTCGCTGCCGGGTTCACGCAAGCGTGCGCACAAATCCACCAGGCCGGGTAGCACCCATTTGCCATCGGCATCCACGGTTTGGTCTGTCTTGAAGTTTGCAGGTGCATCGCCAATGGCGACAATTTTGTCGTCGCTGATATAGACATCGCTGACTTGATCCAGCTGCTGGCTGGCATCGATCACGCGACCTTGCCTGATTACGATATTCATGCGGCGTTGCCTCCCCCGAGAATCGCCATTACCGCCATGCGCACCGCGATGCCATAAGTGACTTGCGGCAGGATCACCGATTGTTTTCCGTCTGCCACGCTGGAATCGATTTCGACACCACGGTTCATCGGTCCGGGGTGCATGACGATGGCATCAGGCCTCGCCAGGGTGAGTCGTTCCGGCGTCAGGCCAAAGGTCTGGAAGAATTCCTGGGTACTTGGCAACAAGGCGCCAGACATACGCTCGTTTTGCAGGCGCAGCATCATGATCACATCGACATCTTTCAGACCTGCTTCCATATTGTGGAACACCTGAACACCCAGTTTTTCTACTTCGGCTGGCAATAAGGTACGTGGCGCAATCACGCGGATTTCAGGGACCCCCAGTGTGGCAAGCGCGTGAATTTCACTACGTGCTACCCGGGAATGCAACACATCGCCTACTATCGCGACGCGCAGGTTATGCATCTCAGGTTTGTATTTGCGGATGGTGAATACATCCAGCAGGCCCTGGGTGGGATGCGCGTGGCGACCATCGCCGGCGTTGATTACACTGATATGCGGTGGCACATGCTGTGCAATGAAGTGCGCGGCGCCGCTTTGCTGGTGACGCACCACAAACATATCAGCATGCATCGCAATCAGGTTGTTGACGGTGTCCAGTATGCTTTCACCTTTGGATTGCGATGAGGTGCTGACATTGAGGTTTAACACGTCGGCAGACAGCCGTTTGGCTGCAATTTCAAAGGTAGTACGTGTGCGCGTACTGTTTTCAAAAAACAGGTTACAAACGGTTTTGCCACGCAACAGCGGCACTTTCTTGATCTCGCGTTCGGCCACGCCGACAAAGTTTTCAGCAGCATCCAGAATATCGGTCAGGATGCGTTTGGGCAGGCCCTCGATACTGAGCAGGTGTTGTAGTTGCCCCTGCGCGTTCAGTTGCGGGTTATACATGTGAATTGGCTCCACTCTCAGGTGTCGGCTTGTTGGATTCGGTCACGCTAAGATTCAGGCGGCCCTGTGTATTGATGGAAAGCTCAAATGACTGGTGCGGCTGAAGCGGAATATCGGCACCCACGATGTCCGGAGTGATAGGTAATTGTGCGCCGCCGCGGTTGATCAGTGCGGCCAGTTCAATCAAGCCTGGGCGACCATAATCAAATAGTTCGTTGATCACGGCGCGCACTGTACGGCCTGTGTAAAAAATATCGTCGATCAGAATGATATGCCTGTCATTGACGTCGAAAGGGATATGCCCGGGCTGGACGGTAGTTTTCATGCCGCGTCTGGCATAGTCATCGCGGTACATGGAAGCATTCAGTTTGCCGTGTGCAATATCTCTGCCAAGATCGGATTGCAGTCGTTGCAGCAGTTTTTCCATCAGCCACACGCCACCGGTGTAGATGCCGACTAAAGCGGTATTGTCATGAACGCGGGGTTTTAATTGGTCGTAAAGCTGATCCAGCAACTGTTCGGGGTCAGGCAGTATCATGAGAGTCCTGTGCTATGAACGTGAGTGATAGGCGTCAAAGTAAGATTGTAATATAGTTTGTGCGGCAACCTGGTCCAAATGTTGTTTTTGCGCGAGGCCTGTAATGCCTGCCTCGCGCAGCGACTGTGCTGCTTCGGCCGAGGTCAGCCGCTCATCGATCATCATCACCGGCAGGTTAAAGCGGCCTTCCAGCCGCTGGGCAAATTTTTCTGCCAGGGCAGTCATGGCATGCGCGTCGCCATCCATGGTCATGGGCAGGCCTACGATCAGTAATACAGGTTGCCATTCCTGCAACAGCGACGTTATCTGCTCAAATTTTGCGGCATTGTCTTCCGCGTCTATGGTCAGTAAAGGATGTGCCAGGCTAAGCAAGGTTTCGCCGACTGCCACGCCTATGCGCTTTTCACCAAAGTCAAACGCGAGCACGGTGCCGTCAATGTCAGGGTAACGGCGTTCTCTGATCGGCAGGTGGCTTTGATTCAGGGGTTGCTTGCCGTGCTTGAGCGCTTCAGGCATGCCCGGCCACCTCGGACAGGTTGGCATAATCCACCCCGAGTTGCTGCATGGCCCATAGCACCTTGTCATCATTCGGCAGGGTGAAGATAAGTTTATGCAGATGTTCGCGGTCTTCCAGAGGCAATGTGAGCCAGGCATTGGCCTGGATTTCATCTTCCAGCTGGCCGGAAGACCAGCCGGTATAACCTAGGGCAATAAACATATCCTGCGGGGCTTCATCGCGTGCTGCGGCTTCCAGGATATCCTTGGAGGAAGTCATCGCCAAGCCTTCCGATAAACCCAGTGTAGTGTTGAATTCAGTGGCAGGTGTGTGCAACACAAATCCCCGTTCAACTTGTACCGGCCCGCCAAAATGTACTAGCCTGTCCTGCTGATGCGGGGCGTCACACGCCATATCCAGTTGTTCAAACAGGTCGCCGACATTGAGTTGCAACGGGTGGTTGAGAATCATGCCCATGGCGCCGTCATCATCGTGACTGCAAATCAGGATGACACTCTTGCTGAAATAGGGGTCCTGCATGGCTGGCATGGCGATCAGGATCTGGCCAGTCAGGTTCAATCGTTCGCTATGTCCGCTCAAAGTGCCGTCTTCGCTTAAAGGTAATTGTTCACTCATATAGGTGGGGCTTCTTCCTCGCTGAGGTAGCCGGTGATTTCCAGGCCGAAACCATCCATGCTTGGCATTTTGCGCGGGGCTGCCATCAGGCGCATTTTTTTCACGCCCAGGTTCAGCAATATCTGTGAACCTATGCCGTAGTTGCGTAATTCCTGATTGAGTGTGATTTTCTGGTCGGCGCGTAAAATCCTGTCCGTCAGACCCAGGCCATCTTCATCATGGTTAATCAGCACAATCACACCACAAGGCGCATTGCTGATGGTGCGCATGGCCTGTAACAGATTCCAGCTGTGTGATTGATGGCTGCTATCCAGCAAATCAATCATCGATAAAGGCTCATGCACACGCACCAGGGTTTCTTCGGCTGTTTGCGGGTCGCCTTTTATCAGCACCAGGTGGGTTTCCTGCGCGATATTGTCACGGTATGCGATCAACTGCATGGGCCCGAAAGCCGTTTCAATTTTGCGCTCGGCACTGCGTTCGATCAGCGTTTCATGCGCTGCGCGGTAATGGATCAGGTCAGCAATCGTGCCTATGCGGATGTCATGCTCGGCAGCCACTTGCATAAGGTCCGGCAGGCGCGCCATTTCGCCATCGTCTTTCAGAATCTCGCAGATGACGCTGGCAGGTTCACAACCAGCCAGTTGTGCAAGATCGCAACCCGCTTCGGTATGCCCGGCACGTACCAGCACGCCACCATTCATCGCGCCGATCGGGAAAATATGACCCGGGCTGACGATGTCACTGGCTTTGGCATTCTTGGCAATGGCCGCGCGAATTGTGGTGGCGCGGTCTGCCGCCGAAATCCCCGTCGTCACACCTTCTGCCGCTTCAATTGATACCGTGAAGTTTGTGCCAAGACGCGTGCCGTTTTTGCGTGTCATGGGTGGCAGGTTCAGCTGGCGGCAACGTTGCTCGGTCAGGGTCAGGCAGATCAGGCCACGGCCATACTTGGCCATAAAGTTGATATGTTCTGCGGTGATGAATTCGGCTGCAATGACGAAGTCACCCTCGTTTTCCCTGTGTTCGTCATCCACCAGGATGACCATTTTTCCGGCGCGGATATCGGTGATGATCGCTTCGATAGTACTGATATGGGCCGACATTATTCCCGCTCCCAGGCTTGCATGCGCTCTACGTAGCGCGCAATCAAATCAATTTCCAGATTCACTGCATCTCCGGGTTTGGCAAACTGCATAATAGTGTGTTGCATGGTGTGGGGAATCAGGTTGATGCTGACCTCATCCTGCGAGATAGCGTTGACTGTCAGGCTGATGCCATTCACGCACAACGAACCTTTTTGTGCGATGTATTTACTCAAGGCATGCGGCGCACGTACTTTCAGCAGCCAGCATTCGCCAACCTCTTCCAAAACGCTAATGGTGCCCACGCCATCGACGTGACCGGTCACCAGGTGCCCGCCAAGCCGGTCAGCCAGCCTCAAGGCTTTCTCAAGATTCACCGGGCCAGGCTTACCCAGGCCGGTGGTGACATCAAGAGTGGCTTTGGAAACCATGACTTCGAAAGTAGTAGATTCCAGTCGGGTCACGGTGAGGCATACCCCATTGACAGCGATGCTGTCACCCAGCTGTACATCTTGCAGGCCTAAATCGGAGGCTTCGATACGTAATGCGCAGTCGTCGCCGTGTTTGACTACGTCGGCAATGTGGCCGACGGTTTGAATGATCCCAGTGAACATGGTGTGATTTTATCAGTGCTGCATGCTAAAGTAATCACATTCACGCAACATTTTTCATAATCCAACATTTTCAATCATACACGGTGACCATATGCGTTTAGATGATCTGGAAGAAAGCCAGCATGTAGAAGATAGCCGCGGCAGCGGCATGATCGGTGGTCGCAGCATAGGTATAGGTACGATTGCCATTGCACTGGTCGCCATGTATTTCGGCGTCGATCCAAACCTGGTGTTGAACTTGGCGCAACAAGGCCAGCCAGCTACGCAAACTTCGGCGGCGCCTGCTGACAGCAATGACCCGAATGTGAAATTTGTCTCCCGAGTGTTATGGAGTACCGAACAGGTCTGGCAGACATTATTCTCAAACGCCGGACAGCAATACAGTGCACCTAACCTTGAAATATTCGGCGGTGCCACACAAACAGCGTGTGGCCAGGGCCAGGCAGCGATGGGGCCGTTTTATTGCCCTGCAGACCAGAAAGTCTATATAGACCTGAGTTTTTACCAGGAGCTGCAAGAGCGTTTTAAAGCGCCTGGCGATTTTGCCCAGGCTTATGTGATTGCACACGAAGTCGGCCACCATGTGCAGAATTTATTGGGCACTTCAGAAAAAGTGCAACAGGCCAGGCAACAGGCAGGTTCAGAAGCTGATGCGAATGCCTATTCGGTGAAGCTGGAATTGCAGGCAGATTGCTATGCCGGGGTGTGGGCACATCATGCAGATGAGAAATTCCGTATCCTGGAAACTGGCGACATTGAAGAAGCCTTGCGCGCAGCGACTGCGATTGGCGATGACACCTTGCAAAAGCAGACGCGCGGTTATGCAGTGCCCGACAGTTTTACCCATGGCAGTGCCGAGCAGCGTGTACACTGGTTTAAAACGGGTCTGCAATCAGGTAGTGTCAACGACTGTAATACATTCAAAAATGCAGGGTAAGTTGTTTGGAAATATTTAAATCGCAGGAAAGATAAGGCATGACCGAACAAAGTAATTCTTCAACGGCAGCATCTGCAAGCGATCATCCGGTCGACCAGCATTTAATCGAAACCACCGTTTCCAGCGAAATTCTGGCGCAAGGCAAAATGCTGACCGTGCGCTACGATCAGGCACGCCTGCCGAATGGCACAATCAGTGGACGCGAGTATGTGATCCATCCAGGGGCTGTGGTGGTAGTGGCGTTGACGCAAGATGGTGGTGTGGTGCTTGAAAGACAGTTCCGCTATCCGCTCAAGCAGGTATTTGTAGAGTTGCCCGCCGGTAAAATTGACCCGGGCGAGCCGGTATTGCAAACCGGGCAGCGTGAGTTGCTGGAAGAAACCGGCTACAGCGGCAACGAATGGGTGAAGCTGGGTATTCAGCATCCTTGTATTGGCTATTCGAATGAGGTGATTCATATTTACCTGGCGACCGGCCTGACGCTGGGAGCGCATGCCAGGGATATTGATGAAGCGATGGATGTGTTTGTCTGGCCGTTTGCGCGCGTGATACAAGCGATTGAAAGTGGCGAGATCACCGACAGTAAAACGATGGGGGCCATGTTGCTGGCAGAACGTTATTTGCTCAAACATCCGGTGCCAGGATTAAGTCTTTAAGGAAGTAGTTGATGAAAGTATTACAAATAGGCTGTGGCGGCTTAGGGACATTAATCGCGCAGGAAACGCTAGCACACGGGCATGAACTGACCATCGTCAGGCGTTCCAATCAAGCTGTACCTGAATCTGCGCAAGTATTGCATCTGGATGTGGTCAATGGCGAGGCATTAGCGGCGCTTGCTGAGTTACAGCCGGAGATTTTGCTGTATTGCCTGGCACCCGTGGAAGGGCAGTCTTACCACCAAACATATGTGCAAGGCTTGAAAAATGTGCTGGCACATGTATCGAAATCGGCATTACGCCATGTCTTTTTTATCTCCAGCACAGGCATTTACGGCGAACATCAAGGTGAATTTATTGATGACAGTACCGCCGTCGTGCCTTTGGACGCTGATGGGCAGGTGATGCTCGATGCTGAACGATTGCTCTATGCGTTGCCTTGCGGGCATTCTGCATTACGTGTTTCAGGTATTTATGGTCCGCAGCGTTTGTATTTATTGCGGGCTGTACAGGATAAAGCCCGCTGGCCAAAGGTTGCCCATTGGACCAACCGTATTCATGAACGGGATGTCGCGAGAGCTGTGGTGCATTTGTATGAACAGGTGGCGAACCAGGCTGTATTGCCTGCGCATTGTATTGTGACTGATGGCGTACCGGCCTTGCAGCACGAAGTATTGCAATGGATGGCGGCCAGGCTGCAAGTACCGTTGCCAGATACGCCTCCTTTGCAACCGCAGACGGGCAAGCGCATCACTAACCAGTTTTTGCCACAAAGTGGTTTTAAATTACTGTTTGCCGACTATAAAGCTGGCTATGAATCCATACTGGCGGCTAAGCATAATGATTAGGTCCTATCCATACTCGCAGGCAAAATCACCGGGCCTGCTGAAAGCATTATTGTTTGCGGCGTTGCTATTGGCGAGTGTGGTCACCAGCGCTGATGATGGAGAAGGCTTCCCGGCCTGGGTCTCTGCAGTGCGGCAGGAAGCACTGGCTTTGCATATTTCTCCGCAAGCAGTTGAAGCCACCTTCAACCAGGTCAGCTATCTGCCAAAACTGATTGAACTGGACCGCAAGCAGCCCGAATTTGTGACCAGCTTTTCCGCCTATGTGAATCGCCGTATCAACCAGCGCGTGGTCAATAAAGGCAAGCAAATGCTTCAAGACTACCAGGGCATTTTGTATGTGGTGGAGGAGTTATATCAGGTACCTAAAGAAGTGCTGGTGGCCTTTTGGGGAATGGAAACCAACTTTGGGGGCTATATGGGAGATATTCCACTAGCCTCTGCGCTGGCTACCTTGTCCTACGAAGGTCGGCGCGCCGAGTTTTTTAAACGTGAGTTGTTTGACCTGATGCGGGTGGTCGAGCGTGAGCACTATTACGAAAGCCCTATCACAGGCTCTTGGGCAGGTGCCACCGGGCATATGCAATTTATGCCGAGCACATTGCTGAAGTACGGGGTCGATGCGGATGCAGATGGCAAAATTGATATCTGGGAGTCGTACCCTGATATTTTCAGCTCTGCTGCCAACTATCTATCCCAGGCAGGCTGGCAGCCAGGTAAGCCTATTAGCATGATGGTGGCTCTCCCGCCAGGATTTGACTACAGCCTGGCGCAATTACAGGCGAATAAACCGGTCAGTGAGTGGGTGGCGCTGGGTGTCGTCGGCATTCCGGACAGTATATTGAGTTTGCCGCGTGCGGCCATTATCCTGCCGCAGGGCTTTGATGGGCCTGCTTATATGGTGTTCCCGAATTTTGATGTGATCATGCAATGGAACCGCTCAGTGAATTATGCACTCAGCGTGAGTCTGTTAAGCCAGCAGTTGCGGCAAGATATGTACACACTGGCGATGCCCCCGGAACCACCAGCACTCAGTTACCAGCAAATGTGGGCATTACAGGAGGCGCTGAACGCGCAGGGGTTTGATAGCGGCACGCCGGATGGCTTTCCTGGTGGCAAAACGCAAGCTGCGATTCGGCGCTATCAGGCAACACAGAAGTTGCCACAGGATGGTTACCCAGGTATTGAGATATTTAACCGGCTGACTGCGCCACTACCTTGAAAAGAGGTTAATGGATTTTAAGTTGACTTGACGCAGAGGGTATTGTCAAATCGGCGGGAATGAAACGGCAATAACGTAATAGCATTGCTCAGTCAGCGTTTTAGGTAATTGATTGATAATTTGTTGAGCCAGTACTGGCTAATCGAACTCGGTATTTATAAACTGATAATAAAGTTTATGCCATTGCCTCGCCGCCTGCTTTCGGATAGAATGCGCAACCTTATTGATTTGCACAATTTAAGCAGTACTGCAAATTATTTAGTCGCGTAGCTCAGCTGGTTAGAGCACCACCTTGACATGGTGGGGGTCGATGGTTCGAGTCCATTCGCGACTACCAGATATTAAAAGCCACCTCAAGCGAGGTGGCTTTTTTGTTTTTCGATAAGTTTCGCAGTTTTTGATACTCAGTTAATTAAGAGTGCTCTGCTCTAAATGCACTGCTTAAACTTTGATGAGTAGTTCCGTTGCAGACTTTTCACGCGCTGTGCGATAATGTTTGTTTGATCGCAGAATGGCGCCATGCGCTTGTTTTATTAGTGATTTTAACCTTTCGAGAGAGAATACATGCCTGTAATACGCTTGCCTGATGGGTCCACCCGAAGCTTTGAGAATTCGGTGACCGTGGCTGATGTTGCGATGAATATTGGTGCCGGGTTGGCGAAAGCCGCGTTGGCAGGCAAAGTCACGCAGCCAGGGCAGGAGGCGAAACTGGTCGATACCAGTTACCTGATTGAGCAGGACGTCGATCTCGCGATTATCACCGACAAAAATGAAGAGGGCCTGGAGGTGATTCGCCATTCCACCGCTCACTTGTTGGCCTATGCCGTCAAAGAGTTATTTCCTGATGCGCAGGTCACTATTGGCCCTGTGATTGATAACGGCTTTTATTATGACTTTAGCTATAAGCGCCCGTTTACACCGGACGATTTGGTAGCCATTGAAAAGAAAATGGTTGAGCTGGCAAAAAAGGATGAAAAAGTCGAGCGCACCGTATTGCCGCGTGACGAAGCGGTCGCTTATTTCAAGAGTATTAACGAACATTACAAAGCAGAAATCATTGCCAGCATTCCTAGTAATGAGGATGTTTCTCTATATGGCGAAGGTAACTTCACTGACCTATGTCGCGGCCCTCATGTGCCGAATACAGGTAAATTAAAAGCATTTAAATTGATGAAGCTTGCTGGTGCTTATTGGCGCGGTGATAGCAATAACGAGATGCTGCAACGTGTTTACGGCACAGCCTGGCGTAATAAGGATGAGCTGGAAGCTTATCTGCATATGCTGGAAGAAGCTGAAAAGCGTGATCACCGCAAGCTGGGTAAGCAACTGGACTTTTACCATATGCAGGAAGATGCGCCGGGCATGGTGTTCTGGCATCCGCGTGGCTGGGTCATTTGGCAAGAAGTCGAGCAATATATGCGTGCCAAATTCAAAGAGTACGATTACCAGGAAGTGCGTACGCCAACTGTGCTGGATAAAACGCTGTGGGAAAAATCCGGCCATTGGCAAAATTATCGGGACAATATGTTTATCACCCAGTCGGAAAGCCGCGATTACGCAGTAAAACCGATGAACTGTCCCGGCCATATCCAGATTTTCAATAGCAGCCTGCACAGCTACCGCGACCTGCCATTGCGACTGGCTGAATTCGGCTCGTGTCACCGTAACGAACCTTCGGGTTCCTTGCATGGTTTGATGCGCGTGCGTGGGTTTACCCAGGATGATGCGCACATCTTTTGTATGGAATCGCAAGTCGAAGCGGAAGTGGCTGACTTTATCAAGATGCTGTACGAAGTCTATAAAGACTTCGGGTTTGATGACGTGATCGTCAAATTGTCTACCCGTCCTGAAAAGCGAGTAGGTACTGAAGAAGCCTGGGATATGGCGGAAACCGCATTGGCTAATGCGATTAAAGCCAATGGGCTGGAGTTTGAATATCAACCAGGCGAAGGCGCATTTTATGGCCCTAAAATCGAATTTACACTTAAAGACTCACTGGGGCGTATGTGGCAATGTGGCACCATACAGCTGGACCCTAACTTGCCGGAACGCCTGGGTGCGGAGTATGTGGCAGAAGATAATTCCCGCCAGCGCCCGATTATGCTGCACCGCGCCATTGTCGGCTCCATGGAGCGTTTCCTCGGTATTTTGATTGAAAACTTTGCTGGTGCCATGCCAACCTGGTTGGCACCAGTGCAGGTAATGGTGTTGAATATTTCTGATGGCCAGGCTGATTATGTGCGCCAAGTAATTGAAAGTTTGAAGAAAAATGGCATTCGATGCGATTTTGACTTGAGAAATGAGAAGATTACCTATAAAATACGCGAACATAGTTTGCAGAAGTTGCCATACCTGATTGTGGTAGGCGACAAGGAAATGCAAAATGGTCAAGTGGCCGTACGTACCAGAAAAGGTGAAGATCTGGGTGTAATGACGGTAGACGCGTTTGTAGCGCGTGTACAGCAAGACATTCAAACCAGAGTCTGATTTTCCACGGTGCTGTGCGGCTTTGTTTATTGTTTAGGGGATTGATATAGCTCAAGATAAAGATACGCGTATTAATGGCGATATTACTGCGCCACAAGTACGTCTGGTAGGTGTAGATGGTGAACCGTTAGGTGTAATGACTCTGAAAGAGGCCTTTGCCAAAGCGGAAGAAGCCGATATTGATATTGTTGAAATTGCGCCAAATGCAGCACCGCCAGTGTGCCGTTTGATGGATTACGGCAAATTCAAATACGCTGAGAGCAAGCGTATGCATGAGCAGAAACTCAAGCAAAAACAGGTGCAAATTAAAGAGGTCAAATTCAGGCCCGGTACCGATGATGGCGATTACAACATCAAGTTACGTAATATCATCCGCTTTTTGGGCGATGGTGATAAAGCAAAGATTACTTTGCGCTTCCGTGGTCGTGAGATTACGCACCAGGAGTTTGGTTTGGCGTTGTTAAAACGCCTCGAAGCAGATTTAACAGAACATGCCCTGGTTGAGCAATATCCTAAAATGGAAGGCCGCCAAATGGTAATGGTGCTGGCACCGGCTAAAAAAGTTATTCCGGTAGCAAAAAAAGCAGATAAACCAGCTGATAAAGAAACACCAGCCGCTGAATAATTTCTGCGCGAAAAGTTAAAGTAATAGATAAAGTTTTTTTGGAGTAATACGGCTAAATTGGCTGCCTAGTTACTCTCTATTCAACCTCTAAGGAGACCAAAATGCCAAAGATGAAAACAAAGAGCAGCGCCAAAAAGCGCTTTAAGTTCTTGGGTAATGGTAAAGTGAAACGTACGCACTCTCACTTGCGCCATATCCTGACCAAGAAAACCACCAAGCAAAAACGTAAGCTGCGCGGCACTTCCATTATTTCTGCTACTGATGTCAAACGCGTTCGCGCAATGATGCCAACACAATAAGGAGACCGATATGCCTAGAGTAAAACGTGGCGTCATAGCACGCGCAAGACATAAAAAAGTTTTAAAAGCCGCTAAAGGGTACCGTGGTCGTCGTAAGAACGTTTACCGCGTTGCCAAACAGGCAGTGATGAAAGCCGGTCAATATGCATACCGTGACCGTCGCCAGAAAAAACGTCAATTCCGTACATTATGGATTGCGCGTATTAACGCTGCAGCCCGTGAAGCTGGTTTGACATACAGCCGTTTCATGAATGGCTTGAAAAAAGCTGCGGTTGAAGTAGACCGTAAAGTATTGGCTGACCTGGCTGTGTTTGATAAAGCTGCTTTCGCTAAATTCGTAGAATTGGCAAAAACAGGTTTAAGCGCCTAGTCTGACCTAACGAAAAAAGAGGCTGCGGCCTCTTTTTTTATTTCAATTGCTGCAATAAAAAAATAATCGCAAGAAAATATAATTATGGCCGATCTCACCCCCCTAATCGCAGATGCAGCGCAAGATTTTGCTCACTGTCATGATGTGCCTGCCCTGGAAAATGCCAAAGCCAAATATCTGGGTAAATCTGGCGTATTGACTGAAGCCCTCAAAGGCCTGGGTAAACTCTCTGCGGAAGAGCGTCCGGCTGCAGGTGCCGCGATTAATGTGGTTAAACAAGCGGTTGAGCAGGCACTCAATGCACGCCGCGACAGCATTCTGGCGGCAGAGCAAGCCAAACAATTGGCCAATGAGAGCATTGATGTGACATTGCCTGCCAGAGCACAGTCTGCCGGCGGTTTGCATCCTGTTACGCTGACATTGCGCCGGGTAGAAGAACTGTTCCATTCCATCGGTTTCAGCGTCGCCAATGGACCTGAAATCGAGACAGATTTCTACAATTTTACCGCGCTGAATATTCCGGATAATCATCCGGCACGAGCCATGCACGATACGTTTTACGTAGATAACGGCACAGACACCATGGAGCATGTATTGCGTACGCATACATCGCCAGTGCAAGTGCACTACATGGAAAACAATACGCCGCCACTTAAGATTATCGCCCCTGGCCGCGTGTATCGTGTCGATTCAGATGCCACTCATTCCCCGATGTTCCACCAGGTAGAAGGTTTATGGGTAGATGAGCAGATCAGTTTTGCCAACCTGAAAGGCGTGGTGCAGGATTTCCTGCAGAAGTTCTTTGAACGCGATGACCTGACAGTGCGCTTTCGTCCGTCATTCTTCCCCTTTACCGAGCCCTCCGCTGAAATGGATATGAGCTGGAATGGTGGCTGGCTTGAAATCGGTGGTTGCGGCATGGTGCATCCTGAAGTACTGAAACATGTGAATATCGATAGCGAAAAATACCGTGGCTTCGCGTTCGGCCTGGGAGTGGAGCGCCTGGCGATGTTGCGTTACGGAGTAAATGATTTGCGTCATTTCTTTAATAATGACCTGCGCTTTTTGCAGCAGTTTATTAAATAAGCGCCCATCACTTTTAAACCTGAGAAAATGTGAAATAAATGAGCGAGCGGGATGAAGTGCAAGGCGCACGGAACGCACGAATCAAGACAGTACATGAAGTACGGCTTGGTTGCGAAGCTGTATTTAGAAAAGTTTGCGCAACGCAGCAATTTAACCGCGTAGCCACTTATTCCATATTTCCTTCATCAGATAGGTAAAGATAAGAATATGCAGTTTTCAGAACAATGGTTACGTTCCATGGTCAACCCGGCGCTGGATACGGCGCAGCTTGGTCATGCGCTAACGATGGCTGGCCTGGAAGTGGAAGAGTTAACCGCAGTTGCGCCAGTTTTTCAGCGCATAGTGGTGGCGGAAATCCTTGAAACAGCTAAGCATCCGGATGCTGACCGCTTGCAGGTCTGTAAAGTCAATGTCGGCTGGGAAGTGCTACAGATCGTGTGCGGCGCATCTAATGCGCGTGCTGGACTGAAAGCGCCTTGTGCATTAGTCGGTGCAGAATTACCTGGTATCAGCATCAAGCAGGCTAAAGTTCGGGGTGTGGAGTCATTCGGCATGATGTGTTCAGCCAAAGAGCTGGGCATTGCTGCCGAAGCCAACGGCCTGCTCGAATTACCAGCTGATGCGCCGGTCGGACAGGATATCCGTGAATATCTCGACCTCAATGATCATACTTACACGCTGAAATTAACACCTAACCGTGCTGATTGCCTGAGCATTATCGGCATCGCGCGAGATGTCGTTGCCATGACAGGCGCACCGATTCAAGCACCTGCAATCCAGGCTGCTGTCGTGAACAGTCATCAAAGCAAGGCTGTCAGTATCACGGCCAGCGAAGCTTGTCCAGCCTATTACGGCAGGGTGGTTGAAGGCGTGAATGCACAGGCTCAAACGCCGGACTGGATGATCCGCAGGCTGGAGCGTAGCGGCATCCGCAGTATCAGCGCCTTGGTGGATATCACCAATTACGTATTACTTGAGCTGGGTCAGCCAATGCATGCGTTTGACCTGAATCTGCTGCAAGGCGATATCCAGGTACGTTTTGCACAAGTAGGCGAGAAGTTATCGCTACTCAACGATACTGAAGTTACTCTCAAAGCAGATGATCTAGTCATCGCCGATAGTACCGGTGCTGTGGCGCTGGCGGGAATTATGGGTGGCAAACCTACTTCAGTGACAGATAAGACACAGTCTATATTTCTTGAGAGCGCATTTTTTACGCCAGATACGATGGCTGGTAAAGCGCGCCGCCTGGGCTTGAGCACAGACTCATCTTACCGTTTTGAGCGTGGTGTGGATTTCGGTAATACTTCGCAAGCGCTAGAGCGCGCGACCAAGTTGGTACTAGACATCTGTGGCGGGAACGCCGGTCCAATTACTTCAACGATTGCTCAATTGCCAGAACGTAAACAAGTCACTTTGCGCTACGATAGATTGATTTCAGTGCTTGGCATTGAGATCAGTGCGGCACAAGTCGGCCAATTGCTCACCCAGCTTGGTTTTGTGTTCAGCGAAAATAATGGTGTATTCAGCGTGAGCGCACCTAGCTTCCGCTTTGATATTGCCCGTGAAGAAGACCTGATTGAAGAAGTCGCCCGCTTGCATGGTTATGAACACATCCCGGCCTTAACACCAGTGGCGTCACAAGGCATGCTGGCAGCGCCTGAAGCAATACGCAGCCATGATCGCTTGCGTGATGTGATGGTGCAGCAAGGCTACCAGGAAGTCATCACTTACAGCTTTGTGGATGCCGCCTGGGAGCGCGATTTATACGCTAACCAGCAACCGATCGCCCTTAAAAACCCCATCGCCAGCAACCTGAGCGTCATGCGCTCTGGCCTGTGGGGTGGCTTGCTCGATACCTTGAGCTATAACCTCAACCGCCAGCAATCACGTGCCATGTTGTTTGAGCTGGGCAGCCGTTACCTGCGTCAAGCACAAAGCTATACCGAAACATTGACTTTGTCCGGCTTATGTTATGGAAATGCCTTGCCAGAGCAATGGGGCAGTGCAGCGCGCCAGTTCGATTTTTACGATGCCAAAGCACATGTTGAATCATTATTCACGCAAATGGTACGGTTCGTTTCCGAGTCACACCCGGCATTGCATCCTGGACAGTCAGCACGTATTTACATTGGTGACAAAGCCGTTGGCTGGTTGGGCAAATTGCATCCGCAATGGCAACAGCAATGTCAACTTAACCAGGCCTGCTTCCTGTTTGAGATAGATGCCGCTGTCATCCAAACAAAGCAAGTTCCAGCATATCAAGAGGTAAGTAAGTTCTTGCCGGTGCGTCGCGATTTAGCCATGGTGGTTGATCAAAATATCTCCGCGCAAGCGATGATAGACGCCATAATTGCAGAGCAAATTCCACAGTTACAAACGGTCAAATTGTTTGATGTTTATCAGGGTAAAGGCGTGCCTGAAAACAAAAAAAGCCTTGCATTTCTTGTACTTATGCAAGATACTGCCAAGACTATGGTCGATGGGGAAGTGGACACAATCGTGGCACAAATCCTCAAAAATTGGTCATCGAAATTTTCTGCAGTACTAAGATGATGATTCGGATAATTGTTCTGATATTTCCTGGTTTAACCAAGAAATATCAGTTAATTCATTACTAGCGTAATCTCACATAATAAGAAGGTTCAGGGGATCGTTAATGACACTCACAAAAGCTGACTTGGCTGATTTGTTGTTTGAACAAGTTGGTCTGAACAAGCGTGAAGCCAAAGATATGGTCGAAGCGTTTTTTGAAGAAGTGCGTAATGCACTCGAAAAAGGACACAGCGTCAAACTCTCCGGTTTCGGTAATTTTGAATTGCGTACTAAATCCGAACGTCCTGGCCGTAACCCGAAAACAGGCGAAGAAATACCAATTTCAGCACGTCGTGTGGTGACCTTTCACGCCAGCCAGAAATTAAAACTGCGCGTTGAAGAGCATTACGCAGAACAACCATTACAAGCACAAGCCTAATTAATATCCATCCATGGTCGAAACGCAAAAAATCACGTTACCGCCTATCCCTGCAAAGCGCTACTTCACCATAGGCGAAGTCAGCGAGTTGTGTGGTGTAAAGCCACATGTATTGCGTTACTGGGAACAAGAATTCACCCAGCTCAAACCTGTCAAACGCCGCGGCAACCGTCGCTACTACCAGCATCACGAAGTCCTGCTCATCCGCAAGATCCGTGAACTACTGTATGAGCAAGGTTTCACCATCAGCGGTGCCAGAAACCGTTTGGAGGGCGTGGATGAAAAAGCAGATAAAAGTGCACGCGCCGCAGAAACGGCTAATGCGACTAACCAGAACATAGCTGCTTCATCCGCAGATGCATCCAAATTAAATTCTGTGGATATCATTGCGCTTAAAGCGCAATTACAGCAGGTAATCAACCTCCTCAAAACCGCGGCCTGACAGTCTTTTACCAATTACAAAACCGCATATTCTGCTTAGCGAATATGCGGTTTTGTTTTATAATTCAGCCTTCTTTTCAGGCGGGTTCCCGCTTGAACTCAAATGTCGGGGCGTAGCGCAGCCTGGTAGCGCACTTGCATGGGGTGCAAGGGGTCGAGTGTTCGAATCACTCCGTCCCGACCAATCAAACATTTCACGTCGTATCAATCAGTATCAAAATTAAACTCAAACCCCCAAAGTTAAATCACTACGGGACAGAGGTTGATAACTCGAAGTAACACCTAACTGAAAATGAATTACACAATATCATTCAGTTAGTAATCGATATACGTCACGGCCAACACAGGTCAATATCACCCAGTCTTGGAAATGCTGGAAAAGTCTGCGCCCACGTTTCGAAAATACACCATTAATGGCAAAATTAACCTAAATCATGCCGCCTGATTCCAATTACAGAGATTGATAAGTTTGCGTTTGCAAAGTAAGCTACATGAAAATCAATATATTTTATTAAAAATATAATTTATTGTGGTTGAAAGGGGAGGCGAATGAAATATCTTTTGCTAGCTGCTGTCATCTTTATTTTTTCAGTCAATTGCTTTGCTCACTCTGGTGGCACCGATAAAAACGGCTGTCACCACAATAAGAAAACCGGCGATTATCACTGCCATTAAATAAGGGCTTAGAGTTGATACAGTCTTATGGCAGGCATTTCAGATTCACTTCTACCAAGCAATTAATGCCTTATAAATTAGTAATTCTTATCTTAGCCTTTATGTTGAACGGATGCGTGAATAGGCACGATGCATATCGCGGAAGCAACAGCAAAGAGGAGCGTATTGCAGAAGAAGACCGGCAACGTGATCAGCACCCAGACGAACAAAAATATCAGCTAGGGTCTAGAGAAGGCTGCAATGCCGGCCGAAATGCTACTGGTGCCTGGGGCACGTCATTCACAAAGAATGATGATTTGTATGTGAATAACCAATCCTATAAAACTGGCTGGAATGACGGCTTTGCGAAGTGCAAGGCTGAAGGCAAGAGCTGAGTCACTGCGTAAGATAAAACCATAACCCGCCACCGAGCGGGTTTTTAACGCCTATTGATGTGTAATCGTAACCAAGTGAATTGGTTGGCAACCATAAATCATAAAGGCCGGTCACCCGGCCTTTATGTCAGAGAGCTTGATTAAGCTTGTTTTTTACGTACAGCAATACCTAATAAGCCTAAACCAGCAAGCAACATTGCCACGCTCTCAGGTTCTGGGACGGGAGTTATTGCAGGTATGGCAAGGGCAGACGCATTAACGTAGGCCTGCAACTGTAAGACACTGTCTTTATCATCGTAGAAGAAGAATTTAATACGTTTTGACACCGAGTACTCTCCTGAGTCAAATAATCCGCTTCCTGAGGTTAAGTCTGAAGAGATGCGAATGCTCGAAAATCCCCCATCAAATGAAAGTGAGGATAATAAAATTTGAACAAAGGCGTCGGAGCTATCAATTCCATTACTTTTATCTGCAGAGCCATAAACACTAGCATCAGCACTAAAGGATAGTAAGGTGAATGCTTTGTAATCTAATTGCATGTTGCCAAAAATATCAGAAGAAGCTCTGCCCCCTGGTGTATAAGCATTTGCTGAAAGTGATTGTGTTTGCGAGGTTCCAACTGCAGCGCTAGTACTTGAGCTTAACCCGTCATTGGTAGTCAAATTTAAAGAAAAGGGCAGCCCTGCTGAGTAAGTGTGTTCATACGCACTAGTCAAAAATTGATTGCTAACATTGTTATTTAAACTAATGGTTAATGTATCAAGATAAGGAACCACAGCATCTCCAGAGATAATCTCGAGCTTAAAGTTACTTAAAGAAGCACCAACTGAACTTGCTGCATTTGCATTTACTGAAACCAAAACGAGAGCGAAGAGTAGTGATATTTTTTTCATTATTTTTCCTATTTGTTTATTTGAAATTATTAGGGGAAATCATATTGAAAAATAATAATTTGGCAATAGGCAGAATGGGTTTAATGATAGTGATTAATTTGTTTACATAATTAATAAATAAAGGGCATGAGACTTTCTCATTGTCTAATTCCGCTAGCTGGTCATTGAGGCGCTTTTTTAATAATGTTTTAGATAGTGACTTTAATTAACGTGGAGTAACTTTGGGAGTGGGTAATTGAATATAAAGACATAGATCATTGTACTTAAAGGCTTGGATGGCTAAGCTCTATTCGCTCTGTCCGACCAATCACAGTTATTAAATTAAGTGTTTCCCTTATTCAAAAAAACTCTAAATCAAAAATGCAGCTAAATATTTGGCGTTCGTCAGAGTGCATAAGGTTGGGAAATCAAAATTGCACGCCTCTATTGGAAGCGAACAATGGCCTCTAGTATTTTCGTGTTCGCTGTTCTAAATATTTATCGCCAGCTATGTGATTTGCCTGATACATTTCATCAAGCTTTTTATTCAAAGCATCACACTTATCTTTCCATTGTTCAGAATCTTCCAAGCCATCATTAAGGTGAGACATTAAATAATCGTATTTTTCGGTTTTCTGCTTTTGCGTTAAGCCTTGTTGATCCATGGATGCGTTAATTTCTTTCATCCGCTTTATTCGAATATTTGATTTGGCAGAATATTTCGCACATGTTGCCTCTTGATTCGCTTCAACTTTCTTTATTTCGGCCTTAGAAAACGGCATGGCCTTTTCATAAGTATTTGTGGTGGTTATTGATTGCTGTGCACATGATGCTGCGAGTAAAGCAACCAGACAAATTATTGCTCTTAACACATTAGACCTCACCTTCTCATAACTTAAATGCCGTGATAGATGGCAATTTATAGCACATGTACTCTCCCTTTTTTTATTTATTGCTAGCATGATAAATTGAAAATCAGCGGTTTTAACCTTGCAAGACTTAAGTGCTAATCACACCGTTTCAATGGATGACGTAAATATAAAACCAGCACGCAGCTGGTTTTATAAAGCAATCGCTATCAGTAGATCAGCCAGGGTAAAAGTGAGCTATTTCTTAAAATGATTTTTATTTATGTGTGTTTTCATTAATAGCTATAAAGGCTCATCATTGAGCTAAATCGTTTGAAAATCAAGGGGGATTTATGTTTGTAACTTCGACACGTTCCGTGTTGGTGATGACTGTTTTGGCGATGTTATTGATTCCGTTAGCAGCGTCCTGGTTTGCCTATCCGTCCACACACCTGCCTCCGGGTTTCGGTATTTTCCCTCCTCAGTTTGTTGAAGACCCGCCTGGATTTAATCTGATTGTTTTTATTGGGGTAGCATTATTAGAAGCAGCATTTGCTGTTTTTTTAATATTCCCGCAATGGTTCGGGTTTAAGCCGGTCACTCCATCCCCACAGCCTGCATTGCACGCATTGCCTTGGTGGTTTTGGGTGGGGGCGGTTGTCACGCTGTTTTTCTGGTGGTTGATGTGGACGCGCACGACACCGTTTGGTGATTTGGTTTATTACGCTTTTACGCCGATGTGGTGGGGATTTATCTTTGTTCTCGATGGCCTGGCATTCCGCTATTCTGGTGGTTATTCACTGTTTGCAAGCCGCCCCAAAACATTTCTGATCAGCGCTGTTGTATCGATTGGTGGCTGGTATTTCTTTGAATATTTCGATTATTTTGCTTTAGGAAACTGGTATTACCCCAATACCGATATCCCAGGGTTAAGCCATGGCACGATCGTATGGATTTTTATTTTTGCCTACTCCACGGTTTGGCCTGCCATTTTTGAGTGGTATACCTTGCTGAATGCATTTCCTAAAATTGCGGGGCGATATTCCCAGGGCCCATCCCTGGCCCTTCCGGCAAAGCTGATGTTGACGCTGAGTTTTGTGTTGTTTGCCGCCGTGCCGTTCTGGCCTTACCCTTTGTTCTGGGCAATGTGGATCGCGCCATTGATAGGCATCACTGGCATATTGATGATGCGTGGTATCTGGACACCATTTAATGATCTCGCCAATGGCAATTGGAGTCCGGTGCTTCTCATGGCGCTGAGTTCATTGGTGAACGGATTTTTCTGGGAGGTTTGGAATTACGGCAGCGCACATCCAGTATTACCTGTCACCAATCCGAATTACTGGGTCTACGATATTCCCTATGTGAATGTGATTCATATTTATGCTGAAATGCCATTACTGGGTTTTGCGGGCTATTTACCCTTTGGCGTGCTGGTATGGGTGGTATTTATCTGGGCGGGTAAGGTGTTTGGTTTTAATACTGATCTTCTCAAGAATAGTCAAAGGCATTAATGCCGTGAAGCCAATGGTTTTATCACCTTCCTAACATTTGCTAATGCTGGAACCTGGTGATGATTCATAAAAACCCGCTTCGGCGGGTTTTTTATTGCCTGCTACAGGCTTCGTTGATTATCAATAAGTGGTTGCAAGGTTAACTATCATGTATCCATGTATGATCAGTTTTCTGAATTCACGGCCGTTTCTTCAGTCCATACAAAAGAGCGATATAGTATTCTTAGCCTATAAAGAGTGATCAATATTTAAGAGGAATCTCCATGTTAAAAACAATTGCCTCGGCAGTGATTGCGGTTTTACTTGTAAGTACATTTTGGACAGTACACGAGGTGAATGAACAAGAAACGCAGGCACCGGCTATTCTGAAGGTCCAGGAAATGGGCAACTTGATCTCACTGAATGTTTCTTACTCAAACATCATTGATATAAAAGATCGCATCACCCAGGATATTCCTTTAACCAATTGGGAGTTGGAATTTGGTGCGACACGCGTATTGTTGCTCGCAAAAGGTAATTGCCTGATTGGGGCTGACCTGAAACAGGCGCACTATGAGCATTCAGACACTGATAAAAGGACAGTTGATTTGATTTTGCCTGAACCGAAAGTGCTCTCTGCACGGCTCGACCACAGCGTCGGAAAGACTGGTTCATATTTCTATGCGGTGAATCACAGTGGTGTTTCTAAGATTATTGCGGATAGTCATCGGCAAACGGAGTTGATGAATAAGGCATTAGCCATCGCACAAAAGGACATTGAAAGGCAGTGTGCAGGTGCAGATTACATCCTGTCTGCCAAGAAATCCGCAGAAACGATGCTCTTGCCACTCATCACACATACATCAGACTGGCAGATCAATATTCTTTGGTCCGGGGAATGATATCAATGTTTGTTAGGTTCAAATTCGCGTTTATCTTTCTGGGCATGCGCATTCACCCGGATGGCTAATAGTGAACCGGCTGTAATGATAACTGCTGAGATGGATTTATAATCAAGATCAACAACTAACCAGATCATCGAACCAATGAAAGCTGCCACCAGGAATAGTTTAAGGAATAACATGATTTCTCCTTTTTCAAAAAATGCATCTTTACTCATCGATCTAAAAAGTGAATCAAAGTTTCTTGCCAAGAATGTTTCGCATGTATGTAGACGAATGAGATCCCTATCCGTTTACATTTGATTCAACGCTCAAATCATTATGTTTTAAACGACAGGGCCAGTTTGAGGTGACTACATGTTAAAGAAGCTATATCTCGCAATCATTATTTTATTGATCACGGTAACAGCCCATGCAGAAAAGAATGCATGGTTTGCCAAGTCGTCAAAACTGCTGTTTTCTAA
Organism: Methylophilus sp.; assembly: GCF_035460085.1. Taxonomy (GTDB): domain Bacteria; phylum Pseudomonadota; class Gammaproteobacteria; order Burkholderiales; family Methylophilaceae; genus Methylophilus. The sequence continues at coordinate 24,871 of NZ_DATHWZ010000048.1, forward strand.
AGAGTTAAATACTTGCCATGACCACAAAGTCGCAGGCAATCTTCCGCTTTTCAATGACTGTGTGACTTCAAAATTAAATGCTTATGATGTGATCAAGCAAAAGATGGATGACCCTGCAGTGAGCCCGTTTTTTGGTGACTCAGTGTGTGTGGACAAGATCAGGGCTAGTTTTGAACTGGGTGCCCGGTGTATGGCTGCGGCGCTTGATATTTGCAAGCAAGGGAGCGGTATGAGCGTGACGAATCCATTGGGATGTTTGCGCACTTTCTCCGGTTCAACCTGGCAGGCTCACCCGTCAGCCATGAAGCTGGATTTCACTCAGCCAGCCCGGAGTGAAAAAGAAATTAATCATTATGTTCAGTGATCATTGGCAAATCGATTAATAAATCGATTGAAGATTAACCCGCATCATGCGGGTTTTTTTATTTCAACTGCCAGTAAATGATTCTCCTACAGGAAAATAAGACAGCACTTATTACCGCCTTCACGCTATCTCCTGATAATCCATGCTCACTCTCAATTAAATTGGAATAAATATCATGGCTAAAAAAGCGAAGACTCAAGTAGGATTAGGTTCTGTTTTATCAACTGTTTCAGGACCATCCTCCCATGAGCCACCTGATTCAGGCCTGGATAATAGTGTCCCTGCCGATTTGATTGAAAAGTTTACGGGGTCGGATAAGCTTTCAGCCGCTTTTCCTTTTAACGCCACAAAACCCTCCGAATATGGCTCAGCTGCAAAATGTCCCTTTTCGGGAGCCACCACAGATGCGCCTAATGCGGTGGTCAGGGCGAGTACTGTCAGCGAATCAAACGTCAATGAAAAGACCGGTGGAGGGCCGCCGGATGGTGAAAACCTGCAGAAAGGTGATCTGGATCGTTCGCGAGTTGATTCGGAAGGGCGGGTCCTGACTACCAACCAGGGCGTAGCGGTGGGAGATAACCAGCATTCATTAAAAGTCGGGTTGCGTGGCCCTACCGCGATGGAAGATTTTATCCTGCGCGAAAAACTGACCCACTTTGACCATGAGAGAATACCAGAGCGCGTGGTGCATGCGCGTGGCTCGGCGGCACATGGTTATTTTGAAAATTACCAGCCTATCCCTGAACATACCAAAGCTTCGCCTTTTAATGAGGCAGGCAAGCAAACGCCGGTATTTGTCCGATTCTCCACCGTGGCTGGGGAGCGGGGCTCCACCGATACTGCCCGCGATGTTCGCGGGTTTGCAGTGAAATTTTATACGGACACCGGCAACTGGGATCTGGTCGGCAATAATATCCCGGTATTTTTTATCCAGGATGCAATGAAGTTTCCGGATCTGGTCCACGCGGTAAAGCCTGAGCCGCATCATGCGATGCCACAGGCTTCTTCTGCGCATGACACCTTTTGGGACTTTGTGTCATTGATGCCTGAATCTACTCATATGTTGCTGTGGCAAATGTCTGATAGGGCGATTCCACGCAGTTACCGGATGATGCAAGGCTTTGGCGTGCACACCTTCCGGTTGATTAACGAAAGTAATGAATCGACATTCTGTAAATTCCACTGGACACCCGTAGCCGGCACGCATTCGCTAGCCTGGGATGAAGCAGTGAAGATCAGCGGTGCAGACCCTGATTTCCATCGCCGGGATTTGTGGGAAGCGATCGAATCAGGCAATTATCCAGAGTGGGAGTTAGGGCTGCAGCTATTCAGCGAAGCACAGGCAGATGAGTTTGAGTTTGACGTGCTCGACCCGACCAAATTGATACCCGTTGAATTAGTGCCACTGATCCCGGTAGGCAAATTAGTATTAAACCGCAATCCGGATAACTTTTTTGCTGAAACCGAGCAGGTCGCTTTCTGTACGGCCCATATCATCCCCGGCATTGATTTCACCAATGACCCTTTGCTGCAAGGTCGTATCCATTCCTACCTGGATACGCAATTAACACGGTTAGGCGGCCCGAATTTTCATGAAATCCCGATCAATGCACCCTTGCAGGAAATTCACAACAACCAGCGTGATGGTTCTAACAGGCAGAGTATTGCGCGAGGCCGTGTCGCTTATGAGCCAAACTCTTTAGGTGGGGGTTGTCCATTCCAGGCAGGCATGCAAGGATTCACAAGCTTTCCCGAACATATAGCAGAAGATAAGGTGAGGGGTAATCCGCAAAAATTTGCCGATCATTATTCTCAGGCAACCTTGTTCTGGAACAGCCAGTCGAAAGTGGAAAAACAGCACATCATTAGCGCATTCCGCTTTGAGTTGACGCGTGTGCAGGTGCCTGCAATCCGCGAGCGGGTGTTGTCTTTATTAGTCAACGTAGATGCAACGCTGGCACAGTCTGTTGCTCAGGGTTTAGGCATTGATGTGCCATCAGCTGCGCCCTTGGTTGAAGGCGTCAGCTATCCGGTGTTAAACGATTCGCCAGCGCTATCAGAAACTTTTTACCCTGGCGATGGCACCATTAAAACCAAGCGTATTGCCATCCTGGCCGCTGACGGTGTCAATGGCAACAGCGTGAATGCTTTGTATGACGCTATCCTGTCACAAGGCGGTGTGCCACGTGTATTAAGCATTCAGTTAGGCAAAATTGAAACACTGGAAGGCGATATGCTGGATGTTGAAGCCACGCTGGAAACCATGCCTGGCGTACTGTTTGATGCGATGGTCATTGCTGACGGTGAACGTTCGGTTGCCAACCTGGCAATGGATGCCCATACCGTTGAGTTCCTGCGTGACCAGTACCGTCACTGCAAACCCATCATGGTGTCAAATCCCGCAAAAGGCCTGCTGGATAAAGCGGGTATTCAGCCCACTTTACCAGATGGCAGTGCAGATCCGGCGTTGATCATTTCAAATGAATATGCAGAAGACACCACGCTGGCATCGATCGAGCAATTTCTCATGACAGTCGCTAAACCAAGAGATCATTCGCGTGAAACGGATCCGCCATTGGTTTGATGTTCAATGTCGTTTCGGCTTGATTTTATCAAGCATGCGGTTTAGTTAAGACCATTGTTTGCCAGTAGATGAAATCGAAATCGCCAGCCCTTATCAGGCTGGCGATTTTATTTGAGCAAAGTGAATTAAGACCAGCGAGTGCAGAGACCTGGAAGTGGCTATCCGTTTATGGGTGTATAAAATCTTAAAAGCCAGTGATCAGGGATGCAAAATATTAGTACTGACTATGCCAGTTTTGCATCCAGAGGAATGCAGCATCCTGATCCATCGGCCTGGCAAAATAATAGCCCTGGCCAAACTGGCACCCTAACTCCCTTAGACCAATCGCTGCCAGGCTATTTTCTATGCCTTCGGCCACAGTCGTTAGCCCCAGGCTTTGTGCCAATGCAATGGTAGAGCCGATCACCTTCCTGGATTTTGAAGAGGATTCCATGGTGGTCACGAAAGATTTATCGATTTTGAGTTCAGTAAAGGGCAATCTTGCAAGTTGCGCCATAGAAGAATATCCGGTGCCAAAATCATCAATGCTCAGCCTGAAGCCTAGATCCCTTAATCGTGACAGGACATATTCAGCCTCATCCGGATTGTTCATGGTAGCTGTTTCTGTCAGTTCCAGTACCACTCTTTTAGGGTCGATGCCAAACTTCTGGCAAGCCTGGTTGAACACCTCAAGCAGGTGATCGTTTTTAATACTTTTTGCCGAGATATTGATAGACAACGTTAACTCAGGTTTGAGTTTTGCGAGGAAGGCAAACCCCATTAAAATCACCTGGTGGGTGATGGGATCAATCTGCCCGGTTTTTTCAGTGAATGGAATAAAGGTTTCCGGTAATCGGATGCCCAGCTCAGGGTGGCGCCACCTGATCAGTGCTTCAAAGCCAACCAGCTTCCCATTCTGCAAGTTTAAGACAGGCTGGTAATAAAGCAAAAACTGATTGTTTGAAATCGCTTCAAAAATAGCAGCTTCATCCACCACATATGACTGTCTTTCGTTATCAGTAGTGGACGTATACAAATCTAAATCTACAGAGACAAGGTCAGTAAGCATATTTTTTAGGATGACATGATTAAAAGAACGGTTGAAAGGTCTGGGTAACACTCCTCTTACATTCAGGCGGTGTTTGATGGCTGCCAGTTGTGCTGCAATTAATGCAGGTGTGCCAAAGCTGCTGCTCAGGATAATGGACGAAGTGCATTGCAACTGCGCCAAATCCGCTAGCAATGCAGTTCCATCCAACTCAGGCATTTCGATATGAATGGCTAAATGAGAGGGATTTATAGCAGATACCTGATCCACAAAAAGCACCGCAGATTCAATGATGCTTACTTTAAAACCATAACCTTCAGCCTCTTTGGCAATGATATTTGCACTGTCTATATCATCGTCCAGCACTAATAAGGTTTTCGCCTGCATTGCAACCTCTTATCTATTACAGTCTTTATAAATAACTATAGGGTTTATTTGGCGATGAGCAGGTATATAACGCAACTTATGCACATGCGTCTAAAAGACCTACATTTCGCCATATAAAAATACGGATTTATTCAAGTTGAATATTAAAAGTATTTATATAAATATTTAATAGGAGAGAAACTTAAATTTTTGTAGGAATATTCTTACGTATGATACTTGAATTGCCAATGCTTTGAGCCCGCTTGTTAATGGCCGCCACATTAGTTAGAAACAATGACTAACAGTTAGGAGTTAATCAGCGAGTCGCCTTTTAAATCCAGAGTGTAAATTCGCAAGTAAAACAAACTTTGAATGCTTGCTTTACCGCATCCTTCCCAACCTCATTGTTATCATCAACTGGATTCAGCGTATGAATGAAGTGCAAGCAGGCGAATCGCCTTGATGAAGTCACAGGCTTCAGCACATTTAACAATGTCAGCCTGCTCTACGGCGCCTGTGTGCAAAAAAAACCCGCCAGGGCGGGGTTCCCTCTTCATATGGGTGGGGTTAACCATAAGACAAGAGATAAACGTGTTTTGAAACCATCTACTACATGACACGACATGCTCAGGCCTGTTAGCCGCCTCAGTAGAGCGTTTTTCAAGCGTATGTTGCGCTAGCCTCACAGCTCTGTCTGTACGCTATCGCACACGGTTGATCACTACATAAAATCCCAGAAAATCACCCGTTGTACCTCAATCTGTATCGCCGTCTCGAATCCGGTTTTCATCTTGATTGATACAAGCAAAAAACTAATGACAGCGCTTTTTTTGCTACGTGTTCCAGCGTACAGAAATCCCTATTTCAATCAGCAATCATGGATAACAGAGCAATGGCCCACCTGGTATGTTGCTCTGCCTCATTTACCCAATCATTAAGGAGTTCAATATGCATTTAGCAACCAAACTTTCTTTCATGACGCTTGCCCTGACAGGCTTGATGAGTAATGCCCAGGCGACCGTTCTCCCGACAAATGCTTCAGGCGTCAATGTAGATGTTGTCGCCAGTAATTTTGGAGGCACTCTGCTTGATAGTGCGACTACGGCTATCAGTAATTTAAGTTGGAACGGTATTGCCCACACGGCTGTCTATCAGACGGCAACGGGGCTGGATTTTTACTACCAGTTCAACAATGATGAAAGCTCCCAGAATGGGATCCATAGATTTACTGGCTTTGACTTTAGCAGCCTGGGCGCAACAAATGTGGACGTTTACCAGACTGCCACTGGCTTTGGAATATTTTCAAACGGCAACATCACTTCTAACTATGCGGACCGTTCGCTAGCCGGTGTCATTGGATTTGAGTTTGCACCGGTAGGTATGGGAGATATCACACCAGGCACTAACAGTTACATCCAGATTATTCGTACCAATGCCACCAGCTATCAGGCCGGAAACTTTGTGATATCGAATGGCATAGGGGCAAATGCGGTGGCATTTGCTTCTGCAACTGCTGTACCGGAAGCCTCTACTAGTCTGATGGTAATTTCCGGGCTGGGATTAATGGGCTTGATTGGTGCGCGTCGCTCAAGGAAAAGTTAGAAAAGAGTGGTTTTTACTTGTGATGTTGCCCCTAATCGAAAAACGCCATGCAAATGGCGTTTTTCGATTAGGGGGGATGATGACCATGCAGCAGATATGTACGTTATCTCATGATGCTTGCTTTAATTATGTATGACAGTTGGCAGGTTAGCCTGATCGGATTGATTATTACAAATACTTGATACTGCAAAAGGATGTAACTTGATGCTTTCAATCCCGAATATGGATGTTATCAATCATAAACTGGTACAACAATACGGCAACAAACACTATCTGCGACAGTCCCGCTCGAGGTAGCTAATGTACGCTATCGAACATAACATACAGGTAAGGTGTACTATGATGTGAAATTTAGGCTAAGGGCGGAATATGGTTAGTTCACCCACTCCACAACCACAACAAAATCATTTGTTGGAGGCACTGCCAGAGTCCGATTACTTGCGAATTCAGCCCATGCTTGAACATGTCTCTATGTCGCTCGGTCAGACGTTATACGAATCCGGTGGACAGCTACAGCATGTTTATTTTCCTACCACATCTATCGTTTCATTATTATATGTACTGGAGAGTGGGGCTTCCGCTGAGATTGCGATCGTGGGAAATGAGGGTGTATTAGGTATTGCATTGTTTATGGGAGGCGAAACGACGCCTAGTCATGCTGTCGTGCAAAGTGCGGGAGAGGGCTATAGAATGCGCGCCAGTCTGTTAAAACATGAATTTGCGCGGGGAGGGCCAATGATGCATTTGCTATTGCGCTACACGCAGGCCCTCATCACGCAAATGACACAAACTGCCGTATGCAATCGTCATCACTCTATTGAACAACAATTGTGTCGGTGGTTATTACTGAGTCTGGACAGATTGTCTGCTAATGATCTGCACATGACACAAGAGTTGATTGCAAACATGCTTGGAGTGCGACGTGAAGGCGTTACTGAAGCAGCAGGCAAATTACAACGTGCGGGTATGATAGAGTATTCTCGAGGGAACATACGGGTGTTGGATCGGCCCAAGCTGGAAAAGACCGTCTGCGAATGTTATCAGGTTGTGAAAAATGAATTTGATCGATTACTCCCAGATATGCAAAGAAATCATCGCCACTAAAGTTTTACCTTTAGAGTTTTACCTTTAGCCTCCTCGAAATAGTAATTTTCCGCTATCGCATTTACTGTTCAATACATGAGCGCCAACGACAGCAGCGCCACATCCTAATGCCAGCATACTGAGTGTGGTGATGCCCATAATTACATACCATTGCGCATGCGTGTACCAGGCGGGTGATACTGTCACCCACAGCGGGTAGAACAATACATACAAGCCAAGCAGTCATCCGACCCCAGCGCCATACCCCACACCATGCATGGCTTCATTTAACCCATGTGTGCCGGCAGGTTTCAAATCATGTTGTGGCGGCAAGTTATTCAGCCTGACTTTAAATGCTCTTTTTTGTGTGCTGATCGCGGCCTTTACTAGTGGCTTTTTCAGTCGAAATGGAGTGAATGTATAAAATACATTGAAAGCAGGTGACTGTTTTATAAACATATGGACCTTTACGTGGTAGTGCGGACTGATCAGCATCTTCTATTGCGCAAGGCCAGACTGCCTGCTGGCATACATAATGCAAAACATGAAACAGGGGCCAACGTGTGTGCAGGCGTACATACGGCGCATTGGGCATATGCTAGTTTTATTGAATGGAACGTACCCTTATTGCGAACAGGTTAACAAATCAACTGGACCACCACTCTCAACAACAACTGATGAAGCATGGCGTCTGGGTCGATCTAGCGCTCGGACAGCAATTAAACGTGCCAGGAGTTGCCATCGAATACACATATTTTCTAACTAGTGGAGTCATTGCTTTAATCCTGCAGCATGCGCTTGATAAGCCATTAGCCATTGCCTTGATCGGCAATGAGGGGGTATTGGGCGTGGAGACGGCATTTGGTGTTGACTCTATGCCTTATTCGGCCATGGTGCTTGCACAAGGCACAGCACTACGCGTTTCCGCACAGCATATATATACCCTGAAGTTGAGTGACAAAGAGATCGGCATTTGTCTGGATAGATATGTCGCCATGCTAAATGTGCAATATGCCCAGGCGGCTGTCTGTAATGGCATGCATAACGTGCAACAGCGTCTTGCTCGCTTGCTGCTCAGTTACAGCGATCGACTGCATACCTTAACGCTTTCTATGACCCAGGATTTACTCGCAAAATTATTGGGCGTGCGTCGTGCAGGCATCAACCATGCGGCAAATAAATTACAGCAAGCCAAAGTCTTGCATTACCGCCGGGGTCAGATCGAGATTCTAAAGCCTTTGGCGCTGCTGCAAAAAGCCTGTCATTGCTATGAGATCGATAAGCAAATGTATGAACTTGCGTTCAGCAGCCATTGAGTCATTTGCAAACATACATCAACGCCAGTCAGGCGCCATTGCTTTAACCTGTTTCTAGATTTTCTTTGCCTAATCAAGATAAAACAGAGCCGTCTTGATTTCACCTTCATACTTGCAAGAAACGATTGGTTTATTGACTGAGCATCATGACGCCATGATTAAAAGTCCGCTCATTTCAGTTTTTCTATTCAGCAAGCCAAATTTTTGAAATTTTTTTATGATTCCTGCTGGAAGTCAGAGGATGCAGGCATTCCTGGCTTTAAAAATAGGGGAAATTGCGTACGTTATCAGACTGAATTCTTCGATGCGCAGGGGAATACTGCAATATCATTTTGGGAGAATGATCATGGCAAAACTGAATCTATCAAGACAGGAAGAAACGGCGCACATACCTCATCCAATGAGTCACATTGATTCTTTTAAAGCTCAAAAAACAGCTGCTTCCAGGGCAGCACTTTTAGTCGGTGCAGGTGCGGTTGTAGTAGTTGTACCTGTTGCCATCATGTCTCTTATGCTGTTCCTGATCGGGGCCTGATTCATGGAAGCATTTGAGAACTATAGAATCGGTCTCTGCCTGGCGCTGTGCGCTTATCTGTGTCCATTACCTATTTCAACACAAGCGCTGGCGGCCAGTGATAGTGCAAAAGTGATCAGATCGACCTTACAACATGATTTCACTAAAGCAAATGCAAAGCCCGTCATGATGATTGCACTTGTGAATATGGATGAAATATTGCCTGAATGTCAGCAGTATGTAATTAAAACTAATATCCAGGGAGTTCGTTACAGTGAAAGTGGCATTTCCATTGACTCTATTCATTTCAGCTGGTCAGGTGCCAAACTGGATGTCCACACAAATATAGGCGAAGAGGCGATTTTTACAATTGATGATATCCGTAGTGCAAATAAACTTATCCAGGTAGGTAAGTCCTACCTTATTCATTTTCAGCAGTGTGGAGATGCTAGCAGGCGTAGTCTGATTAACTTGTATATCCAGAATGGCAACAGCCCTGATGCTTTTCTTAAAGAGTAGCGGAGTACTCAATCACGGGTCAAGGATGTGGAGGTGATTTGAGGTTGCCTGATTGTGAGAAAGTTTAGGCGTCTTGCAATATGTGAATAGCCTGGCATTAAATTGTGATTCATTAACGCGAGGCTTAAATTCAAATGGATTTAAGCCGTGATGTCAGTAGTCATTGCTTTATTGGTGGATAACTGTGAAGCATTGATGGCGGCCGTATGGCGGGCGATGGCTTCATTTAGTGGTGTTGGCTTGTTGAGATAAAACCCCTGCGCATATGCTACGCCCATTTCGTTCAGGCAATCCAGGGTGGCCTGATCCTCCACATATTCAGCGATGGTCTGAATTTCCATGGACTCTGCCACACTTTGAATGGCTTTGGCCATCGCCAGGTCCACTTTATTGATGGTGATATCTTTCACATACGCGCCATCCATCTTGAGGAAATCTACCGGTAAATGTTTGAGATAACTGAACGAGGACATGCCGCTGCCAAAATCATCCAGCATAAAGCGGGTACCCATTTGCTTCAGTTCGGTAATCAGCTTAATGGTGTTGTCGATATTGATGATCGCTGATGTTTCTGTTACTTCAAAACACACATGGCTGGGTGAGATTTCATAAGTAGCAAAGCAGTTTTTAATATAGGGCAGCAGGGTGGGATCGCCCAAAGACATGCCTGACAGGTTGATACTGACGATAAACGGTTTGCTTATGGATTGCGACCTAAACAAGGGTTGCAATGCCATGAATGCATGCTGAATGACCCAGCGGTCGATTTTGTTCATCAGTTGATAGCGCTCAGCTGACGGTAAAAATTCCGCAGGCGGGATAATGCCGCCATTTTCATCACGCTTGCGGATCAGGATTTCATAGAACGGTGGCAACTCTTTTTTCTGCATGGGGAAGATGCCCTGGCAATAGAGTACAAAATCGTTGTGTTCTATCGCCTCATTAATGCGCAATACCCACTCCATCTCCACATGCCGCTTGAGTAGCACATCATCTTCAGGATGGAATAAATGTATCTGGTTGCGACCGTTATCCTTAGCCACATAACAGGCGGCATCAGCATGGCGGGTAATCTGGCCTACGTCTTTAAGGTCGGCAGTGACTTCAACAATCCCTATGCTAATGCCGGTATGAAACAATCTGCCTTCATGCATAAACCTGAATGCTTCGACCATTTGGCGTAATTGAGCGGCGATTTCAATGGCTTTTTCAACTTGGCAATAGCTGAGTAGTAAGCCGAATTCATCACCGCCAAGCCTCGCAAATGTATCTTCAGCTCGAATGCGTTGACTCAGGATCATGCTGATCTGTCTCAGCATTTCATCGCCTGCAGGATGGCCGCAGGTATCGTTAATGACGCGGAACTGGTCAAGATCCATGTAGCAGAAGACGTGATTGGCGCGGTGCTGCTTGACGTCTTCCAATGCTTGTTGCAGACGCCTTTCCAGTTCCTGGCGATTCACCAGCCCGGTCAATGCATCATGCCTTGCCTGATAACGTAATTGCGCCTGTGCATCCTGGATACGATGACGCATATCCGCTTCGACATGCTGCATCTCCCTCGAGATTTCATTGATTGTTGTTTGCAGCGAGTTAATTTCAGGCAGGGTATTTTTCACCTGGCTGATGTGCTGGTTACCCACCACAAAGCGCTTCAGTGCGGCCGTCATCTCGCGAATTGGCTGGCTAATGGAGCGGCTGACCCAATACACCAGTATTGAACACAGCATCAGTCCGAATGTGATGTAACCTACATTCCTGATAAACGCCTGCCGGTGGTCTTCGATCAAAGCAGCTTTATCGATGGCAACAAACACAAATCCCAGCAAGGCATGCTTAGGTTCACTGGTAAAGACTCTGACCATGGTGACATCATGCGTGGCTTGTTGCATCACGATGGCGTCCTGGCGGGGTAATGAATCACCCACTACAAACGAAGCACCTAGTTGTGCCAGCGGACGATTGTTAGAATCGGCAATCATCAGGGAAAGATAGGGTTCACGATCTAGCTGGCTGGCCTTGAGCAGGCGTTCAATGTAGGGACGGCCATGCAGGTCCGTTTGGTTGTGTACCACCGCTGACAGGAATTTTGCAGTGGTCAGCGCATGCTGGCTCAGCTTTTCTTCATCTTGTTGCAGTTGCTCTTTGAAATCCAGCATCAGCAGAGAGCAGGAGAGGGTAAATATCGGCGCGATTACTAATAACAATAATCTGGACTGGATACTTAATTGCTGGAAAAATTGCATGGTTGCGGGTTGTTTGTCAGTTCAACACGGAGGGGAATTCGCGATGATGATTATCGCATATGGGTAGTGCTAATGTCATGACATCCCCCGTTAATTCGTGTATAAGTCCACAAGATTCCAACAGTAAACTTTTAGCGCCTGATGATGCATGGCTTGCAAATTGTTGGCTTGTTTTTGTAAAAAGAGTGTATTTGTTTTTCCATGATACAGCAAATTTATATCACAGATTATCTCTCCGATGCTGCCACCGAAACGCCCGCTCTAGTACAGTGGCTCATTGGGCAGTGCCCCATGCTGTTAAACGCTGACTGGCAAGTAAGCGCAGCCACTCCGTTGACTGCGCTATTTTCAGTTTTACACATCGAGAATATGCATGCCGGCGTTAAAACCACACCTCGTATATCGGCGGTGTCAGCGATACTGCGTGCCCGCCAGGATGCGTTAAGAGATATGGCTGTTTTGTGCCTGCTGCCTGTGCATCTGGGTTTGCAGCGGGATACATTTTCCTTACAGGGCACCATCAGGCTATCGGCAGAAGTGTACGCCTATCTGACCCAGCGCTTGCAGCAGCATTTTCAAGAGGATTTCATGGTGCACCCGGCACCAGAACAGCGACTCTGGTGGATAGCCCCTTTACGTCAACTTGATGTGCAGTGTCCCTGGCCGCAAGACTGTTTATATCAACAAGCTTTCCAGTGGCAACCACAAGGCGTTCATGCCTCACTCGTGCGCCAGTGGATGAATGAAATACAGATGCTGCTGCATCAACTCTCCAGTGAAAATACTTTGCCAACCTGGCCGGCACAGCTAAACAGCTTATGGTTTGCCAGCGTGCCGGAGTTGCCGCAATGGCAGCATCAATCGCGAATGATTTGTGGCGTGGGTGACGTATTCGATGGCTTATGTGCGTGCCAGCTACCCGCAGCGAAACAGCTATCTATGGCAGAAGTGTTTGCCCAATCGCATACACCTGCAATGATGGTGGTTGACCGGGCCGATCAGGTTGACTGGAACATGCTTTCTCACGCATGGCAAAAAGGTAGACTGACACAGCTTGAAATAGTACTGCCGATTGCCGAGCGCAGTGTGCGGATCAGCTGTAAAAAGAGCTATCGCTGGCAATTCTGGCGTAAAGCCTACACCCTGGAAAGTTTGTTTGCGCATTTGGAAGCCTCATTACCAACCTCCAAATTACCTGAGGCCATCTGATGGTACTAGCCAGCCTTTAATCAATGATGAAAATTCAGCAAAGACCCTACTCTACAGCATCATTTGAGGCCTTGCAGGCGCAGGGACTACCTGATTTATTGGCCAGGTTACTGGCTGCCAGGACGGTTTCCGTAGATGACTGGACCATGCAGGACATGCCACACCTGCTTAAGCCACAAGCGCTCACAGGTTGCGCCGAGATGGCCAGGTTGCTGGCGGATGCCATCCAGGAAAAGAAACATATCCTGGTGATTGGCGATTATGATGCGGATGGTGCCACGGCGACGTGTGTTGCCATGCGTGGATTAGCCATGATGGGTGCACAGGTAGACTTTTTAGTACCCAACCGGTTTGAATATGGTTATGGGTTAACGCCTGAAATCGTGGCTTTGGCCGCCAGGCAACAGCCGGATGTGATTTTAACGGTAGATAATGGCATCGCCAGTATCGATGGTGTACTCGCGGCAAAAACATTAGGGTTGCAAGTGTTGATCACCGATCACCATTTGCCGGCAGAGCAAACACCGGTGGCAGACTGTATCGTCAATCCCAATCAACGCGGCTGTGATTTCCCCAGCAAGCATCTGGCTGGGGTAGGCGTGATGTTTTATGTGTTGATCGGCTTGCGTGCCGAGCTCAAGCAACGCGGGTTGCTGGCGGAAGAAGCAGTCCATCTTGGCAGTTTGCTGGACCTGGTGGCATTGGGCACTGTGGCTGACCTTGTAAAACTGGATGCCAACAACCGCATCCTGGTACGGCAAGGTTTAAAACGTATCCGGCAGGGGCAGGCTTGCCCGGGGATTCTGGCGATCCTTAAGCTCGCCGGGCGTAATCCTGAACAAGTGAGTGCACAAGACTTGGGTTTTTATGTCGGTCCGCGCCTGAATGCCGCCGGCAGGCTGGACGATATGACCATTGGTATCCGTTGCCTGCTGGCAGCAACGCCACAAGAGGCTATGCTATATGCGCAGCAATTGCATGTGCTGAATGCCGAGCGCAAACAGATCGAAGCAGAGATGCAATGGGATGCGATGGCTGACCTGATGCAGGATTTTCAGGATAGCCAGTATACGATCAGCGTTTTCCAGCCGGATTGGCACCAAGGTGTGATAGGTATTCTTGCTTCCCGTATTAAAGAACGGTTTCACCGCCCGGTAATCGCATTTGCGGATGCTGGCGATGGCTTGATCAAAGGCTCCGGTCGTTCGATAGCAGGGTTGCATTTGCGCGATGCACTGGATCTGGTGACCAAATTACAGCCGGATCTCATCATTAAATTTGGCGGCCATGCGATGGCGGCCGGGTTGAGCATACGTGCCGATGATTTTCCCCGTTTCCAACAGGTGTTTGAACAGGTCGTTCAGCAGTTGATAACTGCAGAGATCTTACAGCAAGTGCTGGAAACCGATGGTGCCCTGGAAATACAGGAAATGACCTTGCAAAACGCTGAGATCCTCAGTCAACAAGTGTGGGGGCAGGGGTTTCCACCGCCTTTGTTTTATGATGACTTTGAGGTTGTGCAGCAGCGCATATTAGGCGAAAAACACCTCAAGTTGCGTCTACAAAAACACGGTGCCCAATTTGAGGCGATCTATTTCCAGCAGGCCACTTTGTTGCCCGAAAAAGTGACGTTGGCTTATGCATTACAAATCAACGAATTCAATGGCTCCAGAAACCTGCAATTACAAGTGATACATGCCGACAGTGTTTGATACCACCCCACGCAAAGTAAATTTGCCTGGGGTATGCAGCGCTTTCAATCTTTAGCAGCCAGGTTTTCAGTTCAGGTTTCAAGTCCGCCATGATTTAGCTTTAGGGCGAAGCTCTTAAATACGGTAAAATACAGCCTTCATTCAAGAGGTTAAGCATGGCGCGTCCATTTAAAACACCTAAACCAGGTTCCCCCGCAAAACGTCCAGCCGTCTCCCCGGCGCCCGTTATGGAAGTGGAAGGCGAAGATTCGGCAAGCCCCGCACGTGCAGGGCATCGTTTGCATAAATTGCTGGCGCTGGCAGGCTTTGGTTCGCGGCGCGATATGGAAACGCTGATAGAGAGTGGCCGTATCACCATTAATGGCCAGGTTGCAGTGCTGGGCGCCACTGTTGACGAGCACGATGTTATCCGTCTTGATAGCCGCATCCTGCATTTGCCGTTTGAACTTGAATTGCCGCAGATATTGCTCTACCACAAACCAGAAGGTGAACTTGTCAGCCAGGATGACCCGGAAGGGCGCGCCACTGTATTTGATAAGCTGCCCAAGATCAAACAAGGTAAGTGGATTGCCATTGGCCGCCTCGATATGAACACCAGCGGGTTATTGATATTCACCAATTCAGGTGAGCTGGCCAACCATTTCATGCATCCGCGCTATGAAGTAGAACGCGAATATGCAGTGCGTATCCTGGGTGAACTGACTGAAGACCAGATGGCACAACTCAAGCAAGGTATAGAACTGGAAGACGGCCCGGCCAATTTTGAGAGCATTCACGCCAATGGCGGCGAGGGTGTGAACAAATGGTATCAGGTCGTCATTAAAGAAGGCCGTAACCGAGAAGTGCGCCGCCTGTTCGAAGCTTTCCACTTACCAGTCAGTCGCCTGATGCGCGTAAGGTTCGGCCCGATCAATCTACCGCCACGCCTCAAACGCGGCACCATGCTTAAATTAGAACAAAAACAGGTGGTTGGCGTTCTGGAATGGGCTGGACTGCCGGTGCCAAACAAACCACTGAAGCAACTCAGCCCGCGTGAAAAAGACCGCGCGACTAGTGTGTTTGTGCCTAAAGTACGCAAGCAGCGTCGCAGTTTGCTTGAAACTGCCAATGGCGCGGCACCAACGGAAAAGCCTGCGCGTCCTGCGCCACCACCTGGTACGCGCCGTATTCGTCAGGATTCAGACTTAAAACAGGCTTCACGCCAGAATGCGCGTGCGAACACTGGCACTAAAAAGCCAGGTGCCAGAAAACGTTAACAGGTATCGTGGTCGCGGCTAAAGCGGATAAAACTAAGGTTTTAGCCTGAAATCACAGCAGATAAGTTCAACGGCCTCGTATCATGAGAAAAACTCGACTTAGCGCAAAGCTTTAGATTTTTTAACTGAAGCTTTACCCTGCAAGCAAACCTGCTTCAAGCAAGTCCTCTTTGGTCAGCATGAACACGAACTGGTCGCCGCCGCTGGTATCCAGCCACGTGAATGGCAGGTCAGGATAAGCCGCATGCAATGCATCACGGTTGTGACCGATCTCGACCACCAGTACACCACCGTCATTTAAGTATTCACTGGCTTGTGTAAGTAGCGTGTGCGTGTGATCCAAGCCCGCATCACCGCTGCCTAGCGCCAGTTGTGGCTCCTGGCGATACTCCGCCGGTAATTCAGCCATACTGTGCGCATCTACATAAGGCGGATTACTAATGATGACGTCATATTTCCTGCCTTTAAGTGCTGTAAACATATCAGACTGCACGGTTTGTACCTGATGCTCCAGGCCATAGCGTGCGATATTGATATTGCTGACCTCAATCGCATCCGGCGAAATATCGATCACATCGATATGCGCATTAGGAAAAGCCTCAGCCAGCAGTACGCCTAAACAGCCAGAGCCGGTACAAATATCGGCGGCTGACTCTACCATTTCCGGAAACTCTACCCATGGCTGCAAACCATTTTCCAGCAATTCGGCAATAAATGAGCGCGGTACGATCACGCGTTCATCGACATAGAATTTATATCCTCGTAACCAGGCTTCATTGACCAGGTAAGCAGTTGGCGTATGTTCAGTGACACGCTTTTCTATCAATGTTGCCAGGTTCTGGCTTTCTTCTGCCGTCAACCGGGCATCCAGGAAATTATCCAGGGTGTCGTGTGGTAAATGCAAAGCACTCATCACCAGCCAGACCGCTTCATCATAGCTGTTATCGGTGCCGTGACCATAAAAAATATCCGAGTTTTCAAAACGACTAACCGCATAGCGCAGCCAGTCACGTATGGTTTGTAGAGTTTGCGTCATAGGTTATTTGGTTTATTTCAGCAGTAATTGCATGGTCCGCTTGTAGGTCTCTTTTAAGGGTTCGATATCCGCTACACCCACACATTCATTCAGTTTGTGGATAGTGGCATTCAGGGGTCCGAATTCAATCACTTCCTTGCATATATCCGCGATGAAGCGTCCGTCAGATGTGCCGCCAGTAGTAGAAAGTTCAGGCGTTATTCCATAGCTTTGCTGGATGGCCTCACTGATGGCTTCCACCAATTGGCCGCGCGGCGTGATATAGGACTGGTTATGTTCCCATTCCAGTGCATAATCCAGCGCATGTTTATCCAGGATCGCATGTACGCGTGAGCGCAGGCTGGCTTCTGAACTGCCTTTACCATCGACCTCAGGGCAATAACGGAAATTAAACAGGATCTCGACTTCACCCGGTACCACATTGGTCGCGCCGGTGCCGCCATTCATATTGGAAATCTGCCACGAGGTAGGCGGGAAGTATTCATTACCGTTATCCCATTCCGTTTCCACCATGTCCTTGATTGCAGGCGCGACCATATGAATCGGGTTTTTTACTAGGTGCGGGTAAGCAATGTGGCCTTGTATGCCTTTTACCGTTAACTGACCGGACAATGAGCCACGGCGGCCATTTTTTATCATATCGCCCACCCGTTTGTTACTGGTCGGTTCACCGACGATGCAATAGTCAAAACTCTCGCCGCGTGCCTGTAGTGCTTCTACGACTTTTACCGTGCCCTCAATGGCAATACCTTCTTCATCAGAGGTCACGAGCAAACCAATCGAACCGGGATGCTCCGGATTTTCTGCCACAAACTCTTCGATACTGGTGATAAAGGCTGCCAGTGAGGTTTTCATATCGGCCGCACCGCGTGCATACAGCATGCCATCTTTAATGGTTGGTTCAAAGGGCGGTGTGTGCCATTTATCCAGCGGGCCGGTGGGTACCACATCGGTATGGCCGGCAAACACCAGCAATGGGCCGGTATTGCCGCGGCGGGCATAAAAGTTATCTACCTCGCCGAAACGCATACGCTCAATCTTGAAGCCCAGCGGCTCCAGGCGGGCGATCATGGTTTCCTGGCAATCGGCGTCTTCCGGTGTCAGGGAGCGGCGTTTAAGCAAGTCAATGGCGAGTTCCAGTGTTTTTGACATGAGGATTATTCTTTGGCAAAAAGTTTAGCGTAATCGGTTTCATTGAAACCGAGCGCGAGAATCTGATCGTTATCGACCAGCAGCGGACGTTTGATTACCGAGGTTTTGTCTTGCATCAGGGCCAGTGCGCTAGGATCATCAACGATTGCATTCTTTTCAGCATCACTGAGGTTGCGCCAGGTCATGCCACTGCGATTCACCAGTTTTTCCCAAGGCTGCTGTTTCAACCATTGTTGTCCTGTGGAAGTGTCTAAACCTAACTTTTTAAAGTCGTGAAATTCATAAGCGATTGCCTGTTGATCTAACCAGGCGCGCGCTTTCTTGACGGTGCTGCAATTGGGGATGCCGTAAAGTTTCATGGCGATAGATCTTGGTCAAAGAAACCATTTTACCAGCCAGCGCAACGGTGTTGGAATTTATTAGGCGCAAGCGATAGGCTGCGCGTGAGCGTCAGAATAGGCTTTTGGTGGTCGACTTGAGCTGCAATTCACTGAATACATCAAACAGGAATTTTTGCTCAACCGGTTTCGAAAACAGGTAACCCTGCATCTGGTCGCAGTTGATGCTGACCAGTGCCTGGCGCTGATCTTCATCTTCCACGCCTTCAGCTACCACGTTCAGATTCAGCGCATGTGCCAGTTTGACAATCGCTTCAACAATCGACAATGCTGTTTTTGAAACAGCTACGTTTTTCGTCAGCGAACGGTCCAGTTTGACTTCGCTGATCTCCAGATCTTGCAGGTGCGTCAAGCTAAAAGGATGCAAGCCGAAATCATCCAGTGAGATTTTTAAGCCTTGTTTCTTGAAGTGCCGCAAGGTTTCCTTGAACTGTGCCTGATGATGAATAGCCGTGGTTTCAGATACCTCCAGGATCAGGTTGCGCGCTTCTACCTTATGTTCCTCGAGAATAGCTTGTATATGCGTATCGAGATGCTTATTCCTGAATTGCTGGTTAGACAGGTTAACTGAAATGCTGAGGTCTATGCCGCGGTCCCTTGCCTGGCTAATGGTGCTGCAGGTTTGCGAAATCACCCAGGCGTTGATCTCTTCAATCATGCCAAAACGCTCGGCTGCCTCGATAAAATGCGTAGGGGAAAGCAGACCGCGGGTAGGGTGTTGCCAACGTAACAGGGCTTCTGCACCATGTACCAGCCGGGTAACAGCATCCACCTTGGGCTGGAATAACAACCTGAATTCCAGTTCGGTAATCGCTTTTTTCAACTCGATACGCGTTTGCTGCATTTCGTCAGAAGCCTGCTCAATTTCGGCATCGAAGAAACGGTACTGGTTTTTGCCATTTTCCTTGGCTTTGTACATCGCTGCATCCGCATTCAATTTGAGTTTTTGCAGATTGCCATCCTGCGGATACATGGAGATACCGATAGAGCACGAAATTTCTATCACATGATTTTCAATGATGAAGGTCTCGCGTAGCGAATCAATAATCCGCTGGATCACGGTCACTGCGCTCTGATGGTTTTCAATTTCACTGAGCACGGCAATAAACTCGTCACCGCCGGCGCGTGCCACATAATCACAGTTACGGATAGCGTTGCTTATACGCTTGGAAACTTCAATCAACAGCAGGTCGCCAATATGGTGGCCAAACTGGTCATTGACCGGTTTGAAATGATCAAGGTCGATGTAGGCCAGCGCCAGTGACTCGCCATTACGGTCACAGCGTTTGGCATTGATAGCCAGGTGCTGATTGAGCGCATCGCGATTTGGCAGGTGCGTCAGCGGGTCATAAGCCAGGAACTTCTTGCTGGCGCTCTGCGTATTGCGAAACGTCAGTTTGCTCTGCGCAAGGTCGACATTACGCTCGTAAAAGATCACCAGGATGAATGAAGTGATAAATAGCAGCACCGGGGCCAGGGTTAACAGCAGCACCAGGTAATTGCCAGCCTGGTCAGTTGGCTGGCCGATGAACATATTGTTATGCAATATGCTCAGGTTAATCGCCGCATGCGAGGCCAGGAAGCCGAGCGCGATTTCAACTGAGAACATGAGTTTGAGGCGTTGCAAGGCTTTGCCTTCGTAGCCTTTGATCCACAGCATGGTCACAATAGCGAGTGCTGATGTGAGGCAAGCCAGGAAGAATGCAAATAAGGCAGTCCAGGTATCGATACGTGTATTAATCGCGCCGGCGCTGATCTGGTAAAAATACGAAAGCAGGTAACCACTCATGGCCGCAGCCAGCGAGCCGTATAAAAGCTCTCGCAACGGCAGTTTTTTCTTGTTGACCGTGCTGAGTAACGAAAGCGAAAGCATGTAGGCACATAGCAGGCTGCCCACGAAATCGACCGGGTGTTCGGCAATTTTGGGGAAGTTATCGGCAGACATTTGATAGCCGCAGTGCAAGAGGAATACGCCCAGCGCAACAATCACTGAATTTTTTCTGAGCAGACTGTCATGGTCTTTGGCGGTCACCGTACGCAAGCGATCTACCAGTTCAAACGCAAAATAGCACCCGGCCACACTGAGTGTGAACAGAATCGGGACAAAGAAATGCGTTGTAGTCATAAGTGAGTAATTACACGATTATTCTGATTGTTGGTGTTGTGACACTACTACGGTTGTTGCAAGATCATTGTGCTGCCGGTTATCTATCTCTCCATACTAAAATTCTCGTTTAAGCCTGAGCCTTAACGAGAATCACTTCTATATCGACCAAGGCTACTGATAACTTGAGCCAAGCCTGCAATAAAGCTCAGCCCAATGTCCTTCAGTGTTGTTGATTTAAAGCGATTCCCGTTGAATGCGATGCGTTTAAATGCCGCGTAATAATTCGTTAATGCCGACTTTGCTGAGTGTTTTGGCATCCACTTTTTTCACAATCACGGCGCAATACAGGCTGTATTTGCCATCGCTGGAAGGCAGGTTGCCTGAGACAACCACAGAGCCAGCGGGTACGCGGCCGAAATGCACTTCACCGGTTTCTCGGTCATAAATCTTGGTAGATTGGCCGATATAAACACCCATGGAAATCACGCAGTTGTCTTCAACGACTACGCCTTCAACCACTTCAGAGCGTGCACCAACGAAACAGTTGTCGCCAATAATGGTGGGGCCGGCTTGAACAGGTTCCAGCACGCCGCCAATACCTACGCCACCTGACAGGTGTACGTTTTTACCGATTTGTGCACATGAACCCACTGTTGCCCACGTATCCACCATGGAGCCTTCGCCTACATAGGCGCCGATGTTGACGTAAGAAGGCATCAGCACGGTATTTTTGGCAATGAATGAGCCTTTACGTACGATGGCATTTGGCACCACGCGGAAGCCACCCGCCTTGAAATCTTCTTCAGTGTAATCTGCGAATTTCGGGTCTACTTTATCGAAGTAACGGGTAACGCCATCATCCATCAGATAATTGTCTTTCAGGCGGAAAGACAGTAGCACGGCTTTTTTCAGCCATTGATGTGTTTCCCACTGTTGTGTGTCGCCGATACGGCTGGCTACGCGTAGTTTTCCTGCATCCAGGTCATCAAGAATGGAAGCAACGGTTTGCTTGATTTCTGCAGAAGCATTCGCTGGGTTGATGTTGGCGCGGTCTTCAAAAGCCGCCTCAATAATAGTTAGACGTGGATCCATGATGTTCTCTAAATGATAGGAATGAGTAAAACCCGAAATTTTAACCTAATTCCGGGTTTTTAGTGCTGATTGTATGTGGCTAGCATGTGCAAAGCCGAAGGCCGTTATTTTGATTTCGCCGCCTGGTAAAGCGGCATGACTTTAGGTGTCAGCGCCTGCAGATCTTTAATGCGGTTTTCACTGGAAGGATGGGTGCTTAAAAATTCAGGCGGGGCTTCTTTGTTAGCCGCCATCATTTTTTTCCATAGGCTCACAGCAGCTTCAGGGTTGTAGCCTGCGCGCGCTGCCAGCTCCAGTCCCATGCGATCAGCCTCACGCTCCTGCTCCCTGCCGTTAGGCATGGAGAACAGCAACTGGCTGCCCAGACCTGCACCCTGAGCCGCCATGCTGCCTGCATTGCCGCCAACCACCGTTGCCAGGGCCTGCAAACCAAATTGCTGTATATAAGCCTGCGACATGCGCTCGCGACCATGTTCTCGCAGTGCATGGGCAATTTCATGGCCAATGACTGCGGCTAATTCATCATCAGTCGCTTTGAGTTTTTCAGCCAGGCCGGAGAACACCATGATTTTGCCCCCAGGCATGCAATAGGCATTCAACTGATCATTTTTTTCGACATTGACTTCCCATTTCCACTGCGCAGCATCCGGGCGGAACACACCTACCTGCGCAATCAGGCGGTTTGAAATAGTGGTCACCCGGGTCAACAGAGCCTTATCAGCATTGAGTGTGTTGTTTTTCTTTGCTACCTGCAATGTTTCGGTATATGACTGTGAGGACATCTGGTTTACCGTGCTGGTTGGCAATAAAAGTAGCTGGCTACGCTGAACACCGGACACGCTGTTATTGGTAGTGCTGGCACAAGCAGAAAGCAGGGCACACAGGAGGGTGATGGAGGTGGTTTTAATCGACGTTGTTGTAACTATGGACATTCGTTTTTTCCTTTCTCGGTACTGGAATAATCCAGCCTGGATACGGGTTGTTTTTATAGCATTCTAGTGTGACAAAGGCATGTAGACCAATTTAAATTTTGCTTTTGCATCCCGATCTTAGATTTTGACCTGTGACCCTAGTTCCACCACCCGGTTGGGCGGTAATTTGAACTGGTTGGTGATGGTTTCCGCGGTCCTGAACAAGCCAATAAATATCTTTTTACGCCAGAAAGCCATGCCTGGCTTGTCTGAAGCAATCAGACTTTCCTTGCCGACAAAGAAAGAAGTATCCATGGTGTCCAGTGTCAACCCTTTGGCTTCAGTCAGCGCAAGATCGCGTGGCAGATCCGGTTCATCCATATAGCCATAGCGGATAGTCACGCGGTAGAAACCATAGTCCAGGTTTTCCACCGAAATACGTTCTTCCTCGCTGGTGTATGGGTAATCTTCAAAACGCACTGTCAGGATCACAACCCGGTCATGCAACACCTTGTTATGTTTGAGGTTATGTAGCAGGGCATGCGGGACGCCGTCCGGGTTAGGTGTCATAAACACGCCGGCACCATTGACGCGGGCCGGCGGATGCGCACCTATCGCTTTAATAAATGGCACCAGCTCCATCGATTCTGATTTGAGGATGCTGTAGAGCAAAGCGCGACCGGTTTTCCAGGTGCGCATCAGCGTAAAAATAATCAGGCCCATCAATAGTGGTACCCAGCCACCATCAGGAATTTTCAGGATATTGGCGGTAAAGAAAGATAAATCAATCACCAGGAATAGTGAAATCAGGCAGGCAGTTTTGAGTTTGCTCCATCCCCACAAATGATGGAAAACCACGGCTGCCAGCAGAGTAGTGATCACCATGTCGCCAGTCACCGCAATTCCGTAAGCAGCAGCCAGATCGCCAGAGCTGCCAAAAATTACCACCAGTCCCATGGTAGCCACCATCAGGCCCCAGTTCACCCTTGGCATATAGACCTGGCCTTCGGTTTGTTCAGAAGTGTGGGCAACGTGCATGCGAGGGATAAATCCTAACTGCAAGGCTTGGCGGGATACAGAGAATGCACCTGTGATCACCGCTTGCGAAGCGATCACTGTGGCAAGTGTCGCCAGGATAATCAACGGGAAAAGCGCCCAGTCGGGTGCCAGGTGATAGAACGGATTCTGGATAGAATCAGGGTCGGCAAGAATCAATGCACCTTGCCCAAAGTAGTTGCAGATCAATGCCGGTAATACAAACAGGAACCAGGCCAGGCGGATCGGTTTGCGGCCGAAATGACCCATGTCAGCATAGAGCGCTTCGGCACCAGTAACGGCCAGTACGACTGCGCCTAATGCGATAAAGGCGATTTTTGGTTGAGTGCTGAAAAACAGGTAAGCGTAATAAGGACTGAGGGCTTTGAGGATTTCAGGATGATGGCTGATATTGATCACGCCAAGAATACCCAGCACAGCAAACCAGGTGAGCATGATAGGGCCAAAAAACGCCCCCATCACCGCGGTCCCCTTACTTTGCGCCCAAAATAGCAGGAACAGGACGAGTAATGTAATCGGTACTATCCAGTCATCCAGCTGCGGGGCAGCGACTTCCAGCCCTTCGACAGCGGATAATACTGAAATCGCCGGCGTAATCATGCCGTCGGCATAAAACATGCAGGCACCGATGATACCCAGCATCATGATGCGTTTTCTTTGCTCCGGCTCGCCACCTGCGTAACGGCTGGCAAGAGACAGCAAGGCCATGATGCCGCCTTCACCACGGTTATCCGCCCGCATGATAAAAGCCACATATTTGAAGGAGACAATGAGCAGGAGTGCCCAGGTAATCAGCGATAAGATACCGTAAACGTTATCTAGCGTGAGTAGTAGCGGATGATGACCTACCGCAAATACTTCTTTCATCGTGTAGAGGGGGCTGGTTCCGATATCACCAAATACGACCCCGAGTGCGGCAAGTGCCATGGTATGCAATGCCGCAGGCTGACTTTTTGTATTGTCCATTGTGTGAACGACGTAAAGCAAACGTTCATTATCTGTCAATTTGACAGCTTAACCAAAGATTTTTGCAGCCGCGCCTGTATGCCTTATGTTAAGAATATGTAAAAAACCTTAATCATCAGGTTTGATGACCTGGGTGACCACCACTTCCGCTGATCCTTTGTACAAAGTAACACGCAACGATTCCTGCGAAGTCAGTTGTCGGGAGTCTGTGACTGCAAGACCATCAGTTTTTTGCACGATGGCATAGCCACGCGCCAATACCTGATGTGGATTCAGCTGTTGCAGGCTGGTCGAAAAATGGTCCAGCCGACGTAACTGTGTATCCAAAAGATGTTGCATCGCTAGCTGCAAGCGATGCTGCCACTGCTCCAGGGATTGCTTTTGCTGCTGTAACTGCTGTGTCGGTGAAATCATCCTGCGCGATAAATAATCCAGTGTTTGTGCCTGTTTTTGCAACAGGGATTGCATGGCGCGCATCAGTCTTAGTTGTAACTGGCTAACCTGTAAACGTAATTGCGACTGATCCGGGCAGGCTAGTTCTGCCGCCGCCGTAGGCGTCGCAGCACGCAAATCGGCGACAAAGTCGGCAATGGTGAAATCGGTTTCATGGCCCACGCCACTGATAGTCGGCAGGCGGCAATTGGCAATCGCACGCGCGACGACTTCTTCGTTAAATGACCATAAATCTTCAATACTGCCACCACCACGGCAAATCAATAACGTATCGACTTCTTGCCGCTGATCGGCCAGGCGGATGGCATTCGCAATCAGCTCGGCCGAGCCTTTGCCTTGCACTGGCGTCGGGTAAATGATCACAGCAATGCCGGGGTGGCGTCGGCGTATCGCGGTGATCACATCGCGCAACGCTGCTGCATCCGGAGAAGTAACGACGCCAATGGTATGCGGGTCGCTGGGGATAAATTGTTTGCGCGACTGGTCGAACAAGCCCTCGGCCTGCAAACGCTGTTTTAATTGTTCATAAGCCTCGTACAGGCGACCCAACCCGGCGGGCTGCATAAACTCGATGGTCAGCTGGAAATCACCACGCGCCTCATACAGTGTCACCGTTGCGCGTGCCTCTATCGAGTCACCTTCGCGCGGCATGCTTTCCACCAGGCTGTTGCGTCCTTTAAACATGACGCAACGCACCTGCGCTTTGGCATCCTTGAGGGAGAAATACCAGTGACCGCTGGCCGCACGGGTGAAATTGGATATTTCGCCACTCACCCAGAATAAAGGAAAACTGGTCTCCAGCAATTCTTTGGTCAGCCGTGTCAGGTCGCTGACACTCAAGAGTTGTTTGGAAGACGTCGATAACAAACTAGCCATAGGGCCACATTATCCAACAGCCCGTTGTGATTTTGCTATTTTTTCTATGAATTCCAGCAGATTTTCTGTGGTCCCCAGCCAAGCAATAAATATAAAAATAATTTATGACGATGCTTTCGCACACTTTAAAAATTCTAGCCGGCACTTTCCCAACGCATATGAGTCTTAAATTGGGGCATTGAGATATTTAATATGGTGTTTAATAATGCGATTCAATAAAAACATATATTTCCCTGCTAATACATATTCATTAATTTCACTTTTGTTTGCGCTGGCGTTATTTACGCTATGGCCATTGACGTCTGCTGCTGACGATGAGGCTGTCGCAAGTGATCCTGTCATAAGTGAGCCTATTACTGAAGCTGTCATACCCCGACCAGCGAAACAAGTTGAAGTAGCTGATACTCCGGCAATAAGCGAGCCTATCACCAGCTATACCCGCGAGCAGTCAAAAATGCAGAATGATGCTTACAAGCAATTTATCAAACTGCAAATCAGCCTCGCTTCCGGCACTAAAAATGCCTTGGGCCTTACCAGTTATGAACAAGCCTATACGCATTATTGTGCGCTCGCAGGCGAGGCGCGCGACCCGGATGCACAATTTGCCATGGGTTGGTTATACAGCACCGGCAAAGGTGTGGAAATAAACCATGATATTGCGGCACGCTTTTTTAGTTTGGCGGCGATACAAGGACATAGGGATGCCAGGGAATGGCTCGATAAAGAGCCGGGCAATGCTGAGTTGGCAAAACTGCCGGCATGTATGCATGCGCATGAAAACTCTGCCGCACAAGTGTTGTATCGCAAACGTGGCCCGGTCTATCAGTTAGTGAAAAAGCATGCGCCGAAGTATGGTGTAGATGTTGACCTTGCCATGGCGGTAATCGCAGTGGAGTCTGGCTTTAATCCTAAAGCCACTTCGCGTAAGAAGGCACAAGGCTTGATGCAATTGCTGCCGGATACGCAGGCCAGGTTCCATGTCAAAGATGCTTATGACCCGGAACAGAATATCAAGGGCGGGCTTTCCTATTTACGTTGGCTCATTGGCCATTTTAAAGGTGATGTCGAGTTGGTGACCGCAGCCTATAATGCGGGCGAAAATGCCGTGCAGCGGCATAAAGGTATCCCGCCTTATCCCGAAACGCGTGATTATGTGAAGCGCGTTGCTCAGTACTACAAAAAGAAACATCATGAGGTTAGGCAAAAGTCAGCCATGCGCGAGAGTGATGCAGACTCTGCCGCATCCTGAATTGAGCTTCAGACATTTATCAAAGTCAGAGACGATGACTAAACCAGCAGCCTCATTAGCGTTTAATCCATTACAATTCACTTTTATTCAATGCGCAGGAGCATGCAATGTGTCAATGGTTTAAAGGTAAAGGCGGCTACTTGTCAGGGTTTGTGGCCTGTTTCGGGATAGTTGCACTGGCGCTGGCAATCCAGGTGCATTACAACCTCGAGCCTTGTCCACTCTGTATTTCACAGCGCATTATTTTTATGAGTTTAGGCGTGCTTTTTTTATTACATGCTTTTCTACCGCCTAAATCCTGGTTAAGTGCCGGGCTGACAGTGGTTGAGATATTGACTGCTCTGGGTGGCGTAGGCGTGGCGATCCGTCACTGGTGGTTGCAAGTCCATAAAGATGAAATCATTGCCGACTGCGGCGTGGGGTTTGATTATATGTTTGAAAACTTTCCGCTGAAGAAAGCTTTGACGTTGGTGTTTCGTGGTACCGGTGATTGTGCCGCGATTGACTGGACTTTCCTGGGTCTGACTTTGCCGCAACTGGGGCTGATCAGCTTTTTAGTATTCGGCACCTATGCAGTCTTCCTGTTTCGTGCGAGACATTGCAGTCGTTGATGATTATTCTGATTGAATAGGAAAAGGCGCTTTAAACAGCGCCTTTTTCTTTAATGCTGGGATGCTGTTTTTTCCAGCATGGCAGATTGCCTGGATATCGTCTCATGCCATTCCTGAAACTGGCTTTCGCATGATTGTTCAGCCAATTGTGGCACCATGTCATTGGGGATGCTGGCTGCACGTAATTTGGCTGTCTCGCGCTTCACGCAGCCCAGGTATTTGGCTTTGGCATAAATCTCTTCAGTTTGCATGCTGGCAATCGCCTGGTCTGCCTGGTTCAGTGATTTGCATAATGGCCCTTGCTGGCTGCTCCGGCTGTAGCTGGCATTTTTCGGCATATGAATAACGCTGGCAATATCTTCACCGCGTTTATGTATCCAGTTTTCCAGAATCTCATTGCCGCAACTTTCATTCTGGCAACGCATGACATTTTTCAACAGCCATGCCGCCTGTTTGGTCATGCGGTCTTCCGCGATACCGCAGTTGTGGATCACATCATGCGAGCGCGACATATATAGCTTGTAATTGGCACGCCAGCTGCCATGACTGGCACATGCAACTTTGCGTAACGGGTTGGTCATTGCACACTGGTCGCTGGTAGCAGGCATGCTTAACAAACGCTCTGGCGCCCGGTTGCCGACCCTGCGGCATGCCAGTGAAATAGCTTGCCCGTAAGCCTGGGTGTATCCCCAGAACGACAATCTTGCCTGGGAAGATTCGGCGCTGCTCTTCAACGCGGTATCACTTTTCCAGTCCACTGTTTCTGAAGTCATAGTGGATTTACGAAACACCACTTCACGTTCTGCTTCTATCGAAAACTCGCTGCATGATGCCTGCACATACTTGGTGATAATAGTGTCGTCATGATCATCGGCCCTTAATTTGAAGCGGATCATGTCATCGAGCTGGCCGACTTGCAGCGAGTCCAGGTCAACGGAAACAGTCAGGAATTTTTCGCGGCCCTGAACGGTTTGCCATTGCTCGGCATGTAAATCAGGGCTTGGTAGGATGAACTGCAAGCAAGCGAATACAACAAGGGCAGTGTCTCTAAACATCATAAATAAAACTAAATCCGGAGTTTGTACTTTTTTAAGGGAGTATTTAGCCTGGCGCAGCCGAGTATACATAATTACGCCCGGCCTGCTTGGCTTCATACAACGCGTTGTCAGCGCGGTGCAGCAAGTGTGAGAGTGTATCACCCGCTTGCATCACGGCAACACCGGCACTAATGGTGATTGACTCTATCTCGGTAATTTCAAGTGAATGTATCTGTTTGCGCATTTTTTCAGCCAGTTGCGTGGCTTGCTTCAGTGACGTGCGAGGCGCGTACACGATCAACTCATCACCACCCCAACGCACAGTGATATCCGAAATCCGGCTATGTTGTTTAATGCATTCAGCAACGCTTTTGAGCACCTTATCACCCAGCACATGCCCGTAGGTATCGTTGATTTTCTTAAAATTATCGATATCAATTAATATCAGTGCATCTGGGGTTTTGCCACTCGCAGCGGGAGAATACTCGGCAAAAACAGCCTCGAAATGATGGCGATTGCTCAGGCCGGTTAAATGGTCTGTGCTGGACAGCCTGGTCAGGTTTTCTTTTTCTTTCTCCAATGCCGAATTCACTGCAGCCAGCTGTTCTGTGCGTTGCTTGACGACTGCTTCCAGATCAGTATTTAACGCTTTCAAATAGTTGGTCTGTGTCTCGCGCAGGCTTTCATAGTTATGAATGATAAAAAACTGGGCCAGCATGTAAAACCCCAGGCTGAGGATATCCAGATTATTGAATTCAGAAGGGAACATTCCCAATAAATGGTTGCCCACCACCAGAGCCAGTATGATCGCCAGCATTGAATATCCTGCTTTGCGGCCTTTCAGGTAAAAGGCTGAAGCTAGCACTAATAACAGCAAGCCACTGCGGGTTGGATTGCCATTAGCGAGAAAAAACACGATAAGAAACTGGACGAAACATAACCACAGGGCAATACTTGCAATTAATTCAACCATTTTATGATGGCGGTGCAGAATCCATAGCAGGATAAATGCGATACAGGAAAACAGGAGGTCGACTTTGCCGAGAAAGGGATTGGTATTCCAGCGGATCACGCTCATGGCAAGCGAAACCAGGCCGGCAAAGGTGAAAACGTTATTGAGGAAAATAACCTTGTAACGGACGTTAACGGTATCGGTTAATTTAGGAAAAAGCTGGATCGGAAGTAACATGACCACCAGCACTCGGCTAAGCCACTTTTTCAACATCCGTTTTCCTTGGAAATTATTGTTTTTGTGATGCAGTCAGTTTATGTAAAATGCGTACTTCACCAGCTAACTCAGTAACAACATGGGAATTTTACATATATTAAGCTGGCGAGTGTATTAAATTATTACCTCAATTTTGAAAATTTGGATGTCGGATGATTCGGGGTCCGGAACACAATGTCTGTCAGTCTGTGATGAAACCATATAAAACTTTAGATAACTTTGTCGGTAACACCCCGTTGGTCGCGTTGCAACGCATGAATCCGAATGAGAGCAATACCATTTTGCTCAAGCTCGAAGGCAATAATCCGGCAGGTTCCGTCAAGGACAGGCCTGCCTACAGCATGATTCTGCGCGCCGAACAACGTGGCGATATCAAGCCCGGCGACACCCTGATTGAAGCAACCAGTGGTAATACCGGTATCGCGCTGGCGATGGTAGCGGCCATGCGTGGCTATAAAATGGTACTGGTGATGCCGGAAAACCAGTCTGTAGAACGCCGGCAAAGCATGAAAGCCTATGGCGCCGAACTGGTGCTGACACCTAAAGAAGGCAGCATGGAACTGGCGCGTGATGTAGCGATGAAGTTGCAGGCAGAAGGTGAAGGCATTGTGCTGGACCAGTTTGGTAACTCGGACAATCCGCTGGCGCATTATGAAGGTACGGGGCCGGAAATCTGGCGCGATACTGAAGGCAAGGTGACGCATTTCGTATCCAGTATGGGCACGACCGGTACCATTATGGGCACCTCGCAATATCTGAAAGAGCAAAATCCTGCCATCCAGATTATCGGCATACAGCCAGAAGAGGGCGCGCAGATACCGGGCATCCGTAAATGGCCTGAAGCCTATATGCCAACCATTTTCGATGCCAAACGCATAGATGAGTTACGGTACGTTAGCCAGAAGCATGCTGAAGACACTACCCGCAAACTGGCACAAAAAGAGGGTATTTTTGCCGGTATTTCTAGTGGTGGGGCATTGTATTCCGCGCTACAGCTATCCAAAGAGGTCAATCATGCAGTGATTGTCGCGATTGTGTGCGACCGCGGTGATCGTTACCTGTCTACCGGAGTCTTTCCAGACTGATGCGCATCTGGTGCCTGAGCCTGGTGTTTTGGTCAGCTCAGGCCTGCGCGATCACGCAAATCAGCGTCAGTGCAGACAGTATTGTGAGCGACCTGTTTCAGCTCAGCAAACCCAATGCCGTATTGAATTTACAAAGTAAACAGCAAGTGAAAATCCATGCAGAGCAACTGCAATTGGGTGATGCCAGGCTGGATAACCCCAATATTTCACTGGATATCAGCCACCGGCCTACATTGCTGATCACTTCTGACCAATTGCATATGCAGCCGTACCAGGTCAGGCATCCGCGAATTTTCCTCGATTACAGAAAAAAAACGCCACAGCCGACCTTGTCTCTGGATGCCGAAGTCAAAACGCTGAATGATGAAGCGTGGGGTAAATTTCACCTGGATTGTATGGTGCCTGAGCAGGCTGCCACCGAAACCTGGCGCTGCGAAGATGGCTTGTATCACGATACTCGTTCCAACATCCCATTTGATTTGCTGGTGACCCCAACATGGAAAGCCGTGGATAAAGGCGGTCAAATGGCAAAAGGCGTGGACCTTCAATTGTCGTTTGACCAGGCAAAATTCAGTGATGCCGAAGGCCTGCACGCGGCGGATAATCTGACGGGAAAAGTGAATCTTTCGGCGCACCAGCAGGCGGGTGGCTGGCGCTGGCAAGGGGTTTTCGATTGGCAGCAGGGCGAGCTGTTCTGGCAACCTTTTTATTTTGCCGATGGCAACAAGCGTTTTGAAATTAAAGGCTATTACCGCCAGCCTTATCTGGATATCGAGCAGGCCACCCTTAGTTTGCCTGGCGTGGGATTGTTGCACAGCCAAAGCCGCGTCAACCTGGACAGCAAAGCATTCGAGTTGCTAAAGGTCGATGCACACGATGTAGACTTTAATGGCGTCTACCAGGCATTTATCCAGCCTTTAATTCCCAATTCTGCATTCGGACATCTGAACGTTTCCGGCAAAGCCGACTGGTCATTCGAAGCCAAAGGATTGCAACCATTAAAATTCCATCTGAAGATTGCGGATGCCAGCCTGGAAGACGAGTTGGGTAAGTTTGGCTTTAGCCATTTGAATGCCAATATCCCGTGGGATTTTGATCAACCCAAGCAAATTTCCATGGGCTATCAGTCTGGACATATTTTAAAAATCCCCCTGGGCCAGACCAAATGGCAGGCAGAAGTGAACCGTTATTCCATCACGTCGCCCAGCCTGAAGTTGCCTATTCTGGATGGTGCGCTGGAATTCCAGGATATTTCTGCTGCATGGATCAATCAAAGCATGGTCTGGCATGTAAAAATGGATATGCAGCCTATCAGCATGTCTCAGTTCAGCCAGGCACTGGATTGGCCGACCATGCGTGGCCAGATCACGGGCGCGGTGCCGTTAATCACTTATGCCAACCATGAGTTGAGAATGACAGGTGATATGCAATTCAAACTGTTCAATGGCATGGTCGGCATGTCTGACCTGGATATTGATGACCCTTTAGGCGCGGTGCCAAAATTGCACGCCAACTTCACCATGCGCGATATTGACCTCGGTGAAATTACGCGTACCTTTAATTTTGGCTCGATCACCGGCAAACTTGAAGGCGACATCAAGCACCTCAGATTGCAGAACTGGAAGCCGGTCTATATGGATGCTGTCATCCAGACCGCCGATGGCCCGTTTGAGAAGAAGATATCACAACGTGCGGTGGAAAATATCACTGCGCTGGGTGGCGAAGGCACCGCAGCAGCTTTGCAACGCACTTTTTTACGCTTTTTTAAAGAATTCGGCTACGAAAAAATCGGCTTACGCTGTGAATTACGCGGCGATATCTGCAAAATGGGCGGGGTAGAAGCGATTCCTGGAGGTTTTGTGATTGTCAAAGGGAAAGGTGCACCTTCGGTCCATGTGAATGGCTACACAGAATATGTCAGCTGGAAAGATGTCCTGGGCCGGATGCAGCGTGTGACCGACAGCAATAGTAAAATCATTATCGACTAAGTATGAGATATTCATAAATGATACGTTTCATCAAATGCGCAATGCCAGAAAGGAACCGGAGTGAATTTTGCTGCTAAACCATCCCTGCAATGGATGAATGCATTTGCGTTAGCCGTTGCAACCACCGGACTGACCGCTTGCGTCACTATCAATATCTATTTTCCGGCGGCGGCAGCTGAAAAAGCGGCCGATAAGGTGATAGACGAAATCTGGCAAACACCTGCCGGTCAAAACCCAGCGTCTGTACCAGGCCCAGCACCTAAAGAAAGCGATGTCCCTGCAGCAACCCCGGCAGTGTCACCGTCTGTTAATCAGGAATCTGCACCATGACTTTATCAATCAACACAACCTACCAATGGCTGATGCAATTGCAACTATTCAAGCGTGATTACTATCACATCTTCAAGCGTATGATATTTGTTGTAGTGGCTAGCATGGTCTCAATACAAGCGCATGCCGCCGCCGACCTGGACGTGAACACACCAGCCGTTGCCGCAGTGAAAGCCAGTATGCAAAGCCGCCATCAACGACTTTCACCGCATTATCAGTCAGGCGCTGTAGGACTTACCGAAGATGGATTTGTCGCAGTCAGAGATGCTGGATTGGTGCCATTGTCCCAACGTAGTGCGCTGGCGGCGTTGGTGAAAGACGAAAATGCTGACCGCGCCCGCTTATATCAGGGAATCGCTGCCGCAAATGGTCACCCGGAGTGGGAAGGCGAGATACAGCGCACTTTTGCCCAACGCTGGATTGACCGGGCGCAAAGTGGCTGGCCGGTGCAACGCGACGGTCAATGGGTGCGTAAGTAGCGCTAAGCTGTTGTAAAGAATAGCTTTATCAAAATTGTTACACTCTGACTGCGGAGCAGGGTTGTTGATATAAATTTTTTGCTGCAATAACAAATCAAAAAACAAAGCGGTAAAAGTACCGGGTTTAAGTTTCAGGCACGGTCATTGCATACAAATAAAGTGCATATTGCGATGGAAGGAGTTTGTTGTGGCAAATAATCTTTTCGTACTACCTCGTATGGGCCAAACTATCCGGCAAGAGGATTCGGGCATTTACTATATTCTGAATCAGCAAACCGGCGGCGTCCGATCGTTGATACAACTGGTGCGTGAAAATTTGCACTGGTATATTTTGCAATTGCAGCCGATTGCCGATGGCCTTGATTATCGCTGGTCTATTTTATCGCGTGAGAATGATTGCGCGCTTAAAACTGCGACCGACAGGCAAATAGCCCATTATTTCTCCAAACCGGAATACACTGAGCCTGTAGGTGCATGGCAAGTGATGCGAAATGCAGATTTCGGTTTTGGAAAATTCACCCCGATTGAAGCGCCGGAAGAGGTCAGCTATGCGATTCTGACTTTTGCTGGTGATGAGATGAAAGCACCCATCCGCTTGCACAAAGCGCCCGCAGAGTGGTTGAATGATGAGGCCGCTGTAGAGCAATTGCTGCCTCGTGTTGAATTCGCTTGAGTCTGACCTCTTATACCAGGATTTGAAACGGGTTTCTTGTTGAAATGATGCAACTGCTGCCACCTGTCATCAGGTGGTACGCATGTTCATTCCCTTACTGAAATGACCGGCCCGGATTGGCAAACGTCAGTGCAATCAATGCGCCTGTCATTTATTAACCATGACTTTAATTGGTGAATTTTTAACGGCTATGCTATGGTATGCCGCACAACTTTTCACGAGTCGATAATGCTAAGCCTGGTATTTGATATAGAAACCATCCCCGATGTGGAAGGTATCCGCCGCTTGAATGATTTGCCAGAGGCGCTTACCGATACCGATGTGGCGAATATTGCCTTTCATCAACGCCGTCAGCAAAATGGTACTGATTTCCTGCCGCATCATTTGCAACGTGTGTGTGCAATCTCATGTGCTTTGCGTGAAGGAAACCAGTTCCGGGTATGGACCCTGGGTGATGAAGACTCAACAGAAGCTGAAATTATCCAGCGTTTTTTTGATGGTATCGAGAAATATACACCTAACCTGGTGAGCTGGAATGGCAGCGGTTTTGATTTACCTGTGCTGCATTATCGTGCCATGGTGCATGGCGTTACCGCGCCACGCTACTGGGATCTTGGTGAGGATGAAAAAGACTTTAAATGGAATAACTACATCAGCCGCTATCATATGCGTCACCTGGATTTGATGGATGTGCTGGCAATGTATAGCGGACGCGCCAATGCGCCTCTGGATCAAATGGCGCAGCTGTGTGGTTTCCCCGGTAAATTGGGGATGGATGGCAGTAAGGTTTGGCAGGCTTATTTAAATGGTGAAATCAAGGCGATACGCGATTACTGTGAAACTGATGTTGCAAATACGCACCTGGTTTATTTGCGTTTTTTGAAAATGCGCGGCCATTTAAGCGAAGCTGAATATGAAGAAGAAATCCGCCTGATGCGTGACACCTTAACTGGATATTCAGGATCGCACTGGCAACAGTTCATGGAAGCCTGGGGTTAAGTTTAACTGGTGCCAGGCAATGCGGCCCTGGTATCATTTTTAATCTCGTCAGGTGTAGTTTCTTCCTGCCTGTTCTCTTCACGTGAGTCTTCATCAAGATTAGCATTCTTCCAGTTCAGGATCACACGCTGATGTTTTTTTGCGTTGCTGGTGAAAGCATAACGTTGGGTATTTCCCTGATAGCTGGCAATCACGGAATATTTTCCACTAGGTAGATTGAGCAGTAATCTAGGAGCCGCTTGATCCAGGCTGAATACCGTCTGTTTTTTTGCATCAACGATAGTGATATTGACGCCATCTACCAGCCGGCCGATTTTACCTTCCGAAAACAGGAAATACAGATTGAATTGTTTTTTAAACGCTTCCAGCGCCTCGACTTCTTCCGAGCCGATTCCACCAGTCACATAGTCCACACCATGCTCATCCTGCTGGATGGCGACATCTGCGAGGCAGCTAGTAGAACAAACCGCCATCACCAGAGCAATACATAGACTCCATTTTTTAAACATATGGCCTCCTTTATTTGCAGTGCTTCGTGGATGATTGTAAGCCCAATTCAGGTAAAATAACAGCTATGAGAAGCAACCGTCAAAGAACCCGCCTGTCGCCAGCGTCCATGGCGAAACAAACATCCCGTATAGCCATCATCGAATCCCTGGACCAGGAAGGTCGCGGAGTCGCCCATGTCGATGGCAAAGTCGTTTTTATCGAAGGGGCATTGCCGTTTGAAAAAGTGCGCTTTGCTTCGCACTATTCAAAAGCCACCTACGAAGTCGCCGCCACGCTGGAGGTGCTTAAACCTTCCAGCCAGCGCGTGACACCAGGCTGTGTCTATTTCGGCACATGCGGCGGCTGTGCCATGCAGCATCTGGAGTTTTCTGCTCAAGTGGCTGCCAAGCAACGCTTGCTGGAAGCGGATTTGTGGCATATCGGGCGTATAAAACCTGAAAAAATGCTGCCACCAATCCAGGGCACGCCCTGGCAATACCGCCACAAAGCA
This sequence comes from Methylophilus sp., assembly GCF_035460085.1. GTDB lineage: Bacteria > Pseudomonadota > Gammaproteobacteria > Burkholderiales > Methylophilaceae > Methylophilus. The sequence goes on from NZ_DATHWZ010000048.1 coordinate 61,395, forward strand.
CGTCTGCGGGTTAAATACGTGGAGAAAAAAGGCGGTGTGCTGGTTGGGTTTAATGAAAAAGGTACCAGCTATGTCACGTTTATGGATAGCTGCCAGGTGCTGCCCAAAACTATATCTGACCTGATCGTGCCACTAAAGGAATTGATCGGTCAATTGAGCGTCAGGCAGTCACTGCCGCAAATTGAGCTGGCAGTCGGCGAAGATGCCACTGTATTGCTACTGCGTATCCTGGAAGCCCTGGAAGAACGTGACTTGCCGTTGTTGCAAGCGTTTGAAGCCAAGCATGGCGTGCAGTTCTGGACGCAGACCAAAGGCCCGGATACCGCCAAGCCTTTGTTTGGGCATAGTGATCGCCTGCATTACAGCCTGCCGGAATACAATCTTGAATACCCGTTCAGCCCGATTGAATTCACTCAGGTGAATCCGGGGATTAACCGGGTGATGATCCGCCGTGCCATGCAATTATTGCAACCGCAAAAAGGCGAGCGCATTGCCGACTTTTTCTGTGGTCTGGGAAATTTTACGTTGCCGATTGCCCGCAGTGGTGCGCAAGTCTACGGTGTAGAAGGCGCACAGGCATTGGTAAAACGCGCGATTGAAAATGCCGGTTTAAATGGCATCAGTAACGTTGAGTTTGCCGAGTCTGACCTGTTTGATATGACACCGGAGCTGTTGCAAGGTCTGGGCTATTTTGATAAATGGCTGATTGATCCACCGCGTGATGGTGCGATGGAATTGATCAAAGCGCTGCCAGACGATGGCGTAGGCGCGCCCAAACGCATTGTGTATGTGTCATGTAATCCTGCGACGCTGGCACGTGATGTCGCCATCCTGACGCAATCCAAAGGCTACCAGTTGAAATCTGCGGGCGTGATGAATATGTTCCCGCATACCGCGCATGTGGAATCTATCGCGCTGTTCGAACACGTTTGAAAGCGGTCGATTGAAAGTACATTCCGTATTGTCAAGAAGATTTCCTCTTTGGATGCTGGCAGGGCTTGCGTTGGTATTATCCGCATGCCAACCCGACATGGAGCCACGCGCTTTGGTGTTTGCGGTAGCACAAGCACCAGTCAACCTGGATCCCAGGTATGCCACCGATGCAGCATCCGAGCGTGTCAATCATCTGCTTTACCAGCGGCTGGTTGAGTTTGACGCTGCATCGCACGAGGTGCCAGGGTTAGCGTCATGGCAAATGCTAAATGCATTGCATTACCGCTTCCAGCTCCAACAACCCGCAGCGACTTTTCACGATGGCAAACGACTGACTTCTGTCGACGTGAAAGCCACTTATGAAAGTTTGTTGCAACTTAAAAACTCGCCACATACCGCTGAATTCAAGCATATCAAACACATCAGTACGCCGGATGCACACACCATTGATTTCGAACTGAGCCGTCCGGATCCGCATTTTGCGGCGCGACTGATTATCGGCATTTTACCTGCCGAGCACATCATCTCAGGTCACGATTTCGGTCACAACCCCATCGGCAGTGGGCCTTTCAAACTTGATTGTTGGGATGGCGAGCTAAAGCTGGTCAGGCTGAGTGACGGACTTAAAGTGACCTTCATTGAAGTTAAGGATCCGAACGTACGCGTGCTAAAACTCAAGCGTGGGGAAGCAGACCTGATGCAGGGAGATTTGCCGCCTGAGCTGGTGAAATACCTGCAAAAGCAGCCGGGTATCACAGTGCAAACCGTGGCCGGTGCGAATTATTCTTATCTGGGTTTGAATGTGCAGGCAGAATTTCTGCGCGATGTGAGGGTCAGGCGCGCCATCGCACATGCAATTGATACCCAGGCAATCATTGATAAAGTCATGGTCAGCCACAGCCGCCAGGCTAATGCCATCTTGCCGCCAGAACACTATGCGGGTAACCCTGCATTACAGCCCTATAGTTACCAGCCCGAACTTGCCAGGCAGCTATTGCAATCAGCTGGAATCAAGCTACCTTTAACACTGATATACAAGACCAGCACAGATCCGCAGCGCGTGCGATTAGCCACTATTTTGCAGGCACAAATGCAGGCGGCAGGTATTGATTTGCAGATTAAAAGCCTGGATTGGGGGACTTTTTTTGCTGATGTGCAAAAAGGTAATTTTCAGCTATCGGGGCTGACCTGGGTTGGTATTAAAACACCAGAAATTTATAGCAAGGTATTTGGTTCAGGCAGTATGCCACCGCAAGGGTTTAACCGTGGCGGCTACCGGGATGCTGCGCTGGATACATTGCTGAAAAATGAAGATTGGCCAGCAGTCACGCGCCGCATCCATGAACAATTACCTTATATCCCGCTCTGGTATGAAGGGCAGTTCGCTGCTTACCGTAGTAGTGTTGAAGCCTACCAGCCTATGCCGGACGGTAACTGGGATGGCCTGGCCAATGTGATGTTCCGGCCAACCAGCAATAATTAAGGATTTACGCCAAACCAATGGCCTATCAGTGCGGTCGCTGCCATGGCAAGCGCGCCCCAAATGACGATGCGGCTTACCCCTTTCCATGCGTTAGCGCCACCGGCCTTGGCCGCCACTGCGCCGAGTAATCCTAAAAAAGGTAACGTACTACAGATTAACCATAGCTGCACTTGTGCGTGAGGCGCCAGCCAGGCAATCAGCAAGGGCAGGGCGGCGCCACTTGAGAATGCCAGTGCTGAAGCCATAGCCGCCTGCAACGGGTTGGCCTGGTTTAAATCGTGCAGGCCCAATTCGTCTCGTGCATGTGCGGCCAGCGAATCATGACGTGAAAGTGCCTGCGCGACCTGGGTAGCCAGCTCCTGGGATAATCCGCGCTGAATATAAATACCGGTCAGTTCACGTAACTCACTGTCCGGGTCTTCCTGCAATTCCCTGGCTTCACGGGAGAGATCTGCTTGCTCGATATCGGTTTGCGAGCTGACAGACACATACTCGCCGGTCGCCATCGAAAGCGCACCTGCGACCAGTCCGGCAACCCCGGTAATCAATAATGCATGATTGCCCGCACCTGCTGCTGCGACCCCCATCAGCAAACTGGCGGTGGAAATAATGCCGTCGTTAGCACCGAGCACTGAAGCCCTTAGCCAGCCACTGCGGTGTAAAAAATGCATTTCATGATGCGGCATAACGACACTCATTCAACAGAATGGCAAAGATTGTAATGTAATTTACGCTGCAAGATATAGCCGTCATTAAATCTGCGATTAAGACCACGGCAAATCAAACGGTAAATCCACGCTAAATCGCTTAGAATAACGCTTATGCATATTGAAATATCCATCCCAGAGCAATCGCTGACATTGTTTGATGATACCGGCAAGCCGTTGAACCGTTATACGGTTTCCACCGCCGCCAGTGGTGCAGGATGTGTAAAAGATAGCGGTTGTACACCCGTGGGTACACATATTATCCGCGCCAAAATCGGTGCCGATGCGCCGGAGAATACAGTGTTTAAAGGCCGAAGGCCGACCGGGGAGATTTTTACACCCGAAATGAAAGACCAGTTTCCTGAGCGCGACTGGATATTAACCCGGATTCTTTGGCTGAGTGGCACCGAGCATGGCAAGAACCGCCTCGGGAATGTGGATACCATGCAGCGGTATATCTATATCCATGGGTCGCCGGATGCTACCGAATGGGGCGTACCTGGCTCGCACGGGTGTGTGCGTATGCGTAATGCCGATTTGATCGCGTTGTTCGAACAGGTGCCGGTCGGGACTACTGTCAATATTCAAGATAGGGTGTCACAAGAACATCAGCCATTAGAACCAACGCTAGAAAACCATATGCCAGCGAAGAAGACGATTCAGCCCGGGGTGGATGATTAAACGCATCACCACATTGTTGCCGGTCATTATCGGGGTACTGTGTTTAACCTTTGCCTTGTTACATATGGTGCCGGGTGACCCGGTGGATGTCATGCTTGGGGAATCCGCCAGTCCCGCGGACCGCGATATGCTTAAAGCCCAACTCGGCCTGGATCAGCCTTTATATAGTCAGTTTGGGCGATATGCATTGAATATACTCAAAGGCGATTTCGGAGTTTCCATTCATACTCAGGTGCCGATTACGCAATTGCTGGCGCAGGCGTATCCGGCAACCTTGATACTGGCGGTCACGGCACTCAGCATAGGCTTGTTGATAGGCATTCCGTTAGGCATATGGTCTGCCTTGAAAGCCGGCCATTGGCAGGATGTGATGGTGACCATAGTGAGCATCCGTCTCGCCGCCATGCCCGCATTCTGGTTAGGGCCAGTATTAATGCTGGTGTTTGCCGTGTGGCTGGGCTGGTTGCCGGTGAGCGGCATGAGCAGTCCGGCTGCTATCATCTTGCCGGCAGTTACACTAGGCTTAGGCTTAAGCGCTATTCTGACGCGCATGACACGCACGAGCCTGCTGGAAGTGTTGAATGAAGACTATATCCGCACTGCACGGGCCAAAGGCTTGAGCGAGCGGCAGGTGTTACTGAAGCATGCGTTACGTGCGGCGTTATTGCCCATGGTCACCATCGTTGGCCTGCAAATGGGTAGTCTGCTGGCGGGTGCAGTGATCACCGAAACTATTTTCAGCTGGAATGGCATAGGCCGGCTCTTGGTAGATAGCATTGAGAAACGTGATTATCCGGTGACGCAGGCGTGTGTACTGGTGGTCGCGTTCAGTTATGTGGTTATCAATCAGGTAACCGATCTTGTGTACCGCTGGCTGGACCCTCGCACCAGAGGCGCGAGATGAAAACCTTTTCATTAGCTACCTTGGGTTTTTGGCTGTTTGCGGTGATTGTTGCCCATATTGCTGGTTCAAATCCCAACCAAACCGATCTGGATGCCGTCTTGCAATGGCCGAGCATGCAACACTGGTTAGGCACGGATGACCTGGGTCGCGATATCCTCGCGCGGGTGATCCGCGGCGTGGAAGTGTCTTTTATGGTTACCGTGATAGTCACCGCAGTGACCATGACCATTGGCATCAGTATAGGCGTGCTTGCCGGGTACAAGGGCGGCAGGCTGGATCATGCTTTGATGCAGCTCACCAATATTTTCCTGGCATTCCCCGGTATTTTGCTGGCGATTGCGTTTGCCGCTGTATTGGGCGCAGGTATCAATAATTTAATTTTGGCGCTATGCCTCACCGGTTGGGTAACATATGCACGCCTGTCCCGCGGCCAGACGCTGGCATTGCGGGAGCGGTTGCATGTGCTGGCCGCAGAGTCTCTGGGTGCAAGCTCGTTACGGGTCATGCTGTTGCATATTTTGCCGTTGCTGATTTCCATTTTACTTGTGGAAGCCGCTTACAGTATGGCCAGTGTCATGATCGCCGAAGCTTCATTGTCTTTTCTTGGGCTTGGGATCCAGGCACCCAATGCTTCATGGGGCGCGATGTTACGTGATGCAGTCAGGTTTATGCTGGTAGCCCCGCATTATGTGCTGACCGTGGGTATATGCATGATGAGCCTGATCCTGGCGATTAACCTGGGTGGCGATGTGCTACGCGACAAACTGGATGTTCGCAGTGAAGTCAGCCCATGAGGGCGGCATACGAAAATTGCCAAAATATGATAAAGGTTAGCTCATGAGAAAGCATTATCGTTACTACGACCTGATCATGGCTGCATTCGTCACCGTGCTTGTTTGCTCAAACTTGATCGGCCCGGCTAAAGTCACCCAAATAAGCATGCCACTACTGGGCACATTAACCTTTGGTGCCGGTGTACTGTTTTTCCCTATCAGTTTTATTTTTGGCGACATCCTCACTGAAGTCTATGGTTATGCGGCCAGCCGCCGGGTGATTTGGGCCGGATTCACGGGTCTGGCATTTGCCAGCATCATGGCATGGATGATCGTCGCTTTACCACCCGCACCGTTCTGGCAGAATCAGCATGAATACGAAGTAGCATTTGGCAGCACCTGGCGCATCTCCCTGGCAGGATTGGTGGCGTTTGCCGTCGGCGAATTTGTGAACAGCTTTGTGATGGCGAAAATGAAAGTATGGAGTGCTGGCAAGCATTTATGGCAACGGACTATTGCCAGTACCGTGTTTGGTGAAGCGATTGATACTATCATGTTTGTTCCGCTCGCTTTCTGGAACACCGGCATCATTCCGAATGATAAAATCCCGCTGGTCATTGGCGCGCAGATTATTTCCAAGATTCTAATCGAGGTAGCGTTTACGCCAGCAGTTTATAAAGTGGTGGCGTTTCTCAAGCGCGTTGAAAACGAAGACTTTTATGACACGCATACTGATTTTAGTCCGTTTAAACTTTAACGCGACCAATAAACGCTAAATTTTTTATCCATTCAATATTTATCGGAAACCCATTGAATCAAATTAACTGGTACGAAAAAAACAAAACCCAAGCTGCAGAGTGGCAATCTGAAGCTGGCAACTTGCCGCCCAAAGCAGTGGTGATCGCGGACGATACCACAAAGGCCGACGAAGCTTATCGATTGGCATGCGAAGGCACCGCCTTGCTTTATCGTGGCGATTTTCAAAATGCCAAACAATTATTGCAAGCCATTACACGGCGCGTAGACCGCAAGCCGATCAAACCTGCTGCCTCAATGTTGGAGAGTTTCCATCAACACCGCGCACGCCAGATTGGCCGTGCCAATATCACCAACAAAATATTGATTGAACTCAAATATGGACAATCTGATTTACCAAGAGCCCCGGATGTGAAAGCGGCTGTGCAGGGCGCGTTGATTGTCGATGAGAAGAAAGACAAATTACCTGCACGCCTGGTACTTTCTTTACGCGAGCTGTTAGGGATGGTCGGCGCGCATGAATGGCGTAAAAAGGGCGTGCCAATCAGGGCGTTAAATGCCACTATCCATGCCCATTACGGTGTGTATTCGCCCGTGCGAGGTGAGTATTTGGAACTGATTGACCAGGTGCCGCTCAATAATCCGCAAATGGTATGGGATATCGGCACCGGCACTGGTGTCATTGCTGCTGCATTGGTGACACGTGGCGTGAAACAGGTCATTGCTACAGATACAAGTCCGCGTGCCTTGATCTGCGCCGTAGAGAACGTACGCCAATTGAATATGCAAAGCAATATTCAGGTCATCGAGGCGGATCTGTTTCCGCAAGGCAAGGCGGATTTAATCGTATGTAACCCGCCCTGGCTGCCGGCTAAAGCCAATACGACCATAGAACAAGCGGTGTATGACCCTGAAAGCCAAATGCTGAAAGGTTTTTTAAGTGGTGTCAAAGTGCATTTAAACCCGGATGGTGAGGCCTGGCTGGTGATGTCAAATCTGGCGGAACTGATTGGTTTGCGTAAGCCTGAGGATTTGACCACTTGGATTGCTGAAGCTGGTTTGCGAGTGATTGAGCGTTTAGATACACAGCCTAAACATGGCAAAGCGCAGGACAAGCAAGATCCGCTATTTGCCGCCAGGTCAAAAGAAGTCACCAGTCTATATCGTTTAACATTGATTTAGCCTGGACAACATCATCACTAGACTAGAACATTATAGAAAACATCAGGAAACTTTATGTCTTTAGGTCCCGTAATGCTGGATGTGGTTGGCAAGGAACTGACTGCCGATGACATCCGCCGTTTGCAACATCCACTGGTGGGTGGCGTGATTCTGTTCGCGCGTAATTTTGAGAGTGGAGAGCAGCTAAAAGCACTGACCGCCAGCATTCATGCCGTACGCCAGCCACCATTATTGATTGCGGTCGATCATGAAGGGGGGCGTGTGCAGCGCTTCCGTGAAGGCTTCACCAAGATTCCACCCATGCGGGAGTTTGGCCATATCTGGGACAAAAATCCTCGTAAAGCAAAAGAGTTGGCCGTCGAGGCCGGCTTTATTTTAGCGGCTGAATTGCGTGCCCATGGGGTGGATTTCAGTTTTACCCCGGTGCTGGATATGGATTACGGCGATAGCCTGGTCATCGGCGATCGCGCGTTTCACAGCGACCCCCAAGCGATTAATGAATTAGCGTTTCACTTGATGCAAGGGCTTAAAAAAGGCGGCATGGCGGCAGTGGGTAAGCATTTTCCCGGGCATGGCTTTGTGGTAGCTGATTCACATGTGAGTATTCCGTTCGATGAACGCGAGTTTGACCAGATTGCGCAAAACGACATGCAGCCTTTCCGGCAGATGATCGACGAGGGCTTGCATGCGATTATGCCAGCGCACGTGATTTATCCTAAAGTGGATGAAAAACCGGCTGGTTTCTCGCCGCGCTGGTTGCAAAAGGTATTACGTGAGCGCCTGGGGTTTAACGGCGTGATTTTTAGTGATGATTTGAGTATGGAAGGCGCGACCGTGGCGGGCGATGTGACTGCACGCACACTGGCTGCGCTGAATGCAGGCTGCGATATGGTGTTGTTATGCAACCGCCCCGATCTGGCAGATGAATTACTGGAAAACCTCAAGTGGAGCATTTCAGCACAAACGATTGCGCGTTTGGCACGTATGCACGGCGCGCATCACCCGGCTGATATGATTGCACTGCGTGAGTCGGCGGATTATGTCGATGCGGTAAAAAGAGTAGCACTGGTCGGTGTGAAGGAAGCAGATTTGTTTGCGTGAAGGCTTTCTATGCGTGCCAGGATAAAGTAAGCTAAGCGATTAATTAAAAAGTAATTTTTCAAGCTCAATCATCGGTATTTACTATGAAATGGATTGTATTAGGGATATTTTTAGCCTCTGTCAGCTACGTGCACTTTCGTGGCAAAGTGCGGCACAAGTTTTACCGGCAGCTTTTCGATCACTCAGGCATTGTGGCGCCATTCAATGTGTTTTTATACCTGTTTTCAAAAGCACCGACGACGCCTTATGTGCAAGTCAGCGAGTTTCCAGAACTAAAAGTGATCAGCGACCGCTGGCAGGATATCCTCAAGGAAGCCCTGCACGTGCGTGAGCAGGAGCGCATCGCTGCAGCAAAAAACAATAACGATGCAGGGTTTAACTCGTTTTTCAAAACCGGCTGGAAACGTTTTTACCTGAAGTGGTACGACGCAGAGCACCCTTCTGCCAACATTTACTGCCCGCAAACCGTGGCATTGCTACAGAGCATCCCTAGTGTAAAAGCCGCCATGTTTGCCGAGTTGCCACCGGGCGCGCATTTGAATCCGCACCGTGACCCTTATGCCGGTTCATTGCGCTATCACCTGGGATTAACAACGCCCAATAGCGACCTGTGTTACATCAAAGTGGATGGTGAGGATTACAGCTGGCGTGACGGTCAGGCGGTGATGTTTGATGAAACCTACATCCACGAAGCCTATAATAAGACCGACCAAACGCGGATCATCCTGTTTTGCGATATAGAGCGGCCAATGCGCTACAGTTGGGCGCAAGCCGTGAACCGTTTTCTGGCAAACACCATTGTCACCGCTGCCAGTTCACCTAATGAAGACGGTGACCAGACCGGCGTGATCAACCGCCTGTTTCACTATGCCTGGGTCGTTGGCCAATATCGCCGCCGCTTCAAACGCTGGAACAGGACGGTTTATCAAATCACCCGAATTGCACTGATCGCATTAGTCATCTATGCCATCTGGAAAATTTAGGATAAATAGTCTTAAAGTGATGATTAAACTTGAAACTTTGTCCATTTGCCCTTATCTTAGATCTTGAATGCAACAGGGTTTGAAGTTAAAAGTAATAACGTTTTATTTGAGAGGAAGAAAACATTATGTCTGATATGCAAGTTTTAGGTCGAGAGGGCAAGGTATCCGATACGCAGAACCGCGTATTGCGTAACACATACGCTTTGCTGGGCTTGAGCATGATTCCAACCGTCATTGGCGCCTACATTGGCCTGCAAATGAATTTTGGATTTTTGGCAGCGCATCCATTTATATTCGCAATCGGCTTTCTGGCTGTGATGTTTGGTATGTTCAAACTGATTGCCGTTAATCAGAACAGCAGCATCGGCGTCTGGTTATTGTTAGCCATGACATTCGCTTTCGGCATTATGCTTGGGCCAATTCTTCAGTATGCATTGCATTTGCGTAATGGTGCAGAGATTGTAGGCTTGGCAGCAGCAGGCACAGGGATTACCTTTCTAACTCTGGCAGGCATCGGTTCCTCCCCTGCACGTGACTTCAGCGGCATGGGTAAATTCCTGATGGTTGGCTTGATCCTGGCGATTGTTGCTGGTCTGGCAAACTTATACTTCCAGATTCCAGCCTTGTCATTGGCTATCTCTGGCGTTTCGGTATTGATTTTCTCAGCCTACATTTTGTATGACGTAAACCAGATTGTACGGGGCGGCCAGACCAATTACGTGATGGCGACTTTGAATCTGTATCTGGATGTCTATAACCTGTTTGTGAACCTATTAAATATTTTGTTGGCTTTATTAGGTAACCGTGATTAAGTAAGCGATAGCCAGTCAACAAAAAACCCGCCAATCGGCGGGTTTTTTGTTGTTTGAAATCGATACCAATAAAGGTTGTTTGGTTATTTATAACCGAACTGGTTTAATTCAGCCATAAAAGTGGTGGCTGTAAAGATAAATTAACATATAACTATATGATTTTTATAGAGAAAAAAACTTAATATACATGGTTTGATTTTTGCACTGCCTTAGCCAGTCGGGGGAGGCAGTGTGTGTTGAATAATAAATTAAAGTTGGTTTTGTTTTTGGCTACTTATTCTTGCGCTTTGATTGGTGCAGAGTTAAATGAAGGGCCAGAAAACAATAGTCCAAAGGTGGCAGAATCAAATACAACAATCCAGCTTGAAGAGATTGAGATTAAAGCCAAGCGGAGACGCATCATTACGCCATTGCCTGGCGTTCCCATAGACAAGGCCACTGCGACCACAAATATTCAAAGTGCTACCTCAAAAGAGATTGAAGAAAGTAAAGCACTAAATGTTACGGACTTCATGAATAGCACCATGCAATCTGTCACAATTAATGATTACACTGGCAATCCATTCCAGCAAGATCTAAATTTTCGCGGATTTACTGCGTCCCCACAAATCGGTACCCCTCAAGGCATTTCTGTATATCTTGACGGGGTGCGTGTAAATGAGGCATTCGGGGATGTCATGAATTGGGATTTGATTCCAATGAATGCTGTGGAAAGCCTGAATATGATTCCTGGTTCAAACCCGCTGTTCGGTTTAAACACACTAGGAGGTGCTCTTGCAATCCGAACCAAAGATGGATTCTCTGATAATTATCTTAGAACACAATATTTGACAGGCTCCTGGGGAAGGGAGCAGGCACAGTTTTCTAACGGTATGAATAATGGCACTTTTGCATTATTCACAGCCTACAACCATTTTAAGGAAGAGGGTTGGCGAGATAATTCACCGAGCAATTTAAGGCAACTTTTTAATAAAGGATCCGTGCGACTCGATAAAGGAGAGCTGAACTTTTCTGCTATAAATGTAGATACGGATTTAGTTGGTAACGGAATGCTTCCCTATGAAATGGCTGAGCAGGACAGGAAGCAGGTGTTTACCTCTCCGGATGAGGTCAAGAATTCGCTGGAGCATTACAATCTAAGTGGTAGCTGGTATGTTAATGATATGCTGACACTTTCAGCGATGGGCTATAAGAGGAAGATGGTTCAATCAGCAGTAGGTGCTGATGTCTATGATGCATATTATGCAGCTCAGCAAGTATGGGATCCTATTAATTATCCCGGAGCGGATAGGATAAATGGCATATTTAATTACATGGATCTCAATCAGAAAAGCCAGGGTTATACACTTCAAGCCGCTCTGGATTTGGAAAAGCACCAAATGGTCTTTGGAGCTTCAAGGGATTCCAATGATATACGATTCCTGCAGTCGCAGTTACTAGGTGAGATCAACGACAATCACGAAGTAAATCCTGTGAATAATCCAGCGTTTGACCCGTTATTCGACTTTGCCGTATATAGACAAATCCTCAGGAACAATTTGACTGGTTCCAGTCGTACCAAGAGTATTTTTATCTTCGACACCTGGTCGCCTACTGATAATTTGCATGTCAGTATGGGTGTGCGCTGGAACTGGACAAATGTAAAAAACTACCTGGAAGCCGAGGTTGGAAAAGATCCCTATAACTATACACCAGCGGACCTCCAAAGACTAAGGTGCGCAATCCCGGGTGAGCCCGCGCAAAACAAAGGATTATTCACTTGTAGTAGTGGTGATTATGATTATCGCAGCTTCAATCCATCTCTCGGCGTAACATGGGAATTTAAAGAGAATGTTTCGGTTTATACCAACGTAAGTAGGGGGGCGAGGGCGCCTACAGTGATTGAGCTTGGTTGTGCCAACGATAAAACCAAAGACAATACTATAGGCAGTACGAATTACCAGCAAGGATGCTCTATCCCAACTTCACTCTCGGCTGACCCTTATCTGAAACAGGTCAGGTCTACCGCATATGAGTTAGGTTTACGAGGAGTGGATGCCGACTTGGACTGGAATATCGGATTATTCAGAACTGATCTGACCGATGATATTTTATTTGTCCCACTTGGCCGAAAAAACCGAGGTGTTTTTGATAATTTTGGTCAAACGTTAAGGCAAGGTCTGGAGATGGGTGTCAAGTGGGATTGGGGCGACGATAGATTCAGCGTAAATTACACATTAATGAAAGCTACTTTCGAGTCCTCTGCGAGACTCGTTAACCCTGCAAATAGTAGTAATAGCCAGAATTCAAGTGGTGTGAATGCGCAAGCTTATGTTGATGTAAAGCCGGGGGATGAACTGCCCGGAATGCCTAATCATATTATGCAGGCAAGTTGGAATCATCGATTCAATGACAAATTCGATGCAACATTATCAATGATCATGCATTCGTCCTCTTACGTCAGGGGTAACGAAAACAATGAGCATCAACCAAGAGATAAACAGGGTATAGAGTTTTATGATTACATAGGAGATGGCAGTATTCCCGGCTATGCTGTTTTTAACTTCAGGGCTAATTACAAAGTGAGTCCTGGTATCAATATGTTTTTGAAAATAGACAATATTTTTGATCGTGAGTATTCAACTGCGGGAAACCTGGCTTTGACACCGTTCAATGCTGCGGGAAGGTTCATGACTGGCACTAATCAGGCAAGTTCAGAATGGAATAACACAACCTTTATAGGACCCGGCGCTCCAAGAGCTGCCTGGATAGGACTTTCAATTGATTGGAACTGGAAAAATAAAGCCCTCAAAGATTAATAGTAATTTCTACACCATAAGCCAGCAACCTGCTGGCTTATTTATTGGTTGTTTACTGCAACCACTCGGTGGTTTATTTCAACCACTATTACAGAAATGTTTTCTGCATTTATTTTTTCTTGTTTATGTAAAGAAAAATTAAACTAAAATGTATTTTTGGTAAAAAATAAATGATTAATAATCATGGAGTTATGTGAAATTAATTGTGCGAGAATGTTTGTGTAAATTTCTGATAAGCGCAATCTGGCTGGCATAAATTATGCGTTTCATTTAAGACGAAGCTGCTTGAACTTTAAACCATTATTAAAAATGCAGCAGGTATTGTTTTGCAATCTGACCATGGCAAGTGGAATAGATTTTAAAACATATATTCTTAAAATGAAGGAGATTAGTGATGAAGTTAAAAGAAATATTGTTAGCTAGTATGCTTGCACTTAGCGTAAACAGCGCCTATGCAGGGAATTTTGTATCGTTAACACAAGGTGTGGGCGGAGATCTTTCCCTCGCTAATGGTGGTTTGAAAAACGGTATCAATAATCCAAACAGGGATATTTTCTACATTGAGAATCTGACCTCAACTACTTATTTGAGTGGTTACGAGTATGGTTCAGACAATGGTGTAGTTGCATCCGCACTGAATTACAGGGCTTTCGCAACTACTACTGGTAATCCAACTATTTCAACAGGTACATTAACCCTGGTTGATTGGCGCGTGACTGACAATGTAACTTTGTTACCTGGCATTGCTCAAGCAACTGTGTTTGATTATGTCTACCGCGATAGCGCTGATGGCAAACTGGTTTTTGGTACGCGTTATATGAACCTTGTAGATAACGATCAAGAAGTTAACTATTTGTATCGTCAAGGTGCAGGCGACAACCCGAACGTTGCATGGACATTCCTTTCCGACTTTGATTTGCGTATGTATCAAGCAGGTCAAACAAATGATTTTACTTATGACCCAGTTGTAGATTACACAGATGGTATTGTGCGTCAAAAAGCAGATATCAGTGTCTCAGAGGGTAACCCATGGTCCGGCTTGTATTTAGTTAAGACAGATGCTGTTAACTACGGTCTTGGCGCAAATGCAATCGGATACTACCAAGCGGGTGAAGAGGGGCAAGCTGTTGTTGGGGGCTTTATGACTGGCTTCATTGCTACACCGGTACCAGAAGCTGAAACTTATGCCTTGATGATGGCTGGACTTGGCGTAGTTGGGGCTGCAGCGCGTCGTCGTAAAACTAAATAATGGTCTTATTAAACTATATGCCATGAAAAAAAGAGCGGGGAGCTAATGCTACCCCGCCATCTAATTATCTTAATATTGCGAGGAAATAATACTATGAAAGCTACTCTTTTGAAACAATCTTTAGCTGCAGCAGCGCTTACCTTTGCTGCTGTAGGTTCTGTATATGCAGGTGATTTCACCACTATTTCTAATAATGGCGCACGTACGCCAGGCAGTACCAACAACCCTGCAACTGATTCGTTCTTTATAAATGATTTGCCTTCTTCATGGACACTTAAGAATTCTGTGACAACTGATGTTTACTCACCAGTCGTTGGCAATACAAACCAGATTGTTGGTCAGTTTGTGGATTCTGTATGGTATGAAGGTTCGACTAACTCTTATATTATCGGTACCTATTTCCAGTTGACTGATGACGAATATGGAATTACTGAAATCAATTCTATTCTGCGTGCAGGTTTTGCTGATTACACGGGTAATTTGAGCGCTGCTTGGACTTATGCGTCAGATATTTACAGTGGAGCCGAAGCTGGCTATCGTTTGCGTGATCCTTCACGTTCTGATTACATTGCCTCTTATAACGCCACAACCGCTGATACAGGTGCATACTTCGATGCTGACAAAGTAGCTATTCGTACCGATGTAAGTCTGGGTGAAGATAATCCTAACAGTGGTTTGTATCTGATCAAGTTCAGCGCTGACAATGCACTCGTTGAGTGGACCTCAAATGCAGTGCATATCGTTCAAGGCGCATCAACTTCTGAAGGCGGTCGCATCCGCCAAGATATGTTTCTGAGCGGTTTTGCCGTTACCATGGTTCCTGAAGCTGAAACTTACGCTATGATGATGGCTGGTTTGGCCATGATCGGTAGTATTGTTCGCCGTCGTAAATCTGCTTAAGTTATTTAAGTACTGAAAATAAACCCGCCGATGGCGGGTTTATTTTTATTTAGCGTTAAAGATTGCTCGTGGCTTTCAGTGTGGCATTGAATGAGCGTGATTTATATTTTTGCTTTGTCCAGCCTACGCTGTTTGAAAAAACTGCTTAAAAGTGCCCCACACTCCTCAGCCATGACATTATTCGTAATCTCACAATGATGGTTTAATTTAGCTTCAGCCATTAAGTTAATCACACTACCGCAGCAGCCCGTTTTAGGGTCGCTAGCGCCGTATACCAGCCGTGAAATACGGGCATGCTGGATAGCGCCGCTACACATGGCGCAAGGTTCCAGGGTGACATATAGTGCGCAGTCTACTAACCGGTAGTTGCCTAGGTGTTGTGCAGCTTCACGCATTGCCTGGATCTCCGCATGGGCGGTAGGGTCATTCAGACTGATAGGGGCATTTTTACCGCGGCCTATCACCTCTCCATTTTTAACCACTATGGCGCCCACAGGTACTTCGCCCAGGCCAGCGGCTTCTTCAGCTAGCGCAATGGCTATGCGCATGTAATCTTGGTCTTGCATGATGTTTAGTGACTACTGGGTTTGTCAGCAAGGCGAATCAAAATGTACACCAGGCCCATGGTGAAAGCACCTGCCAGCCAGATTCCGATTTCCTGGTAGGTAGGGGTGGCATCTTGTACAGGTAGTACGATGAGTTTGCGGAGAAACATGACAAGTACTACTTCAACAAAAGTCTCTACCAGTAATTTATGGCCGCGAAGGTAACGTATCTCTGCTGAGATTAATGCAGATATAGACCATAGCAACATCAATGTGCCCAGGGCGCGTAAAAAGCCATGTACCAGATTGTTGGTTGAGGCGGCTTCTTTCACGTCTATAAAAAATAGCCAGGTGAACATGATCACCGAAATGGCGAGTGCCAGTCCGATGATGATATGCGCTAAGCCATTGAGCCATAGCATGGCTTTGATGGCGATGCGGTTAAGTGGCTCGAATTCTTCAGGCAATTGTTCTTGTGACATGCGGGTTCCATCTGCTAATCCAGACCAGATGATAAATCATTTGGTGAGCAATTGCTCCAGGCTGACCTGCGAGAGTTCTTTGATTAGCCACTGCATGGCTTTACCCATATCGATAGGGCGTTGGTTGCGCCATGCAATAAAAGTGGGAGCAACCGGCTTGGGTTCGGCTACCTGTTTAATGAGAAGTAAGCCTTTTTCAGCCGCAGATTGTGCCATCTGCCTGGGTAGGTAGCCGATGGCAATGCCTGAAATCTGCGCCTGTAACTTGGTCTGCATATCAGGCACAGTCAGGATGTCCTGGCCGGAGAGAATGCCGGAGCTGCGTGGAGGCAGGTTCCGCGAACTATCCGCTGCGGCGACAACCCGATGCTGTACGATATCATTGGCGCTTAAGGGCTCTGGAAGTGATGCTAAAGGGTGGTGCGGCGCAATGGCAAACACAAACTCAAGTTGGCCTAACAACTGTGTGCCAAATCCATTACCCGGCGGAGAATCACCAGGCGCGCCTATGGAAATATCTGCCCGATTAGTCTGTAGGGCATCCCAGCTACCGCCATAGACTTCTCGCAAAAGTTTGACGCGTGTACCAAAGCCTTGCTGATAGAACGCTTGCAATAAATTCAGGATAGGCTGGAAATCGAATAAATCACTGATGGCGATCGCGATGTCTGTCTCGACGCCAGTGGCAATCCTGCGTACGCGACATTCCAGCGTTTGAGCCGCATCCAGTAAATAGCGGCCTTCTTTCAACAGCTCAGTGCCGGCCTTGGTAAGCGTCGCGCGATGGCCGGTGCGGTCAAATAACTCTATGCCTAAATCTTCTTCCAGTTTGCGTACCGTGTAGGTCAATGCTGATGGCACGCGGTACAAGGCTTCTGCTGCTGCCGCAAAGCTGCCTTTGCGGGCTATCATGTCCAGTACTTCAAGTGCTTCAATGCTGAGTTTGATACTCATAAAATCTTAATCAAAAAAATTGAACGAGTGATGCAAAATGTTTTGCTATCAATGATGTAAGTCTTTTTTTATCATACATTTAATCTTTCAAACGGAGTGAATAAATGTTGAACATTCGTCCTTCTAATACCCGTGGTTATGCCAATCATGGCTGGCTAGAAAGTTTTCATAGTTTTTCATTTTCCAGTTATTACGATCCCGCCCATATGGGGTTTTCGGTATTGCGCGTCATTAACGACGATAAAGTCGCACCGGCAACCGGTTTTGGCATGCACGGCCATCAGGATATGGAAATCATTACTTACATGCTGGAAGGTGAGCTACGCCATACCGACAGCATGGGCAATGGGTCAGTCATTCGTGCTGGTGATGTGCAGCGGATGACCGCCGGTACTGGCGTGCGCCATAGTGAGATGAATGCCTCTGACAAAACCACTGCGCATTTATTGCAGATATGGATTGAGCCCGCGACTTTGAATCTGGCACCTGGCTATGAAGAAAAAACGATTTCTGTAGAGAGTAAATTAAATCGCTGGGCTTTGATCGCTTCGCCTGATGCCTGGGATGGCTCTTTGAAAGTCCATCAGGATGTGACTTTGTGCGCCACCGTACTTGAGGCAGAACATAGCCTGCCTCTGGAGGTTAGCGAAGGCCGCAGTGCTTATATGCACGTAGCGCGTGGTGAAGTTGAGATCAATGGTGAGCGCTTAGTCACTGGCGATGCGCTGAAAATTGAAGATGCGACCAAGCTGGAAATGCGCGCGCATGAAGAAAGTGAAGTGTTGTGGTTTGATTTGCCTGGCAATACAACATAGTTTTTAACATTAAATACTTAACAATAAGGGAGTACAAAAATGACTCAAGTCTCAATTGTGTATCACAGTGGTTATGGCCATACCGCAGAGCAAGCCAAGGCGGTAGCGCGCGGTGTCGAGAAAGTGACAGATGTAGAGCTGCATCTTTTCACTGCGGAAGAAGCCCAGCAGCAATGGGATGTACTTAAAGCAAGTGACGCGATTATTTTCGGTAGCCCGACGTATATGGGTTCAGCATCAGCGGCGTTTAAAGCTTTTATGGAGGCCAGTTCAGAGAAGTGGTATGTCCGCGAGTGGAAAGACAAGATTGCAGCCGGATTTACCACCTCAGCCAGCCAAAGTGGGGACAAGCTCAATACATTAATACAGTTAGCGGTATTTGCAGCGCAACACGGCATGATCTGGGTCGGCCAGGATTTATTGCCGGGGAACAATAATAGCAAAGGGTCGGTCAACGATTTAAATCGTTTGGGTGGCTTCTTGGGCGCGATGGCGCAGGCGAATGCGGATCAGGGTCCTGAGTTTGGTCCGATTCCTAGTGATCTATTGACTGCCGAACATTTGGGTGAGCGCGTTGCTACGATTGCCAAACGGTTTTCTGAATCTAAATAACAATCCAAATTAGGGAGAAATTCAAGTGAAAAAGTTATTCTTAGCCGTAAGTCTGTTGGCAGCTTCACAAGCCTGGGCCGCTACCGAAACATACAATATTGATGCTGCGCATAGTTTTGCCAACTTCAGTATCCGGCATGTGGTTGCCAAAACCTCTGGTACGTTTAATGATGTGACTGGAGTGATCACACTTGATCCGGCCAACTTGAATACCGCTACCGTGCGCGCCACTATTAATGTTGCCAGTGTGAACTCTGGTTTAGCCAAGCGCGATGAGCATATCAAAGCCGACAAATATCTGGATGCCGCCAAATATACACAGATTCAGTTTGAAAGCACCAAGATCACTGCTTCTAATCAGAATCAGGCCATCTTGCAGGGCAAATTGACCATGCATGGCGTCACCAAACAAGTGGATATTCCTGTACGCGTACTAGGATACGGTTCTGATCCATGGGGCGGGCAACGCGCTGGATTTGAAGGGCATGTGACTCTGAAAGCCTCAGATTACGGTTATGGCTGGGCGACTGGTGCTAACTCACCAGTAGGCGATGACATTGAAGTCACCTTGTTGATTGAAGGTGTTAAAGCTAAATAACATAGTTATAAAGGATACAGGTAATAGCTATATCAATGCGGAAGCCTTGTTTGGTCAGGCTTCCGTATATTCTTTTCAAGATTCGTAAAATGTAAGTATCGGAGACTAAGCATGGCATTGGATTTATTTTCCCCATTAACACTTGGCGCAATCGCATTAAAAAATCGCGTAGTGATGGCACCTCTTACGCGTAATCGTGCAGGTGAGGGCGGTGTACCGCAGGCCATTAATGTGACGTATTACGAGCAGCGCGCCACAGCGGGCCTGATTATTACAGAAGCAACGCCAATTACACCAATGGCCCATGGTTACCCGGCCTTGCCAGGAATTTATACCGATGCACAGATTGCCGGCTGGAAAAAAGTGACTGATGCTGTCCATGCGCAAGGTGGCAAAATCGTCATCCAATTGTGGCATGTTGGACGTATTTCACACCCTAGCTTGTTACCGAATCAGTCGCTGCCAGTTGCGCCTTCTGCAATCAAGCCTGCTGGCCAGGCTTTCACTTATCAAGGTTTACAGGACTATGTCACTCCACGTGCGTTGGAACTGGATGAATTGCCGACTATTGTTCAAGATTATGTACATGCTACCCGTTGTGCCATCGCAGCCGGTTTTGATGGGGTGGAAGTGCATGCAGCAAATGGTTACCTGCTAGACCAGTTTTTAAGGGATGGCTCAAATCATCGTGAAGATGCTTATGGCGGGTCCATAGAGAATCGCACCCGATTATTGCTGGAAGTAGTGCAGGCCGTAGTGGAAACGATCGGAGCGGATAAAGTGGGTGTACGTATTTCCCCGGTGAATCCGTTCAATGACATGAAAGATAGCCAGCCGCAACACACTTTCAATTATGTAGCCCAGGCGCTCAACCAGTTTGGCCTGGCCTATCTGCATGCGGTTGAAGGCGGCATTCATGGTGGCGGTGAATCTGAGCCGTTTGATTTTGAGGCGCTGCGTAAACTGTTCAATAATGGCTATATCGCCAATCTTGGCTATGACAAAGCGCGTGGCAATGCAGTGATTGCCAGTAGGCATGCAGATGCGGTGGCTTATGGTGTGCCGTTTATCGCGAACCCTGACCTCGTCTCGCGCTATGCGAAAGATGCTCCATTGAATGAAGCTGACTCTTCATCATTCTATGGTGGCACTGACAAGGGATATACGGATTATCCGTTCTTGAGCGCCTAATTGTTTTGCCGGGTCTTATGGCCTGGCTTTATACCTCAAGTTTTATCACCGGACTTGTCGCTCACGGTGTGCGGGCGTAGAATTCGCGCAAAGCAAATTCAATGGGCTAACGCTCCGTACATTGTGAGTTAATTTCTGCATGTCTCCACCTGATTCAAATATTATTCCCCCCAAGTTAATTGTTGCCAACTGGAAAATGCATGGCAGCCTTGCTGTTAACCAGGCGTTGATAGAAGGTTACCTGAAAGGACTGGCAGTGCTTCCACAAACGGATGTGGTGGTGTGTGTGCCATATCCATACCTGGCACAAGCAAAATCGTTGTTATCAAGCTCGCGGATTGGTTGGGGTGCGCAAAATCTTGCCAAGTTCGAGCAAGGTGCTTATACCGGTGAAGTGGCTGCAAGCATGTTGCGTGATTTTGGCGCGCAATATGTGATTATCGGCCATTCAGAACGCAGTACTGCCTACTGCGAGTCGGATGAAAATATCGCCGAAAAAATGATGGTGGCCAAGCGCCATGGACTGAAGCCGATTTTATGCGTCGGTGAAACCTTGCTAGAACGTGAAGCCGGTGTGATGGAGCGGGTGGTCGGTCGTCAATTAGAAACCATTATTCGCCTGTTTGGTGGCGAGGCGTTTGCCGATGCCATTGTTTCTTACGAGCCGATTTGGGCGATTGGCACTGGTTTAGCCGCGACCGCCGAGCAGGCGGTCGCCATGCACCAGTTTATTCGCGAGTCAGTGGCGAATGCAGATAAATCGGCCTCTGCAAGCTTAAAAATCCTTTACGGAGGCAGCGTAAATCCACAAAATGCGGTACAATTATTAAATCAGAAGGAAATAGATGGTGCGCTGATCGGTCGTTGTTCACTAGATGTTGGGCAATTTATAAAAATATGTCAGGCCGTTCCTGTAAAATAGCACCTCTAACTCAATAGCAAGCGTGCCAAAAGCATCATTGTTATTACATTATCGGATTAAGGAATATGGAAAACGTCATTCTTGTCATTCATGTGTTGGCAGCAGCTTCAGTGATTGGCCTGGTCTTATTGCAGCACGGCAAAGGCGCTGACATGGGTGCAGCATTCGGAAGTGGCGCCTCAGGTAGTTTGTTCGGGGTTTCAGGCTCTTCCAATTTGCTCAGCAAGCTGACATCGATTTTTATTACAGTATTTTTTGCAACCAGTTTGACGCTGGCATTTATGTCCAGTCATAAAGCGGGTTCTGGCAGCGTGGTTAAATCGCCGCTGACACAACAGGCTCCGGCCAAAGGTGAGGCAGATGAATCTGCCAAGCCGGTTGAAAATACACCCAAAGATATTCCTAATTAATTTTTAGCCGTCGTGGTGGAATTGGTAGACACGCTATCTTGAGGGGGTAGTGACGAAAGTTGTGCGAGTTCGAGTCTCGCCGACGGCACCAGCGATGTTGAAGTGTGATCTATTAGTGATTCTAGGTTTCACGACGTCGGCTGGTTGAGGAGTGTTTGCTTGGGCGTGTTTCTTGTGTCGTTGTCAGGCCCTTAGGTTTGCAGTGAAATGACTTGTTAACATGATCGATGAAGGCAAATCAGTGTTAGAAAATTATTTCCCGATTTTGATGTTTACTCTGGTGGGCTTGGGCGTTGGCCTGGGGCCACTTATCCTGGGTAAACTCGTCTCTCCGCATCGGCCTGATGCGGAAAAAAATTCTCCTTATGAATGTGGCTTTGAAGCATTTGAAGATGCGCGCATGAAGTTTGACGTGCGTTATTACCTGGTCGCCATTCTGTTTATCCTGTTTGATCTCGAAATTGCTTTTCTTTTCCCCTGGGCGATTGTGATTCAGGAGATTGGCCCGGCTGGTTTTTGGGCAATGATGGTTTTCTTGTTTGTACTGGTGGTCGGCTTCATCTTTGAATGGATGAAGGGCGCTTTAGAGTGGGACTGATGGGAATAGGAATAATGCTATGAGCATTGAAGGCGTACTGGAAAAAGGCTTTGTCACCACCACACTGGATACGGTGATCAATTACACACGAACCGGTTCTCTATGGCCGATGACGTTTGGCCTGGCTTGTTGTGCCGTAGAAATGATGCATGCTGGCGCGGCGCGTTATGACCTGGACCGCTTTGGTATCGTATTCCGCCCCAGCCCGCGGCAATCGGATGTGATGATTGTGGCCGGCACGCTGGTCAACAAAATGGCTCCTGCGTTGCGCAAGGTTTATGACCAGATGGCCGAGCCACGCTGGGTTATTTCTATGGGTAGCTGTGCCAATGGTGGTGGTTATTATCATTATTCATACGCGGTAGTGCGTGGCTGTGACCGGATTGTGCCGGTAGATGTTTACGTGCCAGGTTGCCCGCCAACTGCAGAGGCTCTGTTGTATGGCATTATCCAGCTTCAGAAAAAAATCAAGCGGACTAATACGATTGCCCGAACCTGATACCCTCACCAGAAATTAAAAAACTCAGCTAAGAAATTAACCTATGTCCGCAAAACTCGAACATTTATCTGCGCAGCTCAAGTTAGCCCTGGGCGATGGCGTGGTCAGGCTGGAACAAAAGCTGGGTGAGATTACGGTAGAGGTACATGTAAAACATTTGTTGGCGGTGGCTGATAAATTGAAGACGCATGCAGAACTCAAGTTCGAGCAGCTGATTGATTTGTGTGGTGTGGATTATTCTGACTATGCTGACGGACGCTGGGAAGGACCACGCTTTGCGGTGGTGTTACATCTGTTGTCTGTGGGCTTGAATCAGCGCGTGCGTATTCGTACATTTGCGACAGATGATGATTTTCCTGTATTTCCGACATTGGTTGATGTCTGGCCAGTAGCTAACTGGTTTGAGCGCGAAGCGTTTGATCTTTACGGCCTCATGTTTGAAAATCATCCGGATTTACGCCGCCTGCTGACTGATTATGGGTTTGTCGGCCATCCGTTCCGTAAGGATTTCCCCATGATCGGCAATGTGGAAATGCGCTATGACCCGGTACAGCAGCGCGTGGTGTATCAACCGGTATCGATTGATCAACGCAATAATGTACCGCGCCTGATTCGTGATGAAGGAAAACATCATGGCTAAATCTGGCAAGCTAGGGAATTTTTAGTATGGCTGAAATTAAGAATTACACCATGAACTTTGGCCCGCAGCACCCTGCGGCGCATGGTGTGTTGCGTTTGGTACTTGAGCTGGATGGCGAAGTGATTCAGCGTGCAGATCCGCATATTGGCTTGCTGCATAGAGCAACAGAAAAGTTGGCCGAAAACCGCACTTACCTGCAAAGCGTACCGTATATGGATCGTCTGGATTATGTCTCTATGATGGCCAATGAGCATGCCTATGTGATGGCGATTGAGAAGATGCTCGGGCTCGAAGTGCCGATCCGTGCGCAATACATCCGTGTCATGTTTGATGAAATCACACGTATCCTCAATCACTTGCTATGGCTAGGCGCGCATGCGCTGGATGTCGGGGCGATGACGGTGTTCCTGTACGCCTTCCGTGAACGTGAAGATCTGTTCGATGTGTATGAGGCGGTCTCTGGCGCACGTATGCATGCAGCCTATTACCGTCCGGGCGGTGTGTACCGTGACCTGCCGGAAAAAATGCCGCAGCACGAAACGACTAAGTTCCGCAGTGACGCAGAAATCAAAAAACTGAATGAGAACCGCCAGGGTTCCATGCTGGATTTTATTGAAGACTTTACCAACCGCTTCCCGACTTATGTTGATGAATACGAAACACTGCTTACCGATAACCGTATCTGGAAACAGCGTACTGTAGGTATCGGCGTGGTGACACCTGAACGGGCGTTGGCTTTGGGCTTGACTGGTGCCATGCTGCGTGGTTCGGGTATCGCCTGGGATTTGCGCAAGAAACAACCGTATGAAGTCTATGACAAGATGGACTTTGATATTCCATTAGGTGTGAACGGAGACTGTTATGACCGCTACCTGGTGCGTGTGGAAGAGATGCGCCAGTCCAACCGCATTATCAAGCAATGTATAGACTGGTTACGCGTGAATCCTGGCCCGGTGATTACTGCTGATAATAAGATTGCGCCGCCTAACCGCGAAGGCATGAAAACCAATATGGAAGACTTGATCCACCATTTCAAGTTGTTTACAGAAGGCTTTCACGTGCCAGTAGGCGAGGCTTATGCCGCCATTGAGCATCCTAAAGGTGAGTTTGGTATTTATATGGTTTCCGATGGTGCCAACAAGCCTTATCGCTTGAAAATTCGTGCGCCAGGATTTGCGCATCTGGCAGCGCTGGATGAAATGACCAGAGGGCACATGATTGCCGACCTGGTGGCGATTATTGGTACACAAGATATTGTGTTCGGCGAAATTGATAGATAAAAGTCGATAGGTAATCGGATCGACCAGATCCGGATTTCACAGTGGATAAGTCGAAAAGATATTAAGGTACAAGCATGTTAAGTGCAGAATCGATAGAGAAAATTGAATACGAATTGGGCAAGTATCCCAAAGACAGGCGCCAGGCAGCAGTGATGTCCGCTTTGCGTATTGTGCAAATGGAGCGTGGCTGGTTGTCCAAGGAAAGTATTTCTGAAGTAGCGAAGTATCTGCGGATTCCGGAAATTGCCGCACTGGAAGTCGCCACTTTCTACAATATGTATGAGCTCGAGCCGGTGGGTGAACACAAGATCACCATCTGTACCAATATCTCGTGTATGTTGCGCGGGTCGGATGAGATTGTCGAACATCTGCAGCACAAACTCGGTGTTGGCTTTAATGAAGTCACCGCCGACGGCAAATTCTGCCTGAAAGAGGGCGAGTGCATGGGCTGTTGCGGCGGCGCGCCGTTGCTGCATGTGAACAACAGTCAAATGCATGAGTTTCTGACCACTGAAAAAGTGGATGCACTCATTAATGAGTTAAACAAGGGCTGAAGGAACGGGTAATGGCAAGCACTTCAAATATCCCTGCTGATAAACCACCTGTGATTAAAACAGACCTGGCCGGGCAGACGCTGGTCACTTTGCGCACGCTGACCGAAGAAAATCCTGCCGCGCTCTCTACTTATGAAAAACTGGGTGGTTATGGTCAACTCAAGCGATTGGTCACTGAGGGAATCAAAGCGCCGGAAATCATCAGCCAGGTAAAAGTATCCAACCTGCGCGGGCGCGGCGGTGCAGGTTTTCCGACCGGCTTGAAGTGGAGTTTCATGCCGCGTTATTACGACGGCACCAAATACCTGGTCTGTAATAGCGATGAAGGCGAACCGGGCACATTCAAAGACCGCGATATTATCCGTTACAACCCGCACCAGTTGATCGAAGGCATGGCGATTGCCGCCTACACACTAGGTGCGAGGGTAGGGTACAACTATATTCACGGAGAAATCTGGCAAGATTACGAAATATTTGAGACTGCGTTGGCAGAAGCACGCGAAGCAGGTTACCTGGGTGAAAACCTGTTCGGCACCAGCTTCAGTTTTGATCTCTATGCCGTGCACGGCTACGGTGCCTATATCTGCGGTGAAGAAACTGCCCTGATCGAATCCATTGAAGGCAAAAAAGGGCAGCCGCGTTTCAAACCGCCATTTCCTGCCAGTTATGGCGTATTTGGCAAACCTACCAATGTCAACAATACCGAGAGCTATACTTCGATCCCATGGATCATGCAGCATGGCGGTCAGGCATTTGCTGACCTGGGTGTGCCTAATTCTGGCGGTAGCAAGTTATTTTCGGTGTCCGGCCATGTCGAAAAGCCTGGCAACTATGAAATCAAAATGGGCACGCCATTCAAGGACCTGCTGCAAATGGCCGGCGGTATCTGGAAAGGACGTCAGCTAAAAGCGGTGATTCCAGGCGGCCCGTCCACGGCAGTCATGCCAGCCAGCGCCATTGAAAATGCCACTATGGATTACGACGGCTTGAGTAAAGCAGGTTCCAGCCTGGGTGCGGGTTCCATGATTGTCATGGATGACACCACCTGCATGGTCAAAACATTGAAACGCCTGAGCTATTTCTTTTATGAAGAAAGCTGTGGCCAATGTACGCCATGCCGTGAAGGTACCGGCTGGGTGTATCGTATCATTGAGCGTATCGTCAATGGCAAAGGCAAGATGGAAGACCTGGATCTGCTGACTGATTTAAGCAACAACATTTCCGGCCGCACGATTTGCGCGCTGGGAGATGCAGCGGCGACGCCGGTGCTGAGCTTTATCAAGCATTTCCGCCCGGAGTTTGAGTATTACATACAGCATGGCAAATCCATGGTTGACGGTAAATAAAAATCTATTTTTGAGATCACCTCAACAAATAAATTTTAGAGATAGCAGATATGTTAAATATTGAAATTGATGGCAAACCACTAGAGGTCGAACACGGCAGCACTATTATTGATGCTGCAGATGCGGTAGGCATTGCCATCCCGCGTTTCTGCTATCACAAAAAACTGTCTGTCGCCGCTAACTGCCGTATGTGCCTGGTACAGGTAGAAAAATTCAATAAGCCATTGCCCGCCTGTGCAACTCCGGTGGCAGATGGCATGAAGATTTATACACGTAGTAAGTCTTCGGTTGAAGCGCAGAAAAGCGTCATGGAATTTTTGCTGATCAACCACCCGCTTGATTGCCCGATTTGCGACCAGGGCGGTGAGTGTGATCTGCAGGATATCGCCGTCGCTTATGGCGCTTCGGGCTCACGTTACACTGAAGAAAAGCGGGTAGTGTTCAACAAGAACATTGGCCCATTAGTCAGTACCGATATGACACGCTGTATACAATGTACCCGTTGTGTGCGCTTCCTCAAGGAAGTCGGCGGCATGCAGGAGTTGGGACTGGTCAACCGTGGTGAGCATGCTGAAATTACCGCCTATGTGGATCAATCAGTTAACTCTGAGTTAAGCGGCAACATTATCGATTTATGCCCGGTCGGCGCCTTGACCAGTAAGCCCTTCCGCTATTCTGCGCGAAGCTGGGAGCTGGTACGCCGACCTTCAATTGCCCCGCATGACGGCCTTGGCTCACATGTTGAAGTGCATGTTAAAGATAACAAAGTCATGCGCGTGTTGCCGCGTGAAAAAGAGTCAATCAACGAATGCTGGTTATCTGACCGCGACCGTTTCTCTTACGAAGGCCTGAACAGTCCGGATCGCCTGAAAGTGCCGATGATCAAGCACAACGGGCAATGGCAGGAAACAGATTGGAAAACAGCGCTGGAATTTGCTGCAGGCCAGCTCAAAGACATTACCAAACAACATGGTGGAGAGGCGCTCGGCGTGCTGGTTTCTCCAAACAGCACCATGGAAGAAGGTTACCTGATCAAGCAACTGGCTGATGGCCTTGGATGCGGCAATGTCGACTACCGCCTGCGCCAGACCGATTTCCGCCTGGATGGCAAGCGTACCGGTACGCCGTGGATGGGCTGCAATATCCAGGAAGTTGAAGAGCTGGATCGTATACTGCTTATCGGATCCAATATCCGTAATGAACACCCATTGCTGGCACAACGCATCCGTAAAGCGGTGGCTAATGGTGCTGAGCTCAGCATTGTCAGCCCGCTGGACAATGATCCATTGATGGATATCGCGCATAAAGTGATTGTGCGCCCTAATGATATGGTCAATGTGCTGGGACAGATCCTGAAAGCGATGTCCGGTTTGCAAAAACTGTCGCTTTGCCTGCCACCGGCATTGAATGCGTTACTCGAAGAAATCCAGGTGCGTCCGAATACGCAGAAGATCGCGGAAAGCCTGGCGGGTATCCGTGATGACCTGATCCTGATCGCGCCCAAGGTTGGCATTTTCCTCGGTAATATGGCATTGAGTGATCCGCGCTTCACCGAGATGTACAGTATGGCAGAAGCGATTGGTGGTATCAGTGGTGCTAAAGGCGGCATCCTGCCACCAGCGGCCAATAGCACCGGTATGCACATGCTGGGCGTGATGCCTTCAGCCACTGGCATGCATGCGCGCGCCATGTTAGAGGTGCCGCGCAAGGCTTACCTGTTATTGAATATCGAGCCTGAACTGGATTGCCAGCATGCTGCATTGGCGAATGACGCCATGGCAAAAGCCGAGTGCGTGGTGGCATTAACCGCCTATAAGTCTTCCGCACTTGAAAACGCCGATATCCTGCTGCCTATTGCACCCTTCACAGAGACTTCCGGTACCTTTATGAGTATGGAAGGCCGCGTGCAGAGCTTCAAGGCGGTGACCCGTCCGCTGGGCGAGTGCCGTCCTGGGTGGAAAGTGTTGCGTGTGCTGGCGAATACCCTGGGCTTGTCCGGATTTGATTACAACAGCTCTGATGAAGTGAAGAACGCACTTTTCAATGGTGAGAAGCCTTCGGCAGTGGTCTGGCGTAGCCTGAATAACAACCTGAAGGAGCTAGTTGAGATCCAGGTCAATATCAAGAAGGAGGGCTTGCAACGTATCGGCGAAGTTCCGCAATATGAGTCGGACCCTATCGTGCGTCGCTCCGCGCCATTGCAAAAAACCAAGTACAACATCCGCCCGATGGCGCGTATACATGGCGATCAGTTGGCTGAATTAGGCTTGCAGGATGGAGATATTGTGGTTGTCCGCCAGAGCAAAGGCAGTGCGGTACTGAAAGTGCGCGTAGATAATCATGTGGCTAAAGGTTGCGTGCGTGTAGCGGCAGCACATCCACTGACGGTTGGGTTGGGCGACCTGATGGGGGATATCACCATAGAAAAAGCGGCAATCGACCAAGTGGCGATTTACGAAAAACAACTGACCGAGATGGCATAACATGCAATTCTTCTCTGAATTATTTGGATCCTACTGGCCAGATGTGCAACTGGCGACCTGGACGCTGGTAAAAATTGTCGCCATTGTGCTGCCATTGATGATTTGCGTCGCGTACCTGACCTATTTCGAGCGTAAGGTCATTGGCTACATGCAGGTACGTATCGGCCCCAATCGTGTGGGTCCGTTTGGCTTGTTACAACCGGTGGCAGATGCTTTAAAACTGTTGTTTAAAGAAATTATCCTGCCTACCGCGTCCAATAAGGTGTTGTTCTTTATTGGCCCGATTCTCACCATTGCCCCAGCTTTCGCTGCCTGGGCGGTGATACCGTTTGATGCAACACTGGTACTAGCCAATATTGATGCCGGTTTGTTATATATCCTGGCGATGACTTCCGTGGCCGTTTACGGCGTGATCATTGCCGGCTGGGCATCCAACTCCAAATACGCTTTCCTTGGTTCATTACGATCAGCCGCACAAATTGTGTCTTATGAGATCGCCATGGGTTTCACACTGGTTGGTGTGCTCATGTGTGCGAACTCACTCAACCTAGGCAAGATTGTCATGGGGCAGGAGGGTGGTTTCTGGCACTGGTACTTTATTCCATTGTTTCCCTTATTCATCGTGTATTTTATCAGTGCCGTCGCCGAGACTAACCGCGCACCGTTTGATGTCGCCGAAGGTGAATCCGAGATTGTGGCCGGTTTCCACGTTGAATATTCAGGCATGGCTTTCGCCGTATTCTTCCTGGCGGAATACGCCAACATGATATTGGTTTCCATGCTGGCGGCTTTGATGTTCCTTGGCGGCTGGTTGTCCCCCGTACCTTTCCTGCCTGATAGCATTCTGTGGTTACTGGCAAAAGTCGCTTTCCTGCTATTCATGTTTTTATGGTTCCGCGCGACCTTCCCGCGTTACCGCTATGACCAGATCATGCGTCTGGGCTGGAAAGTATTTATTCCAATCACACTGGTATGGATTGTCGTGGTGGCCGCCATGATGCAAACGCAGTGGGCTTATTTGTTCCATTGATGAATATTCACACTTTGGATAATGCACAAACAGGGATTACAGAAACCTAACCATGTTGAACGCGATTAAAAATACATTAGGCAGTTTGATGTTATGGGAAATGCTGAAAGGCATGGCCCTGACCGGACGCTATTTCTTTGCCAAGAAAATCACTATCCAGTACCCGGAAGAGCGCACGCCGCAATCGAACCGATTCCGTGGTTTGCATGCGTTACGCCGCTACCCGAATGGTGAAGAGCGCTGCATTGCCTGCAAATTATGTGAAGCGGTATGCCCTGCGATGGCAATCACCATCGAATCTGACCAGCGTGATGATGGTAGTCGCCGTACTACGCGTTATGACATTGACCTGACCAAGGGTATTTTCTGTGGCTTTTGTGAAGAGTCCTGCCCGGTAGACAGTATTGTTGAAACCCGTATTTTTGACTATCACGGCGAACAGCGCGGTGACCTGATTTATACCAAAGAAATGTTGCTGGAAGTGGGGGATAAATATGAGG
>NZ_DATHWZ010000049.1:0-1973 GCF_035460085.1 Methylophilus sp.
AAAGTAGTTATCGTTTCTAGGACTGATTGCAGCCATAATGCGGCCAAAGGTGGCATGCGCCATTGAGAACTCCCGGACGGTTACAAGTTTTGTGACCGTGATTTTACTATTTTGTGACAGTGTTTGTGACAAAAATATGAATTCTTTACTAAATTGATGACCATAGATGGCCCTAAATCAGTGGCCCGGCTGCGGTATAATGCTGGCTTTTACTCTCTGGCCAATCAAAAAAATGGAAGCCGAACATCTCAATAGTATCGCCAATGCGCTTAGCGATCTGACGCAGCGCCACAATGCCCTTCGGGGGTATCTTTGACTACGAAAACAAGCAGCAACGCTTAGCGGAGGTGAATGGCCTGCTGGAAGATCCCAAGGTTTGGGACAATGCAGAAAAGGCACAAAACCTGGGCAAGGAAAAACGCATGCTGGAAACCGTCGTCATGACACTGGACGATGTGCATCAATCATTGTCTGATAGCCGTGAATTATTCGATATGGCGCGTGAAGAAAATGATGATGAGACTTTATTGAGTGTAGAAACTGATACGCAAAAGATAGAAGCCACCATCGCGGCCATGGAATTCAAGCGCATGTTCTCGCAACCGATGGACGCCAATAACTGCTTTATTGAGTTCCAGTCCGGCAGTGGCGGCACTGAGGCGCAGGATTGGGCGGGTATGTTGCTGCGCATGTATTTGCGCTATGTGGAGCGCAAGGGCTTTAAAGTGGAAGTGCTGGAAGAATCCGAAGGTGATATTGCCGGGATTAAGGGCGCCTCCATCAAAGTCAGCGGTGATTATGCCTTTGGTACCTTGCGTACCGAAAGCGGTGTCCATCGCCTCGTACGTAAATCCCCGTTTGATGCCAACTCCAAGCGTCACACCAGTTTTGCCAGCGTGCAGATTTTCCCGGAAGTCGATGATTCTATTGAAATTGACATCAACCCGGCTGATCTGCGTATTGATACCTACCGCGCCAGTGGTGCTGGTGGACAGCACATCAACAAAACTGACTCAGCGGTGCGTATTACCCATTTGCCCACCAACGTCGTCGTGCAGTGCCAGAATGACCGTTCGCAACATCGCAACCGTGAAGAGGCGATGAACATGCTGAAAGGTGCTTTGTATAATCTGGAGCTGAGCAAGCGAAATGAGGAAAAGCAGGCACTTGAAGACGCCAAAACGGATATCGGCTGGGGTCACCAGATCCGCAGCTATGTGCTGGATCAGGGGCGCATCAAGGATTTGCGTACCAATGTAGAAATCGGTAATACACAAGGCGTGCTGGATGGCGACCTGGATCCGTTTATCATGGAGAGCCTGAAGCAAGGGCTTTAACCTAGCCAGGTTTTCTCAATAAAAAAGCAGCGTCATCGCTGCCTTTTTTATTGCCTGGTCACTCAATCCGGCTGTCCGTCCACATACAGCCAGTGTCCGCTTGCACGGCTGAAGCGACTATATTCCGTCAGTTGTTCTTTTTTCTGCTTGCCACTCTGGAAGGTGGCTACAAACTTCACGAAAGCTGTATCTGCTTCCGGCTGCTCGTGCGATAAAACCTGTAGCTTCAACCATTTAATGCCGCTTAAGTCTTCCTGGGTTAGACTTTTTGGACGGCTATCTGCATGCCATGTGTGCAAAATATACTCAGGTAGCTTCAATGCATAAGCACTGTAACGCGAGCGCATCAAACGCTCTGCATCAGGTGCAGCTTGTCCCTCATGCAAAGGCTGGCAGCAATCGTTGTAAGCTTTGCCACTAAAGCATGGGCAGGCATTTTTCATCTGTGATAACCAATCTTGAAAGTCAACGCAGTGGATACAAGGCCCGGCAAGTCCATGCTTACACATTAAAATAAAGCTTTCTGAGCGGCAGGTGGTGCCGCCATGACCTTGTCTATATCAATCTCGAATATGCCGAGTTTGCCAGCACAGGGCATTAGCGGTAATGGTCTTGCCTGCTCAAATAAAAAGCCAT
>NZ_DATHWZ010000050.1:0-8282 GCF_035460085.1 Methylophilus sp.
GTTTGTAGGTAAGCATCCATCGCCCATTCTGCAGCCGCATGCGTGAGCACACTGTCATGCTGCCATTTGGCTTCAAAAGTGGGTACAAAATGCTGGTGGGCAACGACATCGGTCAGTAGGTGGACGTTGTAACCTATTCCCAGCGCCAGTTGTCTGTCATTGTTGGTATGCAGCAATTGCTGGCCTATGCCCCAGCCATGGCTGTGATTGAAAGTACGGGAAACAACTGCCAGATCCGGCAAACATGCGCCAGCCAGCACCAATGTCGGGTAACGCCGCATCACCCCTAACCAGGGCAATGGCAATAAAGGTAATGTCTGTAGCCAGCTATGGGTATAAGCCACATGGGAATACAAGCCCCAGGCATGCGCCTCGCCTGGCATGGCAATCAGTAATAGCAGTACGGCTAAATATCTGAAGAGTCTTTTTTGCATGAGCGCACTCTGCGCCCGGTAGATGACAGATGCATGATGATTGTATGACATTGATATGAAAGGGATTTAGTCATAAAAGCATCACGAAACGTTGTTAAAGTATGTGAGAATTGTTTACATGGAAACGCTTAAACGGAACTTTGCATGAAAATATTGATGATTTCAGATGTGTATTTCCCGCGCGTGAATGGCGTTTCAACCAGCATTTATACCTTTGCAGAAAGTCTGCGTGATCATGGGCACACCGTGCACCTGATTGCCCCCCAGTATGCTGAATCTCTTGAGAATGCTCTGATCGGTGACGAAGCGTGGATCACGCGTATCGCTGCCCGCAAAATCGTGTTTGATCCTGAAGATTATTTAATGAAATGGCCAGCGCTAATGGCTTATGTAGATAGCCTGCACCCTGGTGATTATGACCTGGTCCATATACATACCCCATTTGTCGCGCATTATGCCGGGCTTAAAATCGCCAGGAAACTGCAAGTGCCGGTGGTGGAAACCTATCACACCTTCTTTGAAGATTATATGCACCATTACCTGCCTTGGGTGCCGCGCAAGTTTGCGGTGAATATCGCACAGTGGGTTTCACGCAAACAATGCCAGCAGGTAGATACCGTGGTTTCACCTTCAGCGCAAATGCGTGACGTATTGCAGCAATACGGTGTTACCACGCCGGTGACTGTTATCCCAACCGGGCTGGATGCTTCAAGGTTTGTGCCGGGGGATGGTGCAGCGTTCAGGGCGAAATACGATATTCCGGGGCAAAGGCCTTTATTGCTGTTTGTTGGCCGTGTCGCGCATGAAAAAAATATCCAGTTCTTGCTGGAAATGCTGTCGCTCGTGATTCAGGATCATCCGGAAGTCTTGCTGGTGATTACCGGTGAAGGCCCGGCCGAAGGCATGTTGAAGAAAATGGCACGCGACAATGGCTTGCAAAATAACGTCATGTTTCTCGGCTACCTGGACCGCGCAGTAGGGCTGAATGCCGCCTATCGCGCAGCAGACATCTTTGTGTTTGCTTCCAAGAGCGAGACGCAAGGCCTGGTATTGCTGGAAGCCATGGCACAGGAAACACCAGTCGTTGCCATTGCTGAACTGGGCACAGCGTCCATTCTGCGTCAGGAGCAGGGCGCATTGATTGCACAAGATGATGAGTTGCACTTTGCCGAACAAGTACAAACCTTGCTGATCGATCACCAGTTACGTGAGCGTGTAGGTAAACAGGGCAAACGCTATGTAGAGCAGGTATGGTCCAGTGATGCCCAGGCAAAAAAATTGCTGGAATGCTACGCGCGTTTGATGCTGGCGAATTTTCCGCTGGCAGCTTCTGCAGCTGCATAATTCAGGCAGCATCATATTACTGTGGTGCTGCCATCTCTGCTGATTTTCTGGAATTTTTCCTGGCCCACTTGACGCTTGCCAGCTGGCGCGCCAAGATAGCGGCAGACTTGCATTCATGCAAGCAGCACACTATCAGGATAATCTAATATGTTCACTCAACACCTGCCGCGCCCTGGTTACCATTTTTGAGTGGCAGTCGAAGATTAGGCAGTCTTTAAATTTCCCATTGATTTAATCAATGAAATTTAAAACTCGAACTAAATGATTATTTCTACACATCCAAGGAGTGAAAATGGCAGCATATTTAATTGCAGATGTACTACTTAAAAATGATGAATGGGTTCCTGAATATGCAAAGCATGTTCACCTGATTGCTGAAAAACATGGTGGAAGATATTTAAGTCGTAGTGGTAACATTGATGTGCTTGAAGGTAAGCCATTGGAAAATACATTGATTGCTTTGATTCAGTTTCCCAACAAAGAAGCAGCATTAGCGTTTGCGAATGATCCAGAATATGCGCCTTACTCCAAAGCCAGGCAAGATGGCACTGAAAGCCGTTTTCAGTTGATAGATGATACTGACGTTGCAGGTGCCATCCCTTATCTTCCTAAATAGCGGAGCTCAGCTGAGGAATTATCGAAGGTGGAATGCTTGAACATGTTGTAAGTTTCCAATAAAAAACGCCGCAAATTGCGGCGTTTTTTATTGGAAAAGTGGAGTTAACCAAATTTACCGGTAATGTAATCTTCAGTTTCCTTACGGCCAGGATTAGTGAATATTTTGTCGGTATCATCGTACTCGATCAGTTCACCCAGGTACATATAGGCCGTGTAATCAGACACACGTGCTGCCTGTTGCATGTTGTGTGTCACAACAAGGATAGTCAGCTTGCTACGCAACTCAACCATTAACTCTTCAATGTTGGCCGTTGCAATCGGGTCCAGCGCTGAAGTCGGTTCATCGAACAACATGATTTCCGGATCGGTTGCCAGCGCGCGGGCGATACATAAACGTTGTTGCTGGCCGCCAGACAGGTTGAACGCCAGGTCATGCAAACGGTCTTTGACTTCGTTCCACAAAGCCGCGCCTTTCAATGCTTCTTCTACCTTGTCGTCCATGATGCGTTTATTGTTTTCACCACGCACGCGCAAACCATAAGCCACGTTCTCGTAAATCGATTTCGGGAACGGGTTAGGTTTCTGGAATACCATGCTGATACGCATACGCACTTCGATCGGATCTACGCCAGGGTCCAGCACATTGGTGTTGTCAGGGTGCATCACAATATTGCCCTGATATTTGTTACCAGGATACAAGTCATGCATGCGGTTAAAGCAGCGCAGGAACGTCGATTTACCGCAGCCTGAAGGGCCAATCAACGCGGTGATTTTGTTCTCGTACAAAGGCATGCTGATGCCTTTAAGTGCACGAGCGCCGTTGCTGTAGAAGAAGTTTAAATCGCGCGCTTCGGCTTTAATCGGAGTAGTTATTGTGGCCATGAAATTTCCTAAATCCTATGTGGCATTACCATTTAATATTTTTACGAATTTTGTAGCGTAACCAGATGGCCCCGCCGTTCATCAACAAGGTGACAACAATGATCAGTGCGCCGGTGGCTGCCGCATTGACGTGAAAAGCATGGTCAGGGCGGGACAACCAGTTAAACATTTGGATAGGCATCACAGTGAAGCCGGAAGATAACCATTCAAAGTTAATAAACGGTGCTTCTGTGGTGATGGGTGATGGGGGCAAAAAGGCGATGAATGTGAGCGCCCCAATCGTGATGATAGGCGCTGTTTCGCCGAGTGCGCGTGACATCCCGATAATCACACCAGTCAATATACCGCCGTAGGAGTACTTGAATACATGGTCATACACGACTTGCCATTTAGTCGCACCAACGCCATATGCGGCCTCGCGGATAGAGACCGGGATAGCGCGTATGGCTTCGCGGGTAGACACGATCACAATTGGCAGAATCAACAGGCCGAGTGTTAAACCTGCGGTGAGGATACTTTGGCCCAAACCGAGTATGTAAACAAATAATCCCAATGCCAGCAAACCATAAATAATGGAAGGCACACCCGCCAGATTGGATACATTGATTTCAATCAGGTCGGTAAAAAAGTTTTTTGGCGCATATTCTTCCAGGTACAACCCCGCCGCAACGCCTACAGGAACAGCAGACAGGAATGTCACGATCATGACCAGCAAAGAACCTACCCAGGCTGAAAGTAAACCGGCACGGCCTGCACGACGGGAAGGGAATTCGGTCAGGAATTCAAGGTTGAATTTTGGGTAACCATCGGCAATCAATTGCCAGAACAGCAACAGCAGTGTCATCAGGCCGAGCATCAGGCAGATCAGCCCCAGCGCTGCAAACAATGTGTCGTTACGCTTGTGGCGTTTAATCATGGCGCGCACTTCGCCCAGGTTTTCAAGTACAGAAGCTTTATGTTCCATGTTGGTATTATTCCCGCATCTTCCGGTAGTCGGCTACCGGCAGTGTATTGTTGTTATATGTCAGTTTTGCGTCAGGTCTTATCTTAGGAAGTTAATAATTTTTGCGAAGTTAATAAATTCTTGCGAAGTTAATAATCTTAAAAATCAGTAACTCTCACGATAGCGCTTGCGTACCCAGTGACCAATGATGTTGAAAGACAGTGTCATTGCCATCAGCACCAGGCCGGCTGCAAAAATACTTTGATAACCGATGCTGCCATGCGGCAAGTCACCCATTGCAACCTGCACAATGTAAGCAGTGATCGTCGCTGCGCTTTCCAGCGGGTTAAAGGTCAGGTTAGGTTGCTGGCCTGCGGCAATCGCCACCACCATGGTTTCACCAACAGCGCGTGAAATCGCCAGGATATAGGCAGCAACGATCCCGGAAATAGCGGCTGGTGTCACCACTTTTACCGCTGTCTGGAAGCGGGTAGCACCCATGGCATAAGAACCTTCACGCATGCTCATTGGCACCGCGCGCATGGCATCTTCAGACAGGGAAGCAATGTAAGGAATAATCATGATACCCATCACAATACCGGCGCCCAGCATGTTGAAGCTTGGGAGGTCCGGATAGATGCTTTGCAGCAATGGCGTCACAAAGAACAAGGCGAAATAACCGAATACGACTGTTGGCACGCCTACCAGCAGTTCAAGGATAGGTTTCACGATTTCACGTGTTTTATGTGAGGCGAATTCAGACAGGAAAATCGCAGAGATAGTACCGATAGGCACGGCCACTAACAGGGCAATGGCTGAGGTAGTCAAGGTGCCAGAAACCAGGGGCATGATGCCGTAATGCGCATCTTCAAACAGCGGTGTCCATTCAGTATCGGTAAAAAACTCAATCACTGAGACGGTTTTAAAAAAGCTTAGAGACTCATATAGCAGCACGCCGACAATCGCGAAAGTAGTGGCTACCGCAACCAGTGCCGCCATCATCAATATCAATTCAATGATGCGTTCCTTGACATTTCTACGGATGTTTTTAGCCAGTCTGGGGCTGATGGGCAGTTCCACGGGTGCTTGCATTGCTTGAGTCGCCATAGTGATTATCTGTCGAGGTGAGAATTTTAGCGGATAATCCGCAGGTCAGGCCGAAAGTAAAGAAAAAAGGGGCCGCAACAGCCCCTTTACCATTACTTGATTCGGGATAACAGGTCAGTAATCTTGATGCCGACTTCTGAAGAACCGTTAAAGCCAGTACCCGGTTTCATCGCTTTGAAATGCGTTTTTACCGCCTCGTAATCTTCTTTCGGCAACGGTACATATTTCACTTCTTTAACCAGTTCTGGTGCATTTTCCAAATAGAAGTTAATAAAAGCTTTCACCTCTGGTTTGAATGCAGCGGAAGTTGCGTTGACGTAGATAAACAGCGGACGTGCCAATGGTTGGTAAGTACCATCCATCACAGTCGTTTCAGAAGGTAATACAGCTTTGCCGCCTTCTTTAGCCACGATAGGAATGGCTCTCAGCTTGTCTGTGTTTTCCAGATAGTAAGCCAGGCCAAAGTAAGCCAAACCACCCAGGTTACCAGAAACGCCTTGTACCAGGACATTATCATCCTCTGATGGTGTGTAGTCTTTACGGCTGGCTTTTGCTTTGCCATTAACTGCTTCAGTAAAATAATCAAATGTACCGGAGGATGTGCCTGGTCCATACAGATTCATCGCTTTGTCCGGGAA
Organism: Methylophilus sp.; assembly: GCF_035460085.1. Lineage (GTDB taxonomy): Bacteria > Pseudomonadota > Gammaproteobacteria > Burkholderiales > Methylophilaceae > Methylophilus. The sequence continues at coordinate 5,967 of NZ_DATHWZ010000050.1, forward strand.
GGTGGCATTCACTTGCTTCCAATTTTTAACCGAAGAGTTCGGCTCCCAGATTTTTTTCAATTCTGCGACTGTCAGTTGTTTTACCCAGTCATTTTTACTGTTCACAACCACTGTCAACGCATCGTAAGCTACAGGTAATTCAATAAACTGTACGCCGCCTTCTTTACACAGGTCTATTTCTTTTTGCGTGATAGGGCGTGAAGCATCGGAGATGTCTGTTTCACCACGGCAAAACTTTTTGAAACCGCCACCAGTGCCGGATTCACCCACAGTGACTTTGATACCTTTGGCACGCTGAAATTCTTCAGCCACGGCTTCAGTGATCGGGTACACGGTACTGGAACCGTCAATTTTAATAATCTTGTCCGCTGCATTAGCTGTTAGTGAAAAGCTGAATGCTTGCACAATCAATGAAGCGATTAAAGTAGTGCGGAACAACGTGGTATTCATGTATACACTCCTGTGTGTGGTGTTATCTTGCAATGCGTGAATCTTAGAAACTTTATATGACAGAAATGTGACAAAAAATAAAAAAGGCGCACCAGGCGCCTCTTTTTCATGACAATTTTCTTACAACACACTTTCACCGATATGGTAGGCAATCGCTGCCATGATGGCGGAACAGGGGATGGTGAGCACCCAGGCCCAGACAATCCGGGACGCCAGTCCCCAGCGTACCGCCGTCATGCGGCGGGATAGTCCGACGCCGACAATGGCGCCGGTGATGGTGTGGGTAGTGGAAACCGGTATGCCCAGGCTGGTGGCCAGGAATAAAGCGATAGAACCTGAGGTCTGCGCCGCAAATCCACCTGTCGGGCGGATTTTGGTAATGCCCATGCCCATGGTACGCACAATGCGCCAGCCGCCAAACAGCGTACCCAAGCCCATCGCCAGCTGGCAGGCAATCACCACCCAGAACGGCACATTAAAGTCGCCTTGTAGGTAGCCATTGGCAAACAGCAATACGGTGATGATGCCCATGGTTTTTTGTGCATCATTGGCGCCGTGGCCAAGGCTGAATAACGAAGATGAAATAAATTGCATCTTGTTGAAGCGACTCTCGATCTTGTAAGGCGATGAGCGCTGGAATGCCCACATGATGCCGATGGACAACAGTAGAGCTAGCAACATGCCAAACAACGGCGACAAGATAATGGCAATACCTGTGCTGATCAGTTTGCTACCGATAATCACGCCTTTAGTGCCTGAGTGGGCCATGCCTGCACCGATCAGACCGCCGATCAAAGCGTGTGACGATGATGAAGGGATGCCGAACCACCAAGTGATGACGTTCCAGGCAATGGCGCCAAACAGGGCACCAAAAATAATAGTATTGTTGACGATATTGGGATCTATGATGCCTTTACCCACCGTATCTGCCACATGCAAACCAAAAAACAGGAAGGCAACAAAGTTAAAAAAAGCAGCCCAGATAACGGCTGCCTGTGGTGTCAGCAAACGGGTTGAAACCATCAATGCGATTGAGTTGGCGGCATCATGAAAGCCGTTCATAAAGTCAAAAATCAAGGCGACAAAGACTAATACCGCCATGACGATTAGCACGTGATCCATGACGATTCCTTAAATGCGTTCCAACACAACACCGTGAATCACATCCGCGACATCTTCACAGCTGTCGACAGCCTCTTCGAATAAATCATATAGTTGCTTGGAACGGATCAGGGTGCGGGCATCATGATCTTCAGAGAATAACCTGTGCATCCCCGAGCGCATAATGTGGTCGGCTTCACCTTCGATGGTGCTGATTTCTTCACATGTGCGCAAAATGCGTTCAGCATTTTTCATGTCTGACAGCATGTGTACAGCGTCGCGTACTTTTTCAGAAGCACGTAACAGGATTTGCGCCAGTGCCACCATTTCAGGCGTGAATTTGGTGTGGCCGTAAATTTCTGCACTCTGTGGGATGGCTTCCATGTAATCAATGATATCGTCCAGCGCCATGGCCAATTCACGGATTTCGCGGCGGTCAAACGGGGTAATAAAGGTCTTGTGCAGGGAGAGCAGGATTTCTTTGGTATATTCGTCAGCTTCGGATTCAATTTTGCGGATTTCGGCAAAATGGGTGTGAAACCCGGCCTGATCTACTTCTGCGGCCATCAAAGCCAGCACTTTTGAACCACGTACAGCACAGTCGGCCAAACGGTTAAACAGCACAAAGTAGTTATCGTTTCTAGGACTGATTGCAGCCATAATGCGGCCAAAGGTGGCATGCGCCATTGAGAACTCCCGGACGGTTACAAGTTTTGTGACCGTGATTTTACTATTTTGTGACAGTGTTTGTGACAAAAATATGAA
>NZ_DATHWZ010000051.1:0-24522 GCF_035460085.1 Methylophilus sp.
ACGCTGTTGTGCCGCCGCCTGCTCAAAGCACTCGAACCCACCTGCAAAGTGGCGTTTATCCCTAACCCGTATCTTGATCCGCATGCCTTGTTGATGACATTGGCCACCGAGTTCGGCGTGGCTTTCAAACCGGATTTTACCCATCATGACATGATAGATGCGCTGCATCGCAAACTGCTTACCTTTGCTGAAGAAGGCACTCATGTGATTGTCTGCCTGGATGAAGTGCAAGCCATGCCTCTGGAAACCCTGGAGGCTTTGCGCCTGCTAAGTAATCTGGAAACCGAAAAAAGTAAATTGATACAGGTCGTCATTTTTGGCCAGCCTGAACTCGAAGAGCGCATCAATCATCCATCGATCCGACAGTTACGCCAGCGCATCAGTTTTGAATATCAGCTAAAGGGCCTGCAATGGTCAGAACTCGGGTTTTACCTGAATCACCGCATGCACGTAGCCGGATATCAAGGCGGCATGGTGTTCACGCCGGCGAGTATGCGCTTACTGTATCGCTATGCTAATGGCATTCCCCGGTTGCTGAATATTCTCGCACACAAATCTCTGCTGTCCGCATTCGGCAGAGGTCAACAAGGGGTATTAGCCGAAGATGTGAAAGCCGCGATCCTGGATACACAGGCTAGCGTGAAGGCCCAACACCGTTGGTGGAGCCACGGTTTTAAATGGTGGCTGGCTTTACATACGGCCTTGGCCGGTGTTGGCCGGTAACAAGGTATTGGGGACAAGCAGTGAGTTTAATTAATCAGGTGTTGAAAGATGTTGAAGCGCGTCAGGGCGGGACCACGAGCGATGGCTGGGCCGGGCAACAAGTCAAGCCGGTGTTGACACATCAAACCTCTACTTCCGGTTTATGGGCCAAACGCCTGATTTGGCTATTGGTGATTGCAGGTTTAGTCGCTTGGATAATATTCAACCGGGCCGAGTTGGCAGCAGTTTACCGGTCAACTTTAACCAGTACTCAATGGGGCAACGAGAAAACATCTGCAGCTGACATTGCACCAGCCAAGCTTTCAGTCACGCCAGTGCCTGCAAAAACTTCCGTTGTAGAAACAACAAAACCGCCACTGGGTGCGAGCAATCCAGTCGTGGATGCGCATCCGCAATTAACCAAATCTCTGTTTAGCGAATGGCAAGCCGAGCTTGCTGAGTCTGTGACCAAGCCGGCCATTCGTCAAAAAGTGACGCCTGCGCCATTGTCTACGCAAGCAGTTGCGTCTAAGCAAGCTTCAGCCAAAGCTGAAGCACCACAAGTGGAAGGCGAATTTTCCATCAAACCTGCAGAAAGTAATTCTTCAGGAACGGTCGTTTCCGTAGTTGAACCACCACTGGAATCCGGCAATGCTGGTAAAAACAAAGCCAGTGCCGAATCAGCTACAGAATCCAATGGCACGGTGAACAAGCATGTGCGGCCGGAGCAGGAAGTGAATTTGCTCATTCAAAAAGCAGTTGATCACGAGCAGAAAGGGCGCTTAAGCGAAGCGCTGACGACGTTACGTCAGGCACTGGTGACTTACCCGCAATCTGAAGATGCAAGGCAGTTACTGGTTGCCTACCTGTTTGAAACCAAACAGGAGGCTGAAGCTGTTGCCGTATTACAGGCAGGTATCAAGCGTAATCCGGAGCAAGTCGGGTTATCCAAATCCCTGGCTAAATGGCAGTTGTCACACAATCAGCCTGAGGCGGTATTACTGACTTTAAAACCATTTGCCAATGTATTGGCGCGTGATGCAGAAAGCCAATGGATGCAGGCGATTGCTTGTCAGCAGCTTGGCCAGCATCAGGCAGCTTTGCCTTACTTTGAGCGGGCGATTATTTTGCGACCGGGTCAGGCGCAGTGGGTGGTGGCATATGCTATTTCGTTACAGGCAAGCGGGAAAAATGCACAAGCCTTGCAACAATTACAGTCAACGCAAGCCATGCCGATAAGTGAGCGCTTAGCCGAATTTGTTAACCAACGCATTCGTCAGCTCGGGGGTTCAGTGCCAGCACGTGATGAGTAAGTTTCTAGCGCGGTAAGTTATTCCTGACCTGAAATAGCGTTTCACTCTTCTGTATTTTTTAATGTCCGCGCAAATACCAGCGCCGACACTTGTCCTGCCCCCGCTTGTTTAAGTACTTTTGCCAGCGCATGCATGCTGGCACCTGTGGTCATGACGTCATCAACAACCAGCACATGTTTTCCCTCCCAGTGTTTTTGTGAAGCAAATGCGCCACGTAAATTGCGGATCCTGGTTTTCATATCCATACCGGCCTGTGACGGAGTGTCCAACACACGTGTGCAACCTTCAATATCCAGCGGAATCTTCAATGCCTGTTGTAAGTGCTTCGCCAGTTCCAAGGCATGATTAAAGCCGCGCTGGCGCACCCTCTGTGTATGCATGGGCATGGCAATCATCACGTCCGGCAGATTTGCGGCTAACAATGGCGGCAAATGAGGCAGCATAGCCTCCGCCATTAGTTTGCCTATGGGTAATTGCTGATGGTACTTAAATTGTTGCAACAAGCGGTCTAGCGGAAAAGCATAGCGGAAAGGTGCAAGCGTCTGGTCAAATGCCGGTGGATGCTGCAGGCAGATACCACAATAATCGCCATTCAAGGTAGGCAGCGCGCATTGCGGGCAGCGCGATGCGGTATACCAGGGTAATGCGGCAGCGCAATCATGGCAAAATGGTGCACGACCATTTTTGGTTTCTGACGAACGTGTATGTTGATATCTCTGGGCAGGCGCTGCACACATAGGGCAAGGCTGGCTGTGTTTTAACCAGTCTTCCAGCCATGGTAAAAAACGCATATGATTAATATTTAAGCTGTTGTAAAATTTTTTCACGGTTAAGGGTAAACAACCTATAATTCAGCCCAATTAAAATCATCTTAAATACTGTCTGCGATTACTATGGAACAACAAACATCTTCTGACGCTTGTCACAGCGAACTGCAAACTTCCATCATTAATATCGATGGCCTGAAAGCCGCCAGCACTTGCGATCATGTAACTGTCGAACGCTGGTCGGTCGATGACATCATGGCATTGTTTGAACTGCCGTTCAATGACTTGCTGCATCAGGCACAACTCGTGCACAGAGCGCACCATGAGCCTAATGCCGTGCAGGTGAGTACCTTGCTCTCGATTAAAACCGGTGGCTGTTCCGAGGATTGCGGATATTGCCCGCAAGCGGCACGTTACCACACTGAGGTAGAGAATGAACCTCTGATGAAGCTGGATGACGTACTGGCGGCGGCACAAGCGGCTAAAGACAGTGGCGCCAGCCGTTTCTGCATGGGCGCTGCCTGGCGCGGTCCTAAACAGCGTGACCTCGACCCGGTGTTGAAAATGATTGCTGAAGTGAAGGCAATGGGCCTGGAAACCTGTGCTACTTTGGGCATGCTGAAAGATGGTCAGGCAGAGCAACTGAAAGAAGCCGGTTTGGATTATTACAACCATAATCTGGATACTGCGCCGGAATATTATGGTGATGTGATCAGCACGCGCACTTACCAGGACCGTCTGGATACTTTGGATCGCGTGCGCAGTGTGGATATCAACGTCTGCTGTGGCGGCATTATCGGCATGGGCGAGAGCCGTGCACAGCGTGCCGGTTTGCTGGCGCAGTTGGCAAATATGGAGCAACCTCCTGAAAGCGTGCCGATTAACTTGTTAACACAGGTTGAAGGGACGCCTATGCATGGTACCGAAGCGCTGGACCCACTGGAATTCGTGCGCACGATTGCAGCTGCGCGCGTGACGATGCCAAATAGCTTTGTACGCTTGTCTGCTGGTCGTCAAAGTATGGGCGATGCTGTGCAGGCATTGTGTTTCCTGGCTGGCGCCAACAGTATTTTCTACGGTGAAAAATTGCTCACAACCGGCAACCCGGAAGCGGATGCTGACAATGCGCTGTTTGCCAAATTAGGCCTTAAGAAGATCTAAGTATGGGTTTACGGGATAAGTGTCTGCGCGAGCGAATTGCGTCATTGCGCGGGATATTTAATCAAAGCCTCGTCACCTCGCTGTATGCCGCATATTATCTCGGTTTCTGCGTTCCGTGCCCGCGCTTCATTTCGCTCAACTACTTATTCCGTGAATCCCTATCTTAATATGCTGGATTTTTTACAAGCTGATCTCGAAAAGCGAAAAACCTTGGGCCTGACGCGTCAGCGTCGTTTGCTGGATTCGCCGCAAGCCGAGCATATCACTGCCAATGGTCAGCGATTTCTCTCATTTTGTAGTAACGATTACCTTGGCCTGGCAAACGATGCTGCGCTGGTGACAGCCTTGCAACAAGCGGCTGCAGAGGCGGGTGTAGGAAGTGGTGCCTCTAATCTGATTACCGGGCATCACCGTTATCACGATCAACTCGAGCATGCGTTGGCGACATTAGTGGGCAAACCGGCGGCGTTATTATTCTCCACCGGCTACATGGCAAATATCGGCGTGATCAGTGCCCTGATGGGACGCGACGACGCAGTGTTTTCGGACAAGCTTAACCATGCCTGCCTGAATGATGGCGCTTTTTTGTCACGCGCCAATCACCACCGCTTTCCGCACAACGATGTCGCCGCTTTGGAAAAGCTGCTGCAAGCCAGTACTGCCCGCCACAAATTGATTACTGCAGATGCCGTATTCAGCATGGATGGCGATATTGCACCGCTGGCGGCTTATCTTGAGCTTTGTGAGCGTTACGATGCTTATCTCTATGTAGATGATGCGCATGGTTTTGGTGTGTTGGGCCCGCAAGGACGTGGCACATTGAAACATCTGGGCCTGGAATCGCCACGTTTAATCATGATGGGTACGCTGGGCAAAGCCGCCGGAGTTGCCGGCGCGTTTGTCGCAGGTGAGCAGGTGGTGATTGATTACCTGATCCAGTATGCCAACAGCTATATTTACACCACCCCAGCACCACCGCCATTATCGGCAGCTTTATTAGCTTCAGTGCATGAAATTGAACATGGCGATGCGCGCAGGCAACAATTGTTTGCCATGATCAATTTGCTGAAAAGTGAGTTATCACTTACCCGCTGGCGTTTATTGCCATCAGAAACTGCGATACAGCCATTAATTGTCGGTGATAATTTCGAGGCCCTGGCGCTGAGCCAATATCTGCAAACGCGCGGCATTCTGGTCCCTGCCATTCGTCCGCCTACCGTACCGGTGAACAGCTCGCGCTTACGTATTTCGCTTTCTGCCACGCATGGCGAACAAGATGTGCGTGCCTTGATTGATGCATTACATGAGGCCGAGCGCATCATTCCGGCCAGGGAACAGGCATGAGTTGTTTCATTGAAATGATGGGCCAAGGCAAGCCGCTGGTGCTGCTGCATGGCTGGGGCATGAATAGTGCCGTCTGGGAGCGCATCACTAAACGCCTGTCCGCCAACTACCGCTTGTTCCTGGTAGATCTGCCAGGCATGGGCCAAAGCCGCCCGATTACTCCCTATCATTTGCATAGCCTGGCTGAAACCATCGCCGAGGAAATTCCTGGTGTCTCAAGCATTCTAGGCTGGTCACTAGGTGGCTTAGTTGCGCAGCGCATTGCTTTAAACCAGCCGGACCGGGTTGAGAGGCTTATTCTGGTGGGGAACAACCCTTGTTTTGTCAGCAAGCCGGATTGGCCGCACGGGATTGAGGCCCGGCATTTCCAGCAATTCAATGAGCGCTTTGAAAAAGACTTTCAAACCACCTTGCTCAATTTCCTGACGTTGCAATGCATGCATGCTAAAGACGCCCGTAGCACCGTGCGTCAGTTACGTATCGCTTTCGCTGCCAAGCCAACGCCGACACAGGAAAGCCTGAATCTGGCGCTGGATATCCTGTTACAAACGGATATACGTGAAGAAATCAGCCGCCTGTATCATCTAACCCTGATTATCCACGGTGATCGTGACACGCTAGCGCCGGTGAGTGCAGCACACTGGTTGGCGATGCATCTGCAACGCGCAAAATTACGTGTGATTGCCGGGGCAGCGCATGCGCCGTTTCTCTCGCATGCCGATGCTTTCTGCGAAGCGGTCGAGACTTTTATGGCCGAAGACTCCGCGGTGCGCGCTGTCGCGGAGACTTGAATGCAGGATGAATATTCAATAGACAAGTCGCGCATGCGGCAGGCGTTCCATCGTGCGGCAAAACATTATGATGCCGCAGCCATTTTGCAGCGACAGGTGCGGGAAGAAATGCTCAGCCGGCTAGATGTGGTCAAGTTGCAACCTCAAGTCATCCTCGACGCCGGATGTGGCACCGGGCATGGTTTATACGCCTTACTCAAACAATATAAAGCCGCAAAAGGTATCGCGCTGGATATCGCTGAGGGCATGCTGGCGCGCACGCGTGCACTATTCCCCCGATATCGATTCTGGCAATCACAACCCCGATTTATCTGTGCGGATATTGAAAACATTCCTTTAGCCCCTGGCAGCGTCGATATGGTGTGGTCCAACCTCGCCATGCAATGGTGTAATGACCTGGATGCTGCTCTGCAGGAGTTTCGTCGGGTGTTACGACCGAATGGCTTGCTGATGTTCGCGACATTGGGGCCGGATACCTTGAAAGAATTGCGGGCAGCTTCAGGTGCCGATCATACGCATGTCAGCCGTTTTATCGATATGCATGATATCGGCGATGCCATGACCCGCGCCGGTTTCAATGCGCCGGTGCTGGACGTGATGCATTACACCTTGACTTACGATACCGTTGAGTCGGTGATGCGCGACCTTAAGGCGATTGGCGCACACAATGCCACCGCCGGGCGACCTAAAGGGTTGACCGGAAAAGGTTTTTTGCAGAAGTTGCGCCAGGGTTATGAAAGTTTTCGCCAGCAGGGAAAGCTACCAGCGACCTATGAAGTTGTGTTTGTGCACGCCTGGACAGGTAGCCAGCCATATACCGAACCAGGCAGCAGCCCGATAAAACTGATGCCTCGCAAAGGCTCAGCGGAATAGGCAATGACAATCAATTCGTTACCGCGCCATTTTTTCGTCACCGGGACTGATACCGGCGTCGGAAAAACGACAGTGACGGTGCGCTTGATGCAGCACTTTGCAGCGCAAGGATTGAAAGTGGTGGGGATGAAACCTGTCGCATCCGGCTGCGAGTGGGTCGATGGCCGCTGGCAAAACGATGACGTCATGCAACTCACCGCCGCCTCGAATGTGCAGGCGCCACCTGAACTGGTCAATCCCTACTGTTTCCAGCCGGCAATAGCCCCGCACCTTGCGGCCGCACAGGCAGGTGTAGAAATTCAACTGGATGTCATTAAAGCTGCCTATACTGCGCTGACCGGGTTGGCAGATGTGGTCATTGTAGAAGGCGCGGGCGGTTTGCTGGTGCCGCTCAATGAAACGCAAACCATGGGTGATCTGCTGCGAATGCTCGAATTGCCCGCACTGTTGGTAGTCGGCATGCGCCTCGGGTGTATTAATCACGCGTTGCTGACTAGACAGGTTTTGCAGCAACAACAGCTTTCTTTTTGCGGCTGGGTTGCCAACCAGGTTGACCCTGAAATGCGTATGCAGCCAGAAAACCTGCAGACACTGGTCGCCTGGTTACAGCAGCCGCCTGTTTTGCACTTGCCTTATCTAGGACAAAAAGCCTGATGGTAAAACAGTCAGAAATGGGCCATTCTCCCCTGAGCCAGATTGGCATGCACGTTCCGGTGCCACCAGTCACCAAGGTATTGATTGCGCTCAACCTGCTGGTGTTTGTGATCATGCTATGGGGTGGTGCCGGTTTCTGGCATTCGCCCAACAATGTGCAATTGACCTGGGGCGCCAACTTTGCGCCAGCTACCGCCGATGGACAATGGTGGCGATTGGGGTCTGCCATGTTCCTGCATTTTGGCGCATTGCATTTAGGCATGAATATGCTGGCCTTGTGGGATGGAGGCAAGCTGGTTGAACGTATGTTTGGCCCGGCGCGTTTTTTAGGTATTTATATCGTCAGCGGTATTGCTGGTAATCTGTTATCGCTTGTGATCCAGGGCAATGAGGCAGTCTCTGGTGGCGCTTCGGGTGCCATTTTTGGTATCTACGGCGCGCTGCTGGTGTATGTCTGGTATGCCAGGCAACACATGCAACAGGTCGAATTCCGCTGGCTGTTCTGGGGCGCACTGGCATTTTCTGCGCTTACTATCATCATGGGATTTATTATCCCTGGCATCGATAACTCAGCGCATATCGGCGGCTTTTTGACCGGGATTGTTAGCGCAATATTATTGCTGCCGGCCAGCGAAACGCATCACCTGTATCTGCAAAAATGGCGGTTATTCAGTGGTTTAAGTTGGTTATTAGCGATCGCGATTTTACTGACGCATTTGCCGGAACCTAAATATCGCTGGCATGAAGAACTGGCCATCCGCAAACAGGTACAAAAATTCAATCTCACAGACCAGCAAGCCAACCGAAAGTGGAACAAGCTCATGCTCGAAGGGCGGGAGGGCAGTATCAGCTTTGATGAGTTAGCGACCAAGATTGATGAGGAAGTCGCTAATTCTTATGAGGAAAGTTTTGAAAGACTTTCAGCATTGCCTGATGACCCCAATTTGCCATCCGCCGCCCTGTTGGAACAAGCCAAAGCCTATGCGTTAAAGCGAAGTGAAGATAGCAAAGCGGCAGCGGATAAATTGCGCAATATCCCATTTATGCCTGGACGTACTGCCGAATAAACAATCCAGTAATTTTCACTGCGTGCGCTAAGTGTATCCTTGGCGCATAGCCGAGCTATAAATCGGTTGCTTCGCGCTGTTGCTTGTATTTAGTTTGCTGCTTTGGACTATGGAATTTCGCATGCAGACGATCACCGCGTTCAAATGCTTTTGCCCAGAAGTCGTCACTTTGTGGCAGGTAATGTGCCTTAAATACTTGCCAGTCTTCGCGCGTAAACCCGAAATCCATACAAGAGAAAATCAGCCCGGCAATATCTTTGCGTACTTCTGTGCCATGTGGAGAAACACCATGCAGCACGCGGTGCAGATCCAGTAAGTAAAACGCTGTGTCAGCAGACAGTGTGGCGTTTTTTTGCAAAGCGATATGGCATAGATAAAAGTCACGGTGACACAAGCCTGCGCCATGGAATTTTTTCGCCAGTTTGGCCACTGCGATCAACATCGCCTGGCGGGTTTCTGCTGCGGCAGGTTGCGATTGCCAGCTTTTGCAAATGTCTTCCAGCGAATGAATGTCACCTAAATCTTCGGTCAGCAAAAATGAGCGCTGGCTGGCCGCACAATGACCTTGTATACCATAAGCTGCGATGGGTGTCGTTGCGATGCCGAGATTCTCCAGCGCCTGAATCGCGCGAACTTCAGTCATCGCGCCAATAATAGGGCGCTTGAAAGTGAGCCAGTTCTTGGCAATTTCGCGCCAGCCGGTGGCCTCATGTTGCTTGATAAAGTAGGAATGCCCGTCAATATTGATACGCATGGTTTTGCGATTGGCTGCAGCGCGCACGGTATAACCCTGCAACGCCATAAAGTCTTCAAACGAATATCGCTGTAATGCCTGCGCGTGTTTAGGAGACAGCCAAAGCTGTGTCCTGCGACTGCGTGATGCTGGTCTAAGTGATTGTTCGGACAATGAGTTTCCTGAAGCTAACTGTGTGAGTATCTGAGCTTCTGCCTTTCCTGGGTTATTGTGCATTAATTCTGCTGAATAAGTGAGTCCCGCCTGGCTAAATCGTTCCCGTTCTGAGGATAACGCCTTGGCCAGTGCCTTATTGAGTGCTTCCTGATCGAATGGACTCGGGAGGGCTAACCCTGCACCGGCTTTTGAAATGTGCGGTGCATAGCCACATACCTCTGTTGTGAGGACAGGCAAACCGCTCGCCATCGCTTCCAGCAAAACGTGGCCTGCCAATTCTCGCCTGGCCGGATGCACCAGCCAGTCGCAAGCTTGCATTAATTGCGGAATATCATCGCGTCCGCCAAGCACTTGTACTTGGTTGGTTAAACCTTGCGCCGCTATGTGTTTTTGCAGCCAGCGGGGATTATCCTGGCCGATGATCAGCATGCGTACTGTACTCTTTAAGTGTTCAGGCAAGGCAGCAATCGCACTCACTGCACGATCTGCGCCTTTGGTTTTAAAGCCGGAACCCACCAGTAGCAATGCATTATGCTCAGGCAAGATGCTGAATGTGTCTGCCAGCCATTGCTTTCTTTGTGCCCGATCAAAATCGGGAAAGCGCTGCGGATCCAGGATAGGCGGGATCAGGTGGAAGCGTTCATTAGGGGTATTGTACCAATGCTGGAAAGTCGATTGCTCTTGCGGCGTGAGCGTCAGGATATGCGTTTTGCTGGCAGGCGAAAAGATGGATGCTTCTGCCTGCTGGAACCAGCGGTAGCGGCTGGTCAGTCTATACCACCACGGCCGCTCTTCATGCGCTTTAGCAATAAAGCAGGAGTCTGCAGCAAAATAGACGTCTATCGGCTGCATGCGGTTAAAACCTACCACCAGGTCAAAAGGTTCTGCCTGCACAGCCTGTTGCATCGCGCTGATCAGGCTGGCATGTTTAGTATGGTTACGCCAGCCGTTGCTGGCACATAATTTCACCTGAATATTTGCTGGCTGCGGCCCTTGCCATTCACCAGTGAAAATCGTTACCTGATGACCTAGCGCAACACAGTCTTTTGCGATACGCAGCATGTCACGCTGTACGCCGCCATAGGGGAAATATTTGAATATCAGAAAAGCAAACTTCATGGCCGAGATTGTATGCGAAAATAGCGCCCATGAAACGGATTCTGATTGTCAAAACCACTTCCATGGGCGATGTGATCCATGCTTTGCCAGCCGTGCAAGACATATTGCAGCATTTTCCGGATGCGCAGATTGACTGGCTGGTAGAAGAAAGTTTTGCCGATATTCCCCGTTTGCATCCACACGTTCAGCAGGTGTTTACCGTTGCCATGCGGCGTTGGCGAAAGCAATTGCTAAGCTGCGAAACCTGGCGGGAAGTGAGAGCCGTTAAACGCGCAATCGCCACCCACACTTATGATGCCGTGATTGATGTGCAAGGCCTGGTTAAAAGTGCCTGGATGACGCGTTGGGCGTATGGGCCGCGTTATGGCTATGATGCGCAGTCTATCCGCGAGCCATTGGCAAGCCGTTTTTACCAGCATCAATATGCTATCTCTTATCAACAACATGCTGTGACGCGTATCCGTACATTAGTGGCGTTGAGTTTAGGATATGCAGTGCCGCAGGATTTGCCGGATTATGGGTTGCCAGGTGGGAAGTCACTAGCTACCGATTTGCCTGAAGCATTGAAATTGCCAAACGGCTTTTGGATCGCTTTGCATGCAACTAGCCGCGACAGTAAATTATGGCCTGAAGCCTATTGGATAGCACTGGGGCAGCACTATGCTGCACTCGGTTTGGTAATGTGTTTACCATGGGCTTCAGTTGAAGAGAAAGCACGCGCAGAGCGTATCGCTTCGCAAGTGACTCAAGCACAAGTGACGCCAGCGATCGTATTGCCTAAACTAAGTTTGCAGCAATTAGCGCAGGTCATTCCGCTGGCAAAATTTGCGGTGGGCGTTGACACCGGATTGTCACATTTGGCTGCGGCACTGGATATTCCTGTAGTCGCTTTATATACGGATACTGACCCAGGCTTAACCGGAGTCGCAGGTGGGCGTAGAGCAGCGGCGATCAATTTAGGCGGCAAGCAGCAGATACCGGATATTCCTGCGGTTTTGGCAGCAATCAAGCGCGTTACAGCTTGATCATTGTTATTGCCACGCAATCGTTGCCATTCGATTTTCAGATAAATCGATTACTTACCCTTGAAATCAGTAGGGGCATCCCCATGTTTGTGAAATCGTGAAACGAAAAGTCTTGAATTCTATAGGGGATCATCATGCAAGAACCACAAACATCCGTAGAGTCAGCGCCGAACGAGCAAGCTGTCAACGAGGTAAATCCACAACAAACAGATAGTCATGAAGCACGTATTGTCGAACTCGAAGCTGCACTTGAAGAAGCCAAAGCGCAAGTACTATATGTAAAAGCCGAAGGTGAAAACGTCCGCCGCCGTGCGTTGGATGATATTGATAAAGCACGCAAGTTTGCACTGGAGAAATTCAGTAATGAATTGCTGGCGGTAAAAGACAGTCTGGATGCGGCGTTAGTCGTAGAAAATGCAGATGTCAGTAGTTATAAAAATGGTGTGGAATTAACCGCCAAGCAATTGCTGGGTGTGTTTGAAAAATTCAATATTGCAGAAATCAATCCATTGGGCGAGAAGTTTGACCCGAACAAGCATCAGGCGATCAGCATGGTGCCGGCTGAAGGGGAGCCTAATACGGTATTAAGCGTACTGCAAAAAGGCTATGCGTTGAATGAGCGTGTATTGCGCCCGGCGCTGGTCACTGTGATCCAGGCAAAATAATCCAACAGCCACATTACACCACATTGCAAGTAGGGACTTGAAATCTGTTCAGGCATCCCAATTATCGAAACATGAGGTTTTGATTAACAATGAATGTGATTCATAAAATTAAAGGAAACGAAGAATGGGTAAAATAATTGGTATTGACTTGGGGACCACCAACTCATGTGTAGCCGTGATGGAAGGCGGCAAACCACGTGTGATTGAAAACGCTGAAGGTGCGCGTACAACGCCATCCATTATTGCCTATCAGGAAGATGGCGAAATTCTGGTCGGAGCACCAGCGAAGCGTCAGGCAGTGACTAACCCGAAAAATACATTGTTCGCGGTAAAGCGTTTGATTGGCCGTCGTTTTGACGAAAAAGAAGTGCAAAAAGACATTGATCTGATGCCTTACACCATCAGCAAAGCTGACAACGGCGATGCCTGGGTTGAAGTGCGCGGCAATAAACAGGCGCCTCCACAGATTTCTGCTGAAGTTTTGCGCAAAATGAAGAAAACCGCCGAAGACTACCTGGGCGAAGAAGTGACTGAAGCAGTGATTACTGTGCCAGCTTACTTTAATGACAGCCAACGCCAGGCAACTAAAGATGCGGGCCGTATTGCTGGTTTGGATGTGAAACGTATCATCAACGAACCAACCGCTGCTGCTTTGGCATTTGGTTTGGATAAGCAAGAAGGCGACCGCAAGATTGCAGTGTATGACCTGGGTGGTGGTACTTTCGACGTTTCAATCATCGAAATTACTGAAATCGATGGCGAGCACCAGTTTGAAGTATTGTCTACCAACGGTGACACATTCTTGGGTGGTGAAGACTTTGATAACCGCATCATCGACTTCTTGGCTGATGAGTTCAAGAAAGAAAATGGCCTGGACTTGCGCAACGACTTGCTGGCCAAACAGCGTTTGAAAGAAGCTGCTGAAAAAGCAAAGATCGAGTTGTCCGGTGCACAACAGACTGAAGTGAACCTGCCTTACATTACGGCAGATGCGACTGGTCCTAAGCACTTGGTAGTGAAAATCACCCGTGCCAAGCTGGAATCACTGGTGGAAGAGCTGATCGAACGCACGATTGCGCCTTGTAAAACTGCATTGAAGGATGCGGGTGTGTCTCCTTCTGATATTTCTGACGTGATCCTGGTCGGTGGTCAGAGCCGCATGCCAAAAGTGCAAGAACAAGTAAAAGAGATTTTTGGTAAAGAGCCACGTAAAGATGTGAACCCGGATGAAGCGGTCGCTGTAGGCGCTGCGATTCAGGGTGGCGTGTTGAAAGGCGACGTTAAAGACGTATTGCTGTTAGATGTGTCTCCATTGTCTCTGGGTATTGAGACATTGGGTAGCGTGATGACCAAGCTGATCAAGAAAAACACCACGATTCCTACCAAGGCTTCACAAGTGTTTTCAACCGCGGAAGACAACCAGAATGCAGTGACCATTCACGTGTTACAGGGTGAGCGTGAAATGGCGTCCGGTAACAAGAGCCTGGGTCAGTTTAACCTGAGCGATATTCCACCGTCACCACGTGGTATGCCGCAAATTGAAGTGACGTTTGATATCGATGCCAACGGTATTCTGCATGTGTCTGCCAAAGACAAAGCGACCGGCAAAGAGAACAAGATCACGATCAAGGCCAACTCAGGTTTGTCTGAAGAAGAAATTCAGCGCATGGAAGAAGATGCGGCTAAATATGCTGATGAAGACAAAAAACTCCGTGAACTGGTGGATGCCCGTAACCAGGCTGACAGCGTATTGCACAGCGTGAAAAAATCTCTGGCTGAGCATGGCAACAAGATTGAGGCAGATGAAAAAGCCAAGATTGAAGACGCGATTAAAGAGCTGGAAGCGGTAGCCAAGGATGGTGATGATAAAGAAGTCATCGAAGCCAAAACCAATGCCTTGATGGAAGCTTCACAAAAACTGGGTGAGAAAGTCTATGCTGAGCAACAGGCACAGGCAAATACCGAAGGCAGCGCGCAACCACAAGATGAAAAAACGGTGGAAGGCGATGTGGTTGATGCCGAGTTTGAAGAAGTGAAAAAAGACTAACGCGATAGGGCGAGTGGTAACACTTGCCCTTCTTTATGATACCGGCAAACACACTTCGCATACTGCGAGTGTGTTTGTTCACATGGTGCAAGCGCATTAAAACGGAATAACTATGGCAGCCGCAAAAAAAGATTACTATGAAGTATTGTGCGTGAACCGCGATGCTGGTGATGAGGAGATTAAAAAATCCTTCAAAAAACTGGCAATGAAGTTTCACCCTGATCGCAACCCTGATAACCCAAAAGCTGAAGAAAGCTTCAAGGAAGCCAAAGAGGCTTATGAAGTATTAAGCGACGAGCAAAAGCGAGCCGCTTATGACCAATATGGTCATGCAGGGGTAGACGCCAGCATGGGTGGTGGGGGCTTCAGCGGATTTAACTCAGGTAATTTCAGTGATGCTTTTGGCGACATTTTCGGCGACATTTTCGGTGGCGCTGGCGGCCGTAACCAGCGCTCGAATGTCTATCGAGGTGCCGATCTGCGTTACAACCTGGAAATTTCACTGGAGGATGCAGCCAAAGGCACGGAGACTAAAATCCGTATTCCTGTGCAGGCTAATTGTGAAACCTGCCATGGTTCAGGTGCGCGTCCCGGTACTTCACCAGTGACTTGCACCACCTGTAACGGTCACGGCCAGGTGCGTATGCAGCAGGGTTTCTTTTCTGTACAACAAACCTGTCCGAAATGTCATGGCAGCGGCAAAATGGTAAAAGAGCCATGCCCAACCTGTCATGGTGGTGGTCGCGTCAAACAGAACAAAACGCTGAATGTCAAAATCCCTGCGGGTGTAGACGAAGGTGACCGTATCCGTTTAAGCGGCGAAGGTGAGGCTGGTGTCAATGGCGGCCCGACCGGTGATCTGTACGTAGTCGTTCACTTAAAAGAGCATGCGATCTTCCAGCGTGAGGGCGCAAACTTGCATTGTGAAATGCCTATCAGTTTTAGTACTGCTGCTTTGGGCGGGGAAATCGAAGTCCCTACACTGGATGGCGCTGCCAAAATGAAAATCCCGTCTGAAACCCAGACTGGCAGTGTGTTCCGTTTGCGTGGTAAAGGCATTAAGCCATTGCGCTCAAGTGAGCATGGTGATTTGATGGTGCATGTGGTGGTGGAAACACCAGTGCGCCTGACTGAAAAGCAGAAGGAACTGTTGCGCGAATTTGAAAGCAGTACCCAGGCGGATGCCGGCAAACACAGTCCGAAAAATAAAAGCTGGGTAGATAAAGCCCGGGACTTTTTTAGCTAGGCTTTTCTAGTCATTAATTTACAAGCGGGAAGCTGACATGGTTACTTGTCAGCTTCCCGTTTTGAGTCTTTGGCATCATGGAGTTAAAGTCGATTGATTGTATTGGTTACAATTCAATAACAATTAAATTTTGCTTTTTACAATTCAGTTACAGCTCGGTCAAATAATTGCAATAACTCTCTCCTAAACTAGACTCATCTTTAAACGAAACACAAAACGTTTTGTTTGATGGCTAGCTTGGTTGATTTGTCAACGACTAGCATTGATTTCCTCCTGATCCAAACCCCCTTTTAACCCGCCTTTGCGGGTTTCTTTTTGTCTGCTACTTTCGCAACATCAACACACGTAGGCACTAGCCTTGCGTCAATTAATGATCATTAGCGAGTAGTGTATGACCGCAACATCGTTTATGATGATTAGCAATTACATTACAGGATTTGATTCAAAAACTTATCCTGCACATATCCAGTATGTTCAAAATCGCTATCTTTAATTCTAAAGCAGATGTGGGTGCCACCACCACTACGCTCAATTTGGCTGCTGCCTGGCAACGCCAGCATAAACCCGTTTTGCTAATAGATATCGATCCGCGGGCGCGCCTGACTGAGACTTACAAACATATTGGCCTCGATATGCAAAAGCATTTGTTCAGGTTTTATCAATCAGAGACGCCTCTGGCAGCGTTGATCCAGCCGCTGCGTAACGGGTTGCCGCTGATTACTGCCAATAAAGAACTGATGAACCTGGATTCACAGTTTGGCCGTGGGCCTGCAACTTTGAAAAGGTTGGCTGACGGCCTGGCTAAATTGCAGCCAACGCATGCAGAATATGCAGTTTTGATGGATTGTTTCTCTGGAATCGGCGTGATATCCCTGAGTGCCGTTTTCGCCAGTGATTTGGTATTGGTGCCGGTGTCAGCAGATTATTTATCCATCCATTCAGCCGTTAAAGTCGATAAGGCACTGAATGCGCTGGAACCGGTATTAAAGCGGCGAGTCCAGCGGCGTTACCTGCTGACACGCGCAGATAAGCGTAAGGAAATGACTGCCGAAGTTGAGCAGGAAATGCGTCGCCTGTTTGGCAGCGAAGTCCTGCTTACGCAGATTGCAGAACATGCAGCCTTGGCAGAATGCGCTCGCATGGGACAACACGTGTTCGAGTATGAGCCCGCCAGTGCCGGGGCGCGTGATTACATGACGCTGTATTTTGAGCTGCAAGATGTCATCAAGAAACTGACACTCAAGACACTTTAGTCATAAGCCTAACGATGGCGACTGCCCAGCCATTGTCGCCGCCAGAACATCAGCAACATCACTGATGCAATGCCAAGCATGATAAGGATTGCCCACCAGAAACCATACGGATCATGCGTCCATGGCATCTCTTCGAAATTCATACCAAAAATACCGGCGATTAATGTGGCTGGCATAAACAGCATGGCCACTACCGTCAATGCGCGTACTTCCAGGTTCACGCGCTGGCTGATGCTGGTCATATAAATATCCATCAGGCCACTCAGTGTGTCACGAATCGCTTCAAGAGACTCTGTGAAATGGGCGGTGTGGTCGTACAAGTCACGCAAGTACGGCAAGGTTTGCGGACTAAAAAAACCATGCTCGTTGCGGATCAGGCTGTTCAGCACTTCACGCAACGGCCATACCGCCCGCCGCAACTCGATAGTGACGTGTTTGAGACGATGTATATTCTGCAAATCTTCCGGGCTGGGCTGATCCAGTAAATGCGTTTCTAGCAGCTCGGCATCCTCGTTGATCGCTTCCAGTACCTGGAAATAGCGTTCCATCAAGCTATCCAGCAATGCATAACAGAGGTAGTCCGCGCCACTTTGACGCAACAATACCTGGCCTTGGCGTAACCGCTCACGCACGGGTTCAAAACTGCCGGATGGCCGCTCCTGAAAGCTAAGTAACCACTCACGTCCCAACGCCATACTGATTTGTTCGGAGCTGACACTCATGGATTCCGCATCGTAATAAAACAAACGTGTTTCCAGGAAAAGGTATTCCGGGTAAGTATCCAGCTTGGGACGTTGCTCGGTATTTAAGATGTCATCTAATACCAGTGGGTGCAATTTGAAGCGACGCGCAACCGCTTGTAGCAATGCGATATCCAGCACGCCATGTACATTGATCCATGAGGTATGTTCTGCCGGGGCCTGCCACTCCACGATATCGTGCATGGTCAGTTGCCTGGATTCTATATCATTGGCGTTGTAGCTGATGCTATGGATACAGGCAGGCGTTGCTTCAGTTTCCGTGGCAGTTTCAAGTGTTAATCCCGGGCTGGAAGTGCCAAGCAGGCGATGCTTGCGGTGAGAGTGTTTACGTTTGGCCATAAGTTTACGAATTAACAATGCGGGTTCAGCATAAGCGTTCATTATGCGGAAATCAAGCTAAAGGTAAGCGGCAAAGCCAACAGGCAGGCTGTAGGCCAGTCTATGATAAAATAAGTGAATCTATTCAATGAAAGAATCGCATGTCTGGCAACACCATTGGTACGCTGTTCACCTTGACTTCGTTTGGCGAGTCGCACGGCCCGGCCATCGGCGGGGTAGTTGACGGGTGCCCGCCAGGGTTGGAGTTGTCAGCAGCGGATTTGCAGGTTGATCTGGACAGGCGCAAACCGGGTACTTCCCGCCATGTCACCCAGCGTAGTGAGGCGGATGAAGTCGAGATATTGTCTGGTGTGTTTGAAGGCAAGACCACTGGTGCACCTATCGGTCTGTTGATTCGTAATACCGATCAGCGCTCGCAAGACTATAGCAAGATCATGAACACATTCCGGCCTGGTCATGCAGATTACACCTATACACAAAAATATGGCATTCGGGATTATCGTGGCGGTGGCCGTTCCAGTGCCCGTGAAACAGCAGTGCGCGTAGCCGCTGGTGCCATTGCCAAAAAATGGCTGCAACAAAAGTTTGGTCTGCAGATTAGGGGTTATTTGAGCCAGCTGGGTGAAATTGAAGTGCCGTTTGTCAGCTGGGATGCGATCTCACAGGAAGGCAATCCGTTCTTCTCACCGAATATACAAATCCTGCCGCAACTGGAAGCCTATATGGACCAGATACGCAGTGAGCGTGATTCTGTCGGCGCGCAAATCACCGTCGTTGCCGAGCATATGCCAATCGGCTTGGGTGAGCCGATTTTTGATCGCCTGGATGCAGATATTGCACATGCAATGATGAGCATTAATGCGGTTAAGGGCGTGGAAATCGGTGCCGGGTTTAAATCGATCGCCCAGCGTGGGAGCGAACATTCTGATGAACTGACGCCACAAGGCTTTGCTTCAAATCATGCCGGAGGCATATTGGGCGGCATTTCCAGCGGCCAGGATATTGTGGTGAATGTGGCATTCAAACCCACTTCCAGTATCCCGCAGGAGCGCCGGTCCATTAATCACAATGGTGAACCGGTGATGATGCAAACAACCGGCCGCCATGACCCCTGTGTGGGTATCCGGGCAACACCGATTGTAGAAGCCATGCTGGCGCTGGTGCTGATGGATCATGCTTTGCGTCATCGTGGGCAGAATGCCGATGTGCGATCTACTGTGCCTACGTTGTAGCGCGATAAAGATGACCCAAGCTTCAATGCTCTAATCGACTGACGGCTGCCAAGCTGATCACCGCCATTCTTTGAACGCGAGTATTTCATGAGTCACGCTTTACACTTTAATCTCTCGCGTTTTTATTTTATCTATTACTTCTTTGTCGGCGCATTTGTCCCTTATTGGGGCTTATACCTCAGCTCAGAATCCTTTTCTCCGGCTGATATAGGCATACTCATGTCCTTGTTCCAGGTCAGCCGAATCATCGCACCTAATTTGTGGGGCTGGCTGGCTGACCACACCGGGCAAAGAGTCCGCTGGATCCGAACTACTGCTTTCTTGGGTTTATTTGGTTTCGCCGCGATTTTCTGGGCACATGATTTTATGACCATGTTTGTGGTCATGGCAGCCTTAAGTATGTTTACAAGCTCTACATTGCCATTATCTGAGTCTCTCTTATTGGCACATCTGGTTAGTACCAACGGTCATTACAGCAAAATCCGCTTATGGGGCTCCTGGGGCTTTATCGTGGCGTCTATATTGCTAGGTTATTTAACCGACTGGTTCGGCATTAAAAGCCTGCTGTGGTTTATCCTGATTGTGCAGTGCGTACTGTTCGGATTAACCTGGAAACTCCCTGAAGCGCATGTTCCTCCTCATGCCAATGACCAGTTTTCTGTCTGGAAAATACTCAAGCAGCCTGCGGTGATTTCACTATTGGTAGGCTGCGCCATGATGGTGACTGCCCATGGTCTGATGTATAACTTTTACTCGATCTACCTGGCTGAGCATGGCTACAGCAAAGGCATGATAGGCTGGTTATGGGCATTGGGCGTGATTTGCGAGATCGGTATTTTTATCAAAATGCCATGGATCATGCGCCGCTTCAAACTAAAAACGATTCTGGTCGCCAGCTTGCTGATTGGCGTGGTTCGTTTTTCCATGATGGGCCTGGTGCCAGATCATTTGGGATTATTGCTGCTGGCGCAAACCATGCATGCGTTCACCTTTGGCAGCTTTCACGCGGCAGCGGTTGAAGTAGTCACGCAATATTTTAATGGCCGACATCAGGCCAAAGGACAAGCCATCTATAACAGCGTTGCTTATGGCATTGGCGGTGCGCTGGGTGGCTTGCTAGGCGGGTTTTCGCTTCAGTATCTAGGCGGACAGCTCACTTTTACCTTGGCGGCTTTATTTCCTTTGCTAGGTGCAGCGATCGTTTTGTTTGGGCTGCATTTATCCCAACCCTATGCCCGTAGCGGGATGTTCAGCCACTAGCGAGATGCCGATGTGAAAACAGCCCGCATGCGGGCTGTTTTTTGCTAGCAAGAGCTTAGCTAGTACGTTTATCGCGCTCAATCAAAGCATACGCGCTGTGGTTATGAATACTCTCAAAGTTCTCTGATTCCACCACATACTTCACAATGCGTTTTTCTACATTCAATTGGGCTGCCACATCACGCACCATATCTTCTACGAATTTAGGGTTATCATAAGCACGCTCGGTGACGAATTTTTCATCCGGGCGCTTGAGCAAACCGTATAACTGGCAAGAAGCCTGATCTTCAACCAGGGTAATCAAATCTTCCAGCCACATAAACTCATTCAGCAATGCGGTCACGGTCACATGCGAACGCTGGTTGTGCGCGCCATAGTTTGAGATCTGCTTGCTGCATGGACATAAACTGGTCACCGGCACCATGACCTGGACCGTGATTTCGAACTGGCCATTCTTGATCTCGCCGATAAAGGTGACTTCGTAATCCAGCAAACTCTTTACGCCAGACACAGGTGCCGCCTTATTAATAAAGTACGGGAAACGCATTTCTACATAGCCAGATTCCGCTTCCAGGCGCTCTACCATTTGACGCAATATGCTTTCAAATGAATCAATCGAAATAGCACTCTCGTTCATGTTGAGTATCTCAACAAAGCGCGACATGTGCGTGCCTTTGAAATTGTGCGGTAAATGCACATACATATCAAACACCGCCACGGTATGCTGCTCACCGCCGGTTTTATCTTTGACAATCACCGGGTGACGGATAGACTTGATACCGACTTTGTTAATGTCCAGCCGGCGTACGTCAGGGGTGTTTTGTACGTCTTCAATCACTGCAGGAATTACGGGTTGATTCATCAGGGTTCCAAAGCGGGAGTGCCCGCGATTTGATAAATGGTTGAATATACTACTCAGCTATTAATTTCTCAATAGCCGAGCAAATACCGGATTTGTCTAGACCACAATCGGCCAGCATAGTTTCATGAGAGCCATGTTCGATAAAACGGTCGGGTAGACCTAAACATAATACGGGCTTCACAATTTGGTGTGCTTGCATGCATTCCATCACTGCAGCACCAGCGCCACCCATGATCGCATTCTCTTCTATAGTCACTATATAGTCATGCGTGCGTGATATTTCAAGTACCTTCGCCGTATCAAGTGGTTTGATGAAACGCATATTCACCACGGTAGCATCCAGTGACTCTGCCGCTTGCAACGCCGGGTGCAGCATACTGCCAAAAGCCAGGATGGCAACTTTTTTACCCTGGCGCACCAGTGCTGCCTTACCGATTTCTAGCGAATCAAGTGTGGCTGCAGTGGCGGCACCTATACCGCTGCCGCGTGGATAACGTACGGCGGCCGGACCTTTGTATTGATAGCCGGTGCTCAGCATCTGGCGGCATTCCTGTTCATCACTGGGTGCCATAATGACCATATTGGGAATGCAGCGCAAAAAGCTCAGGTCGAAGCTGCCTGCATGCGTAGGGCCATCGGCACCGACCAGTCCGGCGCGGTCAATCGCCAGCAGCACATCCAGGTCTTGCAGCGCAATATCGTGGATCAACTGATCGTAAGCGCGTTGCAGGAAGGTAGAATAAATGGCAACCACCGGCTTCAGTCCATCACACGCCATCCCGGCAGCAAAGGTCAGCGCATGCTGTTCGGCAATGCCGACATCAAAGTAGCGTTGCGGATAAGTTTCAGCAAAACGGTTCAAGCCCGAGCCGTCACACATGGCCGGTGTGATACCGACCAACCGGCTATCAGCTGCCGCCATGTCCACCAGCCAGTCGCCAAAAATCTGGGTATAAGTAGGGCATTCACTCACAGTGAGGCAATGGCCGTTTTGTGGATCGAATTTACTGACGCCGTGATATTTGTTCGGATTGTCTTCGGCCGGGGTATAGCCTTTGCCTTTTTGCGTGACTACATGCAGGAATTGCGGTCCTTGTAACTGGCGGATATTGCTCAAGGTATCCACCAGCGTGGCAATGTCATGGCCATCGATCGGGCCAATGTAATTAAACCCGAATTCTTCAAACAAGGTGCCGGGGGTGACCATACCTTTGGCATGCTCTTCGGCGCGACGCGCAAACTCTTTTACCGGCGGAATGATATCCAGCACTTTTTTCCCGCTACGGCGCACGCTGTCATACAGTTTGCCGGACATCAGCCGCGCCAGGTAATTGTTCAGTGCGCCGACATTGTTGGAAATACTCATGTCGTTGTCATTCAGGATCACCAGCATATTCGTGTCCATATCACCGGCATTGTTCAGCGCCTCAAATGCCATGCCTGCCGTCATCGCGCCATCACCGATAATCGCCACGCTGCGGCGATCAGAGCCAAGTGTTTTGGCCGCAACCGCCATACCGAGGGCGGCCGAAATCGAGGTGCTTGAATGGCCGGTGCCAAAAGTATCGTATGCACTTTCGTCACGTTTGGGAAAGCCTGCAATACCCCCAGCCTTGCGCAATTGCGCCATGGCCTCGCGGCGGCCGGTTAAGATCTTGTGCGGGTAAGTTTGATGCCCTACGTCCCACACCAGGCGGTCATCAGGGGTGTTGTAAACGTAATGCAGTGCGATCGTCAGTTCGACCACGCCCAGATTAGACGCCAGGTGACCACCTGTTTGAGAGACGCTGAGGATCAGGAATGCGCGTAATTCTGCTGCCAGGGCTTTCAGTTGTGACCGGTCCAGCATGCGCAGGTCGCCTGGAGAGTCAATGCGGGACAATAGGGAAGTCATGATCAGAATGGACGCTCACAAATAAAACGGGCAATCCCGCGGAGTGGATCTGCCTGGTTATCGAACCCGGCCAGTAGCTGCAAGGTTTGTTCGTACAATCGCTTTACCAATGTATTTGCCTCATCAATGCCTAACAGGCTCACATAGGTGGATTTTTCCTGTAGGGCATCCTTGCCAGCAGTTTTGCCGAGCGTCTGGGTGTCGGCAGTGGCATCGAGAATGTCATCGACCACCTGGAATGCCAGTCCCATGTTTTCACTGTAGTGGGTAAGCAAATGAAGATCAGCCTCAGAGGTGTCCTCTGCTGCATAGGCACCTAGCAATGTTGCTGCGCGGATAAGTGCGCCAGTTTTATACTGATGCATGGTTTCCAACGCATGGCGAGTTAACAGTTGCCCTGTGCTCTGCAAGTCAATGCTTTGCCCGCCACACATGCCGCGTGAACCAGTGGCTAGCGCCAGTACCTGCACTTGTTTCAAAGCTTGTGGGGCATTCGTCTCCGCAATCGATTGAAATGCCAGGGATTGCAGCGCATCACCGACCAAAAGGGCAGTGGCATCGCCATATTGTTTATGGCAACTGGGTTTGCCGCGACGCAAATCGTCATCATCCATACATGGCATATCGTCGTGCACCAGCGAAAACGCATGAATCAACTCTACAGCCACTGCGGCCGCATCCGCCGAACTGGCTGGTGCTCCGACGAGTTCGGCAGAGGCGTAACTGAGCAATGCCCGCACGCGTTTCCCCCCTCCTAGCACTGCGTAACGCATGGCGGCATGCAAGATTGCCGGCGGGATGTCTGCTAGAGGTAATGTGCGGTCCAGCGCCTGTTCGACCCGTTGCTGGTGAACGGTTGCCCAAGGCTCAAATGTAAATGATGAAATGCGCATGACGATAAGTGAAGGTTATTTCAATCACTCAATGTCGAAAGGGGTTAATTGCTGCTGCTGATTCAAAATCAAAACGGTTTGTTCAGCTTGCAGTAGCGATGCCTGGCAGCCTTGCAGTAGTTGCATGCCATCCGCATATGCAGTGAGGGCATCTTCGAGTGGCAACTCACCAGACTCCATGTTCCGGACGATAGTCTCCAGCGCGGTTATGCGCTGTGCAAAAGTTTGCGTATCACTGGCCGCAACGGGAGATTTTTTTGGGACGCTCATTGAAGGTTAACCTGTTAAAACGCCTGACATTTTAACAAAACTCATTCGGCTTGCGGGATTATTCTCGGACGACT
>NZ_DATHWZ010000052.1:0-2397 GCF_035460085.1 Methylophilus sp.
CGCCGGCATCTCAACGCGAGACGCGGCGAATTCGAATTCGGTTTTCATGGACGACGATGCGCGGATGCGCGGAGCATTTGTCGC
The DNA here is from genome assembly GCF_035460085.1 of Methylophilus sp. Lineage (GTDB taxonomy): Bacteria > Pseudomonadota > Gammaproteobacteria > Burkholderiales > Methylophilaceae > Methylophilus. Next base: position 85 of record NZ_DATHWZ010000052.1, read on the forward strand.
GGTAGCGGTCCGGCTGGTGGAGCCAGTCGGGATTGAACCGACGACCTCATGCTTGCAAAGCACGCGCTCTCCCAGCTGAGCTATGGCCCCGTAACCAGAAGACGAATGCTCACGCTCGATGAAAGTGGTGGGCCTGGGAAGACTTGAACTTCCGACCTCACGCTTATCAAGCGCGCGCTCTAACCAACTGAGCTACAAGCCCGAAAAATGGTCCTGATGACCGGGCCGCTCCGCTTTCTAAAAAGCGTTGAGCAGCTCGGGCTCGTCCATGAAGAAAGAGAAACGTAGACGGCGGCGTCCCGCAAAATGGACCTGAACAATCCGAAGATTGCTCGGCCCGTATGATTCTAAGAAATCCGAAAGAAGACACGTGAGGTGTCTTCTGAGGGATCATCCTTAGAAAGGAGGTGATCCAGCCGCAGGTTCCCCTACGGCTACCTTGTTACGACTTCACCCCAGTCGCTGACCCTACCGTGGTCACCTGCCCCCTTGCGGTTAGCGCAGTGCCTTCAGGTAAAGCCAACTCCCATGGTGTGACGGGCGGTGTGTACAAGGCCCGGGAACGTATTCACCGTGGCATGCTGATCCACGATTACTAGCGATTCCGACTTCATGGGGTCGAGTTGCAGACCCCAATCCGAACTGAGACGGCTTTTTGAGATTTGCGCAGGCTTGCACCATTGCATCCCATTGTCACCGCCATTGTAGCACGTGTGTAGCCCAACCTGTAAGGGCCATGAGGACTTGACGTCATCCCCACCTTCCTCGCGGCTTATCACCGGCAGTCCCCCTAGAGTGCCCAACTAAATGATGGCAACTAAGGGCGAGGGTTGCGCTCGTTGCGGGACTTAACCCAACATCTCACGACACGAGCTGACGACAGCCATGCAGCACCTGTGTTGACTCCGGCCGAACCGAAGGGACCGTCTCTGGTCCCGGCGAGTCACATGTCAAGGGCTGGTAAGGTTCTGCGCGTTGCGTCGAATTGAACCACATGCTCCACCGCTTGTGCGGGCCCCCGTCAATTCCTTTGAGTTTCAACCTTGCGGCCGTACTCCCCAGGCGGGGTGCTTAACGCGTTAGCTGCGACACTGACGAGCAAGCTCGCCAACGTCTAGCACCAATCGTTTACGGCGTGGACTACCAGGGTATCTAATCCTGTTTGCTCCCCACGCTTTCGTGCATGAGCGTCAATATTATCCCAGGGGGCTGCCTTCGCCATTGGTATTCCTCCACATCTCTACGCATTTCACTGCTACACGTGGAATTCTACCCCCCTCTGACATATTCTAGTCTGGCAGTTTCAAACGCAGTTCCCAAGTTGAGCTCGGGGATTTCACATCTGACTTACAGAACAGCCTGCGCACGCTTTACGCCCAGTAATTCCGATTAACGCTCGCACCCTACGTATTACCGCGGCTGCTGGCACGTAGTTAGCCGGTGCTTCTTATCAAGGTACCGTCAACCTCAGTCTATGTTAGAGACTAAGTGTTCTTCCCTTGCGAAAGAGCTTTACAACCCGAAGGCCTTCTTCACTCACGCGGAATGGCTGGATCAGGCTTTCGCCCATTGTCCAAAATTCCCCACTGCTGCCTCCCGTAGGAGTCTGGACCGTGTCTCAGTTCCAGTGTGGCTGGTCGTCCTCTCAGACCAGCTACTGATCGAAGCCTTGGTAGGCCATTACCCCACCAACTAGCTAATCAGATATCGGCCGCTCTTATAACGTAAGGTCCAAAGATCCCCTACTTTCCCCCTCAGGGCGTATGCGGTATTAGCTAATCTTTCGACTAGTTATCCCCCATTACAAGGCACGTTCCGATATATTACTCACCCGTTCGCCACTAATCCCCCTAGCAAGCTAAGGTTCATCGTTCGACTTGCATGTGTAAAGCATTCCGCCAGCGTTCAATCTGAGCCATGATCAAACTCTTCAGTTTAATGTATGACTATTACTTTTTCCTCTTGCGAGGTGGTATTTCGCTTTTGCTTTATCAACTTGAGATTATCAAGCTGAGTACTCAAATTCATTTCCAAGGAATGTATTTCTACAGTCTTGTCATAAATTTAAGTGTAAGCACTTGTTTTTCTGAGGCATCACTTAAACCAAACAACTAAGTTAAATTTAACGTAAACGTTAAACAAGTTAGTTGCGTCTAAGTTAGCGACTCGTTCCCACAAGCACCCACACTTATCAGTTGTTATTTTGTTAAAGAGCTTTTTTCTATACCAGAAAAGTGAATCACTTTTTAGTAGCTTCGTTACCGCTTTGCGTTAACGAGGTGCGCATTATACAGAGCTTTTGATGGCCGTCAA
>NZ_DATHWZ010000053.1:0-14830 GCF_035460085.1 Methylophilus sp.
GTAGGCAGAATATCAGCTGCGATTGCTGAAGTTATTTCCTCATCCAAAACAGACTGGATCTTTGGTTTATTTGTATTGTTCATAAGTAATATCTTTTCAGAATAACGCACTTCTGAGTTTAGATTGGGCACGTTTGATAAGGGATTTCACTGACCCTAACGGCATGTGCATTTGACTAGCTATTTCCTCGTGTGTGTAACCTTTAAAAAATGCCAGCGCAATCAATTGCCTGTCTCTCGGCTTTAAATCAGTCATCGCCCTATGTATGCCAGAATCACGCTCTAAAGCCAACAAAATATCCAATGGATTATTATTAGTTTCGGTTTCTGGTTTTAGCACCTCAGGTTCAGCGTGAGACTCCGCAATATCCAGGCGCCTTAACGCATCAATCGCCCGTGAACGGCAAATCGTTGTCACCCAGGCCAGAATGCAACCCCGGTTACTGTCAAATTTAGCCGCTTCCAGCCACACCTGCATATAAGTGTCTTCAGTGACCTCTTCCGCCAAATCGTGACGTTTTGTGATTTTTAAAGCAAGCCCATACACCTTTTTTAAAGTGCAATCATAAAACGCCGCCAAAGACTCTTCATCCCGGTCGATCATGCCTTGAACAAGATCGGTCAATTGGTCTAGTTGCGGCATGGGTTTGCTTTACTTTGGATATGCAACTGAGTGTGATATCTGACTTTAAAAGCTTTCACTATATATACGCCAATAAATGATTTTGGATGCAAATAAATTGCTATTACTAATACTTATTATAAGTGACGAGATAATGAATATCGCGATAAATAAAATCTGATTATGAAGTTTTTACAAACATGACGCCAAAACGCAAGATAGATTAATGCTGCCGTTGCATAATTAAGCACGAGCATTAAAAGAGCATGACATGACAGCGATTTACGACTTCAACCTGCCACCAACCTATACCACCGTGCGGCTGCAAAACCTCAGTGTGGCCGAACAAACCACGCTACTGCCACAAGTGTTTGCGCTTGCCAGGGAGCAGTATCCCGAATGGCCTGCCGAGCATTTGCAAAACTGGCTTGCGGCGTTGGCGGGGGGCAATAAAAACGGCACCAAAATGGCAGTCTCAGTAGTGCTGGATGAACATGGCGATGTCGCCGCCACCAGCGCAATGGAGCTGTATCACAACGGCACCGCTATGATCAACTACAGCCTTGCCCGGAAAAGTGCCGACAACAACTCTTTCCCTAGCTATGCCGCGCTCATTTACGCTGCCACTAAAGACATGGCGGCGGGCATCAAAGAGCTACAGGCGCGCGGTGAAATCATCCATTTTGTTGGCAAAGAACACCATTTAAAAAGCCTGCGGGCGATTGCAGGCTACTATGCAGTTGGTAACGTGCCAATTGATGGCCCGACCTCGCTGCTAACGGCTGAGGTGAAATATTATGAAGTGGCGTATGGTGACCCGAAAGAGGTTGAGAACCAAGCCAAGATTGACCATGCTTTTAAACTTGCAGACCCTAAAAACGGCTATACGGAAGAGGAAGATGTTCACCTATGGCTTTTGGGTAACTTCACTCCTAGTGACCCGAATAAGCCACTTGCTGAATCGCTTAGGGCGTTGGCAGAAACCTACGCCATGGAGCACAGCATATTTCGCGAAAAGGATTACCGTTCAGACCCCGGTTATATCTCACTACACCAGCTTGCAGACAATCTACCAGAGACAGCTACATATCAGAAGGCGATATTTGCTTCATTGAGAGATGCAGCAAAAAGCTTGAAATGGCTTAGTTAAACAAGCTTTACCATCGATTTTTAATTTTTTCGTCCGAATAAAAATTATAAAGATTTTCTAAATCTTCAATGCTTACAGACACGGAATAACTCTTTCTTATGATTTCTTTTCGTTGAATCTAGCTCTTAGATTTTTTACATGAGCTCTATTAGTTTTGAAGGTAGGCTTTAAGCGTTTGAACTTAATAATATTGAGCAATCTCGACACTTCAGCATCATCAAGAATTGGCTTATTAAAAGACAAAATATAATTTGTATAGCCTCTCGCATAAGTCACATTGTTTGGCATTTCTGTTTTGAATGTGCTATCGCCCATGAACACAATCACAGGCTTCAATATTCCGGAAGGCACTTCCAAAATACTTTCAAGAGCTTTCAGATGCTTATAGTTTTGTCTTAAAGGGTTTTGAAATTTGTAAGTTTTTTTATAAAGTTTTTGAGTCCATGTGGACTGCCGTTCGTTACCAAAAATCCAACCTTTATAATTTTTTGTTTCGACAACGAATACTCCAAATTTTGACACGAAAATATGATCAATTTGGGTAGTGCCATCTTCTGTTTCTAAAGTTACATTATGGACTCCATGATAGATGGACATATCTAGATATAATCTAGCATTAAGCTTCACTAAGCTTTCGCCGATATGGCCTTTAAAACGTGCAGATTTTAAGAATAAAATGACTATTAAAAACAACAACAAGTACACGTAAGTCAATAAATTTAAATGAGTTTCCTGCATAGACTTATTTATTTAAACACAATGAAAACGACTTCAATCTAATTCGATTGAAGCACAACCTTTGCCCAAACAAAAAACCCACCCGCTTTCGCTGAAGAATAATCCAGCTCTACCACTTTCAGCTTATCACCTATCTTGGAAACTGTAGTCACCGGCGCTTTGGAATGCCATTGATCATTGGTGACTGCGCGGATGTAAACGTCATCTTTCACCGTCACCACATCATCGGGTTTGATTGGCCATGCTGCTGTGGTGGTGGGTGAGCCGCCATCTTGCCATTGGGTTTTGTTTTTATCCACGCGGCCCAGGTAAACCCATCCTGCGGATGGCAATATTTGTGGTGCGACGCGCTCTGCTTTGAGGATGGCTTCTTTAAAGTTCTGATCGACGGGTTTATTGGATGCTTCAACTGGCGCTTCATCTGAGTTGGTGCTGGTGGAAGCAACTATTTGAGCGGTGACTTTTTCTTGCGCTTTGGCGATGATCTCTTTTTCTTCAGCCACTTCAACCGTGAAGCCCCAGCCGCCGAATTTGCTCAGGCCGCTTTCTTTAAGAAATGATTTGATATAGCTGGGCTGGAAAAAGCATATCGCGATCAATAGCGTGATCAGGATGTCCCTGGCTAGTGATGAAAATTCTTTTAAATAGAATAAAACATCAACCTTTTTTGGTTCTTCACTCATTGCTTCTCCCTTTTTTTATATTCGGGTAAAACGTTTTTAACACCGGGCAAAAGAAATGCGGGTTAACGCATAACCTGTATTAAACCACTAATACAAATCAAACACTTACAAACTTGTAAACATATGAATATAAAACGGATTTACGCATAAGCTGCAACTATCCTTGTGGATAAGAAACTAACTTCGATAACGCATTCAGGGTTGAGTGGAGCAGTGAAGTCTATTCGCCGAATCACAAAATTGGCAACGACTGTAAGTAACGCTATAAAATTACCTTAAAAGTAGTTAAACATTGATTGCGGTCATAAGGGGATGCATCCATGCGGATGGCTGAAGTAATCGATTCACATGTGGACGACATTCTTAAAGAGTGGGATGCATTCGTCGCGTCGCAATTTTCGTCTGCCGAAAACATAACCGCCCTTGCGGGCCGTGACCATCGCTCAGAAATCCTGCGAACGATCGCAGAAGACTTGCGTCAGCCACAAACCAGTACCGCCAGTTTCACAAAGTCGCCAGTATTGGCATCGGCCATCAAAAATGTGCCGGAAACCGGCGCTGAAATGCATGGCAGAATCCGGGCAGAGGACGGCTTTTCCATCACCGAGATTGTGAGTGAATATCGCGCTCTGCGTGCCACAGTGATGCGGCTCTGGACAATCAGCAATACCTCGCCATTCGATTCAACGGCCATAGAGGATGTGACGCGCTTCAACCAGGCGCTCGATCAGGCGATTGCCGAATCTGTGGACTACTTCAACCAGGTGTTTTCCAGCGAGCGCATTGCACGAGACAACCTGGATAAAGAACTGAAACTCAATCGCGGGCGCCTCGAATACGCAAGCCGCCTCTCGCATGTGGGTTTCTGGTATTGCGACCTACCGTTTGACGTGCTCGAATGGGACGCGCAAGTAAAAAATCATTTTTTTGTGGCGCCTGACGCGGCGGTCACGATCGAAGACTTCTACGACAGGATTCACCCGGAGGATAGGGAACGCACTAGGCTGGCGATTGCGGAGTCGATCAGCAGCCGGGATGCCTACGACATCATTTATCGCACTTTGCACCCGATGACGGGTGAGGTAAAGTGGATCCGCGCGCTCGGGGGCACCGATTACGACGCCGATGGTAACCCTATCCATTTTGACGGCATCACCGTGGACGTGACGGCGCAAAAACTGGTTGAGATGCGCGTAGCAGAAAGCGAAGCCAGGCACCGTGGCGTGATCTCGAATATGGATGAAGCGTTTGCCCTGTTTGACCCGGACTTCAACATTATTGAAGTCAATGATGCCACTTGCAGGTTTGTAGACATGCCTCGCTCGCAATTGCTCGGCGCGAACCACTGGGAGCAGTTTCCACAAACATATGAATCTGAAATTGGCCACATGTACAGGCAAGTCCAGGCGGATGGGCAGCCTAAGTTCATGGAACATCATTATGTATTCCCGGACGGCCGGGCATTCTGGTTTGAGGTGCGGGCTTTTAAGGTTGGGGATGGCGTTGCGGTAGTTTTCCGCGACATCACAGATAGAATCGAAATGATTGAAGCGCTGAAAGAGTCCGACAAACGGAAGGACGAGTTTTTGGCGATGTTAGCCCACGAACTTCGTAATCCCCTGGCTCCGATCGTCACGGCAGGCGAGATTCTCTGGCGCGTTTCTCACACTAATGACTCGGTTGCCCGACCCGCTTCCATCATCCGCCGACAAGCCAAGCACATGACGCGGCTGATTGATGACCTGCTGGATGTCTCCCGCGTCACGCAAGGCCATATTCATCTGCAAAAAGAGGTGATTTATATCGCAGACGTGCTCGCCCAGGCGGTTGAAATGTGCGAGCCGCAATTGCAGATGAAGCAACAAACCCTGACGACTTTCATCGACCCGATTGCTTCGCTGTTGGTAGAAGGTGATAAGGCACGACTGGTGCAATGCGTGGCGAATATTCTCACCAACGCCATCAAATATTCCGAAACGCGTAAAGAAATCAAGATCAACGTCCGCAGTGAAGAAGCTGAAGCGATCATTGAAGTGGTAGATACAGGCAGCGGCATCGCCCCTGAAATGCTGCCGCAGATCTTCCAGCTTTTCGTGCAAAGCCAGGTGACCCTCGATCGCTCACAGGGCGGGTTGGGAGTAGGCCTGGCGATTGTACAGCGCCTGATCGCAATGCATGGCGGCCGTGTCAGCGCGTTTAGTCAGGGTGAAGGACTAGGCTCAACTTTTGAGATTCGACTGCCGCGTGTCGACTCTGCGACAACCACTGATCAGCAGGCCAAATTAACCGAATCAGCACCTATGCGTATTTTGATTGTTGACGACAACATCGATGCAGCCGATACGCTACTGATGATCACAGGCATATTGGGGCATGAATCCATGGCTGTGCATACTGCGCAAAAAGCATTGTCCAGTATTGAGTCTTTCAAGCCAGATATCATGTTGATTGATATCGGCCTGCCCGATATGGATGGTTACCAACTGGCACAACAAATTGCCAAGTTACCGTCAGGCAAAAACGTACGGAAGATTGCCCTCACCGGGTATGGGCAACCTGACGACAAGCTACGTGCGTTTGATGCCGGGTTTGACGAACATCTGGTTAAGCCGGTGGAGGTGGAAAAATTAGAGTGGGCGATAAACGGCAGTGAAAGTGTTGTGGATTAATCAGATATGAATGTGTCTCGAATCTAGCAGCACGTTCATGAAGTGAACTGCTTTTTTACAAAAACGAATAAAGGCGATCAATAAACCTATGCTTGTAAAAATCACCATGCCCATCATCTTGATGATGTCCAGCGTTGCCTTTGCTGCGAACGATTTAAGCTTTATTCAGAGTGGGCAGCCATACAAAGAGGTGAGAAAAACGCTCATTACGCAAGGTTGGGCACCCATTAAAAACCCAAAGATTGATCAATCGAGTCTATATGCGCAAGAAGTCTACGCCATGGGCATGACAGAAGTCGCCGATTGCATCTCGATGGAAATTGACGGCTGCACATTCCTGTATCAAAAAGGCACACAGAGACTAGAAATCAAAACCATCACCAGGCAATTGAGTGTCGAGTCTTTCCGTACTTACAGGAAAAATGCGCGATGAATGATGGCTTTTGCTTGTATCGAGATGCGATTTTGCAAAATCCGGCCCCGTAGATTCTGGCTTGTTGAACAGGACTGATGCCATAATATCCCATGGTTTCTGTGCATCATCCAATCTCTGCTTTACTCGCCTCAAATGAAGGCGATTTTTCTACATGGCTGGAAGCGGCAGCGAAACGATTCTTGCCTTCCGAAGTGGAGTTGATCAGTTGCGCCTATGCGTTGGCAGTTCCTCTCTATTCCGGGCGCTCAGCACTCACTGGCACGCCACTGTTATTACATGCACTAGGTGCGGCGACTATCCTCATTGACATGAACATGGATGTCGAAACTATTGCTGCCACTATATTGCATGCAGTGCCTGAATATCTAGCCGATTGGCGGGCAACGCTGGAAACGCGTTTGGGCACCAATATTGCGGACCTGGTGGAAGGCATTTCACGCATGGAGCAAATCCAGGCACTCAGCGAGACAGAGAGCTTGCATGGCACGGACCGGAAAAACGAATACCACGCGCAACAAATAGAAAGTCTGCGCAAAATGCTGCTGGCCATGGTGCAGGACATCCGTGTGGTGTTGATCAAACTGGCAGAACGTACGCAAACCCTGCGCCATTTGTCTGGGGCTAGCCCGAGTCTGCAGAAACAGATTGCACAGGAAAGCCAGAGCCTCTTTGCGCCACTCGCCAACCGCCTTGGCGTGTGGCAACTCAAGTGGGAGCTGGAAGACCTCTCTCTGCGCTATCTGGAACCTCAGATCTACAAGGAAATCGCACATAAGCTGGATGAGCGCCGCGTCGACAGGGAACAATATATTATTGACGTCGTGGCAGAGCTTCAAAAAGAGTTGCTTGAAGCGGGCATCAAAGGGGAGGTCGCTGGCCGTCCCAAGCACATTTACAGCATCATCAAGAAGATGAAAAGCAAGCATCTGGATTTTACCCAGCTTTATGATGTCCGTGCTGTGCGCGTGCTGGTTAACGATATCAAAGACTGCTATGCAGTGCTCGGGCTCATCCACAACCTATGGCAGCCCATCCCCGGTGAATTTGACGACTATATCGCGCGCCCCAAGAGCAACAATTATCGTTCGCTACATACCGCGGTCAGTGGCCCGCGTGGCCTGGCACTTGAGGTGCAGATCCGCACTTTTGAAATGCATCAGCACTCTGAATTGGGCGTCGCGGCACATTGGCGCTACAAAGAGGGAGGAAAATCCGACGCCAAATTTGACGAAAAGATCGCTTGGCTACGCCAGATCCTGGCCTGGAAGGATGACGTCTCTGAGAGTGGCGACCTGATTGAGCAATTCAAAAGTGAGCTGTTTCAGGATCGCGTCTATGTGCTGACGCCACTTGGTAAAGTCATCGACTTGCCAAAAGGGTCTACCCCGATCGATTTTGCTTATACGCTGCACACCGATCTGGGGCACCGTACGCGTGGCGCCAAGATTAATGGCAGCATCGTGCCGCTCAACACCAAATTACAAAATGGCCAGCGCGTAGAAATCCTGACTTCAAAACTTGGTTCGCCAAGCCGGGACTGGTTGAATGCTTCGCTTGGTTATCTGCAAAGCACTAGCGCCCGCGCCAAGGTCAGGCAATGGTTTAAATACCAGCATTTTGATGAAAATGTGGCCCAGGGTCGGGTAAAACTGGATCGTGAGCTACATCGGGCCGGCATCGGTACCATCAATCATGAAAAGATCGCGCAGAAACTGCACTTCCAGAAACTGGAAGATTTTCTGGCTGCCATTGGGCGTGGGGATGTGAGTGAACATCAAATCTCGCTTGCGATCCAGGAAGATGCTGCGCCCAAACCAGAAACAGTCACGAAAATACTTGCGCCCAGACGGAACACAGCGCTGCAATCCCAGGCGGCTATCGTGATTGAGGGGGTTGGCAACTTGCAGACGGGGTTTGCCAAATGCTGCAAACCATTACCGCCGGATACGATTGTTGGCTATTTGACGCGCGATCACGGGGTCACTATCCATCGCAGCACCTGTGGTTTCATCGGACGATTACCAGAGGAACGGCGCGACCGTGTACTTGGTGCGCAGTGGGGCAGCTACGAGAATTTCAGCGCAACTGTTGATATTGAAGTGGAGGCACATGATCGCCAAGGCTTGCTCCGGGATATTAGTGATCTATTTGCACGGGAAAAAATCAACGCCACCAAGGCTAACACCATCAGCAGGCACAATCTGGCGCTGATGCAGTTTTCGATTGAGGTGACAAACCTTGAGCAACTCAGCCACCTACTGACGCTGATTCAGCAGGTGCCGAACGTCATTTCGGCACAGAGACGTTACTAGTGGGCTTCCCACACGATGGTAGACACCGTTATAGTGAATTAAACTGAAGCCATCAGGGTCAGGTCCTGAATAGCAGCAAACCATCATCACTCATCTCAACCCATGAATATTCTACATAGCTAGCCCCTATCCCTCGCATTCTCTTCAACCAGCCGGGTCAGAGTAAAATCTCTTTGTTCTATTTTTACTCTAGCCCGTTTTAATAGTGAGACCGTTCTACCTCGCTACCGGGTTAGTTAGAAGGGGATATCTTCAAATACTGAATCTTGGGCGGTTCTGTGAAGTGTAAATAGGGTCTCATTTTTCTCAATCCAATTCCAGCCATTGTCACTCAATCGAATTGCATCATATGTCTCTTGACTATGTTCATCCCAAAGTTCAGACATATCTATGAAATCCTTTGACAACAACCGTCTTACTCCAATATTGAAACCTAAGTTTGTAACTCCAGCTCTTTCTGCATCACGTTTTGCGCTGTATACCCCAACTGAATTAGATGGTAAGAAACTACTACCCGCTATGACAGCTAAAACTAAAATTTCTGCTTGAGTTAGGCCTTCTACTGGGGCAACTGGATCAGCTTCAGACAATTTCTGCAGTGTTTCATCTTTTTTTACGAGTGCTCTTATTCTAGTAGTTAAACTTTCTTTAAGTTTTTCGAAGTCACTTGGAGAGTCTGCACTGTAAGGAATTATGCTTCTATGCTGAATGTCGAATGGGTATTTTTTACCTGTTCTCTCCTCTGAGCAAACCATAACAACAGGGCGTCCTGCCGCAAAAGCATAACCGAGTTCATACCAGACATTTGGGTTGTCGGCAGTAATATCAGCCAAACACACAGTTGCTTGCTTTATTCCATCTTCTATTGACTCAATAGGCACAGACACACTTGGATCTTTGTCTACCCTATAAGCCTCGAGGCCTGCTGCTTCAATGGCAGGCTTGTAGATATCCTCGAAACGTTTATCGAATTTGCCAGAATCAAAGGGCTGAATTACAAAACAAGTAGTCATTTAAATTCCAAATATGAAAATCAGCCGCATTTACTATCGCCGCAGTTCAAACAAGTCATACATCCATCCATCAGTATGCTGGCTTTGGTATTACACTTCTTGCAAAGCTGCGCACCTTTGGGGAAGCCTTCATCGTTTGATTCTTCACCTGACTTGGCGTGTTTTTCCAGGTACTCCGCTTTTTTCTCTTCAACCAGCTTTTGCTGGTGTTCGTCCAAGCCTGGTTTTTTCAGCATGCCGATTTCTTGCAGGTGGGTTTCTACCACTTCACCGATCTCGGCCACCAGGCTAGGTACAAATTTGCCGCCTTTTTTGAAGTAGCCGCCTGAAGGCTCAAATACGCTTTTCAGTTCTTCTACCAGGAAGGTGACATCGCCACCTTTGCGGAACACGGCTGACATGACGCGGGTCAGCGCGACGATCCACTGGAAGTGCTCCATGTTTTTGGAGTTGATGAATATCTCGAACGGGCGGCGGTGCTCTTGTGGCGTGCCTTCGTTCATGATGACGTCGTTGATGGTGATGTAGAGCGCGTGTTCGGTCACCGGCGTTTTGATTTTGTAGGTGTTGCCCACAAGCATATCCGGGCGGCTCAATGGCTCACCCATCTGGATAACGTTGGTTGCTTGCGCCTGCGCGACTTCAGCTGCTTTTTTGTCTTCATCGGTCACCAGTTTGTAGGCGGTGATTTTTTTGTCGATCTTGATTGCCATGTTGTTCTCCCTATTGGAGTAATCAGTTCTTTATAAATTCAGTCTCTTACAATTACCAAAATTTTTGATGGTTGCCGTCGCGAGCGATGCCAGTGCCAGGCGAAAAGCGGTTTTAAACCGGAGTGTACAAATAGTACATGAGGATTTAAAACTGCTTTTTAACGCCGCAATGGCGAGCGCAGCAGGCAAACACTAAAATTTTCCGTAGTAGCCTTCTTTGAAGGCATCGAATAAGTTGGCCGCTGAATGAATCTCGCCGTCATATTCAATCTCTTCATTCCCTTTGGCTTCGATCTCGGTGCCATCTTCCAGCGTGAATTTGTAGGTGGTGCTCTCTAAATCTTTCTCGGTCACCAATACGCCCTGGAACGCTTCCGGGTTAAAGCGGAACGTCGTACACCCTTTCAGACCCTTGTCATACGCGTAGAGGTAGATGTTCTTGAAATCCTCAAAGTCGTAATCGGTTGGCACGTTGATGGTTTTGGAGATGGAGCTATCAATCCATTTTTGTGCAGCCGCCTGGATATCGACGTGCGCTTTTGCCATGATGGTGGATGAATCGAGAAAGTAATCCGGCAGCTTTTCTTCATCTGAAGTGCCAAATGGCATGGCTTTCGGGTTGATCAACTCGCGGTAAGCCAGCAGCTCGTAGCTGAATACATCGACTTTCTCTTTGGATTTTTTGCCTTCACGGATCACGTTACGTGCATAGTGGTGGGCAAAGCTAGGCTCGATACCGTTGCTGGCATTGTTAGCCAGGCTCAGTGAAATGGTACCGGTAGGCGCGATGGAGCTATGGTGCGTGAAGCGTACACCCTTGGTCGCGATCTGGTTACGCAGGCCTTCGGGGAATTGCTGCATGTAGCGGCTGTATTTACCCAGCAACACTTTACCGGCCAGTTTCTGGCCAACCTTGATGCCATCAGCGGCCATTTCAGGACGCACGCGCAGCATGTCGGCAGTGATTTCAAATTTCTCGTCCATGATAGGGGCCGGGCCTTTTTCTTCCGCCAGTTGCACGCCGACTTCCCAACCTACTTGCGCCATGACGCGGGTGACTTCTTCGGTGAATTTGACTGATTCGTCATCACCGTATTTCATTTTCAGCATGGTGAGAGTTGAACCCAGGCCGAGGTAACCCATGCCGTGACGGCGTTTGCGGGCGATTTCCTGACGCTGTTGTTCCAGTGGCAAACCGTTGATTTCAACCACGTTATCCAGCATGCGGGTGAACACGCCCACCACTTCATGGTATTCGTCCCAGTCAAAATACGCTTCGTCGGTGAATGGCTTGCGCACAAACTTGGTCAGGTTCACAGAACCCAGCAAGCAGGCGCCGTAAGGTGGCAGTGGTTGCTCACCACACGGATTGGTGGCGCGGATGTTTTCGCAGAACCAGTTGTTGTTCATTTCGTTGACACGGTCGATCAGGATAAAGCCTGGCTCGGCAAAGTCGTAGGTGGAAGACATGATCACATCCCACAGACGGCGCGCCTTGATGGTTTTGTAGATGCGGCAAGCCACTTTGCCAGCGTCAGGGCCATCGGTTTTGGTCAGGTACTTGTGTTTGACCGGCCAATCGCGCCACACCACATGGGATTCGTCGTTGACGTTGAGGCCATCGATAATGGCTTCTTTCTCGGTGACCGGGAAAGCCAGGCGCCATTCGTCATCGGCTTTCACGGCTTCCATGAATTCTTTGGTGATCAGGCAGCTCAGGTTGAACTGGCGCAAGCGGCCATTTTCACGTTTGGCCTTGATAAAGTCAGTCACGTCGGGATGCGAAATATCAAAGGTGGCCATTTGCGCACCACGACGGCCACCGGCAGAAGAGACGGTGAAACACATTTTGTCGTAGATATCCATAAACGACAGCGGTCCGGAAGTGTAGGCACCGGCACCGGCGACAAACGCGCCTTTTGGACGCAGCGTGGAGAATTCGTACCCGATACCGCAACCGGCTTTCAGGGTCAGGCCAGCTTCGTGCACTTTACCGAGGATGTCATCCATGCTGTCTTCCACCACGCCAGACACTGTGCAGTTAATGGTAGAAGTCGCAGGTTTATGCTCTAAAGCTCCAGCGTTGGAAGTAATGCGGCCGGCCGGAATCGCCCCGCGGCGTAACGCCCACAGGAATTTCTCATGCCACTCGGCTTTTTTCTCTTCGGTAGTTTCTACATCGGCCAGCGCACGGGCTACACGGCTATAAGAATCATCCATGTCCTGGTCAACATGTTCACCAGTCTTGGTTTTCAGGCGATATTTCTTATCCCAGATATCGAGCGATACCGGCTGCACCGGAATCTCAATCGCACCCTCTTCTGAATGCACTTTCTTATTTGTTTCCACTGCTTTTAGCATTGTCTTCTCCCACACCCTGGTGATTCTTATTGGTTTGATACATCAGTCTGTAAGCACCAAGGCTTGAGCGACTGACATCGCTTTTGGAACCTGGCGGGTGCGAAATTGCATACCCGTCAATGTACGCGCTACTGCTAGAAACGCGTACCCGGTCAAACACAATATCTTGTGTTAGATGCGGTAATTTATGCCTATATTTTGTTGACGTCAACCCATTTTTTTCGCATATTTTTGGTGCATATCGCTTGTGTTTCAGCAATCACTTTAGATACAAGGTCTGCGGCATAGGTGAGTCATCACTCTCCTCTTCCGCATGCATTTCATTGGTGCGTGCAATCAAGATATCAACACAAATATGCGAGAATAACGCCATGCCAAAATTCGTATATACCTTACTTATGTATCTGGTGGCGCTGCTGCTGCCACTCAAGCTGCTCTGGCGCGGCCTCAAACAACCAGAATACCGCCAGCATGTCGGCGAACGTTACGGCTTTTATAGTCAAACAGCCAAAGCCCCTTTGATCTGGGTACATTGCGTATCAGTCGGTGAAACCCGAGCCACACAACCATTGATACAAGCGCTACTCAAAGAATATCCGCAACACCAGTTACTCATGACCCACGGCACACCGACCGGCCGTGAAACCGGCTTACAGTTATGGCAGCAGGAAATTGCGAGTGGCCGCGTGCTGCAAGCCTATTTGCCAGTCGATACTCCAGGCGCGGCTAAACGTTTTTTAAACCATTTCAACCCGGTATTAGGCTTGTTGATGGAAACCGAGCTATGGTTCCACCTGATTGATCAAGCCAAACGCAGGCAAATCCCCGTCGCCATATTAAGTGCGCGCCTCTCTGAAAAATCCGCACGTGGCTATGCAAAACTTGGCGACCTCACTCGCAACGGCCTGCAACAACTGGCATTAGTCGTTGCCCAGACTGAAGCTGATGCGCAAAGACTGCAAGCCTTGGGCGCAAGCAATGTGATCGTGTGCGGCAACCTAAAATTTGACGTCACGCCGCCAGCAGACAGCGCCGAGAAAGGCGCAGCTTTGCGTCAATTATTAGGTAAAGATCGCACCGTATGCATGGCAGCCAGTACACGCGAAGGTGAAGAGGCACTAATTCTGGATGCTGTACAAAATAGCGACATTTTGCTTTTATTAGTCCCGCGCCATCCGCAACGTTTTGCAGAAGTTGAATCACTGCTAAAAGCGCGTGCCCTGAACTATGTATTGCGAACCGAATTGGCCCAGCCATTGAATGAGGATGTGCAAGTGGTGCTTGGTAACAGCATGGGCGAAATGTATGCCTATTACGCGGCGAGTGATTTTGCGGTGATGGGCGGCAGTTTGCAGCCATTGGGGGGGCAGAACCTGATTGAAGCGGCGACGATGGGCGTGCCGACGATATTAGGGCCAAATATGTTTAATTTTGCGCAGGTGACAAGAGAGGCTGTTGCAGCGAAGGCTGCAGTGCAAATGGCAGATATCTCTGAGCTGGCAACGCAGATTGATACGTTGACGCGAAATGCTGAAAAACGAAAAGCCATGTCGGAAGCGGCGAAAGAGTTTGCGCTGAAGCATCGAGGAACGACGCAAAGATTAATGGCAGCGATTGAAGGGTTATTGAGAAAGTAATGCTTTAAGACTAAAAACTATTGATTAAATTTAGTAACTTAGTGATATTCAGCTAGATTCCTTTTCGCCTCTAGGCGACCCTCTTTCTTATGCTTGTCCATAAGAAAGAAGGCAAAGAACAAGACACCCTAGCTTCCGCTTATTTCCTGCGTTGCTCGTCAACGTGGGCGTCCAACGAAACTCGCCCTGACAAGCCACACAGTACATGGCTTGTTGCGGAACTCGAACAGACGCTGGCCGACAACTCCCACGCTGCCTGCGCTACTCGGCGCGTCAGATAGGGGCCCGGAAAAACCACACGCTTTCAGTTACATGAGACTAACCACATTCATCGCCGCTCAACCATTCAAATAAAAAAACAAAACAAAGGAATGGGTTTGTTGGATTTAGTTTTGAGAGTTAAAGATGCTACTCAGCGCGCTCTGCCCATCGCGTTCTACCATTGTCTCAACGTGGTGGGGTTAAATGGGCCCCTATCTGACGCGCCGAGTAGCGCA
>NZ_DATHWZ010000054.1:0-51582 GCF_035460085.1 Methylophilus sp.
AAATCATCCAGGGAGAAGCGCACGCCTACTTTGCATAATGTATTCATGGTATCAATGGCTTGGTCAACATCATGCAGCAACAAGCTTTCTGTCAGCTCAAGCTTAAGCAGCGTGGGGTTTACATTAAAGCGCTGCAAGGCAAGCTTCACTTGGTCCACAAAGTAGGCTTGCGTAAATTGTCTGGCACTCACATTGATGGATAAACTCAACTCGCGTGTGTGAGGTTGTTGTTGCCAATCACGTAATTGCGCACAGGCGGTGTTGATGACCCAATCGCCTATCGGCAATATCAGGCCTGTTTCTTCACTCAGGGGAATAAACTCTATAGGTGAAATAAATCCGCGCTCAGGATGTACCCATCGAATCAAGCTTTCTGCCCCCACCGCTTTACCTGATGCATCCACCTGCACTTGATAAAACAGTTTGAATTGATCTTCCCTAATGGCTACGTTCAGTTCCTCTTCGAGTAAAGCTCTCGCATTGATCACTTCTTGCATGTGCGGATCATAGAAGCGAATGATATCTCCGCCTTCTTTTTTGGCTTGATACATCGCAATATTTGCCTGCTGCAACAACTCCTCAACCATCGATTCCTTGCGGTTAAACAGCGTGACACCCACGCTTGAGGTACAAATATATGGATTTTGCTCAAGCTGGTAAGGCTTGTTTAATTCAATGAGGATTTTGTTGGAGATAGCCCTGGCTTGGGCAGCGGCCTCAAGATTGCGCGTACTCAGTGCTTGCAGGATGATGACAAAGTCATCACCGCCGATGCGGGCCACTGTGTCCGCTGCACGTAAACATGCCGCGATACGCTCGGCCACTTGCTGCAGAAGCAAGTTGCCATAATCATGTCCTATGGTGTCATTCAGTGTCTTGAAGTTATCCAGGTCCAGATAGAGTACTGCACCCTCCTGGCCAGTTCGGAGGCTGGTGGATAAGGCTTGCTGAAGACGATCTACCAGGAGTTTTCTATTAGGTAGCTTTGTAAGCGGATCATAAAATGCAAGTTCATTCATCTCACTTGCACGCTTCTCCTTTTCATCATTTTGGAAAGCAAGCTCTTTGTTCGCTGCTATCAAATCGGCAGCGCGCTTGCTCTTCTCCTTATTTTGAAAGGCCAGTTCTTTATTGGCAACAATCAGTTCAGCGGCTCTTTTACTTTTTTCTTTATTTTGAAAAGCTAATTCTTTATTGGCAATTACCAGTTCAGCCGCACGGTTTTCTTTCTCTTGATTCTGGTATGCCAATTCGCGATTGGCGATGACTAACTCGGCTGCACGTTTCTCTTTTTCTGAGTTCTCATAAGCTAATTCAACATTTGCGATTGCAAGTTCTGCCGCCCGTTTTTCTTTTTCTTCATTCTGAAAAGCAAGTGCTTTATTGGCGGCAACTAATGCCGAATTTGCTGCTTCAAGAGCGGAATACTTTACCTCTAACGTTTGTGCTGATGCGCTCAATTCAGGTCAGCCAGATGAAAAGGCCACTGATTGAGCGGTGTGGGATGTATGAGATGAAGGGACTTGCCATGCGGATAACGCACTCTAGTAAGCATGATAACTTTCAGTTTTTATTATTTATGTAAATTTTGACCGATATTATCTAGTATGCAGAATGAATAAATACAGGCTTTACTGATACTAGGCTTATGACGGCTTATATGCAAGTGATCTTGTTCTCAGAAAAAATAATTGGCGGTTATATTGTCGTGGTGTAGGAGCAGGGTTTGCCCAGACTTAAACTGCCTCCGATAAGTAGAGAGCACAACGTTCAGAGGAATACCGGACCTGAACAATTTCAATTTAACCAAGTCATACCTTTGTTGACGACTTGTTACAACACATGTAATTTGTGTGCTATTCACTCAATTTATTATATTAATGAACCTACATCCAGAAAAAATCGATTTGGCAAGCACAGGCATAGAAGGCTTGGATGCTGTACTTAAAGGCGGACTGCCGGCTGGTCGTTTTTACCTGCTCGAAGGTGCTCCTGGCTCTGGAAAAACGACTGTTGCTACACAGTTTCTGATAGAAGGTCTGGCGAAAGGTGAGAAAGTTTTATACGTTACCTTGTCAGAAACTGCTGAAGAATTGTATGCAGTAGGTGAATCACATGGATGGAATTTAGAAGCCATGCCGTTATTTGAGCTAGCGCAGGCAGATGTTGCGCTGAGTTTCGATCGTGAACAGAGTATCTTGCATCCTTGGGAAGTTGAGCTTTCTGAAACCATTAAATTGATCACTGACAAGGTTGAACAGATAAAACCGAGTAGGGTCGTGTTTGATAGCCTGTCAGAAATGCGATTGTTGGCGCAAGACTCATTACGTTACAGACGCCAGCTATTAATGCTCAAGCAACATTTTGCCTCGAAAAAAATCACCGTTTTACTCGTTGATGATATGACGGGCAACGCTGGCGAACGTGACGTGCATCTGCACAGCCTTTGTCATGGAGTGATCACACTAGAACGAAAAACTTTGGAGTTCGGTGGTGCCACCAGAAGACTACAAGTCCAAAAGCTGAGAGGTGTTGACTTCAATGCCGGCTTTCACGATTTTGCTATAAAAAAAGGTGGCGTAGTTGTTCATGCAAGATTGATTGCCTCTAAATTTCATACCCCGTTCGTGGGTGAGCCAGTTGGATCTGGAATAGATGAATTAGACAAATTACTGGATGGCGGCATGCTAAGAGGAACCACTACACTCATTACAGGCCCTTCTGGCAGTGGTAAAACCAATATTGCCCTTCAGTATGTTGCAGAAGCCTGTAAGCGGGGTGAGCGAGCTGTCATCTATGAATTTGATGAGCGGATCGGCACACTTTTAACGAGATCAAAACTCTTGGGATTTGATCTCCAACAATATATAGATTCTGATCAACTTCATATCAGGCAAATGGATCCTGCCGAAATTACTCCAGGTGAATTTGCCTGTATAGTCAAAAAAGAAGTCGAAGAGTGTGATGTGAAAATGATAGTGGTGGATAGCCTGGCAGGTTATATATCCTCTATGCCACAAGAAAAACAATTACTCCTGCAAATTCATGAAATGCTGTCTTATCTTAACCAACAAGGAATCGTGACGTTACTCATCAACCCGCAACAAAGTCTGGTGGGTACGATGTCAGTGACGGGACTGAATGTTAGCTATGTGGCCGACGCTGTGATTCTGCTACGGTTCTTTGAATTTGAAGGCAGGATCAGAAAAGCCATATCCATCATCAAAAACCGTGGTGGATCTCATGAAGATACCATCCGTGAACTGAGGGTTGACTCGCAAGGATTGCGCGTTGGTGAAGTGTTAGATAAATTCAAAGGGGTTTTAACAGGTGTGCCAGACTACACAGGTAAGTCCGACCAATTATTAGAACCTCGTACAGATGAACCCCAATAGTTTAGTGGGTAAGTGCACTGTACTCATTTTAGCTTCACTTGGTCGGGATGCAGAGTATTGTCAAACATTATTATCCAGTGCTGGAATTGAAGCTCAGGTAGTTCATTCTGTTAATGAGTTAGCGCTTGCGGTTAACGATGATACGGGTGCTATTTTGTTAACCAGCGAATCTATAGCGCGAATAGATCTTAATGTATTGATTGACGCCTTAAATGCGCAACCAACCTGGTCAGATATTCCTTTTATATATCTGGCGCCAGCCAGACAAATATCTTCTCATACAAACAGTGTTGCAGTTCGCAGTTTGTTACCCGAAAGAATCTCCAACGTAATGGTGCTTGAAAGACCGTTAAGTAGAGAGTCTCTTATCAGTGCCGTAAAATGGGCATTAACGGCAAGATTAAGACAGTATGTAATACGTAATCAACTCGAAGAACTTAGTCAATCGGCAGAACGACTTCGCGACTCTAATGAGCGTATTGATTTGGCATTAAGTTCTGGCACAGTGCTGGGGACCTGGGTTTGGGATGTCAAAAATGATCTGCTGACGGGAGATGAGCGATTAGCTAAAACCTTTGGCACCAGTCCATATGCGTTAAAGAATGGCGTGGCTGTTGATTCGTTTGTACAGTTAGTCCACCCTGAAGACCAAGACTATTTGAATCATATGATTTCCGAAACAGTGAAAACTGGAGGAATTTATCGCGCTGAATATCGCGTTAAAAATGAAAATGGCAGTTGGCGCTGGGTTGAAGCAAATGGCAATTGTGAATTGGACACCCAAGGGGTTGCAGTAAGGTTTCCTGGCGTTTTAATAGATATAGATAAGCGTAAGAATGCTGAAGAATCTTTAAAGCAGAGTGAAAGTGAACTTCGCTTAGTCACAGATTCTTTACCTGTATTGATTGCCTTTATCGATATGGAAGGCCGGATAAAGTTTGTGAATAATGCGTGCGAGAATTGGTTTTATAAGCATGCAAGTGAACTGATTGGTTGTCAAATCGAAAGTTTTTTAGTTGAAAGAACGAATGCAGTTTCTTTAACGCATATAGCTAATGCACTAAGTGGCGAAGATATTCATTGTGAGCTTACCTGGCCGCATTTAGACGGTAAAAGAAGAGAAGCGGAAGTGCGTTTTTTACCCCGAGTAGCCAAAAGTACTTTCATTGATGGTTTCCATTTATTCGTGATGGATATCACCGATCGAAAAATTGCTGAAGAAATTTCGCACCAATCTCAAATCGTTTTAGAAGAGCAAGTTGCTGAACGTACTTTAGCATTACAAACAGCAATGGATGAGCGGTTAAAGATTGAAGATACATTAAGGCAGTCGCAAAAGATGGAGTCTGTCGGACAGCTAACTGGTGGCATTGCGCACGATTTCAATAATTTACTTCAAGGCATCACCGGTTCGCTAAACGTCATCAAAAAAAGCCTGCAACTCGGTAAAACTATAGATATCGAACGTTATATTGATAATGCTTTAAGTGCATCGTTTCGTGCGGCTGGATTAACACATCGGTTGTTAGCCTTTTCACGTAGGCAACCTTTAGACCCTAAACCTGTTCAGGTGAATCCTCTCATCAGGTCAATGGAAGATTTATTATTAAGAACTTTAGGCGAAAATATTTTGTTCGAGCTGGACCTGGAAGAGCATCTATGGGAAACGCTTTGCGATATCAACCAATTAGAAAATGCAATTCTTAATCTAGCCATCAACGCGCGGGACGCAATGCCGGATGGTGGTCAGCTGAAGATCAAGACTCAGAATCTGGTTGAGAAAAAATTTGCTAGTCATGATGATGCCGAGTTCATCAGGATTTCTGTCAGTGATACCGGAACAGGCATGACACCTGATGTCGTTGAGCGTGCATTTGATCCATTTTTCACCACTAAGCCGCAAGGTCAGGGGACAGGGCTAGGCTTATCAATGATTTATGGTTTTACCAGGCAGTCTGAAGGATTCAGTAAAATAGAAAGTGCAACAGGTGTCGGCACAACATTGCACCTTTATTTACCCAAATACCAAGTCCAATACAGCGCATTACCGGTCATTGAAGAGAAAATCTTATTGGATTCAGTGACAGCAGACGGGCAAGTGATACTGGTGGTTGAAGATGATGAAATTATCAGAGGACTGGTTGTAGATGCTCTTGAGGATATTGGGTATAAAACGCTTCAAGCAAATGATGGTCCTTCCGGTCTGGATATTTTAAAAAGTAAAGCGTCTATTAATTTACTACTCACAGATATAGGATTGCCCGGACTGAATGGAAGGCAAATTGCAGATGCTGCCCTAGTTGAAAGAGCTGAACTAAAAGTTTTATTTATGACTGGCTATGCAGAAACAGCAATCGCATCTTCTGGATTTTTGCGTGAGGGTATGGCCATGATTACAAAACCATTTGAAATGGAATCCTTGATCATAAAAATAAATGATCTTATTTAATATGCATGGCTATTTATAAAGAAAATTTATAAAGGTGTTTAGTAAATGAGTGCTGATCCATGAAATGTATCAATACTTAAATAAACCTTGCTATATTCCGATGATTGGCTCATAGTGGATGGGCGGTGAATTGCAAGTCCTTTAGTTTTTATCAGTTTAGTTTCTTTCATAAGTTTCTTCTCTTTTTCATTCCTAGTCTTGTTTCTCGCCTAACTTCAGGCAAATGCCTTATTTTTATTTTCAAAAGGAATTAACATGGCTATAGGCAATGTAAAGTGGTTTAACGACGCTAAAGGTTTTGGTTTTATCACTCCAGATAATGGTGGTGCAGATTTGTTCGCACACTTCTCAGCGATTGCTTCAGATGGCGGCTTTAGAAGCCTCAATGAAGGTCAACGTGTATCATTTGATATCGTGGTTGGCGCTAAAGGCGAGCAAGCAGCGAATATCAAGCCGGAATAATCTTCCAGCAGATAAGCAGTGATGCATTGCTTAATCAAAAGCCCAGTGTTACTGGGCTTTTTTACGTCCATCAAAATGAAGTGATGATTAAGCTTTTGGAAACATTCAATATTCATCTTTCCATTCCTTTCAAAATTACGGGTAATTCTCGCTTTATAGCCTCTACATCCAGCCTTTGCCACCATTGCTTGAGTTGTGCTCGCGCATAAGTACTGTTATCTAGCAGAAGGCTGGAGCGTACGGATGCTGCCTGGCATTGATAAGCAAAATTTCACTGCTTAATCTACTTGAATCATTTAAGAGTGATAAACCACATAGGGCTTGGCATCAACCCAAGGTTTACCAAGCAGGCAAATTCCTACAAGGTTTAGAGAAGTTTTCCGATAAATGTTTATCGCAAAAATGGTTAGTCTGATGCTGTTGATACGAAGAAAGCCTCTATCCTAGTGAGCCCTACGCTGGTTATTAACAACAAAACGGCTATGTGAAACATTGCGCGTTCAATAATAAGGTTGCAAAAAAAGGAGAAGTTATGAAGGCATACACATGGAAAATCGTTGCACTTGCATTTGTTCTAACCGCTTGTAAAAGTACACCAACGGATTTATCACATACTGGTAATCCAACATCAAAACAGGAAACCGCAGCAGAGCATGCTGTAGGTGAGAAAGATGAAGGCAGGGCATACAAGATATATGGCGCTTATCTTTCAAACCGCCAGGTATATTTTGATTACAACAGCGATACCCTTAATCCAAAATATAAAAACCTGATTGCAGTACATGCCAAATATTTATTGAATCATCCGCAAAGCAAGATTTCACTGCAAGGTCATTCGGATGAAAGAGGTACGCCAGACTACAACAAAGATCTTGGTTTACGTCGCGCAGTGGCAGTGAAAAATGCATTCAATGCGCAAGGCGTAAAAAATGCGCAACTTGAGACAATCAGTTACGGTAATGAGTTTGCAAGCCGGGATTGTCCTGACGAACATTGCCACAAAATAGATCGCCGTGTGGATATTAACTATGGTGTCAAATAACACTGATTATTGATGCTCAGCTTATAGAAAATCAATTTCGACTAAAGCATAAAACGCCTTGCAGAAATGTAAGGCGTTTTTTTTATGATTAGGTTTTCAACTTTTAGCTTTGATTACTTCTAATCAGTCAGCCTTATGAGTAGAGAAAGTCTTAATAGATAAGTCTGGTTGGGGTTGAGGATAGTATTTTTGTAAAAAAAGAGACTGCTCAAACAGTCTCTTTTTTAACAGTCAGGTTCAGCTTAAACAGCCTGTTTAGGCTTTGTCTCAGCACAGGCTGATTTATCATTTTTGACTGCGGCCATTACTTTACGTGCCATTGTTGTCAAAGCTAATAAAAATAAGATTTTTTTCATTTTGGATCCTTTATAAACAGTGGATTTTCGGGGCTAAATTTATAAATTTAGAACGTGTGTATATTTAATTACACAACCACTCTCAAACGTATCCGACCCAATCTTATTTATACGTAGGAGACTGCTTACCTTATCGCCGTTAGTATTTTTTCACGATTAATGGTCTTCCACCAGGCCAAAAATCTGATGGTAGATAGCCGCAGAGATGTGGACAGCGAATAAGGGATAAATCATCACAGAGATTAAATAGTGGAAACCTAAGATTGTCACGTGGATGGAGGAAGCTTTATCCAGCAATGCAGGCAGTTCAAATACATCAAAAAAGTGCACTGTTTGGCCGCTGGTTAGCAACATCAATATGCCTGCAATGCATTGTGCAATGATGATGACGTATATTGATCTGTGAAGAGAAATAGCTAACAGTTTTTGCCAGGGTTTGATGCTGTAAGAGTAGATAGGATTTGGATTCAGGTTTCGCCATGTCAACCTTGCAATCATCAGCATGAGTAACAAGATGCCGATTGACGAATGCAGGGATATGAATTCCAACTTCTCAGGGCCGGTAGCTAAATCTGAAAACTGGCTGGCTACCACGATGACAGTCAATAGTGTTGCCACACTCGTCCAATGCAACATTCTCGCTATCAAACCATATTGTATTTTCGAGTTTTTAAGATCAATGCCCATAGTTATCAGCCCAGATATTGTTCCCTCTAAAGGCAGTTTATTTGAGGGAATATCTGAGCACTTTAATTGCAGCCATCCCAAAACCAAAGGTGGTTAACGATAAGGTGGTGTAGAGGAACAAGATATATGGCAATGAATGAATCTTAGGCGCTATCGCTAAGACTAGAAACGCTGTCGGGTTGCCGATCGAGCCTAGTGCCATTGGCCAAATGACAAACTTGGGTAAGCTGATTTTTGAAGCGTAAAAACCTAATAACAGCATAGTCATCATCAAGTAGTCTAAATGACCGGAGAGGAGGTTTTCGGTGCTGGTGAATATATTGAGCATGTATGGAATCTTCATGCCTCTGGTCATCACAAGGCACCATGCAAGCACCAACCCGGCAAGCAAAGTGATGCAGGCTGTTCTCAATAAGATGACATTCCCTGCATGTTTATCCTGATTCATTTTATTTCCCCTTGAAATCTTGTTTGTAATAAATAGCCTGATGTCGGCGTGCTTGAGCATGATTGGCAACACCAGCAAGTGGATGATCCAATCAATATGCAGACAGGTCTGTCTAATTATTCTATAAACTTTTTTTACCTAATGCAAGGGAGTTTTGATGAGAGATTACAGATTAGGATTTCATCAATAGGGATAAGCCTTAAGATCAGTTCACCTTGGCTTTTTGTTTTGTGGGTCATGGCGCAAAGGATATAATCCAGCAACCACTTGAGCTTTACACCAATGTAATATTTTCAACTCAGTTCGAGTTATTGGCTCGACTTCTTAAGACTAAGCGCATTGATGTCTATGCTCTTCGCTTATCTTATTTAAATAATTTCCAAGTGCATCTCATAAGCGCATCTAACCTGGTGCCAGATATGCAGCTACTCAATGAAAGTACCCTATGTTTACATTAGAAACGTCATCATCAAAGTTTGACGAGGCAAAAGTTAATCTTTTAAGTGGCTTAACTGTCGCTTTAGCAATGGTGCCAGAAGCCATTGCGTTCGCATTAATTGCGCATGTGTCCCCTTTGACGGGTTTGTACGCGGCAGTATTGGTTTCATTTATTACTTCTGCTTTTGGTGGTCGTCCCGGCATGATTTCTGGTGCAGCTGGTGCTTTGGCTGTGGTGATGGTCGCATTAGTGGTGCAGCATGGTGTGCAATATCTATTTGCCACGATTATTTTGATGGGCTTGTTACAAATACTTTTTGCTGTTGCCAAGCTAGGCAAGTTTATTCGTATGGTGCCGCATCCAGTGATGCTGGGTTTTGTGAATGGCCTGGCAATCGTGATTTTTCTGGCGCAATTCGGGCATTTCAAAACGGTTAGCCCGGATGGCGCCGTTGTGTGGATGTCAGGGCAACCGCTGTACATTATGGTGGGCTTGATCGCTGTCACCATGGCGATCATCTACTTGCTGCCTAAAATTACTAAAGCGATACCATCAACATTAGCAGCGATTATGGCGGTGACAGGCGTGGTCATTTTATGCGGATTAGAAACTAAAACCGTGGGAGACCTGGGTTCGATTGCAGGAGGTTGGCCAAGTTTTCATATTCCAGAAGTGCCATTCAATTTAGAAACGCTGTCTATTATTTTTCCTTACGCGCTGATACTGGCCGCTGTCGGCTTGATTGAAACTTTACTGACCCTGAATCTCATTGATGAAATGACGGATACCAGAGGTCGCCCTAATCGTGAATCCATGGCGCAAGGTGCAGCAAATGTCGTGACTGCATTGTTTGGCGGCATGGGCGGCTGCGCCATGATTGGTCAAAGCATGATCAACATTAATAATGGCGCACTAAAACGACTGTCTGGCATTGCCACATCGGTGTTCTTGCTCTCATTTATTCTGTTTGCCTCTAGATGGATTGAGATGATTCCGTTAGCCGCGCTGATTGGTGTTATGTTTGTGGTGGCTGAAAAAACGTTTGAATGGGGTACTCTTAATTTATTTGGCAAGGTGCCAAAACAAGATGTGTTTGTGGGGCTGTTGGTCGGTGGCGTGACCATTGTGGCTAACCTGGCAATTGCGGTGATTGCTGGCGTGATTGTTTCTGCCTTGATTTTTGCCTGGGAACACGCAAAGAGAATTACAGTGCAGGTTGAAACAGAGAATACCGGCACGCGCGTATATGTTTTGAATGGCACATTATTTTTCGCCTCTGTGGCGAACTTCCAAACCTTATTCAGTATTGCTGAAGATCCACAACATATTGTGATTGATTTTAAACATGCGAGGGTTGTGGATCATTCTGCAATAGTCGCTATTGACGGCTTGGCGGCCAAATATAAAGCTGCCGGAAAAAGATTACATCTGAGGCATTTAAGTCGGGATTGTCAGGCACTGCTTGAAAATGCGAAAGAGATGATTGAAGTGAATATTTCAGAGGATCCTAAATATCCTGTTTCTGATAATAAGCTTGGTTAGAAATTAATTCTCCTATGGAATGCGCTGCGCTTTATACAGCACGTTACTTGACCGCGGTATCTTCAGAAAATTCTTTAGTCTCCGGCATGGCCAGCAATAACAAGGCAAAGGCCGCCGCAGCAATCGCGGCAAGGGTTAAGAAAGCGGCATTGTAACCTGATTGTTGCAAAACTAACCCTGCCAGGCCGGGGCTAAGGGCCGCGCCTAGGCCAAAGACGGTGGAGAGGGCGCCAAGGCTAACGTTAAATCGCCCTGTTCCCTGGGTGAGATCTTTCACAATGATAGGAAACAGGGCACCAAAGATGCCGGCACCGATGCCGTCCAGCAGCTGCACGGTCACTAACCAGTAAGGATCATCGGACAATATATACAAGACACCGCGCAGTGGGAGTATGAGAAAGCCAGCAAGCAGTAAAGGTTTGCGACCCCATATATCGGCTTTGGATCCGACCAGGATAGCCATAGGCACCATCACCAGCTGTGCGGCCACAATACAAGCGGATGTCAGTGGCGTCGCCATCTGTAAATCAATCTGGGCCAGTTTCTGGCTGACAAGCGGCAACATGGCCGCATTTGCCAGGTGAAATAGTGCGCAACAAATGGCGAAAATGATGAGCGGTTTGTTAGTAAGTAATATGCCCAGACCGGAAGCATGTTCAGTACCTGTTGTCGGACTTGGGATTGCGCCTCTCGCAAGGTGATGATCGATTGCTTCTGCAGATATAAAGCTGACAGAAATTACACTGCCGATCGCCATCACTCCCATCAAATAAAAAACGACCGTCGGGCCAAAAAAGTAAGCGAAGCTACCTGCCAAAAGTGCGGCGACGGCATTGCCTGCATGGTTAAATGTTTCGTTGCGACCGGTTCTTTGCGTGAACGCGCGTGGACCAGTGATCCCTAGCGATATGGCAGCGATTGCCGGTGCAAATACTGAGGCAGAGAGGGCGCTAATGGCTTGGGTGAATGCTACCCAGCTGAATGCACTGACAAAGGGAAGCGTGACGCTGCTGATCGTGACCAATAACGCTGCAACCACTATCACGGCGCGTTTGCTATGTGTTTTATCAAGCAAGGCGCCAGCAGGTATTTGGGTGACTAACGCCGTCACTCCTGCAAGCGTCATGACAAAACCGATGCTGGCGGGTTGCCAGTGATGCACGGCTAGCAGATAGATAGCAAGATAAGGACCTAGTCCATCGCGGACATCTGCAAGGAAGAAATTCAGGGCATCTAAAGAAAGTGTATTACGACGGCTGATTGGTTGACTACTCAAGCTAGATTCCTAAATGAATGTGAATAAACCAAATGCACACGCAGATGACATTTATTCGTGACTCTCTTGCAGTGCAGTATCTGCTTTTGATCGCAGAGGGAGGGTAATAGTGAATTGGCTGCCCGATCCCAGGCCTTCACTGTGGCAGCTGACCGTTCCGTCGTGAAGCTGGACTAAGGTTTTGACTAGCGCTAACCCTAGGCCTAATCCACCCTGAGAGCGATCAGAGCTGCGTTTTGCCTGGGCAAACAAGTCGAAAATCAATTCCTGGTCTTCTGGGATGATGCCAATACCATCATCTGTGATCGTGATCGTCACTTGATCGTTGGTGGTTTTCAGGCGCAGACTGATATTGCCTTGCGCCTGGGTATATTTCGCAGCATTGTTGAGCAGGTTGGAGACTACCTGGACTAAACGTTTGAAATCGCCTAATACTGTGACTGGCCCCGATTCCACCGCAATGGATAGCGCTTGCTGCTTGGAATCGATCAAAGGCTTAACTTGCTCTACCGAATCGGAAATGACGGCAATCATGTCTTGCGGCGTATTTTCAATGATGACCAGCCCCCGGTTGACTCTGGACACGTCCAGTAAATCATCGACCAGCCCCACCATATGCTTTACCTGGCGCTGAATGATCTCAGTAGCATTGCGGACTCTTTTTTCATCAAATTGGCTTAAAGACATGATGTGCGCAGCCGCGCTGATCGGTGCCAGCGGATTTCTCAATTCATGCGCTAACATGGCAAGAAAATCGTCTTTTCGCAAATCGGCTTCGCGGAGAGCCTGTTCACTCTGCTTTAAAACAATTTCGTTCTGTTTCAGCGCTTCTCGTACGTTGTAGCGCTCCGTCACATCCCGGGTGGTGCCGGCCACACACTTGACCTCACCACGCTCATCAAATACCGGCACAAAAATATAGTCATACATGCGTCTGCCAAACGCACCATTAAAAAAGACTTCACCGCGAAGGGGTTGTTTAGTATTCCGTACAGTGTCAATTTCCTTATCGTGCATTTCAGCATGCCAGGGCTCATAGCCTAATTCCAGAAAAGTCTTGCCTATAGTTTCTTCATAGGTTCGGCCAAACAGCTTCAGGAGCTCTTCATTGGCGTAGGCAAAGTGATGGTGAACCTCACCGAATTCAAAAACGTAAATAAAATCAGGAACAGTATTTAAAATCGTTTCGTAGAGACGCTTGCGCTCTTCTGAGCTTTTAAGCAGTTGTTGATTTTGCAGCCCCAGGTTATCCGCTAAATGTCGCGCCGTTCGTTCACGCTGCAATAAATCCTGGCGCTCATCTGAAGTGGATTGCACCAGCGCTAGAATCTGGGATCGTGATTCCAGTCGAGCATTGAACAGGGATGCGGTCATAGCAATCGTTAGTATGCCGAAAGTGGCGATGATGACGATCAGCGCCAAACTGTCCTGACTGACACCTTCTATTGCAGCCATGCAGATACTTCCCAGCGGAAACTCTGCTGCGGCCATACCGGTATAGTGCATGCCCACAATCGCCGAGCCCATCACGATCGCTGCACATAGTCGCGTGAGCCAAACGTGAGTAGGTTCTTGCCGTAACCGGAAAGCTATCCACATGGCTGCGCCTGAGGCACCCACTGCAATCAAGGCGGATCCCACGAACAATAAAGGGTCATAAATAATGCCAGGTTGCATGCGCATGGCCGCCATGCCGGTGTAATGCATGGCGGTGATCCCGGCGCCCATCAACAATGCGCTGATAACCAGGCTTTTAAAGGGTAACT
Source organism: Methylophilus sp. (assembly GCF_035460085.1). GTDB lineage: Bacteria > Pseudomonadota > Gammaproteobacteria > Burkholderiales > Methylophilaceae > Methylophilus. Next base: position 13,863 of record NZ_DATHWZ010000054.1, read on the forward strand.
GGGGACGACTGGCTTGCCACAGGGCCAAAGCAGATACCCCGATAGGAAGCGCCAATGACAAAAACGTGATACTTAAGTCATATCCGAGAGGGATAGGCAAGCGAAATGCCAGCATGCCAATGAAATGCATGGCCCAAATGCCGGTACCAATGGCTAATGCACCACCGGTTATCCACCAGCGCGCAGCTTTTGCATCCGATTTTGTGATGGTGCTCACCAGGCTGATGGCGAAGTAAGAAGCGAAAATGGCAACGAGGATAGAGACTATGACGAGGGATGTTTGATAGTGACTAACCAACATGATTTGCCTTTTTTGCCAGTGGCTGGTTGTTCGAAGTTTTTATATGGTGATGATGTAATAAGCGCATCAAGCGCACAAATGTGTAACAATCATGCTTCATGATTCAATGCTATTATTGCGGCGCAATAATAGTTATTGCAATAGTAATATATCTTAATGTCCACATGTGCAGCTATGATAATAACGGCTTCAGACACAGTATTACCTCTGCTACGCAAAGCCACGGCAGAATTGCATGCAAAATTGGATAATAGCCTACCATTGGCCTCTTCACACCCATTAATCGAAGATTATTCTCAGCATTTGCTTGCTTTCAAACTCTGGCTTTCTGAGATAGCGGCATTTATTGACCGCACTAGTTTTCCATCAACTGAGTTTAGCCAGATCAATGCGATGCTATTAAAGCTGCTCGATCGTGATCTGCAGACACTGAAGGTCAAAGTGAGCCCTCACGCTGCTGGCAACCCAACGCCTGCCAGGCTGAGTGTTGCCTACTGTCTGGGCATCGAATACGTCGTTAAAGGTTCAGCATTGGGAACAGCCATGCTTCATCACAAGGCAACACAGCTGTTTCCCGCTGCGCCCATTGAATTTATGCAGGATTCAAAAATGCATGGCAAGTATCGCTGGAAAAAATTCCTGGATAAACTGGAGGCGCATGCATGGACTGAAGAAGACTTGGCCAGTGCCCAGGAAGGCTCCGTATGGGCTTTTCAGCGCTATATACAATTGCATGAGGTGTCTCAATTAAAATGACACAATTAACACTGGATAATTGCGATCAAGAACCCATCCATACGCCTGGATCTATCCAGCCGAATGGCGTTTTATTGGGCTTTGCACTGAATGGGGATTTGCTTTATTTCAGTGAAAATGCGGCCAGCTTTCTCGGTAATATTCCTTCTAGTGCGCTGACTAGGCAGCATCTGGAAACTTTACCGGGAGCAGCTGAATTTATTCTGCAATATCTCGAAGAGGCCAGAAATGGTCAAGCGATACTGATCACGCATGAACTCAAGGCGATTGACCACAAAGTTTATGATCTGGTGATGCACATCTATGCGGATATCGTTATCGCCGAATTTGAAATCAGAAGCCAGACTGATGATGACACCATCTCTTTTTCGGTAAAGGTGCAGAAGGCACTTAACGTGATCCGTCAGCAAAAAACCATAGCCGCAGTCATGCAATCAGCAGCTAATGAAATCAGGAACATCACCGGGTTTGATAGGGTGATGTCTTATGTTTTTCATCAGGACGACAGTGGGCACATCGTGGCTGAGTCAAAGCGGGGGGATCTGGACCCTCTTGTGAATCGCCATTACCCGGCCAGCGATATTCCTCCCCAGGCAAGAAGACTGTATATTGAAAATACGTTGCGCCTGATCTCGGACGTATCCAGCAAACCTGTGCCAGTACTTAGTTTAGGCCCTCAACCTTTGTTGGATATGAGTCACTGCATACTACGGAGTGTGTCACCTATCCACATCGAATATTTACAGAATATGGGTGTGGAAGCATCCATGAGTATTTCAATCGTAGTGAATGGAAGGCTATGGGGGCTGATTGCATGTCATCACATGTCTGCCAAACAGGTGCCTTATTCAATACGCATGGCGGGCGATGTACTTTGCCAGATACTTGGCAGTACGGTTAACCAGCTTGAAACCAAGGCTGCCGCAGACCAGAAAGTGTTAACCTCCGCTGAGCGTGCCCAACTTTCTTTAAAGCTAGTCAATTCAGAGGATTACGTTCAGGATTTGCTGGAAAGCGCGGCTTCGCTTAAAAAAATCATCCCAGCCGATGCGGTATTAATTACCTTTAATGGCAGGGTGAATCCGCTCGAAGTGAGCCCGGAATTAGCCAATGAGCTGATTCCCTGGTTAGATAGTTTAACCGAAGATTATTTTCAGTTTAGTTCGATCCAGGAGGCGCCTCACTTTTTCTCAACCTGGGGCAATGGGCTGACCGGTGCCTTGGGGTTCTCCATCGACAAAAATGATCGCAGCTGGATCATCTATCTGCGATTGGAAAAAGTGCACACAATCAGCTGGTCGGGTTTCCCCGAAAAAGAGTATAAAGTTGGCCCTCTGGGTATCCGGCTCACACCAAGAGGCTCATTTGATGAGTGGAAACAAACCATCAAAGGCCAGTGTGAGGTATGGACGCAAACCGAAATATTTCTGGCTAAAGACCTGCAACTCGATTTGTTGAAGATCACCAACGCCAAAAGTGCCGAGAATAACCGTTTACGTACGCAGTTGATGGCGATTTTAGGCCACGACTTAAGGGACCCGTTAAATTCTATCAGTATGGCGAATCAATTCCTGGAACGCGAGGAAGGCAGTTCGAAAATGCGGGCGCGGATCAAAAGCTCGACAGGAAGGATGAGCCGCTTAATTACTGATGTGATGGATATGGCCAAACTGCAGGGAGGGGTGGGCCTGAAGGTATACCCTATCGAAACAAACCTGGCCGCTCTATTGAACGAAATGATTGAAGAAAACCGGGTCGGCTACCCAAATTCAGAAATCATTTCTGATATCTTCGACATAGTCACGGTTGTCGATCCTGACAGGATTAGCCAGGTGATTGCCAATTTAATCAGCAATGCCAGGCATCATGGCGAGCTTGGCACACCGATCAAGGTAAGCCTGCAAAAAAAGGCAGAAGTGATTATGCTGGCTGTCAGAAACAAAGGCACCGAGATAGAGCCCGAATTAACCAGAATATTGTTTGACCCTTTCAAGCGCTTGTCAAAACAAAATGATCGTAATAAAACCGGTATGGGTTTAGGCCTGTATATCTCGAATCAGATCATGAAAGCCCACAATGGTGAAATCATCTACACCTATGATAGTGAGAATGGGGAAGTAGTTTTCACCCTAAAACTTGCTGCTAACAATTGATCCATTCATCAAACATTATCTTGCGAGGCCGGTTAAATATCCAAAAGTAGCCGCAGCATTCGCTCCGGATGAGTGATGAAATCATGTGTGATTTGATAATGCTCAGTGTCTTTGTACTCAGTTCTGGTGAGCCCGGCTGTAGAGCAGGAGTATATCCAGGCATCCGGGTAGGCCATCAGGATAGGCGAATGTGTGGCGATAATAAATTGCGAATCATCACCGATCAGATCATGCATTCGCGTGAGCACCGCTAACTGGCGTTGCGGAGATAGCGCTGCTTCCGGCTCATCCAGGATATAAAGCCCTTTGCCGCCAAAACGGTTCATCATCAAAGCGAGAAATGACTCACCGTGCGATTGCTCGTGCAGCGAATGCCCGCCGTACGAATCGATGATCGGTGGTCCGAATGAAGGGGCTGCGTCCAGGTTTTCTATCTCGGTGGCGACATTAAAGAAACTTTCGGCACGCAGGAAAAAACCATCTTTTGGTTGCCTTGTACCTTTGGCAACACGGATAAATTCATTTAACTGCGAGTGTGATGCACGTGTCCCGAAACGAAAATTCTTGGTACCACCTTCAGGATTGAATCCTAATGAAACCGCAATGGCTTCGAGCAATGTTGATTTCCCCGAGCCATTTTCCCCCACCAGAAAGGTGATCTTGGGGTGCAACTCCAGTGTATGTAAAGACCGAACAGCGGGAAGACAAAACGGGTAGTTTTCAAACGACTCAATCTCATCCCGTTTCAGGCTGATATTTCTGGCGTATTGAGTTGAGATCATGTTGTTTGAAATGCGATAGTAGATTGATGCCAACTTGAAGTTTAATATCAATCAGCTTTAAAAGCTTGCTAAATCCGGCTGTGAAAAATCTAGGGAATCTCTGACAGCAGAATCAGTATTGTTCTGATGATTTTAAAATCACCTCATTATTATCATTTCCTGACACTTAATAAAACCAGGCTGATTTTGAACAGGCTTGAAAAGGAGATGCAATGACTACCGAATTAAATCGCCCTATCGAGGGGACTGATCACCCGAAAGATAAATACAAAGATATCAATGTTAATAGAAATAATGACGGCAATTCAGGAAGCCCGCCTACGGATCTGGAAAAGCAACCAGGCAATGTGCCATGCGTAGACCCTGAAGACCATCCTACGATAAAAACAAAGATAGAACCGGGTCTCGTTAAACGTTTGCAATAAACATTCAATTAGTAGTACGTAATCATGCTGACACATAATTCTTACAGCAGTATCAGTTATTTTCTGATGATAAATTTGTTAGGTGTTAATTAAGATTGCACATCTGGCAACAAATTAATCAACACCTAATTCTGGAAAAGGAAAAATGATGGCTACTGACCCAAATGGCACAATTGAGGGCACTGGCGAGCAAGCCGGTCAGCCCAATCATCAGATGGATATCCATCCTGATACAAGTGACGATGTTAATCCCCCAAGCACTCCCGAGATTGAGCCTGGGAAAATTCCGGGCGTTGATCCTGAAGTGGTGCCTGGAGTCGAGCCTGAAATTGCACCCGTTATTGAGCCTGAGATCGAACCTGGAAAAATCCTGGACGATTCATTGATTCCACCTAAGAATCCTCTGTGAAAAAACACCTTCTATGGAGTTGAAAACTCGCAATTTTGATGCGGCACTTTATTGAGGCAGATTATTTTGAAATGACTGACAAGAATCTATCATACGATATGCAGGCAAAAATCCACTTTTCGAGCTTCAAACAGCTATTTAAATTTAATTCGGGAAAAACTCCTATAGGCATGCAAAATGTTTCCCTGCATTATGGTGTCCAGGGTTTGCTTTGCTACTAGGACCGTTAGGATAAGTAATTATGTTAACGGAGTGAAACAATCCCTACCCGCATTCGACAATTTGCATATTGATCCAGTGTTAAAAAAGGCATCTCCTCCGGGGTGCCTTTTTGCTTTTCTCAGTACTCGTAATCCTTGGCTTGCTCACTTTTTAGTTGCCGCATCAGACCATATGCATCCATTAGATAGCCAACGGTTTTGCCTGGCGATACTGCACATCATCCAATGTGATATCCATACCGCCCAAACTGATGCCCAATAAATTCAATAACGGGTCTAGCAATGTCCTGCCTATCTCTGCCAAAAGCGGGCTGACGATTGAAGAGATCACATTATTGACCAACCCGAGATTTAATATGCTCAACACGCTGATCGTCAACACATTCGATTGACCCAATGCATTCTGCAGGCTGTTGCCTAAGGGGCTGGTCACAGTTTGCGCCAGGGGCAGGTGATTCTCGATCGGATGCGCGACAGTGAATTCCATTGTTTGCGGATTAGGCGGCTGCAATGGAAGATTCAGGCCAATATCCGCGATGGGAATATTCAATAGGGTCGAAATCCTGGCTGGCTGCGTACCCGCGATATTCGTCAGCGTCAGCGCGGCAATACCCGGGCTGGCTTCGATTTCCACTTCGGTGTCGCCATCATTGTGGCGGATACTGCGCAGGCCGGCAGAGCCTTGAGCCACTTCGACACCGAGTGCGAGGTCAATACGTGCCAGCAACGGAATATTCACCAATACAGCTACGCGCGCCCTGAGCTGGGCGGTGCGTGCCTGGGTGCATAAGCCTCCACTTTCCGCAGCCGGGCCGATAGCCAGTTGAGGTGGTTCAATGATAGTCACCTGCGCATTGACGCTGGTGAGTGACGGCACATTGATGCTCAATGGCAGGGTGATGGCATTGACGCCATTAGCGATCATGGCTGCGGTGGTGATCATGGATAAAGCATTGAGCGCCACAGTCGCGGCAGCGTTGGCGTCGGGCGTCCTGACGGCCAGCACATCACCCAGTTTGAGCGTCGCGGTTTTCACGGTCATATTGGCTATGTTCTGTATCGCCGAAATCGCTTGTATGTCTGCCACGCTATTGCGTGCTGCGGCAGTAGCAATCAGGTCCAGTAGATCACCAATTTGCATATTGGTGTTCAATAAACCCTCTACCGTACCGCTTTGCCCGGAGACGGCGAGAATATCTTGCAAGGTCACTGTCGTGGCTGCAATACCTCGATAGGTGAGTGCATCCAGTGAGAGTGGCCCACCAAGCATGCCTCCTAACAAACCGTTTAATAATACAGATTGCTGGCTGCTGAGATTGGTGGTGAAGCTGCCTACGCCAAAGGTTGCCAGGGATGGATCAGAGACCGATACTGCTTCGGCATGTAAAGCGACCGTGCCGCCAAACATGCCACCCGCCACCATGCTGCTAGGCACCACTCTAGTGGCCCTGACGTACACCGCGCCACGACTGCCGTCGGCAGTGAACTGGCGTATGCCTTGTACGGTATCCAGTTTGCCTAACAGCACCTGGTTCGGCGTTGCTGATAATTGGCCATCAAAGCCGTTATTGACGGCTGCCTGTTGTGCCATTTGGGTGACACTTTGCTGGCTGGCATCACAACCGAGATGGCGCGCGGCATGGATTGCGGCCATATCGGCAACGGTTTGCAAATGTTTTTGTTGCATCCACAGGCGTCCACTGTCTACCACCAGGGCTGTCAGCAGCAATGCCATCAGCAATAATAGTCCTCCGACGAGTCCAATGGACCCGCGCTGGTAGGGATATTTAGCGAGCGGTCCGCATCTCATGCTCAAAGAATTCCGGAATCGGTTTTTCAAAGCTTTTGAGGTAGCGGGTATGTACTTTATCCATGACTTCGCCGGAGTATGGCTGCGCCTGGGTTGAGGCCGATTTCCCTGAACGTTGCAGTTCCAGCCATTGCTGTGTTGGCAACAGCGTTGGGATGGATGGTGTGATTCCCGATGACTGGCTTGAAGATGGCTGGGCTGAAGGGTATGCTGCCGTGGCATGCGTAGGCAGGCTCTGCACTTCTTCTGCCAGCGAGATATGGATACTTAATAATCCACTCAGCATACAAATAAATAAACGGCTCATGATGATCTCCTCATTGCTCAGGGGGTAGCTACAGGGCCGATTTTATTGCCCGCTTGGGTCATTTTCTTCAGTTGCTGCATTTCATCGGCGACAATGCCGAACTGCTTGGCAAACGCCTCTGCGCGTGCGGTATCGCCTTGCTGGTAAAGCAATAAAATAAGGTTATGCGCAGCCTGTCGGTAATCAGGTGCCAGTTCCACCGCCGTCAGGAATTCATGCAAGGCGGCGTCATGCTGGCCGCTTTGCATCAATACATAACCGTGATCATTGCGGATAGTGTGTTCGGTAGGCAGTGTGTTACTGGCCGCTTTCAGGTAGCGCAATGCTTCAGGCAGGTTGCCGGCACTGCTGGCGATCAGGCCCAAACCTCGATAGGCGTGCCCGGAAACGCAGCTGTTGGTTAACTGTTCGTAAATCACCTGTGCCTGTTGCGCACGCCCGGTTTGGCGCAGGCCATGTGCGCGCAATAATTCTGCGCGTTCACTTTTTGACTTGATCGCATCGAGGTGGGCGATGGCGGCGTGGGGTTTGCCATCTGCCAGCATTTGTTGAATCAGCGCCAGACGCGTGGACTCTTCGGGGACAAGCTCTGTGCAAGCCTTGTCTGCCGTGAGCTTAATGGGCGCTTTCGCATCAGTTGCCATCGCATTTAATGAGGGTTGCAGGCAAAGGCAGGCGAGTGTGATTATCAATGTGATCGATCTCATAAACCATTTACTCCATTCAGGGCTTTGGATAGCCCCATAAAGCCTGGCCCAGCCAGGAAAATCATCAGTGCCGGAAACAGGAATAAAACCATCACCACCGTCATTTTGGCAGAAAGTTTGCTGACATATTCGCGCAAATCCGACACCTGGCGTTGCTCAACCAATGTAGTGTATTCCGCCAGTGAATCCCGGATATTACCGCCGTAGCGCGTGACCTGTTTAAGCATGGCGATGGTGTCATTCAACTCCATCACTTCCAGTGGCGCAGCCATCTCGATCAGCGCGTCTGAACGGTCCTGGCCTGCCTGTATCCGGTTGATCACCAGTTGCAACTCATTGGCCAGATTGGGAATCAGGTCCTGGCCTTGCTGCTCAATGACCAGCAAGATATGCTCCATCGACAGGCCCGCTTCAAACAGCATGCGCAGCAAATGCAAAAACGGAATCACTTCCTTTCGGATAGCGTCCCGACGGCTTTGTGCCTTCCAGCGGAGCAATCGGCGGACAAGCACAAAGCTTGCGGCAAAGGCGAACAGCAGATGGAACAGGACATTGATCCAGGTATCCTGATTCAATATCGCGTAAGCCGCTGCCATCAACCCTAGTACCAGCGGTAGCAGCCATGCGGCCAGTAAAAAGGTGAGTTTTGCCTTGGTGCCAGGCCAGCCTGCCTGTACCAGCAGACGTTGCATTTCTTCCATTTCGCTGCTTGAGACCTTGTCCAGTACGTCATGCACGACTTCTTCAAGGTCGAGTGGTCCAAGCCGGGTCGAGATGTGAATACCTTCCTGCTGCAAAGCCTCACGGAAACGGCGCTGTATATATCTCGGGTGGCTGTCCTTGAGTGCGCCATATAACATCAGGCCTGCTGCTAACAGCAAAAACACCAGAGAAATCGGCCACAAAATGTTCATTACACACTCCGCAACATGCGCCAGAGGATAAATGCGCCCACGCCTTGCAGCATCAGAGCGGTCATCAGCAAAGTTTTGCCGGTAGGATCATCCAGCAGCATATTCAGGTAGGTCGGGTTCATCACCATGATGTAGATGGCGATGGCGAGAGGCGTGGTCCCCAGTACCCAGGCCGACATCCGGGTTTCGCCGGTCATGGCTGCCAATTCCCGACGAGCCAATTCCTGCTGGCGGACCATTTTGACTATGCTATCCAGCATGTCGCGCGGACTGCCGCCATACTGATTGCTGATCCGCATGGCTAACGCGATCAGATTGAGTTCACGCAGGTTGTGCAGCTTGGCTGCCTCGGTCAGGTTCTCCACCATGTCGGCGCCGAGGTCGGCGGCACGTGTGACGCGGTCTACGACATAACGCAAGGGGGGCACCGACTCGTTGGCTGCAAATCTTATTGCACTCTCCAGGCTGCGCCCGGTGCTCAGGCTGCGTAACAGCTGGTCAATAAATAGGGGGATCTGGGCGATGGTCTGCGCCTGACGGCGGCGTAAACGGCTATAGGGTAGTAAAAATCCGAAGGTGAACAGGGTGATGCCGGCAATCAGGGTTGCGCCGGCAAGGCCATAAATCAGCCAGCCGATCATGCCTATCAAGATCAATCCGGCCGGGATCAGAAATGCATGTTTCTTTTGCAGGTCAAAGCCGATATAGATAGAGGCACGTGTTTTGAATTGGTGCCAGGGCGTTTGCTGTGCACCGGGCACAACTCCGGCTACAGTAATGCCATTCGGCAATACCTCCCGGAAATGGCTGACCATCAGTTCGCGGATGCGAGCCTGCCTGCTGTACCTGAATATCCAGACGGCGAGCAGCAACATGCCAACAGAGACCAGAATAATGCATACCACGAGTGTAGTCATGCCTGCCTCCGGAATGGCAGGTTCTGTAATTTTCGGGTGCAAGGCCTGACGCCAGGATGAGCAAAGTAGCCGGTGGATGCGTCGTAAGCGTATAGCTCGTTAAGCACAAATTGGTCATCCCTGACACCGGCGATCTCGGTAATTGAAATGACTTTACGCTGCCCATTCGGCATGCGTGCAATCTGTACCACCAGTTCAATGCCGGCCGTAATCATCTTGCGCAAGGTACTTTCCGTGCCTTGGAACCTGGCCAGGCCAGCCAGCATCTCGAAGCGCAGCATGGCGTCTTCCGGGCTATTGGCATGCACGGTACTCATACAGCCATCATGACCGGTGTTCATGGCTTGCAGTACGTCCATCACTTCTTCGCCGCGGACCTCGCCCAGCACTATGCGGTCTGGCCGCATCCGCAAGGAGTTTTTTACCAGCTCGCGGGCGGTAATTTCGCCATTGCCATCAATATTGGAGGGGCGGGTTTCCAGCCTGACCACATGCTCGTGTTCAAGTTGTAACTCGGCTGCATCCTCAATGGTGACGATGCGTTCATTAGGGGGAATAAACCGGCTGAGCACATTCAGTAAAGTGGTTTTACCGGCACCGGTACCACCGCTCACGATCAGGTTGCAGCGGCGTTCAACCGCTGCAGTCAGGAAGGCCAGCATTTCCTCATCCAGCGTGCCATATTGCAGCAAGTCGCCGGAAAGTAACGGTTGCTTGCGGAATTTACGGATAGAAAGACAAGGACCATCCAGCGCCAGCGGTGGAATGATAGCGTTGACCCGGCTGCCATCCGGTAAACGGGCATCCACCATCGGGCTGGCTTCATCGATACGGCGCCCAAGGTGAGCGAGAATGCGGCGGATCACGCGCAGCACATGCTCATCATCGATAAAGCGCAAGGTGGTGGTTTCCAGCCTTCCATCGCGCTCGATAAATATTTTTTTCGGGCCGTTGACCAGGATGTCGTTGATGCGGTCATCTTTGATCAGGCTTTCCAGCGGGCCGTAACCGGCCAGTTCATCGACCACTTCTTCTACCAGGTTATCCAGGTCATAACCACTGATAGGCAGGTGTCGATCAGCCACATAGGCAATCACTTTTTCGCGCACATAATCAGCAACTTCGTCACGCGTTAGCTCCAGCAATCCCAAGTGGTCGCGTTCGATTTCTGCAATGAGGTGCTGATGCAACTGAAACTTGAGTTCCTGGTAGTCTTGCGCCTGTTTCAGGCCGTAATCGAGTCCGCGTAGCTGGAAGTTCATCTTATGTCCCTCTACAGCCTATCAGCAATAGGTGTGATTACAGAAATCAGCTTGTGTAGCAAGCCATTCGTTTTCTCGGTTTGCCTGGCCTTGCCATCCATGAGTTTATCAGCCAGTTTGCGCACACTGACGCTATAGGGGTCGTTTGGCGATAGCTCAAACATACTCTCACCGGAGTTCATGGTGGCAAGGCGTGCCATGCCTGAAGATGACAGGCTGGAGAGCAATGGCAGGCCAAACGATTGGGCAATACTTTCGGCATCCGGCGGCATTTTGGCCAGGTAGCGATCAACGACGACGCCGGTATTCGCGAGCGAGACTTTTTCCTCACGCAGGTGTTTGATCAGCTGCATGTTTTGCCTGCAACTGGGCACACTTTGCTCGACCAGTAAAACGATCTGATCGACATTGCCCAGCAGCAACAACAGAAAATCAGAATCGACCATGCCACCCAGATTAAGCACAATGCGCGAGAAATGCCGGCGCAGGCTGCGTAACAGTACGCACACATCGGCAGCAGTGAATTGGGCACCGGTCCAGGAATCTTCCGGCATAGACAATACGGTAAGGCCACTTTTATGACGGCCAAAACCGGTTTGAATCAGGGTGGAGTCAATACGCCGCAAACTGCGGATAGCATCAATAAAACTGTACGAAGAAGTCAGGCCAAGGTAGAGCATGGCGTCACCATGCGGTACGCCCAGGTCCAGCAGCAAGGTAGGTTCTGTCTCCTGGATCGCCAGGGCTAGATGCAATGCAAGCATAGGCGAGTCGCTGCCTGGCCGGGCACTCACCACTGCGGTGATTTTGCCGTGCTGGTCATTTTGCAAGGCTTGCAAACCACCTTCTCGCGGAATCAAACGTTTGACCTCGGCGATCACTTCGCTGGTGCGGGTGCCGCTTTTGATAAAGTCACGTGCACCCAGGCGTATCACGGTGAGCAACAGGTTCTGGTCAAAAGAATCCGCCACCACGATCACCGGCAGGAAAGGCTTGGCCGCAATAATACCTTCAATCAGTAAGGCTTCTTTCCTATATTCTGCTGGATTCAGCTGTACAAAAATAATGGAAGCGCCGATGGCATCCGAAAGTTGTATCACCCGGTCAATGGAAGGTGAGTCGGCAGGAATCATTTCGCCTTCATCCCGCAGCGATTGACCCAGCCACTGCAGGCATTCCTGGCTTTGGGTAATGGCAATAAAGCAGTTGCGTTCGCTCATGGTTTACCTCGAAAAGCCGGTTGCAGGGATTCCAGTATCGGGCTTGGGGCCTTTCTGGAAGAACAGGTCGCTGAAGCTGGGGTTGTAGTCACGCAGGTTGCCACCCGGCATCGCAGGCAGTGCCGCATCCCTGGCGATGGGTCGCACCAGGTGCGGTGTGACTATCATCAGCAGCTCTTTATCCTCGCGGTCAAAGCGGGTAGAGCGGAAAAACGCACCTATGATCGGCAGGTTGCCTAATCCTGGCACCTTGTCCACATCCTGCAGTGTGTTACGGCTGACCAGCCCGCTGATGACAAAGCTTTCACCATCTCCCAGCGAAACACTGGTGTCGGTCCTGCGTACGCGCAAACCCGGGACAGCCACTCCGCCACTTTGCACGGCATTGGTAAAATCAATTTCACTCACTTCCGGGGATACTTTAAGAAAGATTCTGTTCGCATCCAATACCGTGGGTGTCAGCATGAGACGCACGCCATATTCTTTGTAACGAATCGTCACTGCCCCTAAACCGCCTGCACCAGACTGGATCGGGATGGGGAACTCACCACCAGCGAGAAAACTGGCACTTTGCCCGGAAGAAGCGGTCAGGCTGGGTTCTGCCAGTGTGTACGCAAAACCATTGGCTTCAAGAATACTTAGCGTGCCAAGTAAGCCTCGGGTTGCATTACCGGCGACAAAGTTGAAGGCATTTGGAACAGGTAAGAATCCGGAAGCGCTATCGAGCGTCAAATTCTCGCCAGCATTGCCGTTAAAAGTAACGGGAGGCCCTCTGCGAACTCCACTAAGATTACCAGGAGAGCCTATCGAAAGAGTGGTGTTACGACTATTCTTACCCAGGAAAAATCCGGCGCGCATCATATTCTGCTTGCTCACTTCTACCACTTTGATATCAATCTGCACTTGATTGTCGAAGCTGCTCAAGGTGGCATCCATCGGCGTCGAGCTCTCTTTATCAATGGCCTGGCGCGCGAGGGTATGGTCTTCCAAAGATTCGGCTTCACCTGAAATCGCCACCTGATTACCCGCTGGCAGCAATTTGATATTTTTAGACAGTTTCAGGCGTTGCTGTTCAAGCTCGGTATTCACCTGAACCGCGACTTTGATACGTTTTGCGGGTATGGCTGCTTTTTCACTTTCCCAGATGGCAATTTCAGTCACACCGGCTTGTTTGCCGGTGATCATGACATTGCGTGAGGTCAACATACTGATGCTCACGACATCGGGGTTGCCAACTGCTACACGCTTGACCTGTTTGGTATGCACATACACCTGCTGGTCACCAACTGCCAGATTCAAGGCACTGGTATCTTCAGCTTGTGCTGGCAGTGCAAGGCCGCACAACAACATTAACCAGATATGTTTCATATTGGACATGCTGATCCCCTGGCTTCCTGACGATTATCTGGCCACATCGATGACCTCTGTTTCATCGCCGCGATGCACAATCACCCGTTCGCGTTTGGGGGTGGCTGAGAATGGCTTGCTGTGTGTATTGCCTTGAGAGGGGTCGATATTCATCTGAGCAAGCCCGGGTGCTTTGACACCAGGTGAATGGGAAACTTCGCTCAGCCGGATAAGCTGGTCACTTGCCACCGCAGAGCCATTGGGAGCAGCGGTTTCGCCGCGCAAAGCCAGCCGTAAAGAGCCGGTGCTATCTGCCAGCATCAGTTTTGCCATATCTTGTGCATGGACTGCCAGGATGGCAGAACGGCTATCTTTACTGTTCTTGATATCGGATTTATTATCGGCACCCAGTTTGGCCGGTGTTGAAGGGGGCAATGGCTCCGGCTGGCTGGATTCATTTTCACCGGTGAGTGTGCCATAAGCCAGCACCTTCACATCGTTAAGTATTACCTGTGCCGAGCTGATCTCGCCGGTTTCACGCTCCGAACGCAAATACAGCAATACATCTACATGATCACCTGGCTTGATGAAGCCACCCACACCAACCACTTCATTCACCTTGATGGCGACTGCACGCTCATGCGGGGCCAGGGCCTGGCCAAGCACGCTGCTGGCAGGGAAATGCGAGGCATGGAACGGTGCGCCTTTGAGGATAGGTGTCGTGATTGTTTTGCCAATCAGCGATTGTGGATCGCCAAACGACCGGTTGTCTAAGTGCGGGCTGGCGGCAGTTTCCAGGTCTTCAAGAACCAGCACATGCCCGGCCGGTAAAGTGTTTCGGGCAATGACGTTTGTATAGGTTGGTGTCACCACGGTAATGGTGTCGACTGGTTTTTTCTGGCTTAGCCGATAACCTACATAAGCAGTTACAACGGCAGCAATCACCATCAATATCGCCAATACACGCAAAAATGTACTGTTCATGATGCCTTCCTTTTCTTGGTATTGTTTTAAAGCTCGATGACTGCCTTGCCTGCCAGATCGGCAGGCACTTTCGGTATCTGCCCTATAATGGGTAATGTCAGTATCGGGATTAGCGGGTCTGCGGCATAGCCGCTATACACCACGCTGACTGTAAGTTGGTTGCCGTTCATGCTCAATTGCACCCGGCTGTTACCCGCGCCCAGTACTTTATCTTTGGGTTTACTCGGGAGCCAATTCAATGCATCGCCCACCACACTCCGTACCTTGGGGTCTACACCATTGCTCAGATAAGCCAGGTTGTTAACGAATGCCAGGCGGTCTACTGCTATCGCTGCGCGTGCGCCTTCTTCAGCGGCATGCACAAATGCAGATTGCATCAACATCACCATGGCATAATTGACCATGGCATAAAACAGCGCAAAAAAGAGCATGAATAGCATCATGAACTCGATAGCTACCGCGCCTTTCTCCCGCATCAGGTAACCAGTTTTTTTCAAGGGTATCCTCATGTCGCGATCCTTACTGCCACTAGCAAGCCCACGCTCAATGCTGCGCCAAAAGGTAGCCATCTCCTGCGTGTGATTGTGTGTGCGCGAAACCGAACAATAAAAAGATAAGCAATGCCCAAACCAACCGCTAGCAAAGCCGCCATTACAAAGGCAAACAGCATGAGGTAATGACCGCCAACCAGCGCAATTGCCAGCAATACCTTGACATCGCCGGCGCCTAACAGGCGTGCCGCATAAGCGGGTAATGTCAACAGCAGGCTAATGGCTGCGCCAAGCATGGCTGACTGTATGCTTGTATCTAGTAGTGAATGCCCAGAAACCAGCAGCCAGCAGAGGGCAACCAGGCACATACCCAGGGTCAGGATATTCGGGATGCGCCTTGCGTGCAGATCTGTTACGGCAACGGCCAGGCACCAGGCAACTACAATCATTTCAGCAATAGTCATGCTATGCGTTCTGATTGATCGCCAGGTGTACTGGCGATGGATGCGTGGCTTAAGTCAGCGCTGTCTGCAGGCTGGTAAAAATGGTAGTGATAGCCGTATTGATAGGCTGGACAAACGTGACAAGTGCAATAGCCACCATGGCTGCAATCAATGCATACTCAATGGCACTGGCACCTTCTTCGTCAGAGATGAGATTTACACACGCTGTTTTGATCAAATTGAACATTTTAATTCCCCGGAATATTGTTAAGCAGGTATTTCTAATAACCCACGTTACACACATTTAAAAAACAGTACTCTTAAGGTACTTCGATCAACAAGTGAATGCCTGACGTTAACAGTGCTGCAACTTAACTCTATTACGCCAAACATGTATTGCTCTAAATGTAATTAGCAACTAATGTGCCAGGATTGTTAATATTCGTGAAACAAGAATTAACTATTTGATTTAAATATAGTTTGTGCAAATAGTATTGCATAATTTGACAATAGTTGCTATTGCCGCTTCACACATTTTGCCTCAAACCTGACAAATAATGACAATGATGTGTGTAAATGTAAATGAGCGGCAGGGATGTGGTGCCGCTTTATGCTTTATCCACATTGTTTACTATTTGCCATTCCGCCCGGTTACGTCCGTTCTCCTTTGCGCGATACAGGCATTGATCGGCTTCTTGCACCAGTGTTTGCATGTCATTGTGAGGGCTAGGCAGAATAGTGGCAATCCCCATGGAAATAGTGACGATGTCATGTGTGGATTGCTCGTGCCTGATATTCAATCTGCGGACGGCACTCAGCATGTTTTCGCTGATATTCTGTGCTTCGTTCAACGAGGTATGAAACAGCACTACGGCAAACTCCTCGCCGCCATAACGGGTCACGGAATCCCCTGCCCGGCGCGCGCAACCATCCAGCGCCAGCGCCACCTGGCGCAGGCACTCATCTCCTGCCTGATGCCCATAGGTATCATTGAATTTCTTGAAAAGATCCACATCCACCATCATTAACGACAGCGGTACTTTGGAACGGCATGCCTGTGCCCATTGATTCGCAAAATTGACATCAAAACTCCGCCGGTTGCCTATGCCGGTCAGGCGGTCTTCCCATGAAGCCTGCTCTGACAGCACTTGTTTCAGCAGTACATCTATCATTATTTTACGAATCTCGCTTGCTGATGCCCACAGTGTGGCACCTACCAGCACCAGCATGACCATAACCATATGCAGGGTTTCAAAATCGAGGAAAGGGGTTGCCAGCAGGAGCGGCACATAGACGCCAGCAGCAAACGCAAAGAAAATAGGCAGGAACACCACCAGGCGAGGCAGCGCCACAATCACACCGATAAGCATGATAATCAAAATAGCAGCTTTGCTTGGACGGCTTAACAAGGGTAGTGCGATGGCAAGCGCCCCCCAGCCTAGGCCGGCAATGGCCGCAGCCGCGACATGGCGGTTGATACGCGCCAATTCTATACTGACGTTACTTGAAAGAAAGTCCAGACGGCCCAGCCACCAATGCCAGGCATGTGCGACAAGCAACCAGACATACCATACGCCGGCATAACTTGTGTTGATATCCCAGGCCAGCATGCCCGCAGCAACAAAACCGCTAAACAATACAATCAACTTGCTGCTGTTTTTGCCTCGGTAAACATGACGCAACTCTTCGCAGGCAAGGTCATGCGGATCGAACTCGAGAGTCTTGATGGCGATTTCTCTTGTTTTTTTAATCAAAATCCGATCCTGTTCTTATTGACTTTTGGAGGTGGAGTGCGGTTTTTCAATGCTAGAACCATCTTAAACTATCTGTGAATCCTTACAAGCATGGGTATAAATATTATTTTGCACTTAATATGTAAGTGCATTTTGCAAATCTCATTCACGATAAGGGCGCTCATCAACGGAAAGCCCGGCAGCATCATTGAATGTGCGTAGCATTTGCAGCCGATATCATGAATACAGCCTGTTGCTGATGACGGTATCAACCAAGGTTGATAGACCTGTGGAAGCTGTTGGTGATGATGGCCTGTTCGCATAGAATGAAGCCGTTGGCTACAGCGCATGATGTTATAAAGCACGCGTTAAACTCAATTCAATACACAATCATCACTCAGGCTGTATTAGGGCTGGACTGATTAGGATTAAATAAGCATGGCCAGGATTTAATGGCTTTTTTAGGAGGTAATCCAATGACATCGATTTACTCACCGGAACACCGGGCATTACAGGAAGAATTCGAAACCACCAAACTCGCAGAATTGTTAGACAACGGCTGGATTCATGAAACAATTTCCGATGAAGAGAAAGCTTTTATCGCTAGCCGTGATATGTTTTTTCTTTCTACTGTCGATAGGGATGGCATGCCCACCGTATCTTACAAAGGCGGCGGGGTAGGCTTTGTAAAAGTGCTGGATGAAAGCACCCTGGTTTTCCCTGGCTTTGATGGCAACGGTATGTTTTATTCGGTTGGCAATATCGACGGACAGGGCAAAGTCGGCATGCTGTTTATTGATTTTGAAACGCCGCATAGAATCAGGGTGCAGGGTACCGCCAAACTGGTACGTGAGCATGCATTGATGGCGGAATATACAGAGGCAAAGTACCTGATCTTTGTGACGGTGACGAAGATATGGGTGAATTGCCCGCGCTACATCCACAAATACAAAAAGATTGATCAATCAAAATATGTGCCGGAGCCCTGTAAAGTGACGCCGATCCCCACTTGGAAAAGGCTGGATATCGTGCAGGATGCCATCACGCCTGAAGAAAAAGCGATTGCAGAATCTCAAGGCTTGGTGAATCTGGAGCAATATGAAGACAAAGTGAAACGTGGCGAAGGTTAGTGGCGCATACCTTATCAAATCTTAAATGTGTGTCGCCGTGAGTGCTCCTGGTCGAATAATCAGGAGCACAGTTTTTATGCTGGTTAGCCGCATTCACTAAAAGCAATTTGTGATCTGGCCTCATTGCAAGTGGCAGATGCCCCTGGCACATGGCTGCTACCTGATGTGCAAAATAACCTATTGCGGCATGACAACGGGTGTCTTTTTATAGTGGTTTTTGCATTAAACCTTAGCTAATTAATTACCTGAATAAAATTTCTTACATGACAATCAGAACCAGCTTATAACGCTTTTATTTAAACTGCTTTATATTAACAATAGGAAATTATTTATTAAACAAATGACCAATTTTAACTCTTAAAATACAAGGAGATAATGATGGCTTTGAATAGTGACTTAAAAAGCAGAGAAGTGAAAATAGCGAATAGAATTCTGCTGGATACTGATGGTGCCGTGCATACAGATGCATTTGGAAATAATGAACGCCATGATCCGGATGTTTCAAGTCCCGGCCATGAAGACACGGACATTACCAAACCCGTTGAAAGAGATCTGTATGACGATTTTTACCCGGATGATAATCCAGATGATCCAGATCCCGGTCTCTATCAGATTAACCCTAATGTGAAGAAAAAGGACATCAATAAACGTGCTGGTATATAAATTTCAGGCAGTCGGTTTCATATAAAGCCCCGCTAAATTCAGCCGGGCTTTTTGATTTATATGTGTTGGTTTATATTTGAGCAACCCAATCGCATCACTGCAGATCCTTGGCATCCACTGCGATGCAATCTGAAATAGTCCTTAAGCAAGTCAGATTCAGTAAGTGACCTCCTACAGCGAAATGAGCACCTAACTGATAGAGCCATAACGCAAAACATTATTTAATTCATCACGCTTAGAAATAATTCATTTTGACCACCGGCGCTGCATGAGTAGCGCTTAATTTGAAAAGGATATAACAATGAAAAAAATAATGATCGCGATTTTATTCTCAACCGTTTCAATGTCTAATTATGCGGCTGAGAGCAAAGATGATGGCGCTAAATTAGGGACATCTAATAGCCCACAAGTTGAGAGACAGCAACGTTACACCGACAAGGGCCCTACAGATGTAAACCAGAACGGTGTGCCAAACGATGCCAGCAACCTGGGCAACGCTGATACTCCTCAATTGAAAGAGCAAAACAAACGCACTGACAAAGGCTCTGCTGACCGCCCATTTAAAAGACAAAAAAACAAAGTGCTGAATAACAAAGATGAAAAAGCCGGCACTACCAAAGGCAACCCGGTGCAGCCGACTGAGTATGAGGCCGCTCCACCTGCCACTACCAACTAACACTGAGGTCAGCACAATGCCTGGTATGTGAAACCATGCCAGGCATGCACCTCATATGGATAATATGTAATCGACTTGATTGGATGACATTATGACAACGCTACAAGTGATTAATGAGGTTGCAAGTGTCATCAGTGCAGTCATTAGTGTAATAGCGCGTTCGGTGCTTAAAGTTTTACCTGTCCTGGTTGTGATGTTGATCGGGTTGGCTGCCATGGATGTTTTTGTAGGTGCAGTGTTTGAAGAAGAAGCACATACTCAAATGCCTTTCTTATCTGATAGAGAGCCGTCTGAGATCCAGCTTGGTTCAACTGTTGCAGTCAATACGCGCGCTGTGAGCCCAGAATAGCAACAATCACTTGCGATGTTATCCCCCGTAGTTAAGAAAATTTCGCTTACGGATTCAGATATACCCTCATAAAAGCCCTGATCAATCGAATAGAGATGCAAAAACTTGGGATACACAATGAAGGATCTTTATCAGTTTTTCGATGATGACTCCAGTACTTATACTTATGTACTGACAGATGATGAAACCAGGCAGGCGGTTATTATTGACCCGGTAGACCAACATTTGCAGCAATATATGTCATTGCTGGCAGATGAAGATTTAAAGCTCACCTATGTGTTAGAAACCCATGCACATGCCGATCACATTACTTCAGCGGGAGTGTTATGTTCCTTAACAGGGGCAAGGGCCGCCACACCTGTCCACTGTAAAATCACCGCTGCAGAAATCCAGTTAGATGATGGTCAGGAATTATATTTTGGTAAGCATCAGGTGATTAAAGCTATTCACACTCCAGGGCATACTTCCGGGGCGATGACCTATTTCTGGAATGGTAAATTATTTACTGGCGATAGTCTGCTCATCAATGGCTGTGGCCGCACAGATTTCCAGAATGGCGATGCGGGTGCACTGTATGACAGTATCACGCAGCGACTATTTAGCTACCCTGATGAGACCATGGTTTATCCTTGCCATGACTATGATGGCAAGAAGCATTCTTCAATAGGCGACGAGAAGCGAAATAATAAAAGGATAGCCGGAAAAAGCCGCGAAGAATTTATCCGCATGATGGATAACCTGGATTTACCACCGCCAAAAATGATGGATAAAGCCGTCTCAGCCAATTTGAAGTTAGGTTTACACACCAGGCATGCAGCTGGTGTTTGAGGTGCAGGAATACCCAACAAGTACGCATTTTTCTCGATCTATGGTTGCATATCATTATTCGGCCAGTCACGGCTTTTATGAACTACTTTTTTATTTTCCTATTCATATATCTATTTAAAACAATAAGGTGAACCCATGGATTTGAACTATGAAGTTAAAAATTCCAACCAGTTTGATCGCGTCAGAAACTCAACTGATGAAGATATCAATGAGCAGATCGATCGCGTAACAAATACCAATATTGATTACTACTCGACCAGGCCGGCATGGGAAGTGAAGCAGCGCATTATTGCCCTGGAAAAAGAGTGGGATACGGAGCGCGTCCTGGAAGTGAATGCCTCTACCCTGGCACTGACCGGCCTAGTGTTGGGATTAACGGTTAACAAAAAATGGCTTGCGCTCCCGGCAGTGGTGTTGCCGTTTTTATTACAGCATGGCCTGCAAGGCTGGTGCCCACCATTGCCAATCTTGCGGAGGATGGGAATCAGGACGCGCGATGAAATCGATAGGGAAAAGTATTCATTACTTGAAAGTTTAAAATCCCGACCGGATTAGCTGGCGAATGAAAGTATCCACACAACCACCCCGGGGTTAAGGCCCCGGTTTTTTGTACGATGATTCCTACGTGAAATTCAGCTGAAACGGTATACAGCGTTTTCCACAAACTCTGCATGATTGAGCCTCAAGTCAATGAGTCGTCGTGTTATTGCACAACATTCATTTTCGACATTTATGGCTTAAGATTTAGGAGAGGTTCATGCTGCACACAATTCTCATCGTAGTATTAATTCTTGCTCTCATCGGCGCCTTGCCAACATGGTCACACAGTTCTAAATGGGGCTACTATCCAAGTGGCGGAATTGGCCTGGTACTCTTGATCCTGATTATTCTCGCACTCACTGGTGGCGCATAAGGTTGTGTCTCACTCGCTTTAACACCATTGATAAAAATTTCTAATGAAGTGAGGTTGTCATGATGAACAGCGCTGATGCTTCAAGTAATGAGAATAACGGCATATCTTTAGCGACGATGACTGCAGGCATCATTGCCGCCGTAGTCTTCCTTTTGATTTCCTCTTTGCTTTCTAATGATACTAGCTGGCCGATGACCAGTGATCGTGTGTGGATGACCAGAACGTTAACCGGGGATGAGATCGCACAGACGAAAGTAGGGGTGACATCTGGCGTCCAGTCAGAGATCGCTTCCAAGTCAGAGTCTCAAGATGAAGAAGGACATTTTCTGGATGCTTTGTATCGCACCGAGTTTATGCGTATATTTACTGAACCTACGTAATAGTATCGTTAGCAATAAAAATATGGGCTTACCATCCAGTTGTTGATAGCGAATCTATATCAAGAAAATGAGTAAAATTTTTTATAATTTAAAGTAAGGGAAACGTCATGCAAAAAAATCTATGGAAAGTTGCTGTGCTTGCATTGTTATTGTCTGCTTGTAAAAGTACGCCTATGAATCCGGCGCAGGTGGACCCAAGCGTTGCGCGGCCAATCCCGCCCGCTCAGCAGGAAAACACTAACGCTGACGCAGCTGCCAGCCCAAATAAAATCACAATCAAAACTGTCGAGGTGGATTCCAGTAAAGATCAAATGAGCGCAGCTGAGCTGGCTAAACGCCAGATTTTCTTTGATTACGATAGTGATGCTATCCGTGACGAGTACAGAGCTCTGATTGAAAATCATGCCAAATATTTAGCTGCACACCCACAAACGAAAGTCGTGTTACAAGGTAATACCGATGAGCGTGGCACCCATGAATATAACCTGGCCTTGGGACAGCGTCGTGCCGTTGCAGTTAAAAAAGCACTGAATGTGCAAGGCGTCAATGATCAGCAGATCGAAACGATAAGCTATGGCGAAGAGCGCTCAAAACAAAACTGTGCGGAAGAAGATTGCTTCCAGCATGACCGTCGCGTTGATGTTGTATATTCAGGTCAATAAATAGCTGCATTGATTTGCCTGAATAGTTTCAGGCTTTCAAGATACCCCTAATGCTTCAGGACGAAGCATTAGGGGTTTGCGTTAGAGGAATGCTATTTACCAATTCTCATCCATGTCTGCAATAACATCATTACGTCAGATAACTCCTACCTGCTAATCAGTATTTACCTATACATTTATCTTTACCTAAATGCGATTATGGATACCTACAAAGTGGCTGGCTTAGAGTCATTTTGTTTCCCTGAGACACCCTAATTTATCTCCCCACTTCGGTGGGGATTTTTTTTAAAACTGAATTAATCGCTGATTATCTTTGATTAAAGATCGCTTGATCTCAAAAATTACTCCAGTTCTGATTCAGTGGATTCTGACAAAAAACTCAGGCAAAACCGGCTATCGGATTTGGATGGAAGCCAGCATGCTTAGTCAGAAATTAAGAACTATTAGTCAGGAATTAAGAATTAATCGCTACACATGTGATTTGCAAATAACGATAAAGGCTTAAATGCAAAAAGGGAACTTAACAAAAGGAATGCTAAATATAGTGACATCCATGGTGATTTCGGCAAGCATCGTCGTTGCTTCTATCATGATGATGTTTATTATATTTATCACGACCATTATGTTGATCGGGATCGTGTTTAACAATGATTCGATTAGCGGAAATAATGTGAGCTACACATCCAAGAGTAAGCACTAATCAAATCCTGAAAAGCTTGCATGGGCGTTTTCTTATCAAGTCAAAGCCCAAGTCAAGTCAAAGCCCAAGTCAACTCAAAGCCCAAGTCAACTCAAAGCCCAAGACTGATGGATTCAATCTTTTCATAATCCAGTGGCTTGGTTACATGGAGATCGAAACCCGCTGCCAATGCGGTTTGCCGGTCAGACTCGGTACCATAACCGGTGAGTGCGATTAAATAGCATTTGCTGAGTTTTTCACTCTGGCGAATGGCCCTTGCAACTTCATAGCCTGTTATATCGGGCAAACCAATATCCAAGAATATAATATTTGGTTGAAATTCTTCTGCGGTTTTAAGGCCTTGTTTGCCCGAGTTGGCAGTCTTTACATCATTACCAGCTAATGCTAATAAATCCGAGAGGGTGCTGGCTGCGTCTTCATTGTCGTCGATGACCAGTACTCTGTTTTTTTCTTTGGGTAAATCCTGCGCGGCATGTTCTACCACCGCAGATTTGATTTCATGTTGCGGCGATTCTACCGGCTTTAAGTCCTGTGAACATGTACTGCCTTTGTTGATGTCAGGAATGGTCACGCGAATTTCACCGTCATGCAGTGTGAGGTTTTTACCAGTGATAGCCCGATGTCCACCCCTTCCTGCGCGTGATCCTCAGATTCAAATGCTTTAGTCATGCCGATACGTGCATTTTTCATCGCAACGATTAATGCATCTACCGAAGCTGCTGCATTATCCTTGATGTGACCTGCAACAAGTTGCAGTGTTGAATCCTGACGCATTTAATCTCCACTGTCGTTACTGGTAAGTGACTTTACTATCTATTCCAAAGAACTATGAATGCTTGTTCTTTTAACCAAAATTGTTTCCAAAGAGCCAGTCTATCTGGTTTTACGGGTTTGTGGGAGTGCTCAAAGCCTGGTCGGATTCGCAATCATCTGCATGCTTTGAGTTATGTCTTTTGAACAAAATCATCCACCACATGCATACATTTTTCCTGCGGCTAACTTCACATGGGAATTATTCCTGAATATGCTCAGCGGTTAAAGGAATGCTGGCTATTAATTTATAGCGGAGTATGCTTAAACTTTTAAATTAGCTATGTTTGGCTGTTTTTTATTGCCTGATAATTAGCATGCGCGCAAAATTTAATCCCTTACTTGAAGAATCAAGTGTGTAAATACCTCCGATCAATTTACGGAAGGATATTCATGATGAGCTTTGAAAACAAACCCACAGATGCATTGATCAGAATTGCTAAAGCCGGCTTGGGGTTCACCCTTGTCGCCAATAGCAAAACGGCTGAAGATATCCATCAATTGGCGAATGCGGCCGCAGAAAGCGGCGCTAAGATCACGTTCATTTACAAACCTGAACCGGACCTCTCTGCAGGCCAATCCGCGCAATGAGTTGAGATTTGAATCGTGTGAAATAGAGATTCATAGGCAAGTTGCCTAACGAAAGCACTAAAATGAGACTCCAGGCATCAGCCATGAGTCTTTTGTTTTTGGTGAACACCATTTTTTGCATAAACTAATGTTGAATGAAATTCTGACGTGGCAATCAGTCATCGGCGGATAAACCTATGAGCAAGGACCACTTAATATCAGTGATGTTGAAAACACCTTTGTTCTGATTGTGATAAGAAAAACAATCAGCTTCATAAACTGATTCATGATGATGTCCGGTGAACCACTGTAGCCGGGTCATTTTAGGATGTGTGCATACACATCCACTTTTTTGTCTTAAGAATGTTTGTGCTCATGAAATTAAGCAAGATTTCCTTTCTTAGAAGCACGTAAAATCCTTCTAGTTAAGCATGCTTAAGACATGCCAGAATTGACCAACTTGAATCGTCCGTAAAATCTTACAAGTATTTCAGCCAAACATGACTGGTTGTTTTAACATCAATATTGCATATTAGCCTAACGATTTGCACATTAATTACTTTGAAAATGAGATTGCATGATTGAATGGGCGTAGTATTTATCTGGTATAGGCCTTTGGCTTGCATTAAGCTATATACTGTAAGTAAGTATTTGCACAATTAAAATCAGGCATCATCAGTAATGATTTTCGAATAAACACATGACTGCATCACAATGACTTTTCTATACCAACTCGCTGTCCTGGGTGCGCCAACAGAGGCACAAATTCGCGATCTAAGCGAATGCATAGCCTCTGCTCTGGACAAGTTTAATTTACGGCTGAGGCATGAAGTGGTATGGGATGTTTTACCAGCCACTTTTAAACCAGATCAACTACAACCATCAGCGGCGGTATTCTTTGGCGGAAATAACGTAGATGTTGCAAACCTTGAAGAGCTTTTAGCGCGCGGTGTTCCCATATTGCCAGTGGTATCAGATTCAAGTCGACGCCAGTCAGAATTACCTGACATATTGCATCCTTTGAACTGCCTCGATTATAAAGCAGGCGGGGCTGAGCATGTCGCGAATGCCCTACTGGAGAGTGTCGGACTGTTAGCGCACCAGCGACGGGTATTTATCAGTTATCAACGTAATGATGCCCTTGCTGCGGCTTCTCAGCTTTGTGAAGCGCTCACCGCGCGGCAATTCAATGTGTTCATGGATACGCATGGTATCGACATGACTGAGGATGCCAAGGCATTATCATGGCATAAGCTATATGATTCTGATGTCGTGTTGATGCTGGATACACCTGGTTATTTTAATAGTCGCTGGAGTAACGCAGAATTTGGCCGCGTACTGGCCAAAGGCATCAGTGTGTTGCGGGTGAACTGGCCAGATGTCACTGCCTCCCGGCGATCAGCCACTACCTGTATAAGCAAGCTCGCAAGTGAGGATATTCAATTGGATTCCGGAGGGCTCGAGGCTGACGCAGTGGAACGTATTTGTTTACAACTTGAAGAGGTGCGCAGCCAGAATCATGCTATACGAATGGTCAATATGATCAGTAATCTCCGGATTGCAATTCAGGCGATTGGCGGGAAAATGCTCGGCGTCAGCACCTATAAAGCGATGCATATGCAATTACCGAACGGCCAACGTTTAACAGTCTATCCAACAGTTGGAGTACCCACCCCTGTCCTTTTAGAAGAGGCGCTAAGCCATACGCCGTCAAGTCAGTCTGCGGCTGTCGTCTATGACCCCGTCGGTTTATATCAAAAAGGCCTGCATTACCTGGATTGGCTTAGCAAGCATACTCAATCCGACAGTTGGATTAAAGCCTCTGAAGCCAGCCAGCAATTTAAGCATTGGGGGCATTGATACATGGGGGCAATATTTCTTTCAGCCAGTGTGCCTGTCCCTAACCGTGGTACCTACCATGAGACTGCCAACCCTTTCTTAATCCAGTGCGCGGTGCGTGAGATGATGATTGCCGTGATCAGGCAGCATAAGATAGTTTGGGGTGGCCATCCGGCAATTACGCCCATGCTCTGGAGTATCTGCGAGGATATTGGTGTGGATTATGCCGATGCTGTGGTGCTTTACCAGAGCAGGTTTTTTGAGGATGAGTTCGCTGAAGAAAACAAAAGATTCGGCAATGTCATTTACACCAGCCCTGTATCCAATAACAGGGAAGCCAGCATCCTGCACATGCGCAAGGAAATGCTTTCGCGTGAAGACCTCATCGGAGCCGTGTTTATTGGTGGCATGGAAGGGGTTGAAACCGAGCATGCGATATTCAAATACTATCATCCCAATGCCAGTATATTACCGGTACCTTCTCCGGGCGGTGCTGCTTTGAATTTGGTGCTGGATCATGGCTATGGCACCCAAACTGATCTTGCAGATATCGATTTTGCGCGGCTTTTTCACACGCATTTCGCATACGCTACCAGCAATCCGATGCAATAATCCCACCAAGATAAACATCGCTAACTTTCTTTTAATTCGATTTTTTCTCTATTAAATAACCAGCCAATGGTTATTTTTCACATTCTGTTTGCCCTGCAAATCATAAAATTCTCATTTGTCCTACAAGCTCCCCGGCATTTAAAGTAACATGAGGGTTTGGATTTTAAAGAGTGTGTATGGCGCGGCGGGTTTTCTACAGTTTTGATTATCAGCGCGATAGCTGGCGAGCCTCTATGGTGCGCAATATCGGCATGGTTTTAGGCAACCAGGCTGCGATTGATAATGCCTGGGAAGAGGTATATAAATCTGAGGACTCAGCCATTCGTCGCTGGATCAAGAAGCAACTCAATGGCCGTAGTTGTACCATTGTATTGATCGGGGCAGAAACGGCACGTAGCAAATGGGTCCGTTATGAAATCGAACAAACCCTGCTATCTGGCAAAGGATTATTAGGCATCAGGATACACAAATTGCTTGATCAAAAGCAGCAGGAAGATATGGCCGGACCGGATCCTTTTGAAGGTCTAAGTATGCCGGATGGCCGACTGGTCACCGATGTTATTCACACCTATGATCCACCTGGCGAGACCAGCAAAGAGGTCTACGCACATATCAGTGAACACATTGAAAGCTGGATAGAAATTGCGATTGCCGAACGATAATCCATCAGTCATTTTAATAAGCACGAAGCCTGACTTGTACCAAGTCAGGCTTTTTAATCTAAGCATTTGGCTAATCGTTAGTCGTCTTTATTGACTCGCATATCTATTCTTTTTGCCTCTTCAAGATGTTTTTTCAAGACAGGCAAACTATCAGAAGCAAATTTTTTGATTTCCGGATCCATCGCATCTTCCGCTGCATCTTCAAATAATTTAATGGTTTGTTCATGTGCTGCCACACCTACACCTGAAGCATAGCTTTTATCAAACTTGGTACCTTCTCTTGTTTCCAGATATTTGAGTTTTGCCTGTTGTATCAGGCTAGGTTCTTTAGGCAACTCCACACCGCGTTTTGCAGCTAAATCTTTTACTTTAGCGGCTGCTTGCGTATGGTCTTCAGTCATCATCTTTGCAAATTTCAGAATCTCCGCGTTTTTGGATTTCTTCAGTGCAAGTTGGCTACCTGCGATTTCGTAATTGCCAGCTTCAGCCGCGTTTTTCAAAAAGCGCTTGTCTGATGATGCGATATCTTTAGCATGCACATTCAAGCCCATACAAAGCAGGCCCACTACTGCTGATCCCAGCATTAAACGTTTTACTGAATACATGACGATTCCCTTTTCATTGAGAAAGCATCAGTCTAGGACGAAATGCATACAGCTACTGTCAGTGAATATCTGATTCCATTGTCAGCGGTATCCATGTAATTTTTCCAGGTCGTTTTATAGAGAGAGGCTTTTGATCAAGTCCTAGTGTTAATTCAGCTATTTATGGTGCTTCCTCCTGAATTAGTCAACAGTATTGAAGAGGGCAGTTGCATCCTGCCGACATCATCCATTGCATGGAAGAGCCTGCTGCAAAGTGGTGCTGACTACAGGTATGCATTAAATCAGGCGGCATCGCCTGCTTAATCACATTTGGTTTGTCAGATAAATCTGCATATATTTGCATCAATGTCTGACGCCGTAATCAGCCGCCTACGGATGATTTTGCGGCGTTTAAATCTTTAGACTTAAGCCTAACAGTGCTCAACTTAACTTTTAAGGTGTTGCACATTAGATTGATCGATTGATTGATGTTAAGGAAACAATATGCTGATTAGAGAAATTATGACGCCGGAAGTGATTGTGACTTCTCCAGATCACACCTTGCGTGCCGTGGCAAAAATCATGATGGAACATGATTTAGGCATATTACCCATTTGCGAGAATGGTGAATTGATTGGGATGTTGTCTGATCGTGACATCACCATACGCGCAGTGGCACGAGGCTTGTCACTGGATAATACTAAAGTCAGCCAATTGTTGGGTACTGAAGCCAGGTATGTTTTCGATGACCAGACAATAGAAGAGGCTGCGGCAGATATGAAACAGTTTCAGGTACGCAGATTGCCCGTATTAGACCGGGAAAACCGGCTGGTTGGTATTATTTCACTAGCGGATATCGTGTTGAATGACCAGTCAACCGCTACAGAAGCGCTAGCGGCTATATCACAACCTGCTTGATACCAGCAGTTTGTGATTTTATTGTCCCATCAAGAAGCACCGAAGTTAATATCATTAGGGTTATCAGGGTAAGTTCTTTCTATACTGGAATAGCTACTAACCGTTTTAGGGCTGACTTTTTCGAGCATGGCAGTATCCAAAGCGTAAATCACCTTTTCAATCAGCAAGCGGTCACTACTGATGTAAACCTGTTTTTCTGACGCCGCAGAATGTATCACCAAGGCGTATCTGGTGCCTTCCGAGACCCAGAACACGACACTGAGGATGATTGAAAATCCACCCAAGGCAAATAAATTGCCTTCATCGAGTAATAAAAATAAACCCGTTAAGAACAAAATAGTCGCCAATAGGCGCTTAGGTTGTATGAAGTTCAATTCCACTTGGTTGATGTCGGCGATGGCATAGATTTTCCCTCTAACATTCAAATGCTGATTGCTGACTTTTAAGTCTGCACTGCTGAACAATAATGATTCATCCATTTTCTTGACCTTTTAAATTAAAAGCTTGGGAAGAATAGATGGAGAGCTGCAGCCATTAGTATGCCCAGGCGTAATGCGTATTATTCGAAATGCAAACGCATGCTGCGGAAGTAAGCAAACTACTAGGGAAGCACGGGAAGGAAAACTTAAAACAATTACTCAGATGGAGGAGCCTCAAATGAGGACGTAGAGGAAAATTCAGAACTGTTTCCATGAACTGCATCTTTAGTATACGCTCATATTGATATAAAAGTATATTTGTTCACTTAACAATCAGAAAAGTATTTTTCACTTAGATAATTGTTCAATTTAGTACTTTTCCTACAGGATTTTCAGCTTAATTCCGATATTTGGTACAAAGGAATAAGGAAGATTATATTTCTTCATTGATTGTTGAAAGATCCGCCGTATGTCACGTCCCATTTGGAAAGGTGCCATCAGTTTCGGCCTGGTACATATTCCGGTTGAACTACATTCTGCCAGTAGCAGCTCAGGGATAGACCTGGATCTTCTTGATAAACGTGATTTCGCTCCGGTGGGCTATAAGCGCTATAACAAAGTCACCGGCAAGGAAGTCAAGCAGCCGGATATCATCAAAGGATATGCCTATGAAAAAGATGAATATGTGGTACTGACCGATGAAGATTTACGCAGAGCCAACCCTGAAAGCACCCAGACCATAGATATCCTGTCTTTTATTGACCGCAGCGAGATCCCGGTATTCTTTTTTGAACAACCTTATTATCTGGTACCCGGCAAAGGCGGCGAGAAGGTGTATGCCTTATTACGGCAAACTCTGGAGGAATCCGGCAAGCTGGCCTTGGGGCAAGTGGTCATCCGCACCAAACAGCACCTGGCTGCATTGATGCCATTCCATAAGGTCATAGTCCTCAATCTTCTGCGTTACCAGGAGGAAATCCGTGAGTTGCCGGAAATCCCCGAACCCAAGCCCGGCAAACAGTCACAGGTATCCGCCAAAGAAATGGACATGGCGTTGTCGCTGGTGAAAGATATGTCTGAAGCGTGGAGCCCCGAACAATACCAGGATACTTTCCGCCAGGATGTGCTGGCGCTGGTGAAGAAAAAAGTGAAAGCCAAGCAAACCCATACGCTGACCGAGCCGGAGCAAGATGGCGAGCAAACCCGTGCCCCTTCAGGTAGCAATGTAGTGGACCTGATGCAGCTGCTGAAAGCCAGTATTGCCGACAAAACTGCACGTGCCGGTGGTAAACCGGCAGGGAAAAGCAACACTGAAAGTAAAGTCAAACCTGGGCCAAAAACCGCCCGGCTGAAAGCAGAGCCTAAACAGAAATCAGAACCGGCGCGTAAACGGTCGGCCTGAGTGGCAATCGTAATAGGTGAGACGACAGGATGGGATTACAACAATACTGGAAAAAACGTGATTTCAAGATCACGCGTGAACCACGTGGCCAAGTAGAGTCGCCGGGTGAGCAACTGCGTTTTTTTATCCAGAAGCACCATGCGCGCCGCCTGCATTATGACTTCCGGCTGGAGTTTGATGGCACCCTGAAAAGCTGGGCAGTGCCGAAAGGGCCTAGCCTGGACCCTGCTGATAAACGCCTCGCGGTAGAAGTGGAAGACCATCCGCTCGCCTATGGCACATTTGAAGGTGATATCCCTTCCGGCCAGTACGGCGCAGGCCATGTCATGCTGTGGGATAAAGGCACCTGGGAAGCCATCGGTGACCCGGTGACCGGCTATAAGAATGGCTCAATCAAGTTCAAGCTGCACGGACATAAGCTGGAGGGCAAATGGGCACTGGTGCGGATGAAAACAAGGCAAGCTGATAAAGACGATAAAATCAACTGGCTGTTGATCAAGGAGCATGACGAGCACGCGCGCACCGGGGCTGGGGCACAGATCACCAACACTGCCCAAGCGTCTGTCAGCGAGTTGCCGGATAACCATGACCATCAGCATGACGAAGGGGCCTCGCCGGAAATTCAAATTCCTGCCAATACAACACCTACCTCAATCCCTGAAAAGTGTTCACCACAACTGGCTACGCTGGCCAGTAAGGTGCCGGATGGCGAACAATGGCTGGTTGAACTGAAATATGATGGTTACCGAGCGTTGACCCGCATTAAAGATGGCAAGGCCCGGATGCTGACCCGGAATGGGCATGACTGGTCAGCTAAATGGCCTGCTCTGGCTGAAGCACTGTCTGCTTTACCGGTGGATACCGCCTGGCTGGATGGAGAAGTCGTGGCGATAGGGCCGGATGGCAATGTCAGCTTTCAGCTGCTACAAAATGCCATGCGCCTGGATAAAGAAGCAAAGCTGATCTATTTTGTGTTCGACCTGATGTATCTGGACGGTCATGACCTGACAAAATTGCCGTTGATTAACCGTAAGGACTTGTTGCGTACCCTGCTGGCCAAGCAAGGTGCAGACAGCCTTATCCATTTCAGCGACCATATCACCGGGCAGGCGGTTGAAGTGTTCAAACAAGCCTGCCTGCATGGACAGGAAGGCATTGTCGTCAAAGATGCGCAGGGCACTTATGTGCAAAACCGGTCTGCTGACTGGCTTAAAGTGAAATGCGGATTGCGGCAAGAGTTTGTTATCGCGGGGTATACCGATCCCGCTGGCAGCCGTGAACGATTCGGCGCCTTGTTGCTGGGTCTCTATGATGAAGCAGGCAAGTTGCGCTATGCAGGCCGGGTCGGTACCGGTTTTAATGCAGATAGCCTGAACATGATTGCCGGCCATTTACCCAAACTGAAGATGGCAACACCGGCGTTTGCGAACCCGCCCACAGGCCGGGAAGCGCAGGGTGTGCACTGGCTGAAGCCATCACTGGTGGCTGAAGTAAAGTTCGCACAATGGACCAGCGAAGGCCTGACAAGACATGCCAGTTTTATAGGGTTGCGTAGTGACAAGCCGGCGAAAGAAATCATCCATGAAGCAGCGCTGGCTCCGGAAGATATTGAAAGTAAGGCATCCAAAGAAAAAAACGCAGAGAAAAAAAACGCTAATAACACCAGGCACACTGGCCAAAAAACCTCTACTCAGCCGTTGACTGATTCTGCGAGCGGATCACAGGTAGCCGGCATCAAGCTCACTCACCCAGCCAAGGTGCTTTATGCCGGCGATGGCTATACCAAAATGGATATCGCCCGCCATTATGCCAATATCGAACAATGGATATTGCCTTATCTGGAGGACAGGCCGTTATCAATTGTGCGCTGTCCGGATGGTTACCAGAACGGATGTTTTTTCCAGAAACATGTGACCAGGGATAGCCACCGCCACCTGCAATCGGTACAACTGGATCCAGCATCGAAAGACGCTGAATATTTTATCGCCAGTACGCTGCCTGCCATGATCGAGTTGGTTCAGCTGGGCGTGCTGGAGTTACATAGCTGGGGTTCACGCTATCCGGTGACTGCACTGGCAGATAGGCTTATTTTTGACCTAGACCCTGCACCGGAACTCAGCTGGGACAAAGTCACCGAAGCAGCTCTGTTATTAAAAGGCCTGCTGGAAGAAGTCGACCTGACATGCTTTGTCAAAACCACCGGCGGCAAAGGCTTGCATGTAGAAGTGCCAATCAAGCCTGAATATCCGTGGCAAGTGGTAAAAGCTTTTAGCCGCGATATTGCCCGGTATCTTGAAAAACATATTCCCGACCGGTTTACCTCCAGCATTTCCAAAAAGAAACGCGAAGGTAAAATTTTTATTGATTACCTGCGAAACGGTTCCGGGGCCACCGCCATTGTGCCGTATTCCACGCGTGCCCGCGCCGGCGCCCCGGTGGCGACACCACTCTTCTGGGACGAGGTAGGCGCTGACATCCACTCTGATATTTTCAATATCACCAATATAGGCGAACGCTTATCCAGGCAGAGATCTGACCCGTGGAAAGACTATCTGAAAATCCGGCAAAAACTCAGCCCAACATTACTCAAGTTGTTTAGCCCTTAATCACTGCCCGCAAATCATCATCGGTAATCAATGCCGCCGGAGATTAAGCACTTGAGCGTCCGAGAATTCCTACAAAATTTTCAGCGTAAAGTGTATGGAAGCCAACATCATAAATCCGCATGATGAAGCCTCATCCTATAGCGCATGCAATGCACTAGTTTCAAGCATCTGGTCACAAGACCAGGCATGTGATGTAAATAGATAAATTGTTTAGTCGCTGGTTTATTTATTCGATTTGGGGAGGAATCATGTTGGGCGATATGTTAATAGGGTCGCTGATTTTGGCTCTATTTTTTGTACTACCTGCATGGCCCTATCACAACCGTTGGGGGTATTACCCGCCTGGTATTCTAGGTTCCGCGCTTGTGATTTTGCTGATTATGTCGTTAGCAGGATGGATTTAAAACACTGATGAAAAACACGTTTGATGCGAATACCCCTGGATATCGCCAGGGGCTAGTTGAGACGGTTTTATCAGATTAATAATTACTTTAATAAATAATAATTTTGGAGCTTAATCATGGCAGCTATTTTATCTAATGACCCGGCAGCGAGTCGTACAACTCTCGTTAATGGGGGGCCTACCAGCGCAATTTCCTGGTCAGCTATCCTGCTCGGTGCAGTCGCATCAGCAGTTCTATCACTGATCCTTTTTCTGCTGGGTACAGGGTTGGGACTTTCTTCTATCTCACCATGGTCTCACGACGGGGTTTCTGCTGCAGCATTCGGAATTTCTGCCATCATATGGATAACAGTCACGCAGGCAATCGCTTCTGGTATGGGTGGCTATTTGACGGGACGCCTGCGTGTTAGATGGATAGACACTGATCCTGATGAAGTATATTTCCGCGATACTGCCCATGGCTTCCTGGCATGGAGTGTGGCGACTCTGGCAACAGCGACACTGGTGACTTCTATCATTGGCTCCATTGTAGATACAGGCGTACAGGCTACAGCAAGTTTAGCTGGTGGTGCCGCCTCTGCCGGTGTCATGGCAGCCGCGCATGTAGCCAACAGCGAAACATCCGCTAACGGTAGCAACACCTCAGGTTATTTTGTCGATGCTTTGTTCAGGCCTAATCTGAATGGTACAGTTCAACAAGACCCAAGCAGCACTAACAACACTGCCAGCCGTAACACGATGGACTCGCCTTCAAAACCTATTCCAACTGATGAAGTTACACGCATTTTTGCAAATTCCGTTGCGAATGGTTCATTGTCAGCTGAGGACTCTGCTTACCTGACACAGCTCGTTGCACAACGCACTGGGTTGACACAGCAAGAAGCCGAGGCACGTGTAAAAGAAATCTATGCCACCTTGGATAAAAAACTGAATGAAGCCGCAACAAAAGCCAAGGAAGCTGCTGATCAAGCACGTAAGGCTTCTGTTGGTATCACGCTGTGGTTGTTCGTATCTTTACTGATTGGTGCATTCTCAGCCAGCCTGGCTGCAACCTGGGGTGGCCGCTGCCGCGATGCGTAATCAGGGTTTAAACGGATAAAAGTTTTTTAAATTATCAGGAGATATTAATATGCGTTCACTACTACTATTCTTTTTGGGTGTGCCTATCCCACTGATTATCTTGATTGCCTTGTTTGTACGTTAACTCTGTTTAGTACGCTAAGCGTGCAAAGACATGAAGTTGTCATTCATTAGGAGATTTACATGCGTTCATTATTACTTTGGTTTATCGGGTTACCAATCCCTATCATTATCCTGATTGCGTTATTCTTGTAGGTAAATCAAAAAAAGGCGAAGCTAGCTTCGCCTTTTTCCTTTAAGCCCGTCGTTCAATAAACAGGCTATTGCCCGGCATTTTTTTGGCTTGTTTCTTTGCCAGGCTGACTGCTGAAGACAGTTCATGCTGTGAGCGGAATCTCCCCGGTTTCACTTTTACCGCACCGATAGACAGGCTGACAAACGGGTATTGCACCACTTTTCCCTGGCGGTCTTCCGCCACAACACCTCCGGCGGCTTTATGCGCTTCATCATAGAATTCAGCAATATCATTTTCCATATTGCTCAGAATCTGTTTACAACGCGCCTGCCAGTCTTTGCTTTGGAAGATGACAATAAAATCATCACCGCCAATGTGGCCGACAAAATCAAAATTCTGGTCAACGTGATCCAGTAATAGTTTGGCGGTGTAACTGATGATTTCATCGCCACGGCGGAATCCATAAATATCGTTATAGGGCTTAAAGGTGTCCAGGTCAAAATAGCAGACGCTGAACCTGCACTCCGAGGCAAGTAACCGGTCAAGCTGTTCATTGATAGGTACGTTGCCTGGCAGCAGCGTGATGGGGTTGGCGTAGCGTGCGGCGTTGATCTGCATTTGCGTGACTTCACGCAGCAAATCCTGTCCACGGCCTATGCCCAGGTAGCGGCCATTGTCTGTGATGATAAAACCATTGCTGAAGTGCTGTGCCTCCTCGGCGATGATGTCACTCAGTGCTTTCAGGCTCATGGATTTTTCGACGATCAGTGGCTGGGTATCCATAAAGGTCTCGGCACAGCGGCGGTTACCGTACAACTCCCTGCGGTAAGGGCGGGCCAGGTTATCTATCATGGTATAGCGCGTGATCAGCCCGATCGGTGTTTCGCCATCGACTACCGGCAGCATATGGATGCTGCTATCTGCGTCGATCAGCCGCATCACTTCATTATTGGTCATCGTTGCCTGAATGGGCGGGATATATTTCAGCAGTTTGCTGACATTGGAGCGGTGGTCCAGTGCGATATAGGTATTCTGGTAAAGATGCAGTGTATTCCTGACCAGTTGTTTTTTTACATCGACATCGATCGACTGTATCAAGGTCGGTTCGGGGCGGCCCAAGTAGTAACCTTGGCAGAAATCAATTTTCAGGTCTTTGATAATACTGAGTTCTTCAAAGGTTTCAATGCCTTCGGCGATGACTTTGGCGCCAGAGTTCTGCGCTATTTGCTGGATAGAGCGGACGAATTCGAATTTGACCTGGTCGAGGTGGATATTACGTATGAAATGTTTGTCAATTTTCACATAGTCCGGCTTCAGCTCTGACCACAGACGCAAGCTGGAAAACCCCTCACCCAGATCGTCCATCGCGATCTCAAAGCCGATGTCGCGGTATAGCTGCACTGCTTCACGCAGCTGGCCATAATCCATGTTGCGGGTCTGCTCGGTGACTTCAATAATAATCTGTTGTGGTTCCAGGCCAAGACTGGCGATGTAGGCCATGGTTTCAGCTTTATTCGGCGCTGACATCAATAGCATTTCGGGCGTGCTGTTGAGAAAAAGCTTGCGCGTTTTGCAGGTGGCCGCGTAATTTTCAAGCACGATCTGGCGACTAAGGTGCTCCATTTCTGGCAGGTATTGGCGTTGTTTGGCGGCCTCGAATAATTGCAACGGCAGGTACAGGCTAGTATCCGCCGGGCCACGGATCAGACCTTCGAATCCATAAATATCTGCATTATTCAATGACACGATAGGCTGGTAAACCGAGGTCAGACACCGTGTTCTTAATATATCTACGATAGTGTCTGACCCTGGATCCAACCCTTCAGCAAAACGTTTTAGTTGATCTTCTCCCCATTTGGCTCCCCAGCTATAAGCCAGGCTGTCGAGGAAGGGTGGTCTGGAAGTCATGGGTGGATATCTGGTATATGCGAGCATCACTATTTATTGTTTGATTGCAATTTAATAGCAATAACGTAAATTAATTTCGCTAACTTAAACCCTAAACCGGATTTTTGGTCGATTTCACAAAAAATTCAAAATTAGGTGGAAGATGTTAATCATCAAAGGGCCGGTATTGTGAAGCTCCCGCAGTCATTA
>NZ_DATHWZ010000055.1:0-3529 GCF_035460085.1 Methylophilus sp.
CAAACTGGAAGGCAAGAGCTTTGGTGGCGGGCATGCGGTGACGCATAAACCGGCAGCAAGACCGTCCCCAGTGAAGATAGCCTCCAGTCAGCAAAGTGCACAAAGGAATAGCGGGTATACGGCTAAGTCTGAATCAGACGGGTCGTTTGGCAAGTCGGCCTCCGGAGGTGGCAGTAGTCCGCCACCGATAAAGTCTAGCGCTTCGAAACGGACCGGGACTGATGACAGTGACTGGGAAGAGTTTTAGCTGATTACTGACTGATCAAAAGCCGACTATAGCTAGTCGGCTTTTTGATGACTTTTTAGCATGATTTGAGTGATTCAGCCGCGGTCTAAATGCTACAAAAAGTGTCTTAAATGTTGCAATAAATATCATTTGTAACGCAGATGTAAGTTTTCTCAAGTTTTCCTCAAAGCTTTCGTAAATCTAGTTAAGTGGTAGTAAATAACCACTGGATAGATTTAAACCCCTTTAATGGAGACTTTATGAAACACACGATTAAAACTGCCATCGCTTTATGCGCATTCTTTTTAGTATCTGGTCATGCGCTGGCAGCCGAAGTTTGCACCGTATCAATGATGGGTCGGGTATGTTACGAAGAAGGCAGCCCGGAATTAACTGCAACGCACATGAAAGGCGATGCAGTGGCTGAGTCAACAGCTGCAAAGAAAAAAACAGATGTTGCAGATGCATCAAAAGTGAAGAAATAAGCACTCTACTGTGTTGGCATAAAACCCCTTGTAGTCAAGGGGTTTTTTAATGTCCTTGAATTTCATCAAGAGAAAAACTTGAGCCGGAAAAGAGGTCATAAAACGTATTTTATTGGCTGATAGAAAATTACTAGTGTGTAAGAACATAGTATGCAAGCCAAGATTTGGCGAAAAATTAACGGATTTGGAGTATAAAAATTATGAGCGTCGCAAAAAGAATGTACGTTCTGATTGTCGTGGCAGCTTTGGGATTATTCGCATTGGCTGGCATCAGTTACTTTCAGACTGAGCGGGTATATGGTTATACCAACTATGCAAATGAAACTGCCGCACCTAGCATTGAAGTGCTGGATGAAACATTGGCGGAATTTGAGCGCTTGAATAGCCTGATTTGGCAACACATGCTCAACACTGACAATGACAAAATGCAGGTCATTGAAAAGCAGGTTGCCGAAACGCATGGCAAATTGATGGCTGCGCTAAAGAAATACGATCAATATGCCACCAATGCAGAAGATAACGCGCTGCTTAAAAAAGACTATGCTGCGATTAGTGCATACGATGGTTTAGGCAGCAATGTATTGACTTTGTCGCTATCCAATAAAAAAGTGGAAGCACGCGACGTGCTGCTCTCGAACCAGGCGGTTATTGCCAGCGTGCAAAGTGCGATCAGCCAGCACCGCCAGTTCAATAATGATTTGGCCAGAGCAAATGCCAGCCAGGCCTTAGGCATTAAAAACCAGGCGATTATCATGTTGTTTGCGATTGCGCTGGTTGCATTGGCCATTGTGGTGTCGATAGGCTTGCTGATCAAACGTAATATGTTCAATCAGCTAGGTATGGAACCATCTGAACTGACTGTGATTGCCCGTAACTTTGTTGAGGGCAACCTGAATCAGAAGATTACGCTGCCGGAAACAGACAAGACCAGCGTGGCTTATTCTATCCGCGTACTGCAAAAAACGCTTGATGGCCTGGTCCAGTCACTGAATTATGTCAGCCAGCAACACGATGAAGGCGATATCGATTGCACGGTAGATGAAACCCGCTTCAAAGGTGGCTACGGCCAAATGGCCGCAGGCATCAATAAAATGGTGGCTGGCCACATTGCCATGAACAAGGAAGCGATTGAGGTTGTAAAAGCCTTTGGTGAAGGTAACCTGGATGCACCATTGAAAGCATTCCCGGGTAAAAAAGCCTTTGTGAACGAAGCCATTGAACAGGTACGTGGCAACATCAAGCGCCTGGTCAGTGATGCGGATGAACTTGCGCATGCCGCCATAGAGGGTCGTTTGACCGCCCGCGTTGATGCGAGCAAGCATGAAGGCGACTTCCGCACCATTGTGCAAGGGCTGAATAACACCCTGGACGCTATTGTAAAACCGTTGAATGTAACCTCTGGCTACCTGGACAACATTGCGAAAGGCAATATACCGGCCAAGATCACCGAGCAATACCAGGGTGATTACAGCCTGATCATCAATAACCTGAATACGTGTATCGATGCGGTGAATGCACTGGTGGCCGATGCGAACGAACTGGCAACTGCCGCCCAAAACGGTGCCTTGTCTACCCGTGCTGATACCAGCAAACACAATGGCGACTTCCGCAAAGTGATTGATGGGCTGAACAGCACGCTGGATGCAGTAGTTAAACCACTGACAGTGACTTCAGAATACCTGGAGAACATTGCCCGCGGTCATATTCCCGCCAAGATCACCGATCATTATCCAGGCGACTACAGCCAGATGATTGATAACCTGAACACCAGCATTGAAGCGGTGAACACTTTGGTAGCAGACACGAATCTGCTTGCCGAAGCTGCCGGAGAAGGCCGTATTACCGTACGTGCCGACGCTGACAAACACCAGGGCGACTTCCGCAAGATCATCGAAGGTGTCAACAGCACACTCGATATGGTGGTAGACCCTATCATCGCCGTGACTGAAGCCGTAGAAACCATCACCACAGCAGCCAACGAGATCTCCAGCGGTAACGCCGACCTGTCAGCCCGTACGGAACAGCAAGCCTCCAGCCTGGAACAGACGGCTGCCAGCATGGAAGAACTGGCTTCAACCGTGAAACAGAATGCCGAGAACGCCAAACAGGCGAACCAGCTGGCATTGACTGCTTCTGATGTCGCTGTCAAAGGTGGTGCCGTGGTCAACGAAGTCGTCGCGACCATGAGTGCCATTAACGATAGCGCTAAAAAGATCGAAGACATTATCTCCGTGATTGACGGTATTGCCTTCCAGACTAATATCCTGGCGCTGAACGCAGCCGTAGAAGCGGCACGTGCAGGCGAGCAGGGTAGAGGCTTTGCCGTCGTGGCAGGTGAAGTGCGCAACCTGGCACAACGCTCAGCCAGTGCTGCCAAAGAGATTAAAGAGTTGATCACCGACTCAGTGAATAAAACCACTGAAGGTACCCGCCTGGTAGAGAATGCCGGTAACACCATGGAAGATGTCGTTTCATCCGTACAACGTGTGGCAGACATCATCAGTGAGATCTCAGCCGCTTCTGCTGAGCAGACCACCGGTATTGACCAGGTCAACCAGGCAGTGACCAGCATGGATGAAACCACGCAACAGAATGCGGCATTGGTTGAAGAGGCCGCCGCCGCCGCTGAATCACTGGTAGACCAGGCTAACCAGCTGGCTGACGCCATCAGCCAGTTCAAACTGGAAGGCAAGAGCTTTGGTGGCGGGCATGCGGTGACGCATAAACCGGCAGCAAGACCGTCCCCAGTGAAGATAGCCTCCAGTCAGCAAAGTGCACAAAGGAATAGCGGGTATACGGCTAAGTCTGAATCAGACGG
>NZ_DATHWZ010000056.1:0-1717 GCF_035460085.1 Methylophilus sp.
GGGTGAGCAGGTATTGCAGATTAATGCGCAGAACTGCATTCATTGCAAAACTTGCGATATCAAGGACCCGACGCAGAATATTACATGGGTACCGCCGGAGGGGGGCAGTGGGCCGAATTATGTTTCGCAGTGATTAGGTCATTGCGAAATGGCTTGCTTATGCAGAAGCCAGTGCGCCCTGCAAGGGAGAATCTAGGCCGGGTTAATGCTTAGCTTGGTTACAATAGAAGACAAGTGTGGTACTTGCTGGAGGTTTTAATAGGTATTTCTTTGGATATTTAGGCATTCTTTTTCGCCGTTTTTTCGCTCCTAGGCGAGTTACTTTTCTTTGCTTGCCCAAAGAATAAGTAACCAAAAGAAAAGGCACCCTAGCTTCCGCTTGTTTCCTGCGTTGCTCGAACTAGGACTTTCGTCCGTTGCTTTGCCGGACTTAAGCATAAGCGGTCACGAAACTCATCCTAGCGGCCTGCACAAACCGCAGGCCACCGCGGGATTCAGACAGTCGCTCCCTTCCTCCTTATTTTGCCTGCGCTACTCGGCGCGTCAGATAGGGGCCCGTTTAAAACCAGCACGATGAAGCGGTGGTTGAATGTTTTTGCATGCAGGGCGCTTAATGAGTGTTTTATTTCTAAAACTAAACCCAACAAACCAATTTCGTTGTTTTGTTTTTTGCTTTTTAGCTTTGTTTAATTTCAATAATTGAGCGGGAATGAAAGTGGCGAGTCTCACGTCACTGAAAGCGTGTGGTTTTCAGGGACCCTATCTGACGCGCCGAGTAGCGCAGTCAGCGTGGGAGTTTTTGGCCAGCGTCTGTTTGAGTTACGCGGTGGCTTGCGAAGTGTGCAAGCGCTAGGGCGAGTTTCGTTGGACGCCCACGTTGATGAGCAACGCAGGAAAAAAGCGGAAGCTAGGGTGCATTTCTTTTGGTTACTTATTCTTTGTGCAAGCAAAGAAAAGTAACTCGCTGAGAAGCGAAAAGGAATGGTGATTATCTGAAGAAAGACCTAATAAGTACTTCACAAAAGTGAAGCATTCGCTCTTTTATTGTATCCAAGCTATAAATGAAAAATACCTGGATTCCGGCCGATGCCGGAATGACAAACTGTTGCTGAGCACGCTGAATCTAGTAAAAGCCAGCCGTCACGCAGGCGACGTCGCTTACCTTTTCTGCGTCAACGCAATAAATGCCGCGATCCACCCTATCAACGTCGATGCCAATAAAATCAACCCACCAATATTCACCAGATGAAACACCAGCTGGAAATGACTCTGGTAATTATTTGCCAGCATTTGCACCGGCTGTTTAAGATTCAACACAATCGCAAACAACAACCCCACCGCGATCAGTCCGCCTCCCAGGCCGTAAACACTGCCCATATACAAAAACGGACGGCGGATAAAGCTGTGTGTGGCGCCGATCAAACGGCTCACTTCAATCTCTGCTTCATGGGTCAGTACCTGCATGCGCACCGTATTGCTAATCACCGTGATCATCGCGATACCCAGCAGGCTGGCAAAAATCAGGGCAATGCGCTTACCCAGCACCAGCATGGAATTCAGGCGCTCCATCCATACGCTATCGATGACCAGTTCTTCCACTTCTTCACGGGTTTGCAAGGTCTCTTGCACCGATTTGGCGGTGGTTGGCTGTGTGTCGGCCAAGGTGATGAACAGGGCATCCGGCAACGGGTTCTGCGGCAAATCGGCCAGCAGGTCT